>KL568572.1:2221-3226 GCA_000715605.1 Streptomyces speibonae | reverse complement strand
GGCTGGTCGCCGCCACGCTCGCCGTCCTCGCCGCCGTCGCCTTCGGAGGGCGGACCGCGGATGCGATGACCGCTCCCGGACTGGACTCCCAGCGGGCCGCGGAGCTGATCGAGCGGGCCGGCACCGGCCAGGCGGGGATGACCGCCCAAGTGGTCGTCACTCCCCTCGACGGCGCCGCGACGTTCTTCGACCACGACGGCGCGCGCACCGCTCTGACGCGGCTGCGGACCGAGGTGGAACGGCTGCCGCACGTGCTCGGCACGAGCGACCCGGCGGGGGCACTCGACGCGGGCGGGGACAGCGCCGTGCGCGGCGGCCTCGTCTCGGCCGACGGGCGGATCGCGGTCGTCCGGGTGCAGTACCCCGACCAGAGCCGGCTGTCGGCCGAGGACCTCGACGCCCTCGTCGATCTCGGCGACCGGCTGCGCGCCGAACTGCCCCTGCGCATCGAGATGGGCGGGGACCTCTTCTACGCCTTCTCCGACCCCGACGGCGGCGTGAGCGAGCTGACCGGCCTCCTCGCCGCGGCCGCGATTCTGTTCCTGGCGTTCGGTTCGCTCGTCGCGGCCGCGCTGCCGATCGGCATGGCACTCTTCGGACTGACCGTCGGGGTCGCCACGATGACGGTACTGGCGGGGGTCACGGACGTCCCCGCCTTCGCACCGGTCCTGGGCAGCATGCTCGGGCTCGGAGTGGGCATCGACTACGCGCTGTTCGTGCTCGCCAGGCACCGGGAGTACCTCACGCGCGGGCTCGCTCCGCGGGAGGCGGCCGGGCGAGCGGTGGCCACGGCGGGGCGGCCGGTGGTCTTCGCCGGCGGAACCGTCGTCGTATCGATCCTCGGCATCGCGGTCGCGAACGTGCCGTTCATGACGGTCGGCGGACTCGCCGTCTCGATCGTCGTCCTGATCATGGTGCTCGCGTCGGTGACACTGCTGCCGGCCTTCCTCGGCGCCGCCGGCCCGCGCCTGGCCCGAGCCGGCCGGGTCGGCCGGGCGCTTCGGG
>KL568572.1:0-2054 GCA_000715605.1 Streptomyces speibonae | reverse complement strand
CGCTTCGGGCCGGGCGGCGGCGGGACGTGGCGGCGGGCGCCGCTCCCGCCGCCGGGTGGCGTCGCTGGACCGGGCACGTCAACCGGCACCCGGTGCCGTACGCGGTCGGCGCGGCGGGGCTGCTGCTGACCGCGACGCTGCCCGTGCTCGGCCTGCGCGTCGGCCTGCCGGACGACGGCTCACAGCCCCGCAGCCGGACCGAGCGCCGGGCCTACGACCTCGTCGCCGAGGGATTCGGCCCGGGCACCAACGGTCCCCTCGTCATCGCCGCGGACCCCGCCGGTGATCCGGGAGTGCCGGACCGGATCGTCGGGGCGGTCGCGGCGGATCCGGGCATCGCGTCCGTCGCGCCGACGCACATCGACCGGGCCACCGGCATCGCGACCCTCGTGGTGTTCCCGACCACCAGCCCCCAGGACGAGGCCACGGCCGACACCATCGCCCGGCTGCGCACCGACGTGCTGCCCACGGCGATCGGGCACGGCCCGGCCAGGGCCCACGTCGGCGGCGCCGTCGCGAGCCTGTCCGATGTGGGCCGACGCACCAGCCAGCGCCTGCCGGTGTTCGTCGCCGCCGTGCTGGCGATGTCGTTCCTGCTGCTGATGCTGGTCTTCCGCTCGGTACTCGTACCGCTCAAGGCGGTACTGCTGAATCTGCTGAGCATCGGCGCGGCCTACGGCATCATGGTCGCGGTCTTCCAGTGGGGATGGGGAGGCGCGCTCATCGGGCTGGAAGCGACGGTTCCGATCGTGTCGTTCCTCCCGATGTTCCTCTTCGCCATCCTGTTCGGCCTGTCGATGGACTACGAGGTGTTCCTCCTGTCCCGCGTACGCGAGGAGTACCTGCGCACCGGCGACAACGGCACGGCGATCGTCGAGGGCGTCTCGGGCACCGCCCGGATCATCACCTCGGCGGCCCTCATCATGGTGGCGGTCTTCCTGTCCTTCGCCGTCGCCGAGGACCCCTCCGCCAAGATGTTCGGGCTCGGCCTGGCCACCGCGATCTTCATCGACGCCACGGTCGTACGCATGGTGCTGGTACCCGCGACCATGACACTTCTCGGCGGGACCAACTGGTGGCTGCCGAAGTGGCTGGACCGGATGCTTCCCCGCGGCCCGGTCGGCGGTGAGCCGGTCCTCGAGCCGGTGACCGACGCCCGTTGACCGAGCTCACGTCGCGGTGGTGGAGGAGCCGTCAAGGACGGCCGGGGCACGGCGTTTCCGAGGAGCCGGCCCGGCAGGCTGCGACCGCGTGAGCGCACCGGCCCGGTCCCGTGGCCGGGAGGACGGCGAGCGCGGCCATCGCCCGACGGCCCGCGGTCTCGGCGTCCAGCTGCTCCTCCAGGCGCGCCATGTCGTCCGCCTCCAGCAGCCTGCGGCCCGCGATCGGGGCGCCCAGGGCCGCCTGGCGGGCGGTGCGGCGGCCCTGGGCGACGACCAGGTTGCGAGCTGTGCCGTACAGTCAGGCCCTCTCGGTGCCCCGGCCCGGGCGGTGGGAGTCCGCGGAGTCGATCGCGGCGAGGAACACCTCCGCCGTCAAGCGCCGTGCCGCGGGTTTGCGCCAACGCGGTTCGCCGAGCCGTACCTCGACGGCGCTGGGGCCAGTCGGACCCTAGCGGGCCGGTCTGCGCGAGCGCAGCGCCAGCGCCCCTACGGCGCTCACGAGCGCGACCACCGCCGGGAACACGATGGTCGCGGCGAGCAGCGTGGTCACGCGGGTGCCGGTCGCCACGGAGTAGAGGGTGCCCCACATGCCGCGCCGGACCTCGATCTCGTCACCGGGGCCGGCCTCCTCACTGAGCCACACCTTCACCCAGCCGCCCTCCTCCTCGCCGGGCGCACGGCCGGGCAGCCACTGGGCGACGCAGATGTGGTCGGCGACTCCGGGCCCGCCCCGCTGCACACGGCAGGAGTGGATCCGTGCGTGGCCTTCGTCGCCGGCGAGCCCCAGCTTGGGCAGATTCGTCGCCGCGAGACCGACGGCCCACAGGCACGCGACGAGACACACCACCCACAGATGCCCACTCCGCACCCGCCGCCCCCAACGCCCCCAAC
>KL568571.1:69194-71796 GCA_000715605.1 Streptomyces speibonae | reverse complement strand
CCTCGCAGCCGCTGCCCACGGCCGCGCAGCCGTCCTCCGGGCCGGTGCGGGAAGCGGTACGGGAACCGGTGCAGGAGCAACGTCCCTCCGGCGCCCCCCGCCTGGAACCGGACCATGAGGGGTCGATTTTCGGCCAAGCGTCGATGCCGGGGTCCGTACCGCCGGTTACTCCCTCGTAGCGTTTGCAGTGCGAATCGCGCTGCGTGTCCATGACCTGTCAGGACATAGGGGGCGCACGGCCGTTGTCGCACGCGCGTCCTGAAGTCGACCTTGTGTGCTCCCTGGGGGGTTCGGAAGAGTAGGCGCCGTTCGACCGGCACGGGTGTGGCTTTTGCTGTGCGCCGACCTCGTAGCCGTACGCCTTCCGGTCCGACGGGGTCCCCACAACCTCCCGGGCCGTCCCCCCACAGGAGGACGTGAGTTGAAGCACCGACGCATACCCAGGCGACGTGCGGTCATGGCGGGTGCGGGCATCGCCGCACTGGCCGCCGGCGCGGTCACCTTCCAGACTGCGAACGCCAGCGAGGTCCCGGCGGACCCCACACCCCGGACCCTCTCGGTCGCGGCGGCCGGAAAGCTCGCCTCGACCCTCGCCCAGGACCTGGGCGCGGACGCGGCGGGAACGTACTACGACGCGAAGAGCAAGTCCCTCGTGGTGAACGTGCTCGACGAGGCCGCCGCCGAGACCGTCGAGTCGGCCGGCGCCGAGGCGAGAGTCGTGGCGCACTCCCTGGCCGAGCTGAAGAGCGCGCGCGCCACCCTCGCCCAGGACGCCACCATCCCGGGGACCTCCTGGGTGACCGACCCGACCACCAACAAGGTCGTCGTCACCGCGGACCGCACCGTCTCCGAGGCCCAGTGGGCCGAGCTGACGAAGGTCGTCGACTCCCTCGGCACCAAGGCCGAACTGAAGCGCACCAAGGGGGAGTACAAGCCCTTCATCGCCGGCGGCGACGCCATCACCGGCAACGGCGGGCGCTGCTCGCTCGGCTTCAACGTGACCAAGGGCGGCGAGCCGCACTTCCTCACCGCCGGGCACTGCACCGAGGGCATCTCCACCTGGTCGGACTCCTCGGGCAACGTGATCGGCGAGAACGCCGACTCCAGCTTCCCGGGCGACGACTACGGCCTGGTCAAGTACACCGCCGACGTGGCCCACCCGAGCGAGGTGAACCTCTACGACGGCTCCGCGCAGGCGATCTCCGGCGCCGCCGAGGCCACCGTCGGCATGCAGGTCACCCGCAGCGGCTCCACGACCCAGGTGCACTCCGGCACGGTCACGGGTCTGGACGCCACCGTGAACTACGGCAACGGCGACATCGTCAACGGCCTGATCCAGACCGACGTGTGCGCCGAGCCCGGCGACAGCGGCGGCTCGCTCTTCTCGGGCAGCAGCGCGGTCGGCCTCACCTCCGGTGGCAGTGGCAACTGCTCCGTGGGCGGCACGACCTTCTTCCAGCCGGTGACCGAGGCCCTGTCGGCCACGGGCACGCAGATCGGCTGACCCGCCCCGCTCCCACGTCCCGTCCCTCCACCGCGGAGGGGCGGGACGTTCCGCGTCTGCGTGCCGGGCCCTGTCGTCACATCCCGCCTGCCGTGCGACCCCATGTACGCCCCCCGGCTGCCCGAAGGGCACGGGAGGCGCCCCCACTCGCCGCACCGGGCCCCTGGCCCGAGTACATCCGGTACGAGTGTCAGGGCCCGGCACTCCGCCGGCCTTCGGCCGGGGCCCCCGGGGCACGCACCTGACGCCGCACGGCCCGCCCTTCGGGCGGACGACGGGAATGCGGCGACAGGACCCGGCTAGGCCGCGGCCGGCGTGACCGTGCCCGCACGTTTCCGGCGCAGTGCCGCCATCAGCAGGGTGAGCGCGGTCCCCGCCAGGGCCCACGCCGACAGGACCAGCAGCGCACCGGTCATGCCGCTGCCCCCGAAGTACACGATCGAGCGGGCCGCCCAGGTGCCCGCGCCCGGTGGCAGCGCCGGCCCGACGGCCGCCCAGAACGGCGGGAGCAGGGGAGGCGGCAGCGCGCCGCCCGCGCTCGGGTTGCCCAGGATCACCACGAGCAGGATCGCCACCCCGATGCCGACGACTCCGAGGATGGCCTGCAGGGCGAGCGTGGCGGCGCCCACGGCGAAGGTGATCAGCGCGCCCAGTCCCCACAGAGCCGCGGTTCCGCCCGGCAGCGCGTCCAGCGCCGGTCCGGCGATGAGGGCGCCGCCGAGTCCGCCGACGACCGCGACCAGGGCCATGGTGCCGAGCCGGATCACCGCGCGGCGCGGGGTGGAGGCCCGCGCGCCCGCGCTGATCGCCAGGATCGACGCGCACAGATAGCCGCCCACGCACCACCCCACCACGACGTAGAAGGACGAGAGCCCGTTGGCGTCCTGGGCGGAGGCCGGGACGACGTCGACGGTCCGCAGGGTGCGCCCCTCGGACTTCTCCAGATCGGTGGCGAGCCGTTCCAGGGCGGTGGCCAGGGCGGTGCCGCCGCCGGTGGCGACCAGCAGGGTGTCGGTGGTCCCGCCGGGGTCGACGACCAGGGCGCCGTCGAGGTCCCGGTTCCTGAGCTGCTCGCGGGCGGCGGCTTGGCCGGACACC
>KL568571.1:68506-69000 GCA_000715605.1 Streptomyces speibonae | reverse complement strand
TGGCCGGACACCGCCCGCGGGTCCAGGGGCGAGCCGGGCAGCCGCTCCAGCCGGGTCACCGTCTGCTCGGCCGCGGCCGGGGGCGCGACGACGCCGAAGGGCGCGTCCCGCAGCTTCGGGTGGTGCAGGGCTCCCACGTAGGAGGCGATGAAGAGCAGCTGGAGCGCGATCACGCCGAGGACGAGCAGGGTGGCCCGGGGGGTGACGGCGTCCCGGACCTCGTGCAGGAACGAGCCGGGGCGAGGGCGGGGGCCGGCGCTCTGTGTCATGTCCCCACGGTCCAGGGGAACGGGTGTTTGCGCAGGTGGGACGGGGCCGAACGGTTGTCGCACATGCATTCGAAAATTGGTCTATGGTGGGGGTGAGGTAGCTGGGAACAATTGTTCGAGAGTCGGTCGGAGCTCACGAGTGCGGGAGGTGCGTGTGCCGGGTTTCACGCATCTGCACACCGTCTCCGGGTTCTCCCTGCGCTACGGCGCCTCCCACCCGGAGCG
>KL568571.1:65047-68297 GCA_000715605.1 Streptomyces speibonae | reverse complement strand
GCCGAGCGCGCCTCCGAGCGGGGCATGGACGCCCTCGCCCTCACCGACCGCGACAGCCTCGCCGGGTCCGTCCGCTTCGCCAAGGCCTGCGCGCAGGCGGGCGTCCGCCCGCTGTTCGGCGCGGAACTGGCGGTGGCGGCACCCGTGACGCCGGGGGGTGACGCGTCCGTACGGAGGGAGCGGCGCCGCACCCCGGTGCGCGGCGGTGCCTTCATCGACGAGTCGACACCGCGTGTCACCTTCCTCGCCCGGGACGGCGCCCGCGGCTGGGCCGACCTGTGCCGCCTGGTCTCCGCCGCCCACACCCAGGAGGGGCTCCCGCTGCTGTCCTGGGACGCCAACCACGCCGACGGCCTGACCGTGCTGCTCGGCCCCGACTCCGACGTCGGCCGCGCCCTCGCCGCGGGCCGCCCCGACCGCGCCGCCCGGCTGCTCGCCCCCTGGCGGGAGGTCTACGGCGACGCCCTGCGCCTGGAGGCCGTCTGGCACGGACGCAAGGGCACCGGGCCCGGCTCCCTGCGGCTGGCCGCCCGCACCCTCGGCTTCGCCGCCGAACACCGCGTCCGGCCCGTCCTCAGCAACGCCGTCCGCTACGCCGACCCCGGTCTCGGCCCGGTCGCCGACGTGCTGGACGCCGCCCGCCGGCTGGTCCCCGTCGACCCGGCCAAAGGGCTGGACTCCGGTGAGGCCTGGCTCAAGGACCAGGGCGCCATGCTGAAGGCGGCCGAGCGGATCGTGGAGGCCGCGGGCTTCCGGCGCGAGGCCGCCCCGCGGCTGCTGGAGCAGACGCAGGCCACGGCCGCCGAGTGCCTGGTCGACCCCGAGGACGACCTCGGCATGGGCGGCGTCCACTTCCCCGAGCCGCACCTCGTCGGCGCCGGCCGCCGCACCGCCCAGCGGGCCCTGGCCTCCCGGGCGGCGGCGGGCATGGTGCTGCGCGGCTATGCCGGGCGCCGGGAGTACTGGGAGCGGATGCACCACGAGCTGGACATCATCGCCCACCACGGCTTCGCCTCCTACTTCCTGACCGTCTCCCAGGTCGTCGACGACGTCCGGGACATGGGCATCCGGGTGGCCGCGCGCGGCTCCGGCGCCGGCTCCCTGGTCAACCACCTCCTCGGCATCGCGCACGCCGACCCGGTCGAGCACGGGCTGCTGATGGAGCGCTTCCTGTCCAGGGAGCGGGTGGTGCTGCCCGACATCGACATCGACGTGGAGTCCGCGCGGCGCCTGGAGGTCTACCGCGCGATCATCGACCGGTTCGGCACCGAGCGGGTCGCCACGGTCGCCATGCCGGAGACCTACCGCGTGCGCCACGCCGTCCGCGACGTCGGCGCCGCGCTGTCCATGGACCCGGCCGAGATCGACCGCGTCGCCAAGTCCTTCCCGCACATCCGCGCCCGCGACGCCCGCGCGGCGCTCGAAGAGCTGCCCGAGCTGCGGGAACTGGCGGGGGAGAAGGAGAAGTACGGCAGGCTGTGGGAGCTGGTCGAGGCCCTGGACGCGCTCCCGCGCGGCATCGCCATGCACCCCTGCGGAGTGCTGCTGTCCGACGCCTCCCTGCTGACCCGTACGCCGGTCATGCCGACCAGCGGCGAGGGCTTCCCCATGGCGCAGTTCGACAAGGACGACGTGGAGGACCTCGGGCTGCTCAAGCTCGATGTGCTGGGCGTGCGGATGCAGTCGGCGATGGCACACGCCGTCACCGAGGTGGAGCGGGCCACGGGGGAGCGGATCGACCTGGACGCGGTGCCAGAGGGCGACCCGGAGACGTACGGGCTCATCCGGTCCACCGAGACGCTCGGCTGCTTCCAGATCGAGTCGCCGGGCCAGCGGGACCTGGTGGGGCGGCTCCAGCCGGCCACCTTCCACGACCTGGTCGTCGACATCTCCCTCTTCCGCCCCGGGCCGGTCGCCGCCGACATGGTGCGGCCGTTCATCGAGGCCCGGCACGGACGGGCGCCGGTGCGCTATCCGCACCCGGACCTGGAGGAGCCGCTGAAGGGGACGTACGGGGTCGTCGTCTTCCACGAACAGGTCATCGACATCGTCTCGATCATGACCGGCTGCGGGCGCGGCGAGGCGGACCGGGTGCGGCGCGGGCTGTCCGACCCGGAGTCGCAGGGGCGGATCAAGGTCTGGTTCGCGCAGCACGCGGCGGCCCGCGGCTATGACGCGGAAACGATTCATCGCACCTGGGAGATCGTCGAGGCCTTCGGGTCCTACGGCTTCTGCAAGGCGCACGCGGTCGCCTTCGCCGTGCCGACGTACCAGTCGGCGTGGCTGAAGGCGCACCACCCGGCGGCCTTCTACGCGGGGCTGCTCACCCATGACCCCGGGATGTACCCGAAGCGGCTGCTGCTGGCGGACGCGCGGCGGCGGGGGGTACCGGTGCTGCCGTTGGACGTGAACAAGTCGGGGGTCGCACACAGGATCGAACTGGTGTCTGATTCATCGGGTGGCAAAGGGGCCACGTGGGGGCTCCGGCTGGCGCTCTCCGACGTGCACGGCATCAGCGAGGCCGAGGCCGCCCGGATCGCCGAGGGGCAGCCCTACGCCTCACTGCTCGACTTCTGGGAGCGGGCCCGCCCCAGCCGCCCGCTCGCCGGACGCCTCGCGCAGGTCGGCGCGCTGGACGCGTTCGGCGCCAACCGGCGCGATCTGCAACTGCACCTGACCGAACTGCACCGGGGCGCCCGGGGCGGCCGCGGCGACCAGCTCCCCCTGTCCGGCGGCCGCAGGACCGCCCCGGCCGGGCTGCCCGACCTCACCCCGTCGGAGAAGCTCAGCGCCGAGCTGGGTGTGCTGTCCATGGACGCCTCGCGCCATCTGATGGACGACCACGGCGCCTTCCTCGAGGAGCTGGGCGTGGTCTCCGCGCGGCGGCTGCGCGAGGCCCGGCACGGGGACACCGTGCTGGTCGCGGGGGCCAAGGCGGCCACCCAGACCCCGCCCATCCGCTCCGGCAAGCGGGTCATCTTCTCCACCCTGGACGACGGCACGGGCCTGGTCGACCTCGCCTTCTTCGACGACTCCCACGACGCCTGCGCGCACACCGTCTTCCACTCCTGGCTGCTGCTGGTGCGCGGGGTGGTGCAGCGCCGCGGCCCGCGCAGCCTCAGCGTGGTCGGCTCCGCCGCCTGGAACCTCGCCGAGCTGCTGGAAGTGCGCCGGGACGAAGGGCTGGAGGGCGTCGCGGCCCGGCTGGCCGCCGCGGACGGCGGCGGGGGCGGCGATCCCGGGGACGGCC
>KL568571.1:63911-64814 GCA_000715605.1 Streptomyces speibonae | reverse complement strand
CGCCGGTTCCGACGGGCGGCCCGCGCCGGCCGGCTCCGCGGCCCGGGACCCGATGGAGGACAGGACGATCCGCATGCCCACGGGGTACGAGATGCACCCCTGGGCCGATCTGCGCCCCGCGGGTGAAGGGCCCGCGGTGGGAAGGAAGTTGTGGCACCAGAGTCCGGGGAGTGCGGGATGACCATTCTCTGCGTACGTTTCCAGCTGTCCTCGACGGACGAGGCGGCCCTGCCGGGGCTGCTCGGCCTGCTCGAGGAGTTCACCCCCGTGGTGCGGGCGCTGCCCCCCGACGGGGCACTGGCCGATCTGCGCGGCGCCGAACGGTACTTCGGGCGCACCGCCGTGGAGCTGGCCTCGGTGATCCGCGTCCGCGCCCTCGCCCTGCACGGCGTCGACTGCGCGATCGGCGCCGGGCCCGGCCCGATGACGGCCCGCATGGCCCTGCGGGAGGCGCGGCCGGGGCTGACCCGCGCGGTGGCCGAGGACGAGGTGCGCGAGTTCCTCGCCGACCAGCCCGTCGTCGCGCTGCCCGGGGTCGGCACGAAGACCGCCCGCACCCTGTGCGAGTACGGCCTCGACACCCTCGGCCGGGTCGCCGCCGCGCCGCTGTCCACGCTTCAGCGGCTGGTGGGCGCCAGGGCCGGGCGCGAACTGCACGAGAAGGCGAACGGCGTCGACCGCGGCCGGGTCGTACCGAACGCGGTCTCCCGGTCCCTGGCCACCGAACGCCCCTTCACCCGCGACGAACTGGACCCCGCCCGGCACCGCCGCGCCCTGCTCTCGGCCGCCGAGGAACTGGGCGCCCGGCTGCGCGCCCTCGACAAGGTCTGCCGCGGTCTCACCCTCACCGTGCGCTACGCCGACCGGTCCGCCACCACCCGCACCCGCACGCTCGCCGAGCCG
>KL568571.1:59268-63715 GCA_000715605.1 Streptomyces speibonae | reverse complement strand
CCACTCGGCCGCGCTCACCGAGGCGGCGTACGGCCTGTACGGGGCGCTCGGTCTGCAACGCGCCCGGGTGCGCGCGATCGCGCTGCGCGCGGAGGGCCTCGGCCCCGCCGAGCGGGCCTCCCACCAGCTCACCTTCGACCCGGTGGACGAGAAGGTGCGCCGGCTCGAGGAGGTCGCGGACCGGGCGCGGGCGAAATTCGGCCCCCGCGCGGTGATCCCGGGCACGCTGGCCGCGTAGGCCCCGGCGCGCTCAGTTGGCCCACGGCGGCGCGATGCGCGTGCCGTCGGCCAGGGTCGCCTCCAGGCCGTGGGACGTGGTGACCCAGGAGACCGCCGCCTCGGCGGCCGGGTTCTCGACGGCGAGGGTCGCGCCGGCGTGGACGATCACCGTGTCGCCCGCGGTGATCCGGTGCTCGGTGCCGTCGAGGGTGATCAGCAGCTCGCCGGCGAGCAGGTGGAAGATCTCCTCCCGGCTGACGATGTGCGCGGGCGCCCGGGTGCCCGCGGGGATCTCGCCCCGCCAGGCGCACAGTTCCCTGCTCCCGGTCGACGGGGTGGCGTACGCGACGAAGCGGGCGCCGTGCATCTCGTGGACGACGGCTTCGGACGGTCGGACTACGGGCATGACGGTGGCCTCCGGAGGTGGGTAGGTAGTCAAGTTGTTTGACTATATGGTCAAGCAGCCTGACCATTTCGTCAAGGTGCTTCAATGCCTCCGTGCAGAACTCCGAGGCCATGGCCCTGTCCGCCGCCCTGCTCGCCGTCGCCGGGGAGCTCACCCGGCGCATTCACGACGGCGTGGTCGCCCGGGGGTTCGAAGGGCTGCGGCCCGCGCACGGCTTCGCCTTCGCCCGGCTCGCCCCGGACGGCGCGACGGTCACTGACCTGGCGGTCCATCTCGGGGTCACCAAGCAGGCCGCGAGCCAGCTCGTCGACGAGCTGGTGCGCAAGGGGTACGCCGCGCGGCGCCCGCATCCCGAGGACGCGCGCGCCCGGCTGATCGTCCTGACCGAGTCGGGATGGGGCTGCGCCCGGGCGGCCGAGGAGGCGGCGGCGGAGGCCGTGCGGGGCTGGGACGCGGCCCTGACGGAGGAGGAGCTGCGCGTCCTGCGGGAGACGTTGCTGCGCATCGCGCCCGACGGGCCGATCCGTCCCACTTGGTGACGCACTATCAGGTGCCGAAGATCGACCGCAGGTTAACGCTGGAAGTTTTTACCGACCCGTAACTTCCCCTTTTTATTACTCACCCGTAACTTGACGAGTGAACAGCATCCTCGTGATCCGGATCACAGGGCGTAGGACCCCACCCTTCCCCCGTACCGCAAGGAGATCACGCGATGCTGCCCTGGAAGCGAGTGATCAGACCCCTGGCCGCGCTCCTGCTGACCGCCGCCCTCACCCTCCCCGCCGCGGCGAGCGCCCAGGCCGCCGGCGCACCCCGCTCGGGCTGGAACGACTGGGCGTGCAAGCCCTCCGCCGCCCACCCCCGCCCCGTCGTCCTGGTGCACGGCACCTTCGGCAACTCCGTCGACAACTGGCTGGGCCTCGCGCCCTATCTGAAGCACCGCGGCTACTGCGTCTTCTCCCTCGACTACGGGCAGCTCCCCGGCGTCCCCTTCCTCCACGGTCTCGGCCCCGTCGAGAAGTCCGCCGAACAGCTCGACGCCTTCGTCGACGACGTGCTCGCCGCGACCGGCGCCGCGGAGGTCGACATCGTCGGCCACTCCCAGGGCGGCATGATGCCGCGCTACTACCTCAAGTTCCTCGGCGGAGCGGACGAGGTGAACGCCCTCGTCGGCATCGCGCCCAGCAACCACGGCACCACCCTCGGCGGCCTCACCAAGCTGCTGCCGTTCTTCCCCGGCGCCGAGGACCTGCTGAGCGAGGCCACCCCCGCCCTCGCCGACCAGATCGCCGGCTCCGCCTTCCTCACCAAGCTCAACGCGGGCGGCGACACCGTGCCCGGAGTCCGCTACACCGTCATCGCCACCCGGTACGACGAGGTCGTCACCCCGTACCAAAGCGCCTACCTGACCGGGCCGAACGTGCGCAACGTGCTGCTCCAGGACCTCTGTCCGATCGACCTGTCCGAGCACCTGGCGATCGGGCTGTTCGACCGGATCACCTTCCATGAGGTGGCAGGCGCCCTCGACCCGGCCCACGCCGAACGGACCACCTGCGCCTCGGTGTTCGGCTGACACGTGTGGATCGCGGCCGAAGAGTACCGGGGCCCTGTCCGGCCTGAGCCGCCGGACAGGGCCCCGGGCCCGTGGATCAGCGGCCGTGCCGCCCGGTCGCCGTGCGCCGCCGCGCGGAGGCGAACAGCGCCGCCGAGCCGAGCGCCAGCGCCGCGGCGCCGCCGATCATCAGATACGGAGTGCCGGCGTCCCCACCGGTCTCCGCGAGGTTCTCGCCGGCCCCGGCCGCCTTGGGCCGGTTCCCCGTCCTGTCGTCCGCGCCGGGGCCGTCGTCCGCCGCGACCGGCTCCGCCGAGGTGCGGTGGTCGTCGTCACCGTGTCCGTGGTTCTCGACGGTCGACTTGCCGGCACCGTCCTCGATCTGCTCGTCGGACGGAGCGGAGGCCGTCGGCGCCGGATCCGCCGCCTCGTCCGACGAGCCACCCGAGCCGGAGGACTCGCCGCCGCCTTTCTCGCCACCACCTGTCCCGTCCCCGCCGGACTCGCCCCCGCCCGCCTGCGAGCCGCCCCCGAAGGTGACGTCCGAGCAGGAGTAGAACGCCTCCGGGCTGTCCGACCGCTGCCACACCGCGTACAGCACCTGCTTGCCGGAGCGCTCGGGCAGGGTGCCGGTGAAGGTGTAGAAGCCGCCCGACGCGGCCGGGTCGGTGGCCGACGCCACCGGGTTCGCCAGATCCAGGTCGCCCCAGGCCAGCGGCTGCGACGGGTCGTAGCCGGGCTTGGTGATGTACACCTTGAAGGTCCCCTTGTGCGGGGCCGTCACGCGGTACTTGAAGGTGTACGAACCGCTGCTCACGCTCGTCGTGGGCCAGTCCGTACGGGCCAGGTCGAGTCCCTTGAACGCCTCGTTGCCCGCACTGCACAGCTTGCCGTCGGGGATGAGCTCCTGGTGGCGCCCGCCCGCGTCACCGATGCGGATGCCGTTCCAGTCGTAGAGCGCCTGGGTGCCGCTGGCCGAGACCGCCGCCCCGCACGCCGCCGACCCGGGGCTCTCCGGACCCTCGGCGTAGCACTGCGCGACCCGGCTGACCGGGTCGCCCATCGAACCGTGCGCGGCCGCCGGCGCGGCGGACAGCCCGGTCAGGGCGAGCGGGGCGAGACCGGCGACGGCGACAGCGGCCTTGCGGCGTGCGGACATGGGGCAGCAACTCCTCGACAACGGCGATCTCTGGATCCTTGGGGGGAATCCCGTGGGGGTGGCTCAGAAGCTAGCCCCGAAGAAGCGCGAAATCGCCGGGTGAGGGCCCGCGGGAGAGATTCTTATGGCCGCGTTAAGGGAGTGCTCAGGCTGGGATCAGGTAGGTAGCGTGCGCGGCATGACGCACCCGCGGATCCGCCCGGCCGTCGCCGCCGACGTCCCCGAGGTGAAGACGGTGATCGACGCCGCCTTCCGGCCCTGCATCGCGCGCATCGGGGTGGTGCCGGTGCCCATGGAGGCGGACCACGCGGCGGACGTGGCCGCGGGCAAGGTGTTCGTGGCGGAGGCGCCGGGGGACGCGGCGGGCACCGCGCGGGTGACCGGGCTCGTCGTGCTCGAGCCCCGCGAGGACCACCTCCACCTGGACGTCCTCGCCGTCCGCCCGGCCGCGCGGGGCACGGGGCTGGGGCGGCCGCTGCTGGAGTTCGCGGAGGCACGCGCGCGTGCGCTCGGGCTGCCCGAGATCAGGCTCTTCACCCACGCCATGATGTGGGAGAACCAAAGGATCTACCCGAAGTTCGGCTACGAGGCCGTGGAACGCGGGGTCACCGGACCCTACGACCGGATCCACTACCGCAAGCGGCTGGAGTGAACCCCGCGCGGCGCGGGCGTTCAGCAGTCGGGCCACCAGGTGCGGGCGATGTCCTTGCGGACCTCGGGTCGTCCCGCGGGGCGCTCGTCGGCCTCCTCGCGGACCTGGCGGGTGTCCGTCTTCCTCGGGGGCTTCTGCACGGTGATGCGGCGCATTGCTGCCTCCTTCAGGGCCCACCGGGTTCCGCGTTCTCACGGAGGTAGACCTTTCGGGGGAGAGTTCCTCATCGGTCCCGTTCTGTCTGTGGCGGCAGTCACGATTCGATTGTCAGTGGCGGGTGTCACTCTGGGGCCATGACCACGTATGACGGTGACGGGGCGGACACGGACGGTGTCGACTGGGACGCGCGGGCCGCGGCCTTCGACGAGGAACCGGACCACGGGCTGCGCGACCCGGAGGTGCGCGCGGCCTGGGCCGGGCGGCTGCGGGACTGGCTGCCCGCGCGGGCCGGTGACGTCC
>KL568571.1:56935-59052 GCA_000715605.1 Streptomyces speibonae | reverse complement strand
CCTCGCGGCCGAGCAGGGGCACCGGATCACCGGGGTCGACGCCTCCCGGGCGATGGTGGCGCGCGCCCGCGAGAAGCTCGCCGGACGCGACGCGGTGTTCCTCCTCGGCGACGCGGCGGCACCACCGGTCGGCGAGGAGCGCTACGACGCGGTCCTCGTCCGGCATGTGCTCTGGGCGCTGCCCGAGCCGCGGCGGGCGCTGCGGCACTGGCGCGACCTGCTGCGGCCGGGCGGGCGACTGGTGCTGGTCGAGGGCGTGTGGGGGACGGTGAACCCGGCCGGCATACCGCAGGAGACGCTCACCGCCCTGCTCGCGCCGATGGCCCGGGAGCTGCGCGTGGAGCGGCTGTCCGGGGACCGGGCGCTGTGGGGCCGCGACGTGGACGACGAGCGCTATGCGGTGGTCGCGGTCCCGGACTGAACCGGGACCGCGCGCAACCCCGCTCAGGGGCTGTCCGGGGACCGCCCGTGCCGCTCAGGCGAGCAGTGCTCCGAACCCGCCCTCACGGGCCCGGGCGTCCAGCTCGTCGAGGGCGGCCACCGCGGCGGCCGCCGCCTCGGGATCCTTCGTGAGCAGCCCGCTCGCCGCGAACTCGTCCTCGTCGAGCCGCCGTATGTCCGTGCCGTCCGCGGAGACCCACAGGTCCAGGTCGAGGTCCTCGACGACCAGCCGGCCCCCGGAGAGTTCCGCCGGGCGGGTGATGTCGCAGTAGTGGCCCTTGAGGACGCCCCCGGCGGTGCGGACCTCCTTCACGGAGTACCACCGGTCGCGCCAGTAGTGCTCCGTGAAGACGTCCCCGGGCTCGAAGCGCACGAAGCCGAAGTCGCGCACGCCGCTCCCCGCCCAGGGGGCGCGCACACTGACGCGCGTGCCGTCGTCGGCGAGCAGGTCGGCCGGGTAGCGGATCTTCATCCGTCCCGCCTTGACGAGGACGACCTCCACCCGCGCCGGTCCGTCAGCCGAGTTCGCGGACATACCGCACCTCCGTCCCGCAGATCTCGTAACCGAACCACTTGTTGATCGCGATCATCGGCCCGTTCCCGGTGTCGTTGCCCGTGAACGCCTCCGTGTACCCGGCCGCGCGGGCGCGATGCAGGGAGTCGTTCTTGGCGAGCTTGGCCAGACCCCGGCCCCGGTGGGCGCGGGCGGTACCGGTCATGGCCGTGGCGTACCGGGTGCCGCCGTCAACGCGGGCCGCGGAGAAGGCGGCGGGCCGCCCGTCGACCAGCGCCACCGTGGTCAGCTCCGGGCTGAACATCGGGTGCCGCCAGGTCTGGGCCAGCCACGCCTCGTAGTCGGTGAACTCGGCGTCCACATCGCTCGGCTCGTCCGCCATGGTCTCCGCGTCCAGCTCGAACAACGGGCGCGGGTCACCGGCGAAGTCCGAGGCCGGGCGCAGTTCCACGCCCGGCGGCGGGTCCTGGAGCGGGGGCAGGGTGCCGCCCGCCAGGTCCAGGCGCAGGAAGTGGGCGGAGCGGCTCGCCCGGTACCCGTGCCGCTCGGCGAACGCGCGGTGCCCCGGCTCGTCCAGCACCCACGCCAGCAGCCGGGTCGCCCCGTACGCGGCCAGATGCTCCTCGGCGGCGCGCACGAGCAGCGTGCCCGCGCCCCGGCGCGTGTGCCCCGGATGGACGTACACATTGACGTTGCCCTGGCCCGGCTCGGAGCTCTCGTGCGCCAGGTGCACCTGCGCCGTGCCGATCACCTCGCCGTCGGCGACGGCCACGAGGGGCCGGTAGCGGGCGTCGGGGGGCATGTGCGCCAGGTCGTGGGCCAGGGAGTCCGGGGTGACGAGGATGAACGGCAGCGCGGCGTGCCGGACCCGGGCGAAGCCCTCGAGGTCGGCGCGCGCGTCGGAGCGCAGATCGCGGACGGTCACTGTCATGGGGGCGCACGCTACGGCGGACGCGCGCGGGGTGCCTCCCATTTTTCCGGCGGGTGCGGGAGGTACGGCGGGTGCGGGATGCGCGGCGGGTGCGGGACAATCATGGCGTGACCTTGAAGATCCGGATCGAGGACGGCGCGCCGCCGTACGAGCAGGTAAGGGCCCAGATCTCCGAGCAGGCCCGGTCGGGAGCGCTGCCGGTGGGATACCGGCTGCCGACGGTGCGGGGGT
>KL568571.1:54582-56739 GCA_000715605.1 Streptomyces speibonae | reverse complement strand
TGTGTATAAGAGACAGGCCTCGCCGCGAACACGGTGGCGAAGGCGTACCGGGCGCTGGAGGCCGACGGGGTGATCGAGACGCGGGGGCGGAACGGCACGGTGGTCGCTGCCGCGGGGTCTGCGGCGGAGCGGGAGTTGGCCTCCGCGGCGCAGGCGTATGCCGCGAGGGCGCTGCGGCTGGGCTGCTCGGAGGAGGCGGCGCTCGCTGCCGTGCGGGATGCGCTGCGTGCGGCTCATGGGTGAGTGCCGCTGGGGCTTCTGTGCCTGTGCCGAGGGCGGGAACAATGTGGCTTGCCGCGCCCACGCGCCGGAGCCGCGTTGCGACTCGGCCCCGCGCCCCTAGGGGTGTGCCCCTGAGCGTGGGCTGTGGAGCGTGAGTCCTGCTGTTCGTGCCAGCTGTGTGAACGTTCGGGCGTCGGTCACCGCCGCCGCGTCGGGGTCGTTGTTGAAGTAGGTGTAGATGTCCTCGTGGGGGGACCACGTCGCGGCGATGCGGTCCAGCCAGGTGCGCAGGGAACGGCGGCCGTAGCGGGGCCAGGGCCGGGCGCGGCCCTGGTGGAAGCGGACGTAGCCCCAGTCGGCCGTGCGCCACAGGGGCGTCACCGGGCGGGCCAGTACGTCGGCCCAGCACAGGGCGGCGCCCCGGGACTCCAGCACGGCGCGTATCTCCGGCGTCCACCAGGACGAATGGCGCGGTTCGACCGCCACCCGCGTCGAGGCGGGGAAACAGCGCAGACAGGCGTGCAGCAGCGCCGGGTCGGCCCGGAGCGTGGGCGGGAGCTGGAGGAGGACCGGGCCGAGCCGGTCGCCCAGTCCGGCGGCCCGGCTCATCAGGCGTTCCACCGGCTCCTCGGGATCGCGCAGCCGCTTGACGTGCGTCAGGTAGCGGCTCGCCTTGACCGCGACGACGAAGCCCGGCGGGGTGCGCTCCCGCCAGGCCTCGAAGGTCTCCCGGGACGGCAGCCGGTAGAAGGCGTTGTTGATCTCGACGGTGGCGAACTGTGCCGCGTACTCCTCCAGCCAGAGACGCACCGGGAGACCGGCCGGGTACAGCACCCCGCGCCAGTCCTTGTACTGCCACCCCGACGTCCCGACGAACAGGGTCATACAGCCATCAAAGCACCTACAGGTACAGGCCCGCGTCCGCGTCGCCCCGCGGTTCCGGCAGGGCGGTCGGTGACGTGCCCCGGCGCAGCGCGTACAGCTCCGCCAGGGTCGCGCCCTGGCGTCCGACGCCCTCCTCGGTGCCCAGCCAGTTCACCGCCTCCGCGCGGGTGAGCTGCCCCACCTCGATCCGGGCGAGGCAGCGGCCGGGGCGGACCACGGCCGGGTGGAGACGCTCCAGGTCCTCGTTGGTGGTGACCCCCACCAGCACGTTGCGCCCCTGGCCGAGCAGACCGTCCGTCAGGTTCAGCAGCCGGGACAGGGCCTGGCCCGCGGTGTGCTTGGCCTCGCCGCGGATCAGTTCGTCGCAGTCCTCGAGGAGCAGCAGCCGCCAGCGGCCCTTGCCCGAGGTGTCCTCCTCGCCGATGGCGATGTCCATCAGATAGCCGACGTCGGAGAAGAGCCGCTCCGGGTCCAGGACGCAGTCCACCTGGCACCAGTCCCGCCAGGAGCGGGCCAGCGTGCGCAGTGCCGAGGTCTTGCCGGTGCCCGGCGGCCCGTGCAGCAGGAGCAGCCGGCCCGAGATGTCCTCGGGCGTCGTCTTCATCAGACGGTCCAGCGCGTCCGCCACCGGGGCGGTGTAGTTGGGCCGGATCTCCTCCCAGGTGCCCGCCGAGATCCTCCGGGTGGTGCGGTGCGGGCCGCGGCGCGGGGAGACGTACCAGAAGCCCATGGTGACGTGCTCCGGCTGGGGTTCGGGCTCGTCCGCGGCACCGTCGGTGGCCTCGCCGAGGATCTTCGCGGCGAGGTCGGCGCTGGTCGCGGTGACCGTGACGTCGGCGCCCCGGTTCCAGCGGGAGACCAGCAGGGTCCAGCCGTCGCCCTCGGCCAGGGTGGCGCTGCGGTCGTCGTCCCGGGCCAGCCGCAGCACCCGCGCGTTCGCGGGCAGCAGGGTCGCGCCGGAGCGCACGCGGTCGATGTTGACGGCGTGCGAGTACGGCTGCTCGCCCGTCGCGAAGCGGCCGAGGAACAGCGCGTCGACGACATCGGACG
>KL568571.1:52980-54362 GCA_000715605.1 Streptomyces speibonae | reverse complement strand
CCATCAGAGATGTGTATAAGAGACAGCCGACGCCCCGTGCACCCGATTTCCCCGGCTCACATGGCGGATCACTCCGGTACGGCACGGTGGCCGGACCGCGGCCGGCTCAGCAGCCGTGCCGCCCGCCGGGTGCGGCGCACCATCGCGTACCCCTTGGTCAGGGCGCGGTCCCGCGCGAAGGTGCGGCCGACCGCGTGCCCCTGGATCAGCCGTTCGAACTCGGCGGCGGTCGTCGACCTGCGCACCGTCACGCGCCGCAGGGCGTACGGCCCCTGGGCGCGGCGGGCGAGGCCGTTGCCGACGGCGAGGGCCTGGGCGTAGCCCGTCTCCCGCACCGCCTCGCGCACCCGGCGGCTGGAGTAGCCGTAGGGATACGCGAACGAGGCGGGCCGGGAGCCCAGCTGGTCCGAGAGGATCTCCGCGCACCGGATCAGCTCGCAGCGCAGCCGGTCCTCGTCGAGCTGGTCGAGCTGCGGATGGCTGTGGCTGTGCCCGCCGATCTCCACACCGCCGCCCGCCAGGTCCCGCACCTGGTCCCAGTCGAGCATGGTGTCCGGGCCGCCGCCGGTGTCGTACGGCCCCCGGAGCCAGCCGGTGGAGACGAACAGGGTGGCCGGGAAGCCGTGCCGCGCCAGGACGGGCAGGGCGTGCCGGTGCACGCCTTCGTAGCCGTCGTCGAAGGTGACCAGGACCGGCCGCGCGGGCAGCGGGCGGCCCGAGCGCCAGCGGGCGGCCAGTTCGGCCGTGGTGAGCGGGGTGAGGCCCCGGTCCGCGATCACCGCCATCTGCCCGGCGAACGCCCCGGGGGAGACGGACAGGGCGCGGGTCGCCCCGGCGGGGTCGTCCGCGACCGCGTGGTACATGAGGACGGGGACGCCTACGTCAGTCACGGCCACCGCCCTCCCCGACGGCCGCGACGGAGAAGGTGACCCCGCCCCGCCGGGCCCGCACGCTCCCCACCAGATAGCCGCCCGCCGCCGTGAGCACCCCGGCGACGATCGCCCCCGCGCGGCCCGCGCCGCCCGGGCGGGCCAGCAGGGCGTCACGCAGCCCCCGCACCACCCCGGCGGGCAGCACCCGCGTGGTGTACCGGCGTTCCGACTCCAGCCCCTTGTCCGCGCCGACGCTGCGGGCCACCAGCGCCTTGGACAGGCCCTCGGCGTAGGTCCGGGTCCGGAAGTAGCGGAAGTGCTCGCGAGCCTCGGGCACCCGGTGGTGGATCACCGCGCGGTCGTCGATCAGCAGGATCGCGTCGGGCCGGGCGCGGCCGAGGCGGATGCACAGCTCCGTCTCCTCCCCGCCCAGCGGGCGCTTGCTGCCGTCGCGTCCGATGCCGGTGGCGAAGCCGCCCGCCGCGTCGAAGGCCTCGCGCCGGAAGGAGG
>KL568571.1:49713-52780 GCA_000715605.1 Streptomyces speibonae | reverse complement strand
TCGAAGGCCTCGCGCCGGAAGGAGGCGTTGCCGCCCAGGACGTTGCGCACCCGCACCCGTCCGCTCGGCAGGCCCCGGTAGGTGCAGCCCACCACCCAGTCGAACTCCTCGGGGAACCACGCGGGGCGCCGGCCCGAGGCCCAGACCGGCTCGGTGCGCCCGCCGACCGCCAGCACGCGCGGGTCGGCGTACCCCTCGGCGAGGTGCTTCAGCCAGTCGCGTTCGGCCACGGCGTCGTCGTCGAGGAAGGCGACGACGTCGCCGCGCGCGGCGGCGATGCCGGTGTTGCGGCCCGCGGACAGACCGCGGGGGCCCGCGTTGGCGAGCACCCGCACGACCGAGCCGCCCGGGGGATCCTTGAACTCCTGGACGAGACGGTCCAGGAGCGCCTGGTTGTGGTCGACGACCAGCAGGGTCTCCAGGGCCGGCCGTGACTGCGCCCGCACCGAGGCGACCGCCGCGAGGACGTCCGCCCAGCGGTCCTCGGTGTAGGCGCAGATCACGACCGAGATGCCCGGGGTTCCGGGATCGCTCAAGACGCCTTCCCCGGACCGTGTCGAGCAGCGGCGAGTGGTGCGGACGACGGCGCAGCGCCCGCCGGTTGGAGCGCTCACCGAGGATCACCCGCAGCACCCGCAGACCGTCGCGCACCGCCCGCAGATTGCTGGTGCCGTGGATGCGCAGGTATTCGTGGCTGGGGATCTCCTGCACCTTCAGACCGGCCTTGACGACCCGTATGTTCATCAGGGTCTCGACCTCGAAGCCGGTGCAGTCGAGGTCGATCTTGTCCAGGCAGTGCCGCCAGAAGGCGTTGTAGCCGTAGCAGAGGTCGGTGTACCGCGCGCCGAACTTGCGGTTGACCACGGCGCACAGCACCCGGTTGCCGAGTTTGCGGATGAAGGTCATGTCGTCGGTGCCGCCGCCGTTGGCGAAGCGGGACCCTTTGGCGAAGTCCGCGCCGGAGACCAGCGCGGAGACGTAGCTGACGATCTCGTTGCCGTCCGCCGAGCCGTCCGCGTCGACCATCACGATGATGTCGCCGGTGCAGGCCTCGAAGCCGGAGCGCAGCGCGTCGCCCTTGCCCTTGCCGCGCTGCCCGACGACCTTCACGCCGGACCGCAGTCCGCGGGCCACCTCGACGGTGTTGTCGGTGGAGTTGCCGTCGACCAGGACCACTTCGTGGATCCAGTCGGGAAGCGTCTTGAAGACGTACGGCAGGTTCTCCGCCTCGTTCATGGCCGGGATCACCACGCTCACCGGCGGCGCGATGGCCAGGTGCGAGGAGACGGGCCGGTACTTCCCGGCGGGCGGCGGATCCTGGTCCGCGGCCGCCGGCTGCAGTACGGAGCTCATGAGTCTGGTCCCTCTCGTCCGGTGGACCGCCCGCCCCTCGGGCAGCCCGGCTGTTCGTCCGGTTCGAAAGGGGGGTTCTCACTCCACGGCACGACGGAAGGAACCGCCGTGCACGCAGGGTGAGCTGGCAAAACTGGCCGGCCGTGAAAACGGCGGCCGACCGCGCGGCACGGCCCGGTCACCAGTGCGGTCACCGAGCACGGCACCCCCCTACCGCGCCCCGCGCCGGTTCGTCGCGGTCCTGAGCCCTCCCCTGGAGCCGCGTACTGACGGACCGATGCGGGTGAGATGTATGACGGTATTGACGATTGAACCCGAATGGCAAGACCTGAACGGCATCCCACGTTTGTGCTGGTTATGCCGTGACAGGTGTCGCTTGCCCGGATTTCTGTGTCTGCATGGCCGACTTTGCCCTCTGAAGCGTCGGATGCCGGGCTTCAATGTGGCGCACCCCGTAGAGGGCGTCAAGGGTCGAAAGGGATGAAAGTCCCTCCGAACAGATTTCGTCCAGAATTGAAACGGCAACAGTTTTGGCATGAACACTTCCGGTCAACACGCGTAGTTGGTACGACGGTTGAGGCAGAGATCCTGCTAAAGGGAGGTTCCATGAGACGTTCCCGACTTGTCCGCTTCCTTGGCCCACTCCTCCTCGCCGTCACCACCGCCCTCACCGGGGCAACGGCGGCACACGCGTCCCAACTGGCCGCGAACGGCGGCTATGTGGCGCTCGGCGACTCCTACTCCTCCGGTGTCGGAGCCGGCAGCTACATCTCCTCGAGCGGCGACTGCAAGCGCAGCACGAAGGCCTACCCCTACCTCTGGGCGGCCGCCAACTCACCCTCGTCCTTCGACTTCACCGCCTGCTCGGGCGCCCGAACGGGTGATGTTCTCTCCGGGCAGCTCGGTCCGCTCTCCACCGCCACCGGCCTGGTCTCGATCAGCGTGGGAGGCAACGACGCGGGCTTCGCCGACGTCATGACGACCTGTGTGCTCCAGTCCGACAGCTCCTGCCTCTCCCGGATCGCCACCGCGCGGGCGTACGTCGACTCGACGCTGCCCGGCAGGCTCGACAGCGTCTACTCGGCGATCAGCGACCGGGCGCCGAACGCCGACGTCGTGGTGCTCGGCTACCCCCGCTTCTACCGGCTCGGCACCTTCTGCATCGGTCTCTCCGAGACCAAGCGGAAGGCGATCAACGACGCCGCCGACCATCTCGACAACGCCATCGCCCAGCGCGCCCGGGCGCACGGCTTCACCTTCGGCGACGTACGCACCACGTTCACGGGCCACGAGATCTGCTCCGGCAACTCCTGGCTGCACAGCGTGGACTGGTTCAACATCGGCAACTCGTACCACCCGAAGGCGGCCGGCCAGTCCGGCGGCTATCTCCCGGTGCTCGACGCCGCGGCCTGATCCGTCAGGAGCCGCCGTCCGGACCTGAGGAAGAAGCGGAGGCCCCGCCCGTCGGGGTCTCCGTCTCACACGTCACCGAGAACGGCACCGTCTCGGACCTGGTGTGCACCGGCCGGCGGACCTCCACACCGATCCGGCTGCTGAACGTCCCATTCTCCGCGTACGTCGTCACCGTCACCGTGTCCTGCTTCGAACGCCCGCCCCCTTCGGCGAACGACAGGGTCCGCCAGCCCGGATCGGCCACCGAGCCGTCCTCGGCCACCCAGCGGTAGGACACCTCGGCGACTGTCTCTTATACACA
>KL568571.1:48951-49491 GCA_000715605.1 Streptomyces speibonae | reverse complement strand
CGCCCGGCGGCGGGCAGCCGCCGGAGTACTCCGTGCGCACCCCGGTCACCGTCACCGACACCGTCTGCGGCGGCGGAGTGCTCCCCTCACCTTCCTCGTCGTCGTCCCCGCTCGCAGTGGGGGAGGGGCTCGGATCCTCCGATTCCGGCGTCGCGCCGGGGCTCTCGCCCGCGTCCTCGCCGGTCCGCGCCGGCGAACCGGCCCCGCCGCCGTTCTTGGCCTCCTGACCGCCGTCCCCGCGGTTGAGCAGCGCATACGTCAGCCCGGCCAACGCCAGGGCCAGCACGACCACACCCACCACCAGGACGACCGCACTGCGCCGGTCACGCCCCGGCCGGGTGACCGGGGCGGCCGCCGTCGGCGACCCCGCGACCGGCGCCGGAAAAGCGGGCGAGGGCGTCTCCGGGTGCGGGAGCGGAAGCGCGGCCACCGTCGGCGCGTACGGCGCCGAACGCGCCGTGTCCGCGCGGGGCGTACCCCCGGCGCCGATGACCCGCAACTCCTCGTGCGCCCGCTCCGCCGGCAGCCGCCCGGCCGGGT
>KL568571.1:46227-48768 GCA_000715605.1 Streptomyces speibonae | reverse complement strand
CAGCCGCTCGGCCGGGTCCTTGCGCAACAGCCCCGCGATGACCGGGGCGAGCGGACCCGCCCGGCGCGGTGGCGGCAGTTCCTCGTCCACGATCGCCCGCAGCGTGCTCAGCGGAGTGTCCTGACGGAAGGGCGAGACGCCCTCCACGGCCGCGTACAGCAGCACACCGAGCGACCACAGATCCGACTCGGGCCCCGGCGTACGCCCCAGCGCCCGCTCCGGCGCGAGGAACTCGGGCGATCCGACGACCTCCCCCGTCATGGTCAGCGCGGAGCTGCCCTCGACCATGGCGATCCCGAAGTCGGTGAGCACCACCCGCCCGTCGTTGGCGACGAGGACGTTCGCGGGTTTCACGTCCCGGTGCAGCACCCCGGCACCGTGCGCGGCCCGCAGCGCGGTCAGCACCTCCGCGCCGATCCGCGCGGCCCGCCGCGGCGCCAACGGACCCTCCGCCTCCAGCACGTCGGCGAGCGAGAGGCCGCGGACCAGCTCCATGACGATCCACGGACGCCCGTCCTCGACCGCCACGTCGTACACCGTCACCACGGTGCGGTCCGAGATCCGGGCCGCCGCCCACGCCTCCCGCTCCAGCCGCGCGTACAGCCGCTCCACGTCGGACGCCGGCAGCCCGGCCGGGGCGCGCACCTCCTTGACGGCGACCTCGCGGTGCAGCAGCTCGTCGCGAGCCCGCCACACCGTGCCCATCCCGCCCTCGCCCAGCGGCGACAGCAGCCGGTAGCGATCCGCGATCACCCGCTCACTGCCCGGTTCTTCGGACACGGCGCCCCCCATTCGCATCCGGGCGAATTCTCCCTTTCCTCATGAAAGTAGCTCAGCCGAGCGCCGATGCCGCCCCCCTGAACACCAATCCGGCGCCCAACGCCAGGACGACGAACGCCGATCCGAGGGGCGCGCTGCGGCGCACCAGCGCCGCCCAGGGGGCGGACGTCCAGCGCGGCCGCCGGTCCAGCAGCCGCGTCACACCGCTGCCCGCCTTGACGACCGCGTACCCGGCCGCGGTCAGGGTCAGGGCCAGCCCGACGCCGTACGCCACGACGAGCAGCAGCCCGAACCAGGCCTGGCCGAGCGCGGCGGCGCCGACCAGCACCACGACGGCCGACGGGCTGGGCACCAGCCCGCCGGCGAACCCGAGCAGGATCGTGCCCCGGAGGGTGGGCGCGGTGGGGTGGGTGTGGGTCCGGCCGCCGTGGGTGTGCTCGACATGGCCATGCGGCTGTTCGTGGTTGTGCGTGTGGCTGTGGGCGTGGTCGTGGTCGTGGGGGTGGGCGTGCTCGTGGTCGTGGGGGTGCGGGTGTACGTGCCCGTGACCGCGGCCGCGCAGGGCACGGCGTACGAGGCTCGCGCCGGCCAGGGTGACGAGGACACCGCTCGCGACGCCCAGCCAGGCGATCACCGACGGCGCCGCCGCCGAACCCGCCGTGACCAGCAGCCCCAGGGCGACCACACCGAGCGTGTGGGTCACCGTGACCGACGCGGCCATGGGCAGGACGTCCCGCAGCCGGGCCCTGCCCCCGCGCGCCGCGGCCGTCGCGGCCATGAGGGTCTTGCCGTGCCCCGGGGCGAGCGCGTGCATCGCGCCGAGCCCCACGGCGATCAGCAGGGCCAGCGCGGCGAATCCCGCGGTGAGATCGCGCCGGGCGACGAGCTCGTCCAGGGCACGCGTGAAACGGTCCGCCCCGCGCGGCAGCACCGCCGAGGCGGGCGCGTCGGCCTCCTCCCCGGTCAGGGCGGGACCGCCGGGCCGGACACGCAGGGTCGCGGACCTGGAGTCGGCGGGGGAGGAAAGCAACTCCTCCGGATACCGGGTCAGTTCGCGCGACAGCGACGACGCGGGCACGTCCGAGGCGGTGAGCGTCATACGGTCGCCCCGCGCGGTGATCTCCCGCCAGCCGGGACCGGACGCCGCGCCCGCACCCCGGAAGCGCACGTCCACGGTGTCGCCGTCCGGGAGCGGCGCGGTCAGCCCGCACTCCACGCGGAGGGTGTCGAGCCCCGCCTGACCGGGGCGCACGCGCGCGCGGGCGTCGCGCACGGTCAGCGGGGCCGCGCGGCCGCCCACCCGCACCTCGCTGTCCCGCGCGGCCGTGGCACAGCGCTCCCGCGCCCAGCCGTCCCTGCCCAGCCGGTCGATGTCCGGCCCGGCCTGCGTGGCCGGGATCTCGGCGAGGTCCTCGACGTGCCGGACGCGCAGTTCACCGGGCGCGGCCACCAGGCCGTCGTAGCGGTTGACGGTGAAGTTGCCGAGCGGGTGCGCGCTCGCCGTGGTAACCGGCGCCAGCACGAGCGCGCAGGCGGCGGTGAGGACGGCGGCACCCGCGGCGGGACGACGGAGGAGGTTCACCGTGCCGCCCCCAGTTCCTCGAGCGCGGCCCGTGCCGCGCGGGCGCCCAGCGGCGAGAACGCCGGGTTCAGTTCCAGTGCCGCGGTGAGGGAGGCACGGGCGGCCCGGTCGTCCCCGACGGCCTTCTCGATCATGCCCCGGTGATAGAGGAGGACGGCGTCGCGGTAGCCGGTGGCGGT
>KL568571.1:40464-46031 GCA_000715605.1 Streptomyces speibonae | reverse complement strand
GGGTTAGCCGGTGGCGGTGGCACGGCGGGCGTACCGCAGGGCCTCCCTGTCGCGGCCGTTGACGTGCAGGGCCCAGGCGAGGGCGTCCGCGGTGTGCACCGTGTGCCGGCGGTCCCACTCCGCGCGGGCCGCCCGCAGCGCCTCCCCGGCGTCCCCGTGATCCGCCGCGGCCAGCGCGGTGTCGAGATCGGCGGTGACCCCGCCGGCGCGGGCCAGCGCGGTCCAGGCGTCGACGAGGGCGTACTGGGCGCGCGCCTTCGCGCGGTCGCCGTCGGCGCCGCGCGCCTCGTACAGCTCGCCCAGGGCGACCAGCGGGCCGGGCAGCGGGGCACGGGCGACGACCCGCTCCAGCGTGGTGACGGCCCCCGCGCGGTCCCCGCTCGCGGCTTGGGCGCGGGCCCGGCCCTCCAGAGCGGGCAGATACGTGTCGTCGGCGGCGAGCGCCCGCGCGTAGTGCGTGAGCGCCGCCTCGTGGTCGCCCCGGCTCCGGGCCAGCTGCCCCAGCGCGGTCGCCACATACGCCACGTCCGCGGGCGTGGCCGCGCTGTCGAGGGCGCGCCGCAGCACCTTCCGCGCGGTGCGTACGTCGCCCCGCAGCTCCTTCACGTACGCGTACCGCGTGAACACCGGCACCCCGGGCCGCCTGCGGTCGGCGGTGGTGGCGGCCTCGGCGGCCTCGTCGTACCGGCCCAGCTCGACCAGGGCGTCGATACGGGAGCACAGGGCGCGCTCGCTGTAGGGGTTCTGCTCCAGGGCCCGGTCGGCGAAGTCCAGGGCCCGGGTGAAGTCGTGCCGCGCGGCGGCGAGGGCGGCCTGGCCGGCCAGGGCCGGATCGTTGTCCGGCTTCAGGGCGAGGGAACGCTCGAGCGCCCGCTCGGCCTTCGGGTAGCGGGAGGGGTCCCCGTAGGTCCGCGCCTGTTCGACGTAGGCCGTGCCCAGCGTGGCCCAGCCGGTGAAGTCACGGGGCTGGTCCCGCAGATGGGCCTGAAGGGAACGGATCCCGGTGTCGAGGTCGCCCCCGGCGAGCGCACCGGCCGCGACCGCCGCGGCACCGGTGCCGGTTCCGGCCCGCCCGCCGTCCCGGTCACCGCCGACCGCGATGCTTCCCGCGGTCAGGGCGACGGCCAGCAGCACGGCGCACGAGGCGGCGTGCAGCCCGCGCCCGCGCCGCGCGGCGGCGGCGAACCGCCGCAGCGCCGCGACACGCCGTCCCGGGTCCGCACTCCCCTCCGGGACGGCCACCCGGTCCCGCCCCCGGCCGCCCTCCACGTCCGCGCCGGGGCCTGGGCGGTCCGTCGCGTGCCGGTGCCCGGTGCCGGCGGCGGTCCGCGGCGTGTGTGCCGGGTCCGGGAGGCGGCGGGCCCGCGGTGTGCCGTCGGCCCTCGCCCGACGGCCGCCGGCCGGCTCTTCTCGCGCGTCCGCGCCCCGGACGGCGGTCTTCCCGGGCTCCGGTGACGGGGTGCCGGCGCCGCCTTCGCCGGCCGCTTCCCGGTCGTCCTCGCCCCGGACGGCGGTCTTCCCGGACTCCGGTGACGGGGTGCCGGCCCCGCCTTCGCCGGCCGCTTCCCGGATGCCCCTGCCCCGGCGCCCGTGCCCCGGTCGGTCCGCCGCCTGCGCGCGGGCAGCGGTGTCCACCCGGTGCGGCACCTCGCGCCGGCGTGCGCCGGGCACCGTGTGCGGCCCGTGCCGGTCCACGGGCTCGCGGCTGTCGGCCGGCCGGGGGAGGTTCCGTCCCGCCGTCACCGGGTCGGCGGATCCCGGCCCGTGACCGTCCCCCCTGTCCTGGCCGTCCTGTGGCCGGAGTGCGGAGGTCTCCTCGCCCTCGGCTCCCGGCCGCTGACGCGGTGTCACCGCACGCGCCCGCTGCGGGGCGGCGGCCCCCGTCCGTTCCCCGTCCCCGCCGGGGCGCAGCGGTGCCGGAGGCGTGCCGGCGGGGCCGGAAGCATCCGGTGCGGGCGGCACCGGACCCTGCTCGTTGTCGTTCGTGCCCGGGGGCATGGCCTCTCCTCGGAGGGTTCGGCGGCACGGCCCGTGCCGTGGGGGTCGGGTGAGGACGGGCCGCGCCTGCTGGTGGGGGAAGGGGGGGACCGGGGTCAGTACGCCCGGCGGCGCATCCGGCGCCACCACATCAGCGCCACGCCGATCAGCAGCAGCCCGCCGGCGCCGGCCCCCGCGGACGCGGCGATCAGGGCCGTGTCGTCCGAGCCCTCCGCGCCCGCCGGGCTCAGCGCGTCACCGAGCTGGCTGCGGACGTCGTTGCCGCCGTCCACGCCCTTGGCGAGCGGACCGCGCGATCCCTCCGTCGGGTTCGCCAGATACGGGAAGGCCTTGCCGAACTCCTTGTCATTGGCGTCGACCGCGTCCCCCAGGTCGTTCTCCGCACCGACCAGTTCACCCTCGACGACCTGGAGCGCGGCGTCGACCACGTCATCCGTGAGCCGGCGCCCGTTGGGGAAGCCTGCCTTGTCGCCGTCCAGGACGCCCAGCCGCTTCGGCTCGGCGGCCGGCTCGACGGAGGTGTTGAGGCGCAGCATCTCCGACGGCGTGACGTGCGGCGGCTGGTTGAGCCCTTCGACGCCCTTGAGGAAGACGTCGACGAGGTCGTTGCGGGGCGTGTCGGGCGCCGGGATCTTGTAGATCCCCTCGATCAGCTTCGGCAGCTCCGGCTCGGTGACGTTCTTCAGGAACTGCGCGTCGTCCCACGGACCCGACGCGTTGAACGTGTCCTTGTCCTTCAGCGGGTTGACGACCTCGTTCACCAGCGGGTTGCCCAGCCGCGACACCTGGACGAAGTGCCCCTCGGCGTTCTTGCGCTGCGTGGTCGACCAGATGCCGACGACCGGCTGGTCCGCCGACTCCGTGATCATGTCCGTGGGGACCTGCAGCGCCAGCGAGTTGACGTTGTAACCCTTGAGCGTGTCGTTGCCGACCTCCGAGAGGTTCCCGCCGTACAGCAGGTCGAAGACCCGCAGGTCCAGGAAGAACGGGTCGTCGGCCTGGCCGGCGAACGTCGTGGCCCCGCCCGCGAGTTCGTGGACTGCCTGCTTGCGCAGCGTGTCGTAGTCCGGCATGGACGCCTTGCCGACGTTCGACGGCGCGACCGGGACGTCGTCCGCGATCTTCGTGCGGGACACCGCGTGCTGGTCCTTCAGCTTCAGCAGCTCGATGTCGTAGGTCTGCGTGATGTTGAGGTCCTGGTCGTCCAGGCTGGTGACCGGGCCCGTGTTGTACAGGAACGTCTTGTCGTTCTTGGTGTGGGTGGTGAACGTGTAGCGGAAGAGCAGTTCGCCCTGCGCGTCACCGTTGTTGTCGATGTGGATGTCGTACTGCGCGTCCTCGGCGAACGTGAAGAAGTTCGGACCGCCGGCCGGCTCCTCGAAGGGGATCCAGTTCGCGATGATCGTCGTCGTGTCCGGCTTGTCGGGGCTGACGAACGCGTACAGGTCCGTGTTGTCGAACTGCGGGGTGCCCGAGATCAGCGGGGCCTCCCGGTGGGAGGAGGCGGAGGCCGCCTCCGGTTCCAGCGTGGACACACCGGCGGCTGCGAGCCCCCCGGCGGCCAGCGCACCGCAGATGAGGGTCGCGAGACTCCTGCGCCCCGCACCGGTCCTGGAATTAGGTGTCATGCCGTCCGTCCTCAGTGCCGACTTGCCTTGACGCACTGGGATTCGGAGCACGCGACGGGCCGGATTGGTCGACTTCTTCGAATCGTTCCCCGACCCCTCCCGGCGGGCGGCCGCACCCGTAGCATTTCTCGCTGCCGACCCGCGTTTTCGGGCCCGGCGATCCGTACTTCCCATCCGGAGGCTCGCGCGCTGCGAATGCCTCGTGTGACCGGGTGGCCCCGCGGGGCCGGGAGAGGGGAACGCGCGTTGGAGGCGGACGAACTGCTGGTGCGGGTGGCCGGGGGTGACCAGAAGGCGTTCGAGGATCTGTACGGGCTGGTCTCGGGGCCGGTGTACGGGCTGGTGCGGCGGGTGGTGCGGGACCCCGCGCAGTCCGAGGAGGTGGCCCAGGAGGTGCTGCTGGAACTCTGGCGCTCCGCCGCGCGGTTCGACCCGGGCCGGGGCAGCGCCCTGTCCTGGGTGCTCACCCTCGCCCACCGCCGCGCCGTCGACCGGGTGCGCAGCGCCCGCGCGGCCGGCGAGCGGGAGCAGCGCGAGGCCCGGCGCGGCCACGGTCCGGCCTTCGACCAGGTCGCCGAGGAGGTCGAGGCCGGCCTCGAACGGGAGTGGGTACGCCGCTGCCTGGACCGGCTCACCGCGCTCCAGCGCCAGTCGGTCACCCTCGCCTACTACGACGGCTACACCTACCGGGAGGTGGCCGAGCGGCTCTCACTGCCGCTGGGCACCGTCAAGACCCGGATGCGCGACGGACTGACCCGCCTGCGCGAGTGCCTGGGAGGTGCCGCATGAGCCTGTTCGGCCGACTGCTCTCCCGCGGCGACCCGCACTCGCTGGCCGCCCCGTACGCCCTGGACGCGCTGGAGCCCGCCGAGCGGGTCCGCTTCGAGAAGCATCTGGCCTCCTGCGCCCGCTGCGCCGCGGAGGTGCGCGACCTCGCCGAGGACGCCGTCCGTCTCGCCTGGTCCACGGCCGCGCCGGCGCCGCCCGCGATGCGGGACCGGGTGCTGGCCGCGGTCCGGACCACCGCCCAGGAGCCCGCACCCCGGGAATCGGCGCGCGCGCGTGCGCCGCAACTGCCGCCGCACGTCTGGGGCGCCGCGCCCCCGCCCGCCCGTGAGCGGCGCCGGGCACCGCTGTTCGTACCGTTCGCCACGGCCACCGCCGCCGCGGCCCTCGTCGTCGCCGCCCTGTTCGCCGTCCAGGCGGACCGCACCCAGGACCGGCTCGCCGCCGAACGCGACCGGGCACGTGAGATCGCCCACGTCCTGGCCGCCCCCGACGCGCGGGCGGGCAGCGGGCAGGACGGGGACGGCCGCACGATCGGAGTGATCGCGTCCGCGTCGACCCGCAAGGCGGTCGTCACGCTCGGCGGATACGGCGACCCTCCGAACGGACGTGTGCGTCAGCTCTGGCTGATGGGCCCGGGGGAGCAACCGCGTTCCCTGGGCCTCTTCGAGGGCGACACGCCGCTGGTCGCCTCCGGTCTGGACCCCGCGGCGACGTCACTCGCCGTGACCGTCGAGCCCGACGGCGGCTCGCCGCAGCCGACCGGCCAACCCATCGTCCAACTCGCCCTGAAAACGGTCGGATTCGGAGAGTAACCATCGCCGGTTCGTCAACACCCTTATGGGGAAGGTGAATCCTGTGACCTCGATACACGAGTGCCCGTACGGGGCGATAGGGTTACTCTGCCCGGGCCGGGTGGACTCGTACGGGTGGGGAGTGACATGGAACAGATAACAGTGCGCAGCAGGGCCAGGGTCCCTGCGATCACCTGCGGGAGCAGCGCGACCAGTTCGCGCCTCGACCGCCATCTCTCGGTCCTGTCGGGACCGGCGGTCCCGCAGCGCGAGACGGCCGAGGCGACCACGCTGATGCGCGAGCTGACCGCGCACGACACCGTGCCCAACCGCGACTCCAGGGGCGCGCGGGCCCGCACGA
>KL568571.1:31594-40209 GCA_000715605.1 Streptomyces speibonae | reverse complement strand
TGTGTATAAGAGACAGATCCGGGGCACGTGGCGCACCAGCGCCCTCAGCACGTCCCTTACCGGCGCCCCCGGTCCCACCCGGCCACGACCCGGGGGCCCGCCGGTCCCTCCCCGCCACCCCCACGTCAGCGCTCGCCGCGCGCGTACGCCCGCACCGCGAGCGGCACGAACACCGCGAGCAGCACCGCGATCCAGGCCAGCGACCCCGCCACGGGATGCGCCACCGGCCAGGCCGCTCCCTCCGGCACCGGCGCGTTGCCGAAGAGGTCCCGCAGCGCCGTCGCCACCGCGCTGATCGGGTTCCACTCCGCCACCGTGCGCAGACCGCCCGGAAGTCCTTCGGCCGGGATGTACGCGCTGGACAGCAGCGGCAGCAGGAAGGTCGCCCCGCCCAGCTGACCGGCCGCCTCCTCGTTCCGGGTGTGCAGCCCCAGGAAGATCCCGGCCCACACGCACGCGAACCGGAACAGCAGCAACAGCGCCAACGCGCCCACGGCGGCCGGGACGCCGCCCTCCACGCGCCAGCCGACCGCCAGCCCCACCAGGAGGAACGGCACCGTTCCCGCGGCCGTCACCAGGACGTCCGCCACGGCCTGGCCCATCGGCACGGCGGCCCGGCTCACCGGCAGCGTGCGCAACCGGTCCGTCACCCCGCGGTGCACGTCCTGCGCGGACTGGAACATGCCGGTCATCACCCCGCCCGCCGCCGTCGCCACGAGCAGCCCCGGTACCAGGAAGGACCGGTACTCGGCGCCCGGCACGGCGAGCGCGCTGCCGAAGACGTAGCCGAAGAACAGCAGCATGCTGACCGGCATCGTCTGGGTGAGGACCAGCAGCCCCGGGTTGTTCCGCATCCGCCGCAGCTGCCGGCCGAGCAGTGCGGTGCCGTCGTACGCCAACGTGCTCATGCGGCACGCTCCTTGTCGTCGCCGGGGCGGCCGGCGAGGGCGCCGGGGCCCTCGGTCAGCCGCAGGAACACATCGTCGAGGGTCGGGGGCCGCAGGCTCGCGTCGAGCAGCGGCACGCCCGCCGCGTCCAGCGTGCGCACCAGGTGCGGGAGGGTGAGCGTCGCGTCCTTGGTGACCACCGCGACCGCGTTCCGCTCCCGGTCCAGGGAGGGCTGCGAGCCGGTGAGCCGGTCCAGCACCCCGGCGGCCTCCGCCAGCGCGCCGACGTGCGCGACGACCACTTCCGCGTGCGTTCCGACCAGCGCCTTGAGCTCGGCCGGGGAGCCGGTGTGCGCCACCCTTCCCCGGTCCACCAGGGCGATGTCGTCGGCGAGCCGGTCGGCCTCCTCCAGATACTGGGTGGTGAGCAGCACGGTCGTGCCCTCGTCGGTCAGCTCGCCCACCGCCTCCCAGATCAGCGTGCGGCTGGCCGGGTCGAGACCGGTCGTCGGCTCGTCCAGGAACAGCACCTCGGGGCGGCGGATCAGGCTCGCCGCGAGGTCCAGCCGGCGGCGCATGCCGCCGGACCAGCCGGACGCCGGCCGGTCCGCCGCCTCCGTCAGCCCGAACCTCTCGAGCAGCTCGGCGGCCCGCGCGGCGGCCCGGTCCACCCGGTGCAGCCGGGCGAACAGGCGCAGATTCTCGCGCCCGGTGAGATCCCCGTCGATCGAGGTGTCCTGGCCGGTGACCCCGATTCTGCGGCGGACGGCGGCGGCCTCCCGGACGAGATCGTGTCCCGCGACGCGCGCGGATCCCGCGTCGGGCCGCAGCAGCGTGGTCAGCAGCCGGACGGCCGTGGTCTTGCCCGCGCCATTGGGTCCCAGCACCCCGCACACGGTGCCCTCGGCCACCGCCAGATCCAGCCCCCGCAGGGCATGGACCTCCCCGAAACGCTTTTCCAGACCCTCACTAAGTACAGCGTACGTAGTAGTCATGGGTCGACCATAGCGCATTACGTACGGTGTACGTAACTACGATGGTGGGGAGGTGATGACCGATGGCGGGCCGAGCGGCCGAACCCCACGTGATCTGGGCGCGCCCCGAGCGCACCGGCCGTGGACCCAAACCGGCGTACACCCGCGCCGACATCGCCGCGGCGGCGGTGCGCATCGCCGACGCCGACGGCCTGGACGCGGTCTCCATGCGCCGTGTCGCCGCCGAGCTGGGCTGCGGCACCATGTCGCTGTACAACTACGTCCCCCGCAAGGAGGACCTGCACGAGCTGATGGTGGACGCGGTCGCCGGCGAGCACGAGCTGTGGGAGCCCACCGGTGACTGGCGCGCCGACATGCTGCGGGTCGCCCACCAGACGCGGGCGCTGATGCACCGCCACCCGTGGCTGCCGCGCCTGATGTCGCCCGTCTACGGCTTCAGCCCCAACTCCCTGCGCTATCTCGAACACTGCCTGGCCTGCCTGGACACGCTCCCCGCGCCCTACGGCACCAAGCTGGAGCTGATCGCGATGCTGAACGGCATCGTGACGACGTACGTCACCAACGAGCTGGCCACCGCCGAGCGGACGCGCTCGCTGCCCTGGTCGCAGGAGCAGGAAGACGCCGTCCGGATCGCCTACCTGGGCGCCCGGATCGCGACCGGCGCCTATCCGCGGATGGCGGCGGCCTTCATGGAGGACACCGGCCCGATCGACCTGGAGGCCGTCTTCGAACGCGCCCTCACCCGCATGCTGGACGGCTTCGAACCCCGCCGCGACTGACCCCTGCCCCGGCCCGAGCGGGCCCGGGGACGGGCGGGATCCGGCCCCCGGACGGGTGCGAGTCGCCCCCCGGGGCGACTCCCATCCCGTCTGGGGGTACCCCCTCTGGGGGAGTTTGAGGACGAGGCCCGTTCAGGGCCGAAAGGGGGTCCGGAAGCGAGGCCCCCGGGGACGGGACGGGAAGGGGCGTCGGGGGCGAAAAGAATTCAGAGCAGCGCGAGTTGCCCCTCCGGCCCCTCCTCGTGGGCGTCCAGCACCGAGGCGGGCCGCCGGGCGGCGGACGGAACCGGCAGCACACCGGCCTCGCGCAGCTCGGCCGGAGTGATCGGCCGGGGAAGCCCCGGGGACGTCAACGCCACCCGCTCCGCCCGCAGTTCCGCCAGCAACGTGAGCACCGTGACGAGTTCCAGCAGCTCCGACGTCCAGGCCTGCGGCCAGGCGACCGGCCGGATCGCCGCCAGTGTCCCCGGCTCACCCGCCTCCGTACGGGCCGCGAACCACTGCTCCAGCACCCGGACACCCCCGGCCTCGAACTCCCACGCCTCGGGCGGCACGGGGGAGACACGGCCCTCGTCGAGCAGCAGCGCCTCCTCGTCCCGGTCGTAGCGCACGGTCAGCGGCCGGGAGGGCAGCGGGGCACGGACGTAGGGGCGGCGCCCGCCCGGCAGTTTGGGCCGTTCCCCGTCGCGCCGCATCAGCCACAGCATCCTGCGGCCCACCGCCACGCCCCGCTCCCACGCGTCCACGTCCCCGGTGAGCGGCACCGCGAGGCCCGCCGGCGTCGGCCGGGCCACGGCCGTCGTCCAGGCGAGGACGTCCACGGGGGAGGGGGCGTGGCCGAGCCGGGCGGCGAGGTGGCCGGTCAGGCCCGGCGCCAGGTTGGGTTCGGCGGCCCCCGGGCGGCGGTACAACGGGCGGACGCGCCCCGCGCGCAGCACGGGCGGCAGGGAGGTGGCGAGCAGCGGCGGACCGGCGTCACCGTCGGCGGCACCGTCGCGCGCGCCTTGCGCCTCCACGACGAAGACCTGCCGCTCGTCCGCCACCCGCCACAACTCGGGCCGGGCCGCGTCGATCAGCCGCTGATCGGGGATCAGCCACTGCTCGTCGAACGGGGCGTACAGGACCCGCACCGGCTCGGCACACGGACCCGAGGCGCGGGCCAGCCGCTCCGTGCCGCCGTCCCGCCCCGGCAGCCGGCCGACCGCGGAGTGCGGGGTCCGGGCGCGCGTGGACTGGAACAGGGCCTCGCGGTCCTCTCCCGTGGCCTTCATCAGGGCGTCCCAACGGGCCTTCAGACACGCCGGGTCGGGGGCCGCCGGCCACCCCCGGCCGAGCCGCGGCGGTGCGACGGACCACGGCATGAGGTCCGCCAGCAGCGGAGCGTCGTCGTGCGTCACGCAGGGCATCGTACGGCCTGGGACCGAGAGCGGATCAGGTGGCGTCCAGCGTCACCGTGAAGGAGAAGCGGTCGCCCCGGTAGTGGATGACGGCCACGTCCAGGGGCCGGCCGTCGGTATCGTAGGTGACGCCCGTGTAGTGCAGGATCGGGCTGAGCAGCGGCACCTGGAGCAGGCGCGCCGTCTCCGGGTCGGCGAGCCGCGCCTCCACGGTGTCCGTGATCCGGCCGATGTCCGCCCCGACGGCGTCCCGCAGCACCTTGGTCATCGGCCACCGCACCAGATCGTCCAGGTCGATCCGGGCGGCCACTTCGGGGCGGACGTAGTTGCGGGCGTGGTTGGTCGGCTCGCCCGTCTTCTCGTCGCTGCGCAGCCGGTGGTACGCCGCCGCCTCGGTCAGGTCCGGGAAGTACTCGGCGAGCTCGGCAGGCACCGGCGCCGGACCGTGCTCCAGCAGCTCGGTGGTCATCCCGCTCTGCTGGGCCACGATCGCGTCCACCGAGCCCAGCAGCCGCACCGGGGGGGCCCGCCGGGCGCCGGGCTCGATGAAGGTCCCGCGCCGGCGGTGGCGGGTGATGAGCCCCTCGTCCTCCAGCTCCTTCAGCGCCTGCCGCATGGTCAGCACGCTCACCCCGTAGTGCCCGGCCAGTTGTTCCTCGGTGGGCAGCCGCAGGGGATCCTGGGGGGAGCGGCCGAGGATCGAGGCGCGCAGCGACTGCGACACCTGGTACCAGAGCGGCAACTTGCGATTCAGGACGATCGAATCCGGAGCGAAGGAGGTCACGGGCTATCCGTACCGGTCGGAGAACGTTCAGTGCAACGGCTGGAAGTGACGCTCGAGCCCGTGCCACACGTCGTCGTAACCCTGCTGCAGGTGCTCCGCCCGTGCCGCCTGGGGGGTCAGGGACACCGGCCAGCGGGTCTCGAACATGAAGGCCAGGCCGTCGTCGATCTTCTGCGGCCGCAGTTCCGCCGCGCTCGCCCGGTCGAAGGTCTCCCGGTCCGGACCGTGCGCCGACATCATGTTGTGCAGCGAGCCCCCGCCCGGCACGAAGCCCTCCGCCTTCGCGTCGTACGCGCCCTCGATCAGGCCCATGTACTCGCTCATCACGTTCCGGTGGAAGTACGGCGGCCGGAAGGTGTCCTCGCCCACCAGCCAGCGGGGGGCGAAGGCCACGAAGTCCACCCCGGCCAGCCCCGGTGTGTCGCTCGGCGAGGTCAGCACCGTGAAGATCGACGGGTCCGGGTGATCGTAGGAGATGGTGCCCATCACATTGAACCGGCGCAGATCGTAGGCGTACGGCACATGGTTGCCGTGCCAGGCCACGACATCCAGCGGGGAGTGGTCGTAGGTGGCCGACCAGAGGTTGCCGCAGAACTTGTTCACCACCTCCACCGGGCGCTCGACGTCCTCGAACGCGGCGACCGGCGCCCGGAAGTCACGGGGGTTCGCCAGCCCGTTGGCGCCGATGGGGCCGAGGTCGGGCAGCCGGAACGGCGCCCCATAGTTCTCGCACACATAGCCGCGGGCGGACTCGTCCAGGAGCTCCACACGGAACCGCACCCCACGAGGGATCAGCGCGATGTGTCCCGGCTCCACATGCAGCAGCCCGAACTCCGTGCGCAGCAGCAGCCCGCCCCGCTCGGGGACGATCAGCAGTTCACCGTCGGCGTCGCTGAACACCCGGTCCATCGAGGCGGTGGCGTGGTACAGGTGCACGGCCATCCCGGTGCGCTGGGCGACGTCGCCGTTGCCCCCCAGGGTCCACAGGCCCCCCAGGAAGTCGGTCCCCTCGGCCGGCTCGGGCAGCGGGTTCCAGCGCAGCCGGTTGGGGTCGGGGACCGTCTGGGTGAAGGGCGCCGTGCGCAGCGCGCCGTTGCCCGTGCGGGTGAACGGGGGGTGGGCGGCCGACGGGCGGATCCGGTACAGCCAGGAGCGGCGGTTCGCCGCCCGCGGCTCGGTGAACGCCGAACCGCTGAGCTGCTCCGCGTACAGCCCGAGCGGTGCGCGCTGCGGCGAGTTGCGGCCCTCGGGCAGCGCGCCCGGGACCGCCTCGGAGCTGTGCTCGTTGCCGAAGCCGGAGAGGTGCTCCAGGCCCTCGGCCACCTTGCGCGCTCCCTCGCGGTCGACTGCTCCCGCGCGGGCGGTGCCCCCATCGGTCATCTTCGCTCCCTTGCGATCCGATTCCTATGGGACACCGTAGGATTGCGTTTTCCGCAGCGCAAGAGGGCGCGGACCCGTCGCGCGCGGCGTGTCGCACCCTCCCCTCGTCGGAGGACACGGAACCAGACTCCAGGGGGATCCCCGGGCTCGTACCGGTGTTCTACGCTCCCCGGCATGACGTGGAGGCGGAGCATCATCACCGCGCTCGCGGTCTGTCTCGTCCTGTCGGCCGGAGCCGCGGGCTGCGACTCCCGTGCCGCCCAGGGGCAGGACGAGGTGTCGCCCTCGCCCGTCGGCCGGCTCCTCGAGGAGACGGACGCGGACGGGCGCCCCTATCGCGAGGTGGACGGGGAGAACGCGCCCGAGCTCGGAGTCGAGGTCACCCCCGACGGCGAGGGCGGCTGGGACGTACGGCTGCGCGTGCGCAACTTCCGCTTCTCGCCCGAGGGGGCGAGCGACCGCGCGGTGCCCGGCCGGGGGATGGCCCGCCTCGAGGTCGACGGCCACCGTGTCGCCCTGCTGCGCACCCCCGAGTACCACCTGCCCAGCAGCTTCGTGACGCGCGGCACGCACCAGATCACCGCCCGCCTGTACGCCGACGACGGCTCGGTGTGGGCCGTGGACGGCGAGCCGGTCGAGAGCACCGCCGACATCACCGTCTCCGAGCAGGAGCCGAGCGCGGACCCGAGCGCGGAACCCCTCGCCGGCGCCGGCGCGCCGGAGCGTGGCCGCGGCGGCGGAGGGCGCGGTTCACCGGACGGCATCGAGCAGGCATGATGAGGCCCGTGCCCCATGCGACATCGCTCCGCAGAGCGCCCGTGCAGCGGCGCAGCGCCGAACGGCTGGCCAGGATCCTCGACGCCTGCGCCGAACTCCTCGACGAGGTCGGGTACGACGACCTGAGTACCCGGGCCGTCGCCGAGCGCGCCGGTGTCCCCATAGGCTCCGTCTACCGTTTCTTCGGCAACAAACGCCAGATGGCCGACGCGCTGGCCCAGCGCAACCTGGAACGCTTCACCGAACGCGTCGGCGAACGCCTCGAAGCCGCCGGCGACCGGGGCTGGCGGCACGCCATGGACGTCGTGCTCGACGCCTACCTGGAGATGAAGCGCACCGCCCCCGGCTTCTCCCTGGTCGACTTCGGCAACCAGATCCCGGTCGGCACGCGCCGCACCGAACCCAACCACCGCGTCGCCGACCCCCTCGCCCGTCTGCTCTCGGCCTCTCTGGGCCGCGCGGTGGACGAGGACCTGAGCCGCGCCGTCCTCATCGCCGTCGAGACCGCCGACGCCCTGGTCCACCTGGCGTTCCGGATGGCGCCCGACGGGGACGAGAAGGTCATCGGCGAACTGCGGGGGATGCTGCGCGCCTATCTGGCCCAGGTCCTGGACTGAGGCCGGCCCGACGCCGGCCCTCCCCGCCATGCGTACCGGTCGGTATGCTCGGCTCGTCCGTGCGCCACGCCGCCGTACCCGGGAGGACCCGTGTCCCGCACCGCCCTTCGCATCTGTCCGCTGTGCGAGGCCACCTGCGGCCTGACGCTCACCATCGACGACGGCAGGGTCACCGGCGCCCGCGGCGACCGCGACGACGTGTTCAGCCGGGGCTTCATCTGCCCCAAGGGCGCCGCCTTCGGAGCCGTGGACTCCGATCCCGACCGGCTGCGCGCCCCCCTCGTCCGCGTCGACGGGGAACTGCGCGAGACGACCTGGGAGGCGGCGTTCGACGCGGTGGCCGCCGGGATACGTCCGGTCGTCGAGCGGCACGGACCGCACGCCGTCGGCGTCGTCCTCGGCAACCCCAACGTGCACACCATGGCCGGCGCCCTCTACCCGCCCGTGCTGATCGGCGGGCTCGGCACCCGCAGCCTGTTCACCGCCTCCACCGTCGACCAGATGCCCAAGCACGTCTCCAGCGGCCTGCTCTACGGCGACGCGAACCTCATCCCGGTGCCCGACCTCGACCGCACCGACCACCTTCTGCTGATCGGCGCCAACCCCCTGGAGTCCAACGGCAGCCTGTGCACCGCCCCCGACTTCCCCGGCCGGCTCAAGGCGCTCCGGGCCCGCGGCGGCACGCTCACCGTCATCGACCCCCGCCGCACCCGCACCGCCCGCCTCGCCGACCGGCACCTCGCCGTCCGTCCCGGCACCGACGCGCTGCTCCTCGCGGCGATGGCGCACACCCTGCTCGACGAGGGCCTCGCCGACCTAGGCGAGCGGGCACCGCACATCCAGGGATACGACGACCTCGCCGCCGCACTCGACGGCTTCACACCCGAGGCGGTGGCCGCCGCCTGCGACATCGACGCCCCCCTCATCCGCACCCTCGCCCGCGAACTCGCCGCCGCACCCACCGCCGCCGTCTACGGCCTGTCTCTTATACACATCTCT
>KL568571.1:28496-31414 GCA_000715605.1 Streptomyces speibonae | reverse complement strand
CCGCCGTCTACGGCCGCATCGGCAGCTGCACCGTCCCGCACGGCACCCTCGCCAGCTGGCTCGTCGACGTCCTCAACATCCTCACCGGCAACCTCGACCGCCCCGGTGGCGCCCTCTTCCCGCAGGCCGCCACCGACCGGACACCGCGCCCCGCCGGACCCGGCCGCGGCTTCGCCCTCGGACGCTGGCACTCCCGGGTGCGCCGGCACCCCGAGGCCAAGGGCGAACTCCCGCTGGCCGCCCTCGCGGAGGAGATCGACACCCCCACCGACGAGGGCGAGCCGGTCCGCGCCCTCATCGCCGTCGCCGCCAACCCCGTCCTCTCCGCCCCGGACGGCGACCGGCTCGACAAGGCGCTCGGCTCGCTCGACTTCATGGTGAGCGTCGACCCCTACCTCAACGAGACCTCGCGGCACGCCGACGTCGTCCTGCCGCCGCCCCCGCCCGCGCAGAGCCCGCACCACGACTTCGCCTTCAACGCCCTCGCCGTGCGCAACCAGGTCCGCTACACCCGCGCGGCCGTCCCCCTGGAGCCCGGCCGCATGGCCGAGACCGAGATCCTCGCCCGGCTGGTCCTCGCCGCCACCGGCATGCACGGCGCCGACCCCGCGGCCGTGGACGCCCTGGTGATCGAACAGACCCTCGGCAAGGCGGTCCGGGACCCGAACTCCCCGGTGCACGGCCGCGACCCCAAGGACCTCGCCGACCGCCTCACCGGCGACAACGGCCCCGAACGGCGCCTCGACATGATGCTGCGACTCGGCCCCTACGGCGACGGCTTCGGCGCCGACCCGGACGGCCTCACCCTCGCCAGGCTGCTCGCCCACCCGCACGGCATCGACCTCGGCCCGCTGCGCCCCCGGCTGCCCCAGCCGCTGAAGACCCGCAGCGGCAAGGTCGAACTGCTCCCCGGGCCCATCGCCGGCGACCTCCCCCGGCTCCGCGCCGCCCTGGACGAGCGCCCCGCCGGACTCGTCCTCGTCGGCCGCCGCCATCTGCGCTCCAACAACAGCTGGATGCACAACGTGCCCGCCCTCACCGGCGGCTCCAACCGCTGCACCCTCCACCTCCACCCCGACGACGCCGAACGCCTCGGCATCCGGAACGGGCAGCCGGTGCGCGTCAAGGGAGCCGGCGGCGAGGTGACCGCTCCCGCGGAGGTCACCGACGCCGTGCGCCGGGGCGTGGTGAGCCTGCCGCACGGCTGGGGCCACGACCGCCCCGGCACCCGCACCCGGCACGCGTCCGCCGACCCCGGCGCCAACGTCAACCAGCTCCTCGACGGCAGCCTCCTCGACCCGCTGTCCGGCAACGCCGTCCTCAACGGGGTGCCCGTCGAGGTGGCCCCGCGGACCGCCGCCGCCGAACGGCGCCCGGGAACCCGCGTGCCCTGACAGGATGGGCGCACCACACGCGCGCACGGGCGCGCCGCGGGCAGCGGGGCCCCCGTGCGCCACGAGAGGAACGTCATGCTGATAGCCGTGCTGTCCGTCGTGCTCCTGGCCGTCGTCGCCGGATGCGCCTGCGTCGTCTGGGCGGCGCGCGGCGGTCCGCGCTGGACGCACGGCGTGGCGAAGGCGACCCTGGCGACGGGCGAGGTGCTCCGGGTGGTCCGTCCCCGCCCGGGCACGAGGGGATCCACGATGAGCGGCTCCGACGGCGGGGAGGGCTGACGCACGGCGCGCCGGTGCCGCGCCGCCGCACGCACTGAATCCCCGCGTCCGGTTTCTCACGGATCGGACGAAGCTCCGAGATCCTGTCCCGCATCTTCCCCCGGCCGCCTACTTTCCGTTAGCTTCCGTGACTCACACGTCCCGTACGACCCGCACGTGGCGTCCGACTGCGGAGCTACAGCGCTCTGATGAGCCCCGGGGGCCCCTCATGACACGCGCCATCACCCTGCACGACGTGAGCAAGAGCTACACGCGAGGTGTCCGCGTGGTGGACCGGCTGTCGCTGGACATCGCGCCGGGAGAGTTCCTCGTCCTGCTCGGTCCCTCCGGCTGCGGCAAGTCCACCGTGCTCCGGATGATCGCCGGACTGGAGGAGATCGACGAGGGCCGGCTCTTCCTCGACGGCGAGTACGGCAACGAGCTGCCCCCGTCCGACCGGGACATGGCGATGGTGTTCCAGAACTTCGCCCTGTACCCGAGCATGACCAGCCGCGACAACATCGGTTTCCCGCTGCGCATCGAGGCGCCCGGCACCGACCCGTCCCCACGGGTGGACGCCACCGCCCGCATGCTCGGCATCGAGGACCTCCTCGACCGCTTCCCCGCCCAGCTCTCCGGCGGTGAGCGCCAGCGGGTCGCCATGGGCCGGGCCATCGCCCGCCACCCCTCCGCGTTCCTGATGGACGAGCCGCTGTCCAACCTCGACGCCAAGCTCCGCAATCATCTGCGCGCCGAGATCTCCCAGCTCACCCGCGAACTGGGCGTCACCACCGTCTATGTGACCCACGACCAGTCCGAGGCGATGTCGCTCGGCGACCGGGTGGCCGTGCTGCGCGGGGGCGTCCTGCAACAGGTCGGCACGCCGCGCACGGTGTACGCGCTGCCGAACAACGTCTTCGTCGCCGCGTTCATCGGCACCCCGCGCATCAATCTGCTGCGCGGTCTGGTGCGCGCCCCCCTGGACGGGGCGATGTCCATCAGCCTGGGCAAGCAGTTCCTGCGGCTGCCCGAACCGCTCTCCCTGGACCATCAGTTGCTCCGCGTCCAGCAGGGCCGTGAGGTCATCGTCGGGCTGCGCTCCGAGGCCGTCCGGATCGCCAAACCGTCCGCCGCCCGCCCCGGCGAGGTGGCCCTCACCGGCCTGGTGGAGCACCTGGAGTTCCAGGGCCACGAGGTGCTCGTGCACTTCAACACCGGGTCCCAGCCCGCCGTGGTGCCCGAACTGGAGGCCCCCCGGCCCGGACC
>KL568571.1:27582-28255 GCA_000715605.1 Streptomyces speibonae | reverse complement strand
GGTCCTGGAGCGGCTGCGGGAGCGGGCGGGCGCGCTGCGCACCGGGGGCGTCGCGACGCTGGAGGCCCCCGAGCGGCCCGCACCGGCGCCCTCCTCCGCCGACCCGCGCGTCCCGGGTGACCTCATCGTCCGCACCACTCCGGACATCCGCCTCCGGCACGGCATGCAGGTGCCGCTCCTGGTCGACCTCGCCCACCTGTTCGTCTTCGACCAGCACGGCGCACGGATCTGCCCGAACCCGGACCGGCTGCCCGACCTGGAAGAGTGACCGGGGCGCGGCGTTCCCCCCCTGGCGCGAGAAAACTATCATCGCTAGTTTAGGGTCCGGAGGACCGATCAGCCGTGTCCCGACGCCCGCCCGGAGGAAGCGCGATGAAGGCATACGACGGCATGTACATCGACGGGGCCTGGCGCCCGGCCGCCGGATCCGACGTGATCGACGTGGTGAACCCGGCCGACGAGCAGGTGATCGCCACCGTCCCCGCGGGCACCGCCGAGGACGTCGACGCCGCCGTGCGCGCCGCCCGTGCCGCCCTCCCGGCCTGGGCCGCCACCCCGCCCGACGAGCGCGCCGCCCGCCTCACCGCCCTGCGGGACGTGCTGGCCGCCCGGCGGGAGGAGATCGCCGAGACGGTGACCGCCGAACTCGGCTCGCCCCTGAGGCTCTCGCAGG
>KL568571.1:26174-27401 GCA_000715605.1 Streptomyces speibonae | reverse complement strand
CGGCTCGCCCCTGAGGCTCTCGCAGGCCGTCCACGCGGGCGTCCCGGTCGTGGTCGCGGGCTCGTACGCCGAACTGGCGGCGACGTACTCCTTCGAGGAGCGGGTGGGCAACTCGACGGTGCTGCACGAACCGGTCGGTGTGGTCGGCGCGATCACCCCCTGGAACTACCCCCTGCACCAGATCGTCGCCAAGGCCGCCCCCGCCCTCGCCGCCGGCTGCACCATCGTCGTCAAGCCCGCCGAGGACACCCCGCTGGTCGCCCGGCTCTTCGCGGAGGCCGTGCACGAGGCCGGGATCCCCGCGGGCGTGTTCAACCTCGTCACCGGCCTCGGCCCGGTGGCCGGCCAGGCCCTCGCCGAGCACCCGGACGTCGACCTGCTCTCCTTCACCGGCTCCACCGCCGTCGGCCGCCGCATCGGCGCGATCGCCACCGGCATGGTGAAGAAGGTCGCCCTCGAACTCGGCGGCAAGTCCGCCAACGTCGTCCTGCCCAGCGCCGACCTCGCCCGCGCGGTGAACGTCGGGGTCGCCAACGTGATGACCAACTCCGGCCAGACGTGCAGCGCCTGGACCCGCATGCTGGTCCACCGCGACCAGTACGACGAGGCGGTGGAGCTGGCGGCGGGCGCCGCCGCCAAGTACGGCGACCGCATCGGGCCGGTGGTCAGCGCCAGGCAGCGGGACCGGGTGCGCGGCTACATCGAGAAGGGCGTCGCCGAGGGCGCCCGCCTGGTCGCGGGCGGCCCCGAGGCCCCGCGCGAACAGGGCTTCTACGTCAGCCCCACCGTCTTCGCCGACGTCACCCCGGAGATGACCATCGCCCAGGAGGAGATCTTCGGCCCCGTCCTGTCCGTCCTGCGCTACGACGACGAGGGCGACGCCCTGCGCATCGCCAACGGCACCGTCTACGGCCTCACCGGTGCCGTGTGGGCCGGCGACGAGGCGGAGGCGGTGGCCTTCGCCCGGCGCATGGACACCGGTCAGGTCGACATCAACGGCGGCCGCTTCAACCCGCGCGCGCCCTTCGGCGGTTACAAGCAGTCGGGCGTGGGCCGTGAACTCGGGGCGCACGGCCTGTCCGAGTACCTCCAGACCAAGTCCCTCCAGCTCTAAGGGGAGTCGTGTCCGCCATGGCCGTACGTGCCGCCGTTCTGCCCGCCGTCGGTGCCCCGCTGGAGGTCACCGGGATCGACCTGCCCGAGCCCGGACCTGTCTCTTATACACAT
>KL568571.1:21713-25957 GCA_000715605.1 Streptomyces speibonae | reverse complement strand
GTCTGCCACTCCGACCTGTCCCTGTCCAACGGCACCATGCGGGTGCCGGTCCCGGCCGTCCTCGGCCACGAGGGCGCCGGCACGGTCGTCGCCGTCGGCGAGGGAGTCACCCATGTCGCGCCCGGCGACGGCGTGGTGCTCAACTGGGCCCCCTCCTGCGGCACCTGCCGTGCCTGCGCGCGCGGCGAGGTGTGGCTGTGCGCGGGCGCCCTGGACGGCGCGGCGCAGGTGCACGCCCGCCGCGCCGACGACGGCACCGACCTGCACCCGGGGCTGAACGTCGCCGCGTTCGCCGAGGAGACGGTGGTGGCCGCCTCCTGTGTCCTGCCCGCCCCGGAGGGCGTTCCGCTCGCCGACGCCGCCCTGCTGGGCTGCGCGGTGCTCACCGGCTACGGCGCGGTGCACCACTCCGCGCGGGTGCGGCCCGGCGAGAGCGTCGCGGTCTTCGGCGTCGGGGGAGTGGGCCTCGCCGCCCTCCAGTCGGCCCGGATCGCGGGCGCATCGACGATCGTCGCGGTCGACGTCTCCCCGCACAAGGAGGAACTCGCCCGTGCCGCCGGGGCCACCGACTACCTCGTCGCCTCCGACACCACCGCCCGGCAGATCCGCGCCCTCACCGGCAAGGAGGGCGTGGACGCGGCCGTGGAGTGCGTCGGGCGCGCGACCACCATCCGCACGGCGTGGGAGTCCACCCGGCGCGGCGGACGCACCACGGTCGTCGGCATCGGCGGAAAGGACCAGCAGGTCACCTTCAACGCCCTGGAGCTCTTCCACTGGGGCCGGACCCTCTCCGGCTGCGTCTACGGCAACTCCGACCCCGCCCGGGACCTTCCGGTGCTCGCCGGACACATCCGGGCCGGCCGCCTCGACCCGGGCGCCCTGGTCACCGACCGCATCACCCTCGAGGGCATCCCGGCCGCCTTCGACACCATGCTCGCGGGCAAGGGCGGACGGGCGCTGGTGGTGTTGTAGGCCCTGCCGGCACGGGGCGTCGCACGGCAGACGGGAAGGGGACGACAGGGCCCGGCCGGGCCGCGCGGGCGTCCTGCCGGGCGTCAGAGGGTCAGTCCAGGGCCCCCGCGTCGATGCCCAGCAGCTCCGACAGGGCGCGGGCGCCGGCCGGGGTCACCTTCACCGCGCGCTCGGAGCCGATGCGCACACACCACTGCTCGCGCAGGGCGTGCCCGCACAGCGCCGCGCCCGCGGCTCCGGCGAGGTGGGGGCGGCGTTCCGTCCAGTCCAGGCAGGCGCGGGCCAGCGGGCGGCGTCCCGGGCGGTCCAGGCCGATACCGGCCGCGGCGAACCAGCTCAGTCCCGCGTCGGTGAGCGCGAACCCGGTGTCCTGGCGCAGCAGCCCCCGCGCGGTGAGCGCGTCGGTGACGGCGATGCCGAGCCGGCCGGCGAGATGGTCGTAGCAGGTGCGGCCGCGGGCCATGGCGGAACCGGCACCGGACTGCCGCAGGGTGCGCACGGGTTCGGCGGCCTCCGGGGCGAGCTGCGCGGCCAGGTCCTCCACCAGCTGGGCGGCCCGCGCGTCGGCGAGCCGTACATACCGGTGCCGGCCCTGGCGCTCCTCGGCCAGCAGCCCGCCCGCGACCAGCTTGCCCAGATGCTCGCTCAGCGTGGACGCGGCGACCCCGCAGTGCCGGGCCAGCTCGCCCGCTGTCCAGGCCCGCCCGTCCAGCAGCGCCAGCAGACACGCGGCCCGGGTCTCGTCGGCGACCAGCGCGGCGAACCGGGCCAGCCCCGCCGCCCGGGCATCCTTCCTGCTCATGCCCCCAGCATGCGCCAAGGACGCTTCGGCACTCACCGAAGGGTGCCGCCGGCCTGCTTCCGCAGCTGCTCGTACTGGAGCGCCAGCCCGTCCAGCAGGGCGGTCAGCCCCGTCTCGAAGGCCCGCTCGTCGATCTTCTCCTGCTGCTCGGCGAGCAGATGGGCCTGCCCCAGGTGGGGGTAGTCGGCGGGGTCGTAGGCACCGGCGTCGTCCACGAAGCCGCCCGCGAAGGAGCCGAGCGCCGAGCCCATGACGAAGTACCGCATCAGCGCGCCGATGGACGTGGCCTGCGCGGGCGGCCAGCCCGCCTCGACCATGGCGCCGTAGGCCGCGTCGGCGAGCCGGAGCGCCGCCGGGCGGCGGCCGGGTCCGCGGGCCAGCACCGGGACGATGTTCGGGTGGTCGCGCAGCGCGGAGCGGTAGGAGACCGCCCAGTCGTGCAGCGCGGTCCGCCAGTCCCGGCCGTCCTCGAACATCGACAGGTCGACCTGGGCGCTGACCGAGTCGGCCACCGCCTCCAGGATCTCGTCCTTGGTGCGGAAGTGGTTGTAGAGCGAGGGCCCGCTGACCCCCAGCTCCGCCGCGAGCCGCCGGGTGGAGACGGCGGCCAGGCCCTCCGCGTCCACGAGCGCACGGGCCGTCTCGACGATCCGGTCGGTGCTGAGCAGGGGCTTGCGCGGTCGGGCCATGGCGCACATAGTAGGACCGCGACAGAAACTAGCAGTGGTAATTTAAATGTACACGGGCCTGGTGGCTCTCACGTGGGGTGACGCGGTGATGAACCTGGAGTTGAGCGACGAGCAGGAGGCCGTCCGCCGGCTCGCCCGGGACTTCGTCGAGCGCGAGGTCGCGCCCCACGCCACCGCCTGGGACCGCGCCGAGGAGGTCGACCGCGGCATCGTCAGAAAGCTCGGCGAGGTCGGCTTCCTCGGGCTGACGGTCGACGAGGAGTACGGCGGCTCCGGCGGGGACCATCTCTCGTACTGCCTGGTCACCGAGGAGCTGGGCCGCGGCGACTCCTCCGTGCGCGGCATCGTCTCCGTCTCCCTCGGCCTGGTCGCCAAGACCGTCGCCGCGTGGGGGAGCGAGGAGCAGAAGCGTGCCTGGCTGCCCGGCCTGACCTCGGGGGAGTACGTCGGCTGCTTCGGCCTCACCGAGCCGGGCACCGGCTCCGACGCCGGCCGGCTCACCACCCGCGCGGTGCGCGACGGCGACGACTACGTCATCGACGGCACCAAGATGTTCATCACCAACGGCACCTGGGCCGACGTCGTCCTGCTCTTCGCCCGCTCCACCGACGCCCCCGGTCACCGGGGCGTCTCCGCCTTCCTCGTCCCCGCCGACACCCCGGGCCTGACCCGCCGCGCGGTCCACGGCAAGCTCGGGCTGCGCGGCCAGGCCACCGCCGAACTGGTGCTGGAGGGGGTGCGCGTGCCCGCCTCGGCGCTGCTGGGCGAGGAGGGCAAGGGCTTCTCCGTCGCCATGTCCGCCCTCGCCAAGGGCCGGATGTCGGTCGCGGCCGGCTGTGTCGGCATCGCCCGGGCGGCGCTGGACGCGGCCGTACGCTACGCGGGGGAGCGGGAGCAGTTCGGCAAGCCCATCGCCGGCCACCAGCTCGTCCAGGAGCTGATCAGCGACATCGCCGTGGACGTGGACGCGGCCCGGCTGCTCACCTGGCGGGTCGCCGACCTGGTCGACCGCGGCCGGCCGTTCGCCGTGGAGTCCTCCAAGGCCAAGCTGTTCGCCTCGGAGGCGGCCGTCCGCGCCGCCAACAACGCCCTCCAGGTCTTCGGCGGCTACGGCTACATCGACGAGTACCCGGTGGGCAAACTCCTGCGCGACGCGCGGGTGATGACCCTGTACGAGGGCACCAGCCAGATCCAGAAGCTGGTCATCGGGCGCGATCTGACCGGGGTCTCCGCCTTCTGAGTACGGCCCTGAGTACCCGAGCGGATGTGGCGGCGGACACGTGTGCCGATGCTGGTCCCCATGAGCGACACACCGGTCAAGCAGCAGAGCACGGCCGCCTTCTACGGACAGGCCGTCGCGTCCTTCGGAGTGGCCCTGGGGGCCACCGCGGTCGGCATCTTCAACCTGGAGACCGACACGTGGGTCCGCGCCTTCCTGGGGATCGCGGTCATGTACCTGGTCACCTCGGCGTTCACCCTGGCCAAGGTCATCCGCGACCGCCAGGAGGCCGGGCAGATCGTGAACCGGGTCGACCAGGCCCGCCTGGAGAAGCTCCTCGCCGAGCACGACCCGCTGCAGAAGCTCTGAGGAGCGCGGACTCCGAGGCGCGGAAGCTCCGACGCGACTAAGCGCTCGCTCACCCTTGCCGGTATGGTGGTGGCCCTGCCAGCGAATGAGGTGAGTTGATGAGTACGGCGGAGGAGACGGCCGGTGGTGAGGCGGAGCCGTGGGGTGAGGTCACGCCCGACGCGGCCCGACGGCTGCTGCTCGCTGCCGTGGA
>KL568571.1:20681-21493 GCA_000715605.1 Streptomyces speibonae | reverse complement strand
TCGCTGCCGTGGAGGCGTTCGCCGAGCGCGGCTACCACGCGACGACGACCCGCGACATCGCGGGCCGCGCGGGGATGAGCCCGGCCGCGCTCTACATCCACTACAAGACCAAGGAAGAGCTGCTCCACAGGATCAGCAGGATCGGTCACGAGAAGGCCGTGGAGATCCTGCGCACGGCGGCCCGCGCGGAGGGCGGCCCGGCCGAGCGGCTCGCCGACGCGGTCAGCTCCTTCGTCCGCTGGCACGCGCGCGGGCGCACCACCGCCAGGGTCGTGCAGTACGAACTCGACTCGCTCGGCCCCGAGGCCCGGGCGGAGATCCTCGGTCTGCGGCGCCAGGTCGACGCCGAGGTGCGCGGGATCATCGAGGACGGGGTGCGCACCGGCGACTTCGCCGTCGTCGACGTGCAGGGCACCACCCTCGCCGTGCTCTCGCTCTGCATCGACGTGGCCCGCTGGTTCAACGTGGACGGACCCCGTACGCCGGAGGAGGTCGGCGCGCTCTACGCCGACCTCGTGCTCCGGATGGTCGGGGCCGGGACCTCCGGCGCCGCTCAGAGGTAGTAGCGGGCCACCGACTCCGCCACGCACACCGGCTTGTCGCCGCCCTCGCGCTCCACGGTGAACGCCGTGGCCACCTGGACGCCGCCCGGCACCTCGTCCACCGCGGTGATCGTCGCGGTGGCGCGCAGCCGCGAGCCGACCGGCACCGGGGCGGGGAAGCGCACCTTGTTGGTGCCGTAGTTCACGCCCATCTTCACGCCCTCGACGGTGATCAGCTGCGGGCCGAACAGCGGCTGTCTCTTATACACA
>KL568571.1:19781-20513 GCA_000715605.1 Streptomyces speibonae | reverse complement strand
GCGGGCCGAACAGCGGCAGCAGCGACAGCGTCAGATAGCCGTGGGCGATCGTCGTCCCGAACGGACCCGCCGCGGCCTTCTCCGGGTCGACGTGGATCCACTGGTGGTCGCCGGTGGCCTCGGCGAACAGGTCGATCCGCTTCTGGTCGATCTCCAGCCAGTCGGTGTACCCCAGCTGCTCGCCCACCGCCGTCCTCAGTTCGTCGACGGACGTGAAGATCCTCGGCTCTGCCATGTCCCGGCCTCTCGCGTCACGTGAGCGCGGGCGGCATCGCCCTGCGCGTGCCCATGTCTAAGCAACTGCTTAGCATGGTCGGCCGGGCGCCCCCTGTCAACGGACACGGGTGCCGTGGGGGTGGGTAGGCTTCGAGGAGTGCAACGGATTCCGGAAAAGATCCACGAGCTCACGGTCGGCCAGCTCTCCGCCCGCAGCGGCGCCGCGGTGTCGGCCCTGCACTTCTACGAGTCCAAGGGCCTGATCAGCAGCCGCCGCACACCGGGCAACCAGCGCCGCTACACCCGTGACACCCTGCGCCGGGTCGCCTTCATCCGCGCCGCCCAGCGCGTCGGCATCCCGCTCGCCACGATCCGCGAGGCGCTCGCCGAGCTGCCCGAGGAGCGCACCCCCACCCGGGACGACTGGGCGCACCTCTCCGAGGCCTGGCGCTCCGAACTGGACGAACGCATCAAGCAGCTCAACCGCCTGCGCGACCACCTCACGGACTGCATCGG
>KL568571.1:19086-19546 GCA_000715605.1 Streptomyces speibonae | reverse complement strand
CTGCCTCTCCCTGGACAAGTGCGTCCTGTCCAACCCCGACGACATCACCGGCGAACGCCTCACAGGCTCCCGCCTCCTCCCCGAACCCCCCGCCGGCCCCCGCCCGCACGACGCCTGACACACCCAGGCACTGCCGAGGCACGGGCACGGAGCGCCCGCGGACGAGCGCCCCGCGCCGGATCCGGGGCGAAGTGGCCGGCTACCGCGCCGGGGCCTTGCCCCGGCGACCAGCGGCCCCGAGCCGGCCGACCCAACGGCAGTCACCCGCGCCGGGGCAGATATCCAGCGGATGCTTTGCCGGCTGCCGCGCGGCGCCAGGTGGACGGTACCGCTCCCGGGGCGCGGCGGTAGAGCTGAAGCGCGGGCCCGGGCGCCTGCGTGTGGGCGCCCCGCGCCGGGTCCAGAGGGAAGCGGCCGGCTTCCGCGCCGGGGCCTTGCCCCGGCGACCGTGGCCCGGGCT
>KL568571.1:17117-18853 GCA_000715605.1 Streptomyces speibonae | reverse complement strand
CCCGCCGGCGCCTGCCTGCGCCGGGGCGAAGACTCGGTGGATGTTCCGTGCCCGTTCGGGGGTGTGGTGGTTGCTGTCTGCGTCGGGCTGGCGCGCGGCGCCGGGTGGGGCGTACCGCGTCCGGGGCGCGGTGGGGAGGCCTCCGCGTGAAGGCGGGAGCACGGCGGCCGACGGCCCGTGCCGGGGTCCGGTGACCGATGGTCCGCGCCGGGGCCGGAGCGCAGGGGGTGGCGGCGCCGAGGGGGTGGCCCACGGGCCCGTGGGCCACCCCCCTCGTTCACTCGTACTCCGTGCCGTTCTTGCGGGTCAGGTAGGACGGGCTTACGGCCTTGGCTATGGCGCGGGTGCCGGTTACCGGGCTGTGGCGCTCGGCGACCGGGCGGATCACCACGCCCTCCCGCAGGTGCAGCTCGCGGCCGGAGACCGTTTCGCGGCCGGTGGCGATCTCAAGGACGTGCTCGCTGTCGTACGGGCCGGTGAAGAGGTGCGGGACCAGCGGCAGGCGGCCGGTCAGCAGCTCCGCGGGGGACAGCCAGCGCACGCGGCCGTCGATCTCCGCGGAGACGTCGAACACGGCGTACCCGAGGGTGTCGCGCCGCCCGTCCGCACCGTAGGACAGGTCCTGCACCCCCGCGCCGTACACCTCGCCGAAGATGCCGACCCGCCGGGCGCCCAGCCGGGCGGCGAGGTCCGCCGCGACCTCGGCGACGCCATGGCTGCGCACCGCACGCCAGTACAGATTGCGCGGGTCCTCCTTCAGCGCCAGCGACTTCGCGCCGAAACCCTTGGAGGAGACATACACCCTGTCCAGCTCGGCGGAGTACGTCAGCAGGCAGGCCGTGCCGTGCAGCTTCTCCGTGACCACCACGGGCTCGCCCGGCGCGAAGATCTCCGGGTAGCGCTGGATGTTCTCGATGTCGACCCACGGCAGCAGCTCGGCCGCGGACTCCACCTCACCGCTCATCGTCGGCGGGACGGGCGGCACCCACTTGGTGATGCCCAGCAGTTGCGCGAAGTCCGTTCCCTCCGCCGCCGCCCGCACCAGGTCCACGTCCGCGAGCGCCTTCGGCCGGCACACGATGCCCTGCGACAGCTCACCGCGCAGCCGGATCGCCTTGACCCGGTCACGGTTCCCGCCCGCCAGGCGGCCGGTCAGCCCCAGCTCCTCGATCAGCCCGGCGGGCAGCACGGACTGCTCGGGGATGTAGACGGCGGCGTCACCCGTGCGGTACGCCCCCTTCGCGACGACGGCCCGGTACAGGCCCACCTGGGCCAGTTCGAGGGCGTCGGCGCCCGGGTGTTCGTGGACGGTCAGGATTTCGGCGGTGACGCGCAGCGTCGACATCGGGACAGCTCCCAGGGCTCCGAGATGCGTTTCATCGCCCTCAACTGTCCGTGGAACAAAGCCCTGGAACGACCGGTTTCCCACCTGCTACGGTCCCCCGGGAGCCACCGGGGGTGCGGCATCCCCGGCGCACCCCCATGCCCCCGTTGCTCCCCGCCTCGCTCAGAACCTCAGGCCGACACCAGCAGCCTCGCCCGCCGCGCCTCCGCCAGCGCACCGGGAGTGAGCACGGGCCGCGGCACCAGGATTCCGCAGTCCGTGCAGACCGGGCCCGCCGACGGCTCGTGATCCAGGTCGTGACGCCATATGAGCCGGTCCCCCCGGCACACCGGGCAGGCGGTGCCCGGCTCCCGCTCCAGCGCGGCGATCAGCCGCCGCAGCACCTCCGCCA
>KL568571.1:16124-16880 GCA_000715605.1 Streptomyces speibonae | reverse complement strand
GCGGGTGCACCCGCGGATCGTCGCACCAGGCCACGCCGAAACCGCCCCAGGTCAGCCGGTGCCAGTCGTCCACACTGCCCGGACTGCGCAGCCCGTCCTGCTTCTCCTTCCTGCGGCGCTCGGCGAACTCCACCTCGTACGCCAGCCAGACCGCCCGGGCCTCCTCCAGTTCGTCCAGTGCGGCCACGAGCCGCGCCGGGTCGACGGAGCGGTCCTCGGGATCGAACCCGGCCCGCGCGCACAGATGGTCCCAGGTCGCCCGGTGCCCGTACGGAGCGAACCGCTCCAGGCACTTGCGCAGCGAATAACGCCGCAGGGCCAGATCGCACCGCGGATCTCGTACCTGTCTCGCCAGACTCCGGAAACCGGCCATCGTCCTGCACCTCCGTCACACCTGCACCTGTTGTCCGGTCACTTCGGCGTCGTCGAAAGGACGTCGCCGAATAGACGTATCGACACGCGAATCGGCTCCATCCTTTTTCCGATGGCCCCCATCAGCGGCCGCGGGATCTCGCGAGCCAACTTCCCCGGTCCGTACTTCAGTTGTGGCAGCCCGCGGGGGTACCGGCGGTAACGCGCGCCGTGTCCTCCACGGGGAGCGACCCTCCCCCGACAGCCGGAGAACTCCCCACGGGCTCCCCGGGTTCCTGAACAGGCGGTCGATATGCACACGCGTCCTCGATCCCATGCACCCGGCGCCCCGCCCGGCTCCTCCCGTGACCGCATCACCGCAGGTCACAGCCCGATACGGCGAAA
>KL568571.1:14697-15875 GCA_000715605.1 Streptomyces speibonae | reverse complement strand
CGGTACAGCAGGTACTGCCGCCGCATCCTCCGGAACCCCGCCAGCTCCTTGTGCCAGCCGGCCACCACCTCGTCCGTGTCCGCCCCGGCGTCGATCATCGTGCGCACCAGTGTGGAGCCCGTGAGCTTGTCGATCCAGTGGTCCGGACGCCAGGCGAAACCGCTCCAGGACCGCTTCGCCGTGATCAGCAGATGGACGCCCGTCCGCACCGGGTCGAAGGCCTCGCGGTCGTGCACATGCAGCTGCACACCCCCGACCGTCTTCCCCTGGAACTTGGAGAACGTCGGCGTGAAGTACGCCTCCCGGAACCGCACGCCCGCCGGCGCCGAAGCGTTCGCCGCGGCGGCCCAGCGCCCGTCGATCCCCTCCGCGCCCAGCAGCTCGAACGGCCGGGTCGTCCCGCGCCCCTCCGACAGGTTCGTCCCCTCGAACAGACACGTCCCGGAGTACACCAGTGCCGTTTCCGGCGTCGGCATGTTGGGGCTCGGCGGCACCCACGGCAGCCCGGACGCGTCGTAGAAGTCCGACCGCCGCCACCCCGACATCCGCACGGTCTCCAGCGGCACCGGCGTCGTCAGGAACTCGCCGTTGAACAGCCGCGCCAGTTCCGCCACCGTCATCCCGTGCGCCTGCGAGACCGGCTGCCGCCCGACGAACGTCGCGAAGTCCTTGTGCAGCACCGGACCCAGCGCCGCCCGCCCCGTCACCGGGTTCGGCCGGTCCAGCACCATGAACCGCTTGCCGGCGAGCGCGGCCGCCTCCATGCAGTCGAACAGCGTCCAGATGTACGTGTAGAACCGCGCGCCGACGTCCTGGATGTCGAAGATCACGGTGTCCACACCGGAGGCGGTGAAGATGTCGGCGAGCTCCTGACCGCTCTTCAGATACGTGTCGTAGACGGGCAGACCGGTCGCCGGGTCGTCGTAGCGGCCCTCGGAGCCGCCGGCCTGCGCGGTGCCCCGGAAACCGTGCTCGGGGCCGAACACGGCGATCAGGTCCACCCGGTCGTCGCCGTGCATCACGTCGACGATGTGCCGCACGTCCCGGGTGATGCCGGTGGGGTTGGTGACCACGCCCACGCGCCGGCCGTCGAGTGGCGCGTAGCCCTCCTCGGCGAGGCGTTCGAAGCCGGTGCGCAGCCTCCGGCCGCCGCCGTGCGCCGGCCCGGCCGTGGCCGC
>KL568571.1:13873-14489 GCA_000715605.1 Streptomyces speibonae | reverse complement strand
CGTGGCCGCCGCCGGGGCGGCGGAGGCCGCGACCGCGGCCGTGGTGGTGGCGAGCAGTCCCCGTCTGGACAGCTTCATTCAGTGACCTCCGTGATCGCGGCGGGTGTCATGCCCACGCACGCTAGCGCGCGGGACCGCCCCGGGGAACGAACCCGACCGGCCTGCCTCGCAATGCCCCTTCCACCGCGCATACCGACCGGTTAGTCTGTCCTGCGGAAGCCGCTCGGAGCCGCGTCGGAGGAAGCCATGGTGCACACCCTGCAAGGTGCGAAGGTGGTCGTCACAGGAGCCGGGGCCGGCATCGGAGCCGCGCTCGCCCGCCGCTTCGCCGCCCAGGGGGCACGCGTCGTCGTCAACGATCTGGACGCCGGCCGCGCCAAGGCCGTCGCCGAGGAGATCGACGGTCTCGCGGTCCCGGGCGACGCCTCCGCGATCGTCACCGACGCCCGCGACGCGCTCGGCGGCACGGTCGACGTCTACTGCGCCAACGCCGGCGTCGCCGCGGGCAGCGGGGAGCCGGGAGACCCCCTCGACGAGCGGAGCTGGGCCCTGTCCTGGGACGTCAACGTCATGGCGCACGTCCGCGCGGCGCACGCGCTGCTGCCGGACTGGCTGG
>KL568571.1:10482-13613 GCA_000715605.1 Streptomyces speibonae | reverse complement strand
CTCCATGGTCGGCGCCGCCCCTTACGCCGTCACCAAGCACGGCGCCTACGCCTTCGCCGAGTGGCTGTCGCTGACGTACCGCCACCGCGGGGTGAAGGTCCACGCGATCTGCCCGCAGGGCGTGCGCACCGACATGCTCGACGCCAGCGGCAGCGCGGGCGACCTGGTCCTCAGGCCGACCGCCGTCGAACCGGAGGACGTGGCCGACGCACTCTTCCGGGGCATCGAGGAGGACCGCTTCCTGATCCTCCCGCACCCCGAGGTCGCCGAGTACTACCAGACCCGCGCCACCGACCCCGACCGCTGGATCGCCGGCATGAACCGCATCCAGCGGCACTGGGAGACGGCCCGCTGACCCGCACCGCCGCCCCGGATCCGACCCGGCTGTACCCGCCGGGCACCCCAGGGAGAGACTGACCGCCTGCGAGGATGCGCTGCGGGCGGGGATCCTGCCGGACCGGCCGGAAACGGTCAGTGGGAAGATCCTCGGTCGGGAAGAGCGTTTCCCGATCCACCACGACTCAGGACAGCGACACGGAAAGGCGGGTGGCGGCAGTGCCCAGGACAACGGACGGTGACGGGACGCCTGTGCCGCAGCGGCTCCTGGCCGCCGCCACCCGGCTCTTCGCCGAGCAGGGCTACGACCGCACCTCGGTGCAGGAGATCGTCGAGGCGGCCGGAGTCACCAAGGGGGCGCTGTACCACTACTTCGGCTCCAAGGACGATCTGCTGCACGAGGTGTACGCGCGCGTGCTGCGCCTCCAGCAGGAACGCCTGGACCACTTCGCGGACGCCGACGAACCCGTCGAGAAGCGGCTGCGCGACGCCGCGGCCGACGTCGTCGTCACCACGATCGAGAACCTCGACGACGCGTCGATCTTCTTCCGCTCCATGCACCACCTCAGCCCGGAGAAGAACAAGCAGGTGCGCGCCGAGCGCCGCCGCTACCACGAACGCTTCCGTGCGCTGATCGAGGAGGGGCAGCGGGAGGGCGTCTTCTCCACGGCCACCCCGGCCGACCTCGTGGTCGACTACCACTTCGGCTCCGTGCACCACCTGTCCACCTGGTACCGCCCCGACGGCCCGCTCAGCCCGCAGGAAGTCGCCGACCATCTGGCCGACCTGCTGCTGCGGGCACTGCGACCGTGAGCCGTCCCCGGCCCATGAGGTGATCGAGCAGCGCGCCCGCCGCCGGGTTGCGCGGCCGTGCCCCGCGCCCGGCCAGCACCACCGTGCGTCCCGGATCCGGCTGCCGGACCGTGATGCACGGCAGCCCCGCCCGCTCACCGATCGGCCGGGGCACGAACGCCACCCCGATGCCGGCCCGCACCAGATCCACCAGCAGCCCCGCCTGGGTGACGTCGCAGGTGATCCTGCGCGTGAGACCGCAGTGCGCGGCCAGCCGCCGTACGGCCGTCTCCAGGCCGGTCCCCGCGCGGAAGTCGACGAACGGCTCCTCGGCGAGCTCGCTGATCAGCGTCTTCCCTGCCCCGGCGAGCCGGTGCCCCGGCGCGGTGATCAGCACCAGCTCCTCGTGCCAGGTCGCGTGCACCGTCAGCCCCTCCGGCAGCTCCCGCGCGTCCGGCGCCAGATACGCCAGATCCAGCTCACCCGCCCGCAGGGCCTCGGTCAGGTCGTCCACCGTGGCATCCCGTACGGAGACCTGGAGGCCGGGGAACCCCTCGTGGAAGGCGGCCAGTTCGCCCGGCAGATCGACGCAGGTCAGCGTCTGGATGGTGCCGATGGCCACCCGCCCGCTGTCCAGCCCGGCCACCGCCGCCACCGCCTCCCGCGCCGAGCGCTCCCCGGCCAGCAGCGCCCGCGCCTGCGGCAGCAGCGCGCGCCCCGCCTCCGTGAGCACGACCCGCCGGCCGGTGCGGTCGAACAGATCGGCGCCCAGCTCCCGTTCCAGATTGCGGATCGAGGTGCTGAGCGCCGACTGCACGATCAGTTCGGCACGGGCGGCCGCGGTGAAGCTGCCCTCGGTGACGACCGCCATGAAGTGGCGGAGCTGACGCATCTCCATCCATCGATTCTAGTGATCGGCCCCAGCGAAACCATCTGTTGGACTGCTGGGACGGCACAAACCGATGCTGATGCCATGGATCTCATCCCGGTCCTGTGGACCACCGCCTACTCCCCGCACGCCCCCACCGTCCCCCGCCTGCTGGCCCGCCGGCTCCTGCGGCTGCGGGACTTCCTGCGCGCGCTGGCGCTGACGGACCACACACCGTTCGGCGGCTACTGAGGACGACGACCGCCGTCGGGCGACCGCCGTCATCAGAGGTACCGCTTCAGCTCCCGGCGCGCCAGCGACCGTTGGTGCACCTCGTCGGGCCCGTCGGCGATCATCAGCGTGCGGGCACCGGCGTACAGCTCGGCCAGCGGGAAGTCCTGGCTGACCCCGCCCGCCCCGTACAGCTGGATCGCCCGGTCGAGGATCCCCACGACCGTACGCGGCGTGGCGATCTTGATGGCCTGGATCTCGGTGTGGGCGCCCCGGTTGCCGACCGTGTCCATCATCCAGGCCGTCTTCAGCACCAGCAGCCGCAGCTGCTCGACCGCCACGCGCGCGTCGGCGATCCAGTTCTGCACCACGCCCTGCTGGGCCAGCGCCTTGCCGAACGCGTCCCGGCCCACCGCTCGCCGGCACATCAGCTCGATGGCGCGCTCGGCCATGCCGATCAGCCGCATGCAGTGGTGGATCCGGCCGGGACCGAGCCGGGCCTGGGCGATGGCGAAGCCGCCGCCCTCCTCGCCGATCAGGTTCGACACCGGTACCCGCGCGTGGTCGAAGACCACCTCCGCGTGTCCGCCGTGGTAGTGGTCCTCGTAGCCGAAGACCCGCATCGCGCGCTCGACCGTGACACCCGGGGTGTCGCGCGGGACCAGCACCATGGACTGCTGGCGGCGGATGTCCGCCCCGTCCGGATCGGTCTTGCCCATCACGATGAAGATCCCGCAGTCCGGGTGCATCGCCCCGGAGATGTACCACTTGCGGCCGGTGATGACGTACGCGTCGCCGTCCCGCTCGATGCGCGTGGTGATGTTGGTGGCGTCCGAGGAGGCCACCTCGGGTTCGGTCATCGCGAACGCCGACCGGATCTCACCCGCGAGCAGCGGCTGGAGCC
>KL568571.1:10041-10259 GCA_000715605.1 Streptomyces speibonae | reverse complement strand
GCCACTGCTTCTTCTGCCGCTCGTCCCCGAACTGCGCCAGGACCTCCATGTTCCCGGTGTCGGGCGCCGCGCAGTTGGTGACCGTCGGCGCGATCTGCGGGGAGCGGCCCATGATCTCGGCGAGCGGGGCGTACTGCAGGTTGGTCAGCCCGGCGCCGTACTCGGAGTCCGGCAGGAACAGGTTCCACAGGCCCTGCCGGCGGGCCTCGGCCTTCAGC
>KL568571.1:7476-9830 GCA_000715605.1 Streptomyces speibonae | reverse complement strand
GCCTCGGCCTTCAGCTCCTCGACCACGGGGACGCTCTCCCACGGCGAGGCCAGCCGCTCGCGCTGCTCGTGCGCGACCCGCTCGGCCGGGTACACGTACTCGTCCATGAAGGCGAGCAGCCTGCCGCGCAGCTCCTCGGTGCGCGCGTCGAACGCGAAGTCCATGTGCTCTCAGCCTCCCTGAAGAGTGGTCAGACCGTGCTCGATGAAGACCGGCACCAGATCGCCGATGCGGTCGAAGCCGCCCCCGACCGTCCGGCCCAGCGTGTAGCGGTAGTGGATGCCCTCGAGGATCACCGCGAGCTTGAACCAGGCGAACGCCGTGTACCAGGACACCCCGGAGACATCACGCCCCGAACGCGCGGCGTACCGCTCGACCAGCTCGGCGGGCGCGGGGTGCCCGGGGGCCTCGGCGGTCGTGGAGACGGGGGAGTCCGGCAGGCCCAGCGGCATGCTGTACATCACCAGCAGCCCGAGGTCGGTCAGCGGATCCCCGAGGGTGGACATCTCCCAGTCGAGGACGGCCTTGATCCCCTCGTCCTCGCCGATCAGCGCGTTGTCGAGGCGGTAGTCGCCGTGCACCACGGCGGGCGCGGGGGAGGGGGGCAGCGCGCGGCCGAGCGCGGCGTGCAGCTCGTCGATCCCGGCCAGCTCCCGGTTGCGGGAGGCGTCCAGCTGCTTGCCCCAGCGCCGCAGCTGCCGGTCCAGGAACCCCTCGGGCCGGCCGAAGTCCGCCAGCCCCACCTCGCCCGGCTCGACGGCGTGCAGCTCGACGAGCGTGTCCACCAGGTTCAGCACGGCGTCCCGGGTGCGCTCGGGGCCGAGCGGGGCGAGCTGGTCCGCCGTGCGGTACGGGGTGCCCTCGACGAACTCCATGACGTAGAAAGGCGCCCCGAGCACCTCCTCGTCCTCGCACAGCAGCACGGTGCGCGGTACCGGTACGGGGGTCGGATGCAGCGCGCTGATCACCCGGTGCTCGCGCTTCATGTCGTGCGCGGTGGCCAGGACATGGCCGAGCGGGGGACGCCGTACGACCCAGCGGGAGGTGCCGTCGGTGACCGTGTACGTGAGGTTCGACCTGCCGCCCTCGATCAGCCGGCCGGTGAGCGGGCCGTTCACCAGACCAGGCCGCTCCCGTTCGAGCAGGCCGCGGAGCCGGTCGGGATCGAGTCCGGGCGGGTGGTCGGGGCTCATCGCGGCTCCTCGCGGCAGGTGAACGGTACCCACCCATGATGCCGACCGGTCGGTATGTCGTCCAGAGCGGCGGCGAAACGTGATCGGGCCCACGATAGGCGCCCGCCCCCACTCCGGGCGTCCGGCTTGCGAACCGGAAACGGGTCGTGGAGGGTCATTCGCATGAAGGCGATCAGTTACAACCGGTACGGCGGCCCCGAGGTGCTCGGCGTCACGGAACTCGACGAGCCCAGGGTCGGCCCCGACTCGGTGCTGGTGAGGGTGCGGGCGGCGGCGGTCAACCCGGTGGACTGGAAGTGCCGTGAGGGCTACCTCGACTCCCTGCTGCGGCCCGTCTTCCCGGTCGTTCCCGGCTGGGACGTCTCCGGCGTGGTCGTCCGGACGGGGATCGCGGTCCCGGAGTTCTCCGCGGGCGACGAGGTGATCGGCTACGTGCGCCAGGACGTCCTGTCCGAGGGCACCTTCGCCGAGTACGTGGCCGCGCCGGTGCGCACGCTCGCACGCAAGCCGCGCAACCTGTCCTTCGAGGAGGCGGCCGGCCTCCCCCTCGCCGGTCTCACCGCGTACCAGGCGCTGCACCGGGTCCTCGAGGCCAAGCGCGGTGAGACCGTCCTGGTGCACGCGGCGGCCGGCGGGGTCGGCTCCATCGCCGTCCAGCTCGCCGCCCACCTCGGAGCCCGGGTCATCGGCACGGCGAGCGAGCGCAACCACGACTTCGTCCGGGGCCTGGGCGCGGAGCCGGTGAGCTACGGCGAGGGCCTCGCGGAACGGGTGCGCGGGCTGGCCCCCGAGGGGGTGGACGCCGTGCTCGACACGGTCGGCGGGGATGCCCTGAAGGCCTCCGCGACGCTCCTCACCCCGGACGGCCGCCTGGTCTCGATCACCGACCCCGAGGTGCTGTCCTACGGCGGTCAGTACTGGTTCGTCCGCCCGGACCCCCAGGACCTGGCCCACCTGTCCGACCTGGCGGAACAGGGCGCGGTGACGGTCCACGTCTCGGAAACCTTCCCCCTGGAACGCACCCCGGACGCCCACCGCCGGAACCAGGAGGGCCGCACGAGGGGCAAGATCGTGATCACCCTTCCCGACTGACCGGCCCGGCCGATAAGCCCGTCCGGCGGTTGAGGACGCGGCCCGAAGGGCCGAAGGGGGGTCTGGGGG
>KL568571.1:0-7225 GCA_000715605.1 Streptomyces speibonae | reverse complement strand
CGGGGGCGAAACACCCCCTGCGGCCTCACCCCCGCAGCACCGGCCACACCCCACACGCCACCGTCACCACCAGACACACCACCACAGTCACCGCATACCGATGCTCCAGCGCCCCCGGCACCCTCGTCCCCTCCAGCACCCGGATCCGCCGGTGGGCGATCACCCAGAACCCCACCCAGCAGGCGGCGAACACCACACCCGCCGCCACCACGATCCCCACCGCACCCCCACTCCCCAGCAGCGCCTTCCCGGCCAGCACGGCCACCACCGTGCTCGACAGCGTCGTACGCCGCCACGCCAGCCGGGTCCGCTCCGACTGCAACCCGGGATCCCGCTCAGGCTGCGTGGCTCCGTCCCCCGGAGACGCGGCCCCCGGGGATCCCGCCCCGCTCACCTCTGCCACCCCTCCAACCCCACCAGCACCACCACGATCATCGCCACGGCCACCACCGACACCACCACACTCAGCACCGCCGGGAACCGCGACACCGGCAGATCCTCACCGCGCCGCATGGCCCGCTCGCACCGCACCCAGTGGTTGATGGCCCGCAGCGCGCACAGCGCCCCGGCGCTGAGCAGCGCCAGCGCGAGCCCCACCCGCCAGCCCCACCGCAGATCCGGCAGGAACTGGTCCAGGGCGAACCCGCCGCCGACCAGGGCGAGGGCGGTCCGCAGCCAGGCGAGGAAGGTGCGCTCGTTGGCCAGCGAGAACCGGTAGTCGGGCGTGTCGCCCTCCTCCCGCATCGCCGCGGGCGCGAACCACAACCGGACGTTCCGCACATACTCGATCACGTCGGCGACCCTACCGACGGCTCCGCCGGACCCGAACCCCCGGGGCCGTCCGCACCCCCGGGACCACCCGGCCCGCCCTTCCCCGACCGCCACGCACTGAGCCGCTCGTACGCCGCCAGCCCGTCCGGCACCCACTCCCACTCGCCCTCGGCCAGGCGCCGCTCCACCTCGGCCCGGGGCAGGAAGGCGTGCCACGCCACCTCCTCGGCCTGCGGCCGCACCGGCAGCTCGCAGCGCACCTCGTACACCGCCGACCACCAGGTGCGGCCCGCCCCGTCGTCGTACAGGAACTTGAAGAGGTACTCGGGGCGCGGGAGTCCGCTCACGCCCAGCTCCTCCTCCGCCTCCCGCAGGGCCGCCTCGTCGTAGTCCTCGCCCGCGCCGACCACGCCGCCGACGAACATGTCGTACAGGGACGGGAAGACCGCCTTGCCCGGCGTGCGGCGGTGGACGAAGATCCGCCCCTCGGCGTCCCGGACGAGGACGAAGGCGCAGCGGCGGCGCAGGCCCTGCGCGTAGGCCTCGCCGCGGGGCGACCGCCCGACCACCCGGTCGTTCGCGTCGACGATGTCGATGATCTCGTCAGCACTCATACGGCCATCCAAGCAGCGCGCCCGGCCCCGCACGGCGCCCCGCACCGCACCACGCTCCGCGCCCGGCCCCGCAAGTCCGACAAGTTGCCTGTTCGTGACCGCAGTTGACGCGTGTAACAACCCGGTTGCCCTTGACGTGATCCGTTGGCTGACGGTTTGCTGTCTGTGATCAGCTCATGGCACACGGCAGCCGACCACTGTCGTACCGACCGCCCGCCGTGAGCGAAGCATAAGAAGAGCGCGTGAGGAAGTCCCGCGGTGTCCCCACCCCCGCCTCCCCTCGGCCGTGCCCGCAAGCGCGGGGCACAGGCCTTCGACGAGGCTCTCGACGACGCCGAACTCGTCGCCGCACGCGCCGCGTTGGCGCAGGGCCGGTGGCAGAACACCCGTTCGCTGCTGGTGCAGACCGGGGACGACTGGGACCGCCGGGGCCACCGGGTCACGGTGCTCGCGCGGGAGACGCACACGGCCGCCTGGGCGCGCGAGTGGCTGCTCGCCGAGCCCGGCTCCGGTGACGCCTCCGTGCTGCTGGCTCTGGCCCAGGTGCGCCGTGCGCTGCGCGGCAAGGAGAAGACGGCCCGCGTGCGCGAGAGCTGCCTGAAGGCCGCGGAGCTGCTGCCCGCCGACCCCACCCCCTGGCTCGGTCTGCTGCTCCTGGAATGCTCCCTGGGCGCGGAGGGGGACGTGGTCCGCGTCTTCGAACAGGTCCGCACCCGGTACGCGGACCACCACCACGCCCACCACCTGGTGGTCGCCTGGCTCGCGGAGCGACGCGTGGAGGCGGGCCCGGACCCGCTGCACGAGGTGTACGACTTCGCCAACTGGGCCGCCGAACAGGCGCCCGCCGACTCGCCGCTGGCGATCCTGCCGGTCATCGCGCACGCCGAGCGTTACCGCACCCTGGCCGCCGCGGGACACGAGCCCGCCGATCCGGTCGCCTCCGGCCACTGGGTGGGCCGCCGCGCCCGGCAGGTGATGAAGGCGGCCTTCGACTGGTGGCTGGAGTGGGAGCGCGAAGACCACCCGCGCCGGCTCGTCGACCTCAACTTCCTCGCCCACGCCAAGGTGTGCGAGGGCCGGAGCGCCGAGGCCGCCGCCCTCTTCCACCGCATCGGCGACCACGCCACCCCCGCCCCCTGGTCCTATCCGGAACGTGACGCCATGACCGCCTTCCGCACCGCCCGAGCCGCCGCCCTGGGCACCGCCTGACCCCAGCCCCACCCCCCCCGCGCACCCGCCAACACCCCCGACCCGAGGACGATCTCGAGATGACGACGGACAGTTCGAGAACCAGCAGAGCCGCCGCAGACGGCATCAGTACGTTCAAGGGGCGGGAACGCGCGTTGCGCGCCGACCGCCTCGGCACGGGGGGCCTGCTGCTTTCCGTACTCGCCGCGACCGCCCCGCTCATGGTGGTGGCCGGTGTCATGCCCACCACATTCGCGGTGATGGGCATCGTCGGCCAGCCGCTGCTCTTCGTCGTCCTCGGCCTCGTGCTGGTCCTCTTCAGCCTCGGCTACGCCGAGATGAGCCGGCACGTCCACAACGCCGGCGCCTTCTACGCCTACATCTCCCGCGGACTCGGCGGCACCGTCGGCGCGGGCGCCGCCCTGGTCGCCCTCGTCGCCTACAACTCCCTCCAGGTCGGCATCTACGGCATCTTCGGCTTCGAGGTCTCCAGCCTCTTCGCCACCTACGCCGACCTCGAGGTCGCCTGGTGGATACCCTCGCTGGTGGCCGTGCTGGCCGTCGGCGCGCTGGGCTGGCTGAAGATCGACGTCAACGCGCGCGTCCTCGGCGTCCTGCTGGTCATCGAGGTGCTGCTGGTCGTCGTCTTCGACGTCGCCGCCATCGCCGACCCCGGCAGGGAGGGCCTCTCGCTGCACGCCTTCAACCCGGACACCCTCACCGGCGCCGGCGTCGGCACCGCCCTGTGCTTCTGCATCGCCGCCTTCCTCGGCTTCGAACAGGCCCCCGTCTACGCCGAGGAGACCAGCAAGCCGCACGAGGTCGTGCCGCGCGTGATGTTCCTCGCCGTCACCGGGGTCGCCGTCTTCTTCGCCATCAGCAGCTGGGCGCTCACCGTCGCCACCGGCCCCTCCGGCATCATCGCCACCTCCCAGGAGCAGAGCGCGGGCCTGCTGTTCTTCCTCACCGAGGACCGGCTCGGCACCGCCTTCACCGACGTCCTGCACATCCTCTTCGTGACCGGCATGTTCGCGGCGATGCTCAGCTTCCACAACGTCGTCGCCCGGTACGCCTTCGCCATGGGCCGCGAGGGCCTGCTGCCCGCCGCCTTCGGCCGTACCACCGGCACCAGCGGCGCCCCCGGCACCGGCTCCCTGCTCCAGACCGGCATCGCCACCGTGCTGGTGCTCGCCTTCGCCCTCACCGACGACAAGCCCACCGGCGACCCGACCGCGCCGGTGCTGCGCCTGTTCACCTGGGGCGGCAACATCGGCGCGCTCGGCGTGATCGTCCTGATGGCCATCGCCTCCCTGTCCGTCGTGGTCTTCTTCGTCCGGCGCGGCGCCGCCGGCGCGCAGGCCTGGCGGCTGGTCACCTCGAGCATCGCCGGCCTCGCCCTGGTGGTGATCGCCGGCTACACGGTCAAGGACTTCGACGTGCTGGTCGGGACCGGACCCGACTCCGCCCTGAGCTGGATCCTGCCCGGCGTCATCGGCCTCGCCCTCGTCGTCGGCCTGATCCACGGCGCCGTGCTGCGCTCCCGCGCCCCGGAGACGCACGCCCGCATCGGGCTCGGCAACGAGGCGTTCCAGCTCGACCAGGAGGCCGAGCGCGGCGCGTAGGAGGCGGTGGTTACGGAACTCTGACGGGCACCCGCGATCCCTGGCACGGCCGGGGCGCGGGTGCTCGAATGGAGGGGTGAATCCCCAACAGCCGCCGGAAGACGCCGAATCGCCGGACGGGACGGACACCCGGGGCAAGCCCGTCGGCCGCCGCGTCCTCCTCGGCACCCTCGGCCTGGGTGCCCTCGGCGTGGCCGGCGCGCCCACCCTCCAGCGCGGTCTGGAGTCCTTCCTCGCCGGAGCCGCGGGCAAGGACCCCACCGGCCTGACCGGACTGCTCCCCAACGGCGGCGGCTTCCGCTACTACTCGGTCACCTCCTCCGTCCCGAGGAAGAACGCCGACACCTACCGCCTCACCGTCGACGGCCTCGTCGACCGGCCCGCCGCCTACACCCTGGCCGAGCTGAGGGCCCTGCCGCAGACCCGCATGGTCCGCGACGTCCAGTGCGTCACCGGCTGGCGGGTGCCGCGGACCCCGTTCGAGGGGGTGCGCCTGTCCCGGCTCCTGGACGCCGCGGGAGTGCGCCCCGGCGCCGGGGCCGTGCGCTTCACCTGCTTCGACGGCGCGTATTCCGAGAGCCTCACCCTCGACCAGGCCCGCCGCGCGGACGTCCTGGTCGCCCTGCGCATGCGGGACGAGGACCTCGGCCACGCGCACGGCGGCCCGGCCCGCCTCTACGTGGCCCCGATGTACTTCTACAAGTCCGCCAAGTGGCTCTCCGGCATCACCGTCACCGAGGACGTCGAACCCGGCTACTGGGAGGAGCGCGGCTACGACATCGACGCCTGGGTCGGCCGCTCGAACGGACGCGACGATGCCCCCACGACCTGAGACCCCGCCCGCCGCCACGGACGTACGGCGCTTCGGCCCCGTCCAGCGGTGGGTGCACCGCGCCACGGCCGCGCTGATGGGTGTCTGCGTGGCCACCGCCGCCTGCCTCTACGTCCCCCAGCTCGCGCAGCTCGTGGGCCGCCGGGCCCTCGTGGTCACCGTCCACGAGTGGTCCGGACTCGCCCTGCCACTGCCGGTCCTCGCCGGCCTGGCGTCCCGGGCGCTGCGCGCCGACCTCGGCCGGCTCAACCGCTTCGGCCCGCACGACCGCACCTGGCTGCGGGCCGCCCTGCGCCGCGACAGGCGCCCCGGGTCCCGGCCGGCCGGGAAGTTCAACGCCGGCCAGAAGCTCTACGCGGCCTGGATCGCGGGCGCCACCCTGGTGATGCTGGGCACCGGCCTGCTGATGTGGTTCACCCGTCTCACCCCGCTGGTCTGGCGGACCAGCGCGACCTTCGTCCACGACTGGCTGGCGCTGACCATCGGCATCGTCCTCGCCGGGCACATCGGCATGGCCCTGGCCGATCCCGAGGCCCGCCGCGGTCTGCGCACCGGCCGGGTCGGCACGGCGTGGGCCGAGCGCGAACACCCCTTGTGGCGCCCCGGGCCGCCCCCGCACCCGGACGGGCCCGCCCGCCCCCGGGCGGGGAGCGGACGGGCCGCGCGTGCCGCAGGCCGGACGGGACCGGCTAAATGATCAGCGACAGCAGCAGGACGAAGCCACCGGCCACCACCGAGATGATCGTCTCCATGATCGACCAGGTCTTGATCGTCTGACCGACGTTCAGCCCGAAGTACTCCTTCACCAGCCAGAAGCCGGCGTCGTTGACATGGCTGAAGAACAGCGAACCGGCACCGATCGCCAGCACCAGCAGGGCGGCGTGGGTGGTCGACATGTCGGCGGCCAGCGGCGCCACCAGACCGGCCGCGGACACGGTCGCCACGGTCGCCGACCCGGTCGCCAGCCGGATCGCCACCGCGATCAGCCAGGCCAGCAGCAGCGCCGGAATCGACCAGTCCTCCGAGATGTCCAGGATCATCTGGCCCACACCGGTGTCGATCAGCGTCTGCTTGAAACCGCCGCCCGCGCCGACGATCAGCAGGATGCCCGCGATGGGCGCGAGCCCCTTCTCGACCAGCGACGAGATGCGCTCCCGGCTGAACCCGGCGGGCACACCCAGCGTGAAGATGCCGACCAGCACGGCCGCGAGCAGCGCGATCAGCGGGGAGCCGATCACGTCGAAGACGCGCTGCACGGAGTTCTCGGTGTCGTCGATGACGATGTCGACCAGCGCCTTGGCCAGCATCAGCACGACCGGCAGCAGAATGGTGGCCAGCGTCGGGCCGAAGCCGGGGCGCTTGTCGAGCTCCTCGGAGGGCCGCTGCGGGATCATCCGCTCGGGGGCCGGGACGTCCACCCAGCGGGCGGCGTACTTGGAGAACAGCGGACCGGCCACGACGACCGTCGGTATCGCGACGAGCACGCCCAGGGCCAGCGTCACACCGAGGTTGGCGCCGACGGCGTCGATCGCGACCAGCGGACCGGGGTGCGGCGGCACCAGCCCGTGCATCACGGACAGACCGGCGAGCGCGGGGATGCCGATGCGCATCAGGGAGTAGTTGCCGCGCTTGGCGACCATCAGCACCACGGGGATCAGCAGCACCACGCCGACCTCGAAGAACAGCGGCAGACCGATCACCGAGGCGATCAGCACCATCGCCCACGGCATGGTGCGGCCGTTGGCCCGCTCGAGGATGGTGTCGACGATCTGATCGGCGCCGCCGGAGTCGGCGAGCATCTTGCCGAGGATCGCGCCGAGGGCGATCAGCACGCCCACACCGGCGACGGTGGAACCGAGTCCGGCGCTGAAGCTGCCGATCACCTCGTCCAGCGGCGCCCCGGCGAACGCGCCGAGCGCCAGCGACCCGATGGTCAGCGACAGGAAGGCGTGCAGCTTGAACTTGGTGATGAGCAGGACGATGACGGCGATGCCCGCCAGGACGGCGATGCCCAGCTGAGCGTGGCCGGCCGAGGTGATCGGCTCGGGTGCGTCCGCTGCCAGCATCTCGACGCTGAGTCTGGTCACGGTGGTTTCCCTTGGGTATGCGGGGGTTGGGGAGAACCGGGGAGGTGGGGGCGCCCCGGGGGTCCGGCCGGACCTATGAGGTGGGCTCGGGGAGGGCGGCGAGGGCGGCGG
>KL568570.1:31895-32229 GCA_000715605.1 Streptomyces speibonae | reverse complement strand
AACCGGAAGCGGGCGCGGGGGACGTGGACGCGGGCGCGGATGTGGAGGGGGACTCGGACGCGGACTCGGGCATGGACGCGGACTGCCGCGGACGCACGGCCGCCCCGCCACCGCTCTCCGTCCCCTCCCCGGTCAACTCCCGCAGCAGATCGCGCTGCCAGTCCCCGCCCCCGGTCATGCTTTTCCCCAGCCCCTCTACGCGAAGGTGTCGAGCAGCCGCCCGTACACCCCGAACACGCCGATGACCAGCGGCACCAGCGCGATCACGGCGACGGACTCGACGACATCCCCGAGCCGCCGCAGCCGGACCCGCACGTGCTCGGCGGGCTCGGTA
>KL568570.1:22889-31654 GCA_000715605.1 Streptomyces speibonae | reverse complement strand
GATGTGTATAAGAGACAGGCACCGGTACGGCGAGGGGCCCGCCGCCCGCGGCCCCGTGCTCCAGCCACACCACGACGAGCCGTACGGCGACGACGGCGGAAGCGGCGAACAGCACCACGACCTCGGCGGCCAGCGGGAAGGCACGGGCACGGAGCGCGAGCGCGAGAACCACGACGGCGGCCAGCGGAACCGTCCACACGGACACGGTCCGCAGCACGAGCACCCCGCCGGCGGCGGCGGAGACGGCGAGCGCGAGGGTGGCGAGCACCAGCCCCCGGTGGGTGGCGGCGAGCGCGGTCCCCACCTGGTAGCGGCTGACGGACGCGCCACCGGTGCGCCGGTCGTCGAGCCGGGTGAGCCCGGACGCCATCAGCGCGAGCCGCGGAAGCAGCCCGAGCAGCACGACGGACATCAGTACGATCAGCGCACCCACGCGGGTCTGCTGGGCGGCGTCACCGGCCCCGCCCTGCGACCCGACGGCGGCCTCCCACATCACCAGACAGCCGACGGCGCTCCCGGCGCCGGCCAACGCCCCACGCCCGAACGACGTGAACCACCCGGCGAGCGCCAGGACACCGACCACCACGGCGACCACCCCCGCGAGCCGGACGGCACCGTCCCACTCCTGGGCGTCGGCCGCGGTCCACACGCCCAGCGCCCCGAGCGCGGCGGCGGTGACGAGGAGGCTCCCGGCCGGGGCGTACCGCCGCGCCCTTCCGGCGAGGGCGCCGGCGAGTGCGCAGACGGCGGCCGCGACGAGGAGGGCCGCTCCCACGCCGGCCAGGTCGAAGTGATCCCGCGCCAGCACCCCGGCGATCAGGGCCCACCCCGCGCTCGCGCCGGCGGCGACGACCCGCCGCACCTCGGGACGCCAACGCCAGGCGTGCACGGCGAGATCCTCGGCGACCTCGTCACTGACGTCGTGGACGACGGGAGCCGAGGGCGCGTCCTCGACGCGCACCAGCCGCAGCACGGCCCCGTCGGCGACACCGGCCGACTCGAGGGTGCTGTCGTGGGCGAGTGCGGAGCCGTCGGGGGTGACGAGGTGCCGCAACTCGGGGCGTTCGCCCACCCGGTCGTCGAGCAGCCGCATGATCTCGGGCAACAGCACGCCGACGGTCTCGCGGGCCGGCAGCACCAGATCGACGCGCCGCCGCTCCCCGACGAGCGTGACCCGGCTCAGCACCGTAGGCCCCTTCGTCACAGACCGGCTCAAATCCCCCGCGGCTATCACGTATTCGAACCTATCACCGAGAAGAAGAGGAGCTGGAGGACGTCGGCACGGGCGCCGAATACGGATCCTTCCCGATCACCCGATGTGAGAGAAACGACCACCCCACACACCCGGCACACACCACAGCGGCGATCACCACCCCGACGAACACCTTCCCCACCCGCTCATCAACAGTCCGCCGCTGCCGCTGCCCCCCGAACAACAAGGCATCCCGCAACCGCCGCCGCCGAACGGCCACGGACTCGAGCAGTTGGCTGTCGTAGTCCTGGGCAACCATGATCACTTGCTTCCGGAGGTCCAATACTGCACTGGATCACTCACGTCCGGACAGTTCCTGCACATACTCCAGCGAATCCGCTCGCTTCAGAGAGTCGGCCACCACAGCACCGGGCAAAGTCCTGTTTCCCCTTTCCGTCAATTCTGTCATCACGTCAGATGGAGCCGTCCCGCTTTGCCGAACGTCATTCAGCTCCCGCAACCACACCGAAGCAGCATCGAGAGCCTGGTCTCCGCAGGGCACATACGGTTCGTACCCCACCGCACTCTCATCGATCGCCGCCCAAATAAATCCGATCAGACGCCCGTCTGACCGCACTTCCCCATACCTGACGGGCGCACCCGCATCCGCTTCACCCAACCAGGCGCCATGCTCAGGGAGGTGAGCCCTCAGCATCTCGGTCCGGTGCGGGATCTCGAACATGTACCAGGAGTCCAACAAATCCGGGTCCTCATCCGGCAGATCCTCGAATCCCACTTGGGTAGGCACGCCATAGAGCGTCGGATCACCCGGAACCGTTTCAGCGCCCGTCAGCCGAGCCAGTCCGTCAAGCGCCGCCTTCAGCCTCGGGGCGTTCTCCGACTGCACGCTGGGCTGCCGGAACCCGCGCAGGTCGTGGGACATCCAAGCGTCCGAAAAGGTCCGCAGAGTCAAAGTGGTGGTACCACTGACCCAAGCGTCGGCAGTGACCATGAAGAGCTTTCTGACGCCATGCTCCTCACCCCCCCGCAGGCATACACCAGGCACTGATACGTCAACGCTGACGTTCTTGGCGTCACCCAGGCGGTCGATCTTAGACAGGAGGCGCACGACCGCGTCAATTTCGGGGCTTTCGGGCGAGGCGATACGAACGTCGCGAAGTCGTTGAATTACGAGGTTTCCCTCATCGCTGACAGTAATATCGATCACTGTTGCGCCAACGGCGATCCCCGTGGACTGAAGAACCAGCCACGCATCAAGTGCATCGCGCACACATGTTGTCACCCAGTCCCGCGCAGCTGGGCGCTTCATCTCCCAGAACCAATGGCCGACTGGGGAAACAGTGATCACAGAACACCTCGCGGGTCGACCTTGGAACCGGGCGGGATGACGACCGTTCCGTCGTCAAGTCGGAGCACGAACAGAATGCCACGCCCCTTCTCACTCTTGACCGGGTGGTCGCCCCGATGCACCTGCAGAAGCTCGTCGAAAGTGCCTCGGGCCTGCCAGTCGGCAATCGTTCCCTGGCCATCCACGAGCATGATCTTGTTGTCTGCTGCGGACTTCGAGAGTTGCCCCAGATGGTCAGCCTTCGCAATCGACTCGAAGGGATTCTTCGGATTCTGCAGACGCTTCAGCTGGTAGCCATACGTCTTCCCCGCCTCATCCGTAACCCTCACATCAATATCCGCCTTGATCGCCGAGTTCTTGATCTCAAACTCAATGTTACGCAAGCCGCTCCGATAGAACTGTTCAGCCAGGCGTATCTGATCCACCGCGCTCGGAAAGTGACTTTGAATACCGGATCCCAGCATGGCCACCACATCTTTATAGCCCGGCATTCTGGACAGATGTCCCGCGGATATGATGTCGGCTATCTCTTGTCCAGACGGTTCCTTCCCCAGTCTACTCACGATCCTCTCCACGACCTTGGGCTTAATCGTGTTCCGAGGTATCCCTTGGATTCCGTCCCGAAGTCCCCTCTCAGCAGGTCCACCCAACTCAATGGGGCCGCGCTCTGACGCGCCATTGCTGGAGCCGGAATCCTCACCGCTGCCGGTGCCGTTCGATCTGATGTCGCTGCCTGCATCAGTAGCACCTTCGGAGCTCACCCCCTCGGCACTTCCTGCGTGGCCGGACGGACCAGGGACGTCTCCTCTCCCTCCAAGGGAAGAGTTCCCGGCCTCGGTTCTGTGGCCTACTGGTTCCTCTCCCGTGGCCCGCCCAGAGTGAGTTGACCCGAGCGACGACGGGTCTCCGTTCGACTCGCGAGTCCCGGATCGTGGCATGCTTTCGCCCGGTTGGGCAGAGGCCTCAGGTGCACGAGACACCGCTCCAACCCCCGCAAGCTCGTGATTCTGTGCGGGGGTGCGCTCAGGCACGTTATCCGCGCTGGCGGCTCTCCCTAGGTTCGGCACATCACTCATGACGTTGCCATGCCTGTCGTACGGGATGAACTCACCGTTCTCGATGACGACTCGGGAGCCGTCCTCCAGTTCGATGACGCTGTGGACGCGTTGGGCGTCCGCTGCGGTGCCCGTGCCTGCGGTGATTCTCGCGGTGAGGTCGGACAGTTTCGGGAGCCTGCCCGCTGCCGTGCCCGTAGCCTTCAGGCCCACGTACAGGGGGTCCAGGTACAGCCCGGCCTTGGCGGCGGCGCCGGCCGCGTTCGAGGTCAGGCTGCCGCCCTTGCCCGCCTTGGACGCCGCCGCCAAGGGCCCCGCGCCCAGTGTCAGGACGTTGAAGAGGACCGTCCCCGCGGCACGCGCCGGGTTCTCCTCCCACTGGTCCCAGGCGACGACCCCCTTGGCGAACTCCTTCGCCGCCTTCTTCGCGCGGACCTCGTCCTCGCTCGCCTCGTCCGGGCCCACGGCCCAGTCCATGAAGGCGTCGTAGGGGGTGATGGTGTACAGGCCGATGCCCGTGGCAATGTCCTTCAGACCGCGCCACGCGTCGCCGTCACCGGTGCCCAGCGCCCACAGTCCCTTGGCGCCGGCCTCGATGCCGTCCTTGTAGATGCCGTCCCAGACCACGCTCTTGATCCCGTGGCCGAACCAGCCCAGGCTCCACGCCTCGTACGTCTTGTCGTCCACGCTGCCCCAGGGCAGCTCCTTCGCGTCCTCGAGCAGCGCCGGGTCAAGGCCGTACGGCACGGTGTTCCGCTTGACGAGTCCGCTGCCGTCGTCCGTCACGAACGCGGGTCCGCCCACGACCGCCGTGATCTTGCTCGCCGCACGCCGCTCCGCGTCCTGGAAGGCGGACTGCGTGGCCGACACGTCGTTGATGAGCTGCTCGTTGCGGTCGACCTTCTTCTCGTCCTCGGTCCAGTCGTCGTCCCCCTCGACACTGTCCGTGAACGCGACCGCGTCCGCTTTGAGCTGCTTCAGACGCTCGGCCAGCGGACGTGCCTCGATGGCGAACGTGTCCAGTGCGTCGGCCACCGTCTCGAGCTTCGCGGCGAAGTCGTCGGCCTTGTCCATCACCGGCCGGGTCGTGGCGAACAGGGCGTCCGCCTCGGGCGCGCTGTAGAACGCCCCCAGCATCTGGAAGCGCGAGTGGACGTCCGCGCCCCCGTTACGGATGCCGATCGCGTCGCTGCGCAGCGCCGAGACGTCCTTGTCCAACTCGTCGAAGTCGCCGGTGAACTGCGGTATTCCCCCCGGGCTGATCACTTCCCGCCCTCCCCCTCACCCTCACCCTTGCCCGGCAGATCGATCTTGGGCGCCGCCAGAGCTCTGCGCTGCGCACGCGCGGCCATCTCCTCGTCACCGAGCACGTAGTGCGCCGTCGCCTCATGCGCGCCGTTCACCGACTTGGCCGCCCGCGCCCCCAGGAACAGCGCGTCACCGGCCGTGCGCTCCACGAACAGCGCCAGTGCCGCCCCGATGGGGCCGGTCGGTGCGGCACCGCAGTACGGGCCGCTGATGGTCCCGGCGGCCGTGGCCGCGCTCTCCACGTCCGTGCCGTACGCCTTCACGTCCTTGGCGACGTCGTCCATCGCGTCCTGGACCAGTGAGGTCACGAACTCGACGCCGGACGGCGATATGTCCCACCCCGTCATACGTCAGCCGACCCGGCTCAGCCGATGTTGTCGACGGCCGCGCGTGCCCTGGCCAGCGCCGACTGCGCGGTGCCGTCGTTCTGCTCCATCGTCGTGCGCACCAGGCGGATGATCTCGCGGACCTCACCGGCCGCACGGTTCCAGCGCTGCTCCTTGCCGTGGTACTCGTCGGCGACGCCGTCGGCCGTGAAGTCGGCCATCGCGGCCTTCACCGCACGGTCCCGGTCGGCGAGCACACGCTCCAGCTGACCGATGACCCCGTGCAGACTGATCTGCACCTCACCCGAGGCACCCGTGTCGTACGAACGCCGGTCCAGGTTCTGCCCCATGCTTCAGTTCCCCCTCGAAAACAGCAAAGTTGACCATTGAACGACGGAGTCGTCGCCTAGCGCGCCCCGAACCGCGCCGCGTCGAAGTTCGCCGACCCCATGTTCTGGTGAGCGTTGGACTCCAGCTCCTGGTCACCGGTCCCGAACGCCGTGTCCATCCCGGCCTGACCGCCCAGGATGGCGTTCAGCGAACCGTTCAGATCGCTCGTGATCTCGTCCGCATGCAGCTTGAACGTGTCGAACGCCGCCTTGCCGGCCCCGTTGAACCTGCCCTCCAACGGCTCCGCCGCCTGGATCAGCCACCGGATCAGAGTCCCCAGATCGTCAACCGACCCGACGGTGTTCTTCCCCAGCTCCGACAGCGTCGTCGACCCCATGTCGAACTTCATGAACCCACCCCCGTAAGCCACGCGCGCTCCCCACGCGCTCGAACATCCTGTCGCACACATATTGCAAACGCAATGCGAAACAAGGGAGTTGGCGCGAACCGTGCCCACCGTCACACCGTGGTGCGCCGCTTGGCCCTGCCGGGGTGAGTGCCGGGTGGCCTCGCGATGTCAGAGGGGGGCTTTAGATTCGGTGTATGAGTTCCTCGCTGAGTGTCTACCTGCTCGATGTCGCTGCCACGCGTGCCCTCGTCGGTTCGCGTGACGACCAGTTGCTCGAGGTGATCCGCACCAACTTCGGCGATCAACTGGAGCGTGCGGACCGTCAGTTCCGGAACGGCATCAAGGACGGTGCGCCCACCGCGTACGAGGCGCTGCGGGCGGTTGTCCACGGTGGGCCCTTCGGTGCGGACACGGAGCACGCCTTTCAGTACGCGTACGCGTATGAGCGGCTGTGTTCGCTCACCGGTTCGTTCCTGGCCAACGACTGTTTCACGCCCCACCGGGGTGACTGGCTGTCGGTCGTCGGGCAGGGGCTGAAGGCCCTGGGGATCACCGCCGTGTCCGTCGAGGACTTCGGTTTCGGCAGTCTGCCCGCGCCGCTGCCGTCCACCTATGTCGTGGACTGCGGTGAGTGGACGCCGGAGCGGATAGCCGAGGCACTGGAGCAGTTCGAGGCGACCAAGCGGGCGGTCGACGAGGGGCGCCAGGCACCGCCGCCCCTCGACCCCGACGTCGTGGACGCGGTCATGCAGTGCATCGGATGGATGCGGCACGCCCAGGCCCAACCGGGCTTCGGCGTCATCGGGTTCCGTTACTGACGGGCTGTTGTTTCCCGGCACATCCGTTCGACCCGTGTGGCACGGTGGGCGTATGTCCACACCACCGGACGGGCTGCCCGTCTACCGCGTACTGACCGGTCCCGATGATGCGGAGTTCTGCCGCCGGGTGAGCGAGGCGATGGATATGGGGTACATGCTGCACGAAGGGCCGGCCGTCACCTTCGACGGGGAGCGCGTGATCGTCGCGCAGGCCGTGGTGTGGATGGCTTAGCGGCCGGGGCTCAGTGGAAGCCGAGCATGCCGGGTGAGTCGATGTCGACCGTGAGTACACCGGGCGGGTAGTCGTCCTCCCGGCCGGTCAGAATGATCGACATGCCTCCGGTCTCCATGTGCGACACAGCGCCGGGACATGCAGCCGGTCACCGGGTGTGCGGACCACGTTGTCGGCGAGATGATGAAGGGCGCGGTGCCCCTGGGCGAGGGCGACGATGGCGCTGGTGTCGAGAATGATCACACGGCCCGCCCACGCTGTGCGTGCATCTTCTCGGCGGCCCTCGCACAAATGTTGGCCAGAACGTCCGGCCCTTGATCGAATGAGGTGAGGACAGCCGTCGGGGCCGGTACGAGGTGGTGTGCACGGCTCGTACCGGCCCCGGGCGGAAGGGTGGTGACCGCGTGGTTACTGCACGATCGTGATGCGGTCCGCCGCCGGTGGGGCGAGGGGTGAGGCGGGGGAGGAGTTGGCGGTCAGGTACTGCTCGAGGGCCGTCAGGTCGTCGAGGCCGACCAGGTCGTTCGTGCCCTCGCCGAGGGTCGGGAAGCCGTCGCCGCCGCCCGCGAGGAAGCTGTTCGTCGCGACGCGGTAGGTGGCGGCCGGGTCGATGGGCGAGCCGTCCAGCCGGATCGAGCCGGTGACCACGCGGTCCGCGCCCGTCTTCGTCAGGTCCAGGGTGTAGGTCAGGCCGGACGAGATCTGGAGGATCTTCGGGGCCGCCTCGTTCGGGCCGCTGACCTGCTCCTTCAGGGCCTGGATGAGCTGCGCCCCGGTGAAGTCCTGGAGGTTGACCGTGTTGGCGAACGGCTGGACCGTGAAGCCCTCGGCGAACGTCACCACGCCGTCGCCCTCGCCGCCACTGGCCGCGTGGGTGAGGGAGGCGCGGATGCCGCCGGGGTTCATCAGCGCCAGGTCGGTCTCCGGGTCCAGCGTCCTGCCGTACGCCAGCTGCGCGTCGGCGATGAGGTCACCGAGCGGGGACTCCGTGCCGTCGCGCACGATGTCGCCGGAGATGTAGCCGATCGGGCGGTTGCCGATGGGCGCGGCGAGGGTGTTCCACTTGTCGATCAGGCGGGTCATGTCGGGCGCCTCGGGGACGTCCCGGGTGACGACGTGGTTCGCGGACTTCACCGCCGTACGGGCGATGTCGCCGGTGCGGCGGTCGTATGTCAGCGTGGTGTCGGTGTAGAGGCGGCCGAAGGACGCGGCCGAGGTGACCGTGCGCGGCTTGCCCGACGGGTCCGGGATGGTGCAGGCGTACGCCTCGTGGGTGTGGCCGGTGACCAGCGCGTCCACGTCCGGCGTGACGTTCTTCGCGATGTCCGCGATCGGCCCGGAGATGCCGTCGCCGGCGCCCGGGGAGTCGCAGTCGTAGTTGTAGGCGGACGACGCGGGGAAGCCGCCCTCGTGGATGAGCGCCACGATGGACTTCACGCCCTTGCGGCGCAGTTCCCGGGCGTACTTGTTGATCGTCTCGACCTCGTCCTTGAAGGACAGGCCCTTCACGCCCTCGGCGGAGACGATGTCCGGGGTGCCCTCGAGCGTCACACCGATGAAGCCGACCTTGACGCCCTTCTGCTTCCACACCCAGTACGGCTCGAGGAGCGGCTTCTTCGTCTTCTCGTTCACGACGTTGGCCGCCAGGTACGGGAAGTCGGCGCCCTTGAACTTCTTGTCCGTGGGGCAGCCGTCGTCGGGGTGGCAGCCGCCGTTCTGCAGGCGG
>KL568570.1:20944-22701 GCA_000715605.1 Streptomyces speibonae | reverse complement strand
CCGCCGTTCTGCAGGCGGCGCAGCTCGCGGGCGCCCTCGTCGAACTCGTGGTTGCCGACCGAGGTGACGTCCAGGTCGAGCTTGTTGAGCGCCTCGATGGTGGGCTCGTCGTGGAAGAGACCGGAGATCAGGGGGGACGCGCCCACCATGTCGCCGGCGGCGGCGGTGATGGAGTAGCGGTTGCCCTTGCGGGCCTCGCGCAGGTGGGTGGCGAGGTACTCGACACCGCCCGCGTCGATGGTCTTCGTCGTGCCGTCCGGCTGGAGTTCGGTGACCCGGCCGGAGGAGCCCGACGGGGGCTCCAGGTTGCCGTGCAGGTCGTTGAACGACAGGAGCTGGACCTCCTGGTAGCGGCCGTGGTGGTGGCCGTGCGACCTGTCCTTGCCGCCGTGGTTCTCGCCCGCGGTTGCCGACCCGGGCAGGGCCGCGGCGGCCAGCGCACCGGCGGTGAGCACACCGGCGGCGGTCGCGAGGAGACGGTTCGTACGGCGTCTGCGGCGCGGATCGTGCGCCGGGGAATTGGCTGGCATGCGTCCCCCTGTGGGTCCGAGTGGGTACCGGCGCAGCCTAGAGTCAACGCGCGTAGCGCGACAGGGGCTTCAGGGTTACGACCTGGTTTATCTTTCGGCGGCGCCCGCCATCCCTCGCCGGCGTGCGAGCGGGCCGCGGCGCGGCGTCGTCGGCGTTTCGCGGGACGGCCCGCCCCGTTGTGCCCCTGACCCCGGCCTTGTCGCCCGCATTGCCGCCCCCTCCCCCGCCGTCCGCTTACCCTCGTAGGCATGACCAGCGACGACGACTTCGCACGGCCCGGCCGGCCCCGTTCGCTCCAGACGCTCACCGCGCTCTCCCCCGAGCAGGTCGACGCGGTTCTCGCGCTGCTCGCCGAGGCCGCGCGGACCGACGGTCAGCAGGCGGTCTCCGAGCAGGGGCGGCTGCAACTGCGCGGCGGGGAGCGGGAGGGCGTCTCGCATCTGCTGCTGACCGTCGGTGACGAACTCGTCGGATACGCCCAGTTGGAGGACACCGACCCGGTGGAGCCGCCGGCCGCCGAGCTCGTCGTGCACCCCTCGCACCGGGGCAACGGGCACGGGCGGGCGCTCGGTTCCGCGCTGCTCGCCGCCTCCGGGAAGCGGCTGCGGGTGTGGGCGCACGGCGGTCACTCCGCCGCCCGGCATCTGGCCCAGGTGCTCGGTCTGACGCTGTTCCGGGAACTGCGGCAGATGCGGCGGCCGTTGGCGGGTCTCGACCTTCCGGAACCGGTGCTCCCCAAGGGCGTGCGCGTCCGTACGTTCGTGCCCGGTCGGGACGACGCGGCCTGGCTGGAGCTGAACGCCGCCGCCTTCGCCCACCACCCCGAGCAGGGCTCACTGACCCAGCGCGACCTCGACGACCGCAAGGCCGAGCCGTGGTTCGACCCCGAGGGCTTCTTCCTCGCCGAGGACGCCGACGGCCGGCTCGTCGGCTTCCACTGGACCAAGGTGCACCGCGAGGAGGGACTCGGCGAGGTGTACGTCCTCGGGGTGAGCCCCGACGCCCAGGGCAGCGGCCTCGGCAAGGCCCTCACCACGATCGGGCTGCGGTACCTGGCGGACCAGGGACTGCCGACCGCCATGCTCTACGTCGACGCCGACAACAAGGCCGCCGTGTCCGTCTACGAACGGCTGGGCTTCGTCACGCACGAGACGGATCTGATGTACCGGACGGAGACCTGAGCCCGGTTCCGCGCAGCCGGTACCGCCGTACCGGCTCCGTCGCGC
>KL568570.1:17157-20723 GCA_000715605.1 Streptomyces speibonae | reverse complement strand
CCGCGCACAGCAGCAGCGCCCAGCGGTCGTGGCCGGCCGCCCACCTCGGGTCGCCCGGCGCCACGAAAAGCGCCCAGCTCCCGGGAGTCAGCAGCGGCGCCAGGACCGCCGAGGCGAGCAGGAACCCGGCGACCGCCTGACCCGGCCGGACGCCGTCCCCGCGGTGGAGCGCGAACGCCGACCCGGTGAGGGCGAGGGCGAGGACCGCCGCCGCCTCCACGGTGACCGCGCCGGCCGGGGGGCGCAGGGGTCCGGGGACGAGCAGGAGGGCCCCGGTCCAGTACCCGGCGGCCACCGGTGCCAGGAGGGCCAGGCGCAGGCCGTGCCGGACGGCGCGCCGGGTGGGGACGGCGGCCGTGGTGTGCCGGGCGGGGTCGTCCAGCAGGAAGGCCGCGCCGAGCGCGAAGGCGACGGCGGACGTCCGCAGCGCGGTCACCGCCAGCCAGACGTTGGCGTCGTCGCCGGCCAGCCTGGGGGCGGCGGCCAGCAGCAGGCCCAGGACGCCCGCCGCCGCGATCATCCGCCAGGGCAGCGTCCGTGCCAGCGGCCGGACGAGGACGGAGCTCATCGATCGGGCGCTCACGAGCACTCTTCCTCGTCCTCGTCCACGTCCGGCGCGTCCAGGCCCAGCATCTGCGCGACGCGGTCCGTGGTCACACCGGGGGCCGTCAGCTCGGCCCAGTTGGTCCGCACCTGGGCGGCGGTGTCCTCCTTGGGCCGCCGGAGCAGCTCGCGCACCAGTTCCGTGTGCGCGGCGGACATCGACAGCGGCTCGGTCTGCGAGACGACGATCGCCGAGCCGGTGTCGCTGTCGTCGAGACGGACGCTGCGCAGGGCGTCCACCGGGTCCGGGAGGTCGGCGAGCGCCAGCCACATGACGGTGACCATCCGGCCGTCGCAGATGCCGTGCACCGCCTCCTCCTTCCCGGTGACCAGCACACCGGCCACGGCGGCGGCGAACTCGGGGACGCGGTTGCCGCCCCAGGTGGTGCCGACGGTCACCTCGTCCGGGCGGGCGGACGGGGTGAGGAGCGGGTCGTTGTCCAGTCCGTAGCGGGCCTCCACCCGCTGCCGTACGACCAGCGGCCGGTCCTGGGCGCCGGGGCCCGCGAGGGAGCGCACGCCGTCCACGACCTCCGCCCAGTCGTCGGTGCGGGGGGCCCACTCCGGGAAGGCGCAGTAGGTCGTGGCGTCCCGCTCGTCGCAGCGGTGCACCTTCTCCGGCGTGACCGAGATCCGCGTACGCGCCTCGGCCGTCTCCTCCGGCACGCCCCGGGACTGTCCCACGGCGCCCACCACGGTCAGCGCCAGCGCACCCGCGACGCCCGCCTGGACGGCCCGCAGCCGGAGGCCGCCGGAGAGCAGCACCGCCAGCAGGGCCGCGGTCAGCGCGAGTCCCGCCAGGTACAGGGCGTGCCAGGCGGCGGGGCGGCCCAGCAGCTCGGAGGGCAGGTTGAAGGAGCCGCCGCCCTCGCCGACCACCGGCATCAGCCAGCGCGCCCAGCTGCCGAAGCCCGTGGTGAAGACGGAGAACAGCAGCAGGAACACGATCAGCAGCGGTGCGGCCAGCGGCGCGGGCAGCAGCCGGCCCAGCAGCACGCCGAACGCGCCGCACAGCAGCACGGACAGCGGTCCGACGAGGAGTTCGGCGGGTGAGCCGTTCCCCACGGCGCCCGGCTTGAGCGCCTCCCAGGTGAACTGGCCGGCCACGCCCACCGCGGCGAGCAGCGTCACCGGGACGACGGACAGCACATGCGCCACGGTGCGGCGCCACGGCTGGACCACCAGCACGGTGAAGTGCCGGTCGGTGCCGTACCGGTCGGAGCGCAGCACGGCGTGGTTGGCGCACAGCAGCACCGCGAGGCCGACGAGCAGCGGCCCGCCCTGGGTGGCCCGGTCGGCGTCCTGCAACGCGGGGAAGCCGTCGAAGGAGTCGCGGGTGCGCCACACGATCCAGGTGAGGTACACCGCGAAGGCGGTGAGGACGGGCACCCGCAGCAGGAGCCGGCGTGCCTCGAAGCGGGCGAGGGCGAACACCGCCGCCCAGGAGTCGCGGGGGCCGGCCGCCGTCGCGGCGGGGGTGGGCGTGGTGGCCCGGTCGGCCGAGGCCGTGGTCATGCCGTCACCTCCGCGTCGGCGCCGTCGAGGGTGAGCAGGTAGCCGTCCTCCAGGGTGGGTTCGAGCAGGTCGGCGCCGGGGGGCGGGTCGCCCACGTTGCGGAAGGTGCCCGCTCCGGTGCGCCAGCCGGCCTTGGCGCCGGGGTCGCGTTCCGCGCTGCTCCACACCCGGCCCGCCGCCTGGGCGGTGAGCTCGGCGGGGGTGCCGTCGAAGCGGACGGTGCCGTCGGCCAGTACCACCACCCGGTTGCAGAGCATCGCCACGTCCTCGGTCTGGTGCGTGGACAGCAGCACCGTACGACCCTCCCCGGCCCGGGCGATCAGCTCCCGGAACCGCATGCGCTGTTCGGGGTCCAGGCCGACGGTGGGCTCGTCGAGGACGACGAACTCGGGGTCGCCGACGAGGGCCGCCGCCAGCGCGACCCGCTGCCGCATGCCGCCGGACAGCTTCTTGATGCGCTTGCCGCGTACGTCGCCGAGGGCGACCTCGTCGAGCACGCGCCGCACCTCGCGGTGGCGGGCGGCGCGGTCGGTCAGCTCCTTGAGGATGGCCACGTAGTCGACGAACTCGAAGGCGGTGAAGTCGGGGTGGAAGCCGGGCGTCTGCGGCAGGTAGCCGAGGTGCCGGCGGACCTCCTGGCGGCCGCGCGAGGTGCTCGGGTCGTGGCCGAGCACGGTGAAGGCGCCCCGGGCGGCCGGTACGGCGGTGGCGAGGACCCGCAGCAGCGTGGTCTTGCCGGCGCCGTTGGGTCCGAGCAGCCCGGTGACGCCGGCGGACAGCCGCAGTGAGACGTCGTCCAGGGCACGGGTACCGCCGTAGTGGAGGCTCAGCCCGGAGGCGGAGACGGTGGGGGGCATACAGAACTCCCGGAGGGGTGCTGGGGCCGGCGGGCGGGTCGCACCGCCCGCCGAACAGTGAGTGCTGAGTGCTGAGGGGGCGGGTGCGGTCAGACCGCGCTGCCCCGGCTGAGGTCGAACCGGTCCCGCATGGCGACCACCAGCCCCGCGGCGAGTACGGCGACCGCCGCGGAGACGCCCTGCCCGGCCGCGGTGAACGGAACGAGCGTGGCCTCCTCGCCGGACCGGGCGCCGCTCGCCGCGAGCAGGACCGCGACCCAGCCGCCTCCGACGAGGGACGGGGCCAGCACCGGACCGAGCCGGGCGGTGAGCGCGAGGGCGGTCGCGGTGAGCGCGAGGGCGGGAAGCAGCCAGGTCAGGGCGCGCAGCCCGTACCCGGGCAGGGCGAGGGTGGCCAGGCCGTTGAGGCCGAGCCCGGCGCCGAGCACCGCCACGGTGCGGATCATCAGCAGCCGGAAGCCGTGCATCGGGGCGACGACCGCCATCTCGTACGTCGGGTCGAGCGCGGGCCCGTAGGACAGGGCGACCCCGGCGAGCGGCAGCAGCGGCGCGAGGGCCAGGAACAGGGGCTGTCTCTTATACACATCTCTG
>KL568570.1:15629-16972 GCA_000715605.1 Streptomyces speibonae | reverse complement strand
CCGCCGGTGGTGTGACCGGCGGCGACGGCCACGGTGAGCACGAGGACGGCGACGACCGCGCCGAGCCAGGAGCGGCGCAGCGCCGGGGTGGCGGCGAGCAGCCGTGCGGTGTGGTCGGCGATGCCGAGGCGCAGGAGCAGTGACTCCAGGAACCCCGGCCGGGGTGCGTCGAGGGCGGCGTCGAGCCGTTCCCAGCCGTCGTCGAGGGCGGCGGGGTCACCGGCGCCGGCGAGGACGGCCCGGCAGTGCGCGCAGGCGGCGAGGTGGGTGTCGGCCGACCAGAGCAGGGGCGGCTGAAGGTCGCCGCGCGCGTAGGCCCGCAGGTCGGTCTCGGGGACGTGCCAGCCCGTCGTTCCGTGGGTCATGCCAGCGCCTCCCGGAGTTGCTTGCGGGCCCGCATCGCCCGTGTCTTGACCGTGCCCGGCGGGATGCCGAGCAGGACGGCGGCCTCACGGGTGGTGAGCCCGTCGATGATCGTGGCCTGGAGCACCGCGCGCAGTTCCGGCGACAGCCGGACGAGGGCACCGGCGAGGTCCCCGTGCTCCACCCCCGCGAGCACGCGCTCCTCCGCCGACACCTCGTCCCGGTGCCGCAACCGCGCCAGGGCCTGCCGCAGCCGGCCGCGCGCGCCGGCGCCGCGCAGGGCGTCGATCAGCCGGCGGGAGGCGATGCGCCACAGCCAGCCGGCGGCGTCCGCGCCCACGGCGTCGTCGCGGTAACGGGCCGTGCCGCGCCACACCGCGAGGAAGGTCTCCTGCACGACGTCATCGACGATGCCGGCGTCGGCGCACCGGCTGCGCATCCGCGCGGTCAGCCACGGCGCGTAACGCCGGTACAGCTCCTCGAAGGCGCGCCGGTCGCCGTCCGTCGCGACGGCGCGCAGCAGTTCGCCATCACTTCTCGTTTCGCTCACACCCCCTCATCGGACGAGCCCACCCGACCGGTTCTCACCATCGCGGAATGATTTCGCACTTCCGTGCGGGGGAAGTCGCGGGGCAGGTCGTGGGGCAGTCCGAACAGGCCCTGGACCTGGGCATACCGGCGCGGGGCGACGGGGTGCGCGGGACCCGCGAAACCGCGCCCTCCGCCGCTCGGCACGGGGGCGGGACGCCCGGGCGTCGAGCACCCTCGTGCGGCGAAGCCGCACGCTGTCCCCACCCACAGGACCATCGAAGCCGCCGACGCCGCCGCTCCGCGCGGAGCGGACCGGCAAGACGCCCCACGCCCCCGCGCGGCGAGGCAGCAGCGCCAGGCGGCACACTCCCCACACACGCAAGGCCGTCAAAGCGGCCGGCTCCTCGCTCCTCGCTCCGCGCAGCGGGCGGAGCGAGGAGCCGGCGGGG
>KL568570.1:11732-15444 GCA_000715605.1 Streptomyces speibonae | reverse complement strand
GGAGCCGGCGGGGCGGCGCCACGGTGTTCACCGGCGTGGGCGCGTGGCGGCACCCGGCGCCAGGTCCCGCGCGCCCGGATACCTCGAGGGGAGCCCCCGGCAGGGATCCCGGTCGCGTTCGTCGCCGCTGATCCGCGCCGGTCCGGCGAGGTCGCGGGGCGCGGTCCGTGCCGCTCTCGTCCCGGCCGTCGCGTTCGGCGTACGGCGTCCTGGGGCCCCTTGCCGGAGCCCGGCCGTGCGCCGTCGTCCACCAGGCGGGGCCGGGGGGCGTGCCCCCGTGGGACGTCCCCCGCTTTCCCTCACGTCATGTCGTCGTAACCATCGCTTCAGACAGGCTTGCGACGCTCGGCCAATGACTCCCGCCGTGCCAGAGTCCGCCCCGCCCAGCCGGGTGAACGGGGGGAACGGGGACGCCCCAGGGCCACCACCGCTCCCACCCGCGCTTTCCGACGCGCCCGTGCGGCTGTCGGCGCGGAACAATGGGACCATGAGCCAGCCCAGCACACAGGCACAGGTACAGCACCCGCAGCCCTCCGTGGGCTCCATAGCGGCCCACCGCCCGCACACCGTGGCCGGAGGCGGCTCCGACCTGGACCCCGACATCGATGCCGACCTCGACGGCTACGAGGAGTCGCAGGCCGACGGCTCGCCGTTGCCGCAGGGCCGCTTCCTCGACCGGGAACGCAGCTGGCTCGCGTTCAACGAGCGCGTTCTCGAACTCGCCGAGGACCCCGCCACCCCGCTGCTGGAGCGCGCGAACTTCCTCGCGATCTTCGCCAGCAACCTGGACGAGTTCTTCATGGTCCGCGTGGCCGGTCTGAAGCGCCGCATCGCCACCGGCGTCGCCACCCGCTCCGCCTCCGGGCTCCAGCCGCGCGAGGTGCTGGAGATGATCTGGGCCCGCTCCCGCGAGCTGATGGCCCGGCACGCCGCCTGCTACCACGAGGACGTCGCCCCCGCGCTCGCGGAGGAGGGCATCCACCTCGTCCGCTGGAACGAGCTCACGGAGAAGGAGCAGGCCCGGCTCTTCACGCTCTTCCGGCACCAGATCTTCCCGGTGCTCACGCCCCTCGCGGTCGACCCGGCGCACCCCTTCCCCTACATCTCGGGCCTGTCGCTGAACCTGGCCGTCGTCGTACGCAATCCCGTCACCGGGCACAAGCACTTCGCCCGGGTGAAGGTGCCGCCGCTGCTGTCCCGCTTCCTGGAGAGCTCCCCCGGCCGTTACGTCCCCATCGAGGACGTCATCGCCGCGCACCTGGAGGAGCTGTTCCCCGGCATGGAGGTGCTGGAGCACCACGCCTTCCGGCTCACCCGCAACGAGGACCTGGAGGTCGAGGAGGACGACGCGGAGAACCTGCTCCAGGCGCTGGAGAAGGAGCTCATGCGGCGCCGCTTCGGTCCGCCGGTGCGCCTGGAGGTCGAGGAGTCCATCGACCGCGAGGTGCTGGACCTGCTGGTGCGCGAGCTGAAGGTCGGCGAGGCGGAGGTGTATCCGCTGCCCGGCCCGCTCGACCTCACCGGCCTCTTCCGCATCCACAGCCTGGACCGGCCCGAGCTGAAGTACCCGAAGTTCGTCGCCGGCACCCACCGCGACCTCGCCGAGGTCGAGTCCGCCTCGGCCCCCGACATCTTCGCGGCGCTGCGCAGCCGGGACGTGCTGCTGCACCACCCCTACGACTCCTTCTCCACCTCCGTGCAGGCGTTCCTGGAGCAGGCGGCCGGCGACCCGGACGTGCTCGCCATCAAGCAGACCCTGTACCGGACGTCCGGCGACTCCCCCATAGTCGACGCGCTCATCGACGCCGCCGAGTCCGGCAAGCAGGTCCTCGTCCTGGTCGAGATCAAGGCCCGCTTCGACGAGCACGCCAACATCAAGTGGGCGCGCAAGCTGGAGGAGGCGGGCTGCCACGTCGTCTACGGCCTGGTCGGTCTGAAGACCCACTGCAAGCTGTCGCTGGTGGTGCGTCAGGAGGGCGAGACGCTGCGGCGCTACAGCCACGTCGGCACCGGCAACTACCACCCGAAGACGGCCCGCCTCTACGAGGACCTCGGCCTGCTCACCTCCGACCCGCAGGTCGGCGCGGACCTCTCCGACCTGTTCAACCGCCTGTCCGGGTACTCCCGCCGCGAGACCTACCGCCGTCTGCTGGTCGCCCCCAAGTCCCTGCGGGACGGCCTGATCTCGCGGATCGACAAGGAGGCCCAGCACCACCGCGCGGGGCGGCCCGCGTACGTCCGCATCAAGGTCAACTCGATGGTCGACGAGGCCGTCATCGACGCCTGCTACCGGGCGTCGCAGGCGGGCGTGCCGGTCGACATCTGGGTGCGCGGCATCTGCGCGATCCGGCCCGGCGTGGAGGGCCTGTCGGAGAACGTCCGCGTGCGGTCCATCCTGGGCCGCTTCCTCGAACACTCCCGCGTCTTCGCCTTCGGCAACGGCGGTGAGCCCGAGGTGTGGATCGGCAGCGCGGACATGATGCACCGCAACCTCGACCGCCGGATAGAGGCGCTGGTGCGGGTGACCGACCCCGCGCACCGGGCGGCCCTGAACCGGCTGCTGGATACCGGCATGTCCGACACCACGGCGTCCTGGCACCTGGGCCCGGACGGTGAGTGGACCCGGCACGCCACGGACGCGGACGGCCAGCCCCTGCGCAACATCCAGGAGATGCTCATTGACGCCCGGAGGCGCCGGCGTGGCACAGCGACACCCTGATCCGTCGGCCCCGCCCGTCCCGGCGGACGCCCTGGCCGGCTATCTGCGGGCCCAGGCGACCGAGTTCCTCCGCGCGCTGCGTCTGCACCGGGAGACCGGCGCGGGGGCGGCCGGTTCGGAGGGGTCCGTGGAGGCGGCCCGCGCACTGCGGCGCGCGGCCCGCCGTATCAGCGCCGGCCTGCACACGTTCCAGGCGGTGCTCGACCCCGACTGGTCGGAGGCGCTCCGCCCCGAACTGGCGTGGGTCTCCGGCACGCTGGCCCAGGAGCACGCGTACGCCGCCCGCCTGGACCAACTCCTCCTGGCCCTCCACCGCCTGTCGGGAGCACCCCCGCTCCCACCCCAGCCGACGGGGGCATCCCGCGGCCCACACCCTGCCCCCGGCACGCACCCCCTCGACGGCCCGACGGACCCACCCCGCACCACGACCCTCCGGCCCGGCGTTCCTCACACCACCGGCGCGCCCGCCGACCCGCCTCCCGGTACGGCACGGCTCGACGACCCGGCCAGCGCGCCCAGCGGCCTCCCCCCGCACGGGACCCCCGGCCCGGATCCCCTCGACGGCTTCGCCCGCCCACCCCAGACCACAGCCAACACCCCCGGTGACCGCACCACCGCCCTCGCCGACACTGCCACAGCTCCCGGCGCCCCCCACACCGACACGGCAACGGAACGCACCGACAGCGACCAGACCCCGGGCACGCAACCCCCCACCCACACCGCCACAACCCCCTCCCCCCACCAAGCCGAAAACCCCGGCGCCACCCGCGCCGGCGCGGCAGCGGACGGCACCGGCACGCGTGTCCCGGGGGCGCAGTCTCCCGTCGGACCCTCGGCCGCCCTCCGCCGCACGACCGCGCCGTCGCGCGTCCCGGCCGGCCGGTCGGCCCCCGCGCGGGACGGCGTCCTCGCCGCCGACGTACCGGGCCGCGCGGCCGTCGCCGTTCGGGGGCGGACCGTCGCCGCGGCGGACGGGGTCCCGCGTGCCACAGC
>KL568570.1:10995-11530 GCA_000715605.1 Streptomyces speibonae | reverse complement strand
CGCCCGACTCCGCAGCGCCCCACGGCAGCGACAACCGTCCCCGTCGGCACGTGCCCCCGCCCGACCGGGCCGGGCTCACCGTCGGTGCCGCCAAGGCGGGCGCGCTGCTGGACCGCCAACTGACACTGGCCCGTACCCGGGCGCACTCCACCGCGCTCCAGGCCCTCGGGTCGTCCCGGTTCCACGGGATCGCCGACAAGGTCGCCGTCCTCGCCAGCGAGGTGCCGCTGTCCCCCGCCGCCGCGGGCGCCGACCTGCGCCCCCTCGCCGACGCCGCGCACGACCGCCTCGCGGACGCCGTCGCCGCGCTGCCCCTGCTCACCGCGGGCAGCCCGTACAACGCCGAGGCGCTGACCCACGGGCTTTCCCCGGACCCCGCCCCGCACCCGCAGGACGCCCCCTGGCACCAGGTCCGTCTCCTGCTGCGCCTGCACCGCTACGCCCGCGAGGTCCTCCGCGACCACACCGGAGCGGACCCGTCCTCCACCGACCGCCGGCTGCTCGCCGCCGGCGAAGCCCTCGACCGGCACCGCGC
>KL568570.1:8694-10803 GCA_000715605.1 Streptomyces speibonae | reverse complement strand
GCCCTCGACCGGCACCGCGCCGCGTCGGAGGCGGCGGCCGCCGCCGCTCATGCGGCCCGCACCCCGCGCATCGCCCCGGCCACGGCGTACGCGCTGGGGGTGCTCCACGCCGACCAGCGGCATGAGGTGGAGGCGGCGCGGTACGCGTTCCAGCGCGCCTGGCAGACGGAAACCCCCGGCACGTCATGAGGAGGCACACGTGAGCACCCCGGGCCCCGCCTCGTACCGCACCCTCACCGTCCAGGCCGCGGGCTGCGTCCTGTGGCGCCATTCGCCCGTGACCGGCGAGCTCGAACTCTGCCTGGTCCACCGGCCCAAGTACGACGACTGGTCCTGGCCCAAGGGCAAGCTCAAGCGCGGCGAGGACCCGCTGGCCGGCGCCCTGCGCGAGGTCGCCGAGGAGACGGGATACACCGCCGTGCCGTCCGCCGAGCTCCCCAGCGCGCACTATCTGGCGAACGGCCGCCCCAAGCGGGTCCGGTACTGGGCGGCCGAGGCCGTCGCCGGTTCCTTCACCCCGAACGACGAGGTCGACCGCATCCTCTGGCTCCCCCCGGAGGCCGCCCGCGCCCGCCTCACCGCACCCGGGGACGCCGACCTGGTGGACGCCCTCCTCGCCGCCCTCCGCACCGGCAACTGAACCCTCTCCGCCCGCGATCCTCCCGTGTCCCCGGCGTGAGCGTTCCGTGACCTCACCGCACCGTCCACAGGGGTTCACCCCTCGTTCATGTACGCCCATCGGCGGCTTCACCTGTTCTGCCTAATTTCGGCCCTACGCGATGCGGTCCGCCCGATGACAGAGGGGGCAACCGCCTCACCCACACTTCGCACGCCGCCGAATTCAGGACGGCGGCCACTGGAAGGAACTCACGTGAAGCTTCAGCGCAAGAACCGGCGGGCCCTCGCTCTCGGTGCTCTCGCCGTCTCCGGCGCCCTGGCCCTCACGGCGTGCGGCTCCGACGACACCGGCGGCAACAGCGACGGCGACGGCTCCTCCGCCACCGCGCAGGCCGGCAACATCGACTGCGGCGACGCCAAGGGCCAGCTGCAGGCGTCCGGGTCTTCCGCCCAGAAGAACGCCATCGACGCCTGGGTCAAGCAGTACGCCGCGGCCTGCAAGGGCGTGCAGGTCAACTACAACCCGACCGGTTCCGGCGCGGGCGTCACCGCGTTCCTCCAGGGCCAGACCGCGTTCGCCGGTTCGGACTCCGCGCTGGAGGCCGAGGAGATCGAGCAGTCCAAGGAGATGTGCGCCGACGGCCAGGCCATCGACCTGCCGATGGTCGGCGGCCCGATCGCCGTCGCCCACAACGTCACGGGGGTCGACGACCTCGTCCTGGACGCGCCGACCCTCGCCAAGATCTTCGACAGCAAGATCACCAACTGGAACGACGAGGCGATCGCCGGGCTCAACCCCGACGCCGAGCTGCCCGACCTGAAGATCCAGGCCTTCCACCGCTCGGACGAGTCCGGCACCACGGACAACTTCACCACCTACCTCCAGGCCGCCGCGCCCGACGACTGGTCGTACGAGCCGAGCAAGTCCTGGGAGGCCAAGGGCGGCCAGTCCGCGCAGGGCTCCTCCGGTGTGGCCCAGCAGGTCAAGCAGACCCCCGGCGCGATCTCCTACATGGAGCTGTCCTACGCCAAGGACGGCATGAACACGGTGTCCATCAAGACCGAGGCCGCCGAGCCGGTCGCGGCCACCGTCGAGAACGCCACCGCGGCCATCGGCGCCGCCAAGGTCGTCGGCACCGGCAAGGACCTCGCGCTGGAGCTGGACTACACCCCGTCCGCGGACGGCGCCTACCCGATCGTCCTGGTGACGTACGAGATCGTCTGCGACAAGGGCAACAAGTCCGACACCCTGCCCGCCACCAAGTCCTTCCTCACCTACATGGCGTCCGAGGACGGCCAGTCGCTGCTGGCCGACGCGGGCTACGCCCCGATGCCCGAAGAGATCATCACCAAGGTCCGCGAGACCGTCAGCGGCCTGAGCTGACCCGTGAGTGCGGCCCGTCCCCGACCGGGGCCGGGCCGCACGCGTCCGGTGCACCGCCCACAGGAGCCCCGGAAGTCCGGACGGCTCCACCGAGCCGCTGGCCCCGG
>KL568570.1:5462-8412 GCA_000715605.1 Streptomyces speibonae | reverse complement strand
CCCGGACCGTCCGCGCCCGCCGGCCCGCCCCCCGTGCGCGGCGCCACCCGCCCCGGTGACCGGATCTTCCTCGGACTTGCCCGCGGGTCCGGCATCTTCGTCCTCGTCGTCATGGCCGCCATCGCGGCCTTCCTCACCTACCGCGCCTCGAAAGCCATCGGCGAGAACGAGGCGAACTTCTTCACCACCTTCGAGTGGAACCCGACCGGTGTGCCGGCGGAGTTCGGCATCGCCGTCCTCGCCTTCGGCACCGTCGTGTCGTCGGTCATCGCCATGGTCATAGCGGTCCCGGTCTCGGTGGGCATCGCCCTGTTCATCACCCACTACGCCCCCCGCCGCCTCGGCGGCACCATCGCGTACGTGATCGACCTGCTGGCCGCCGTACCGTCCATCGTCTACGGCCTGTGGGGCGTCCTCGTCCTGGTGCCGCAGATGGACGGCCTCTACGGCTGGCTCGACGACCACCTCGGCTGGACCGGCGTCTTCGACTGGGACGAGGGCCCCGCCCGTTCGCTGTTCACCGTCGGCGTCCTGCTGGCCCTCATGATCCTGCCGATCATCACCAACGTCACCCGCGAGGTCTTCCGCCAGGTGCCGCGGATGCACGAGGAGGCCGCGCTGGCCCTCGGCGCCACCCGCTGGGAGGTCGTCCGCATGTCGGTGCTGCCCTTCGGCCGCTCCGGCATCATCTCCGCCTCCATGCTGGGCCTCGGCCGCGCGCTGGGCGAGACGATGGCCGTGGCCATGGTGCTCTCGCCCTCCTTCGACATCAATCTCAGCCTGCTCAACGCGGGCGGCGGCACCTTCGCCCAGAACATCGCCAGCAAGTTCAACGAGGCCACGCCCATCGGCCGGGACGCCCTCATCGCCTCCGGTCTCGTCCTCTTCGTCATCACCCTGCTGGTCAACGGCGCGGCCCGCCTGATCATCGCCCGCCGCAAGGAGTACTCGGGGGCCAACGCATGAGCAACGCGACCCTGTCTTCGAAGCCCAGCTCCCTGCGCGGCGCGACCCTGCCCGGGTGGAGCACCTGGGCGATCGCGGCCGGCTCCGCCGCCGTGGGCTACGCCGTCAGTGCCGCGGCCGGGCTGCACAGCGACATCCAGTGGGCCCTCATCGCCGCCGTGCTCTTCGTGGCCGGCTCCTACGGCATCTCCGCGAAGGTCGAGGGCCGCCGCCAGGCCAAGGACCGCACCGCGACCAGCATGGTGTGGGTCGCCTTCCTCCTGGCCGTGACACCGCTGGCCTCCCTGATCTGGGAGACGGCCAAGCGCGGTGTGAAGGTCCTCGACGGCTACTTCCTCACCCACTCGATGGGTGTGGTCGCCGACGCCGAGCCCGGCGGCGGCATCTACCACGCCATCCTCGGCACCCTGGAGCAGGTCGGCCTCGCCACCCTGATCTCCGTGCCGGTCGGTGTGCTCACCGCCGTCTACCTGGTCGAGTACGGGCGGGGCAGGCTCGCCCAGGCCGTCACCTTCTTCGTCGACGTCATGACCGGTATCCCCTCGATCGTCGCCGGTCTGTTCGTCCTCAGCCTGTGGATCCTGATCCTCGGGATGGGGGAGTCCGGCTTCGCCGGTTCGCTGGCCCTGTCGATCCTGATGATCCCGGTGGTCGTCCGCTCCACCGAGGAGATGCTCAAGCTCGTCCCGAACGAGCTGCGCGAGGCGTCGCTGGCGCTCGGCGTACCGAAGTGGCGCACGATCCTGAAGGTGGTCCTGCCGACGTCGATCGGCGGCATCGTCACGGGCGTGATGCTGGCGATCGCCCGCGTCACCGGTGAGACGGCGCCCGTGCTGCTGGTGGTCTGGGGCACGGACTTCATCAACGCCAACCCGTTCCAGGATCCGCAGGAATCGCTGCCCATGTACATCTACCTGCAGTGGGCCAACAGCGGCGGCTCGGGTGCGGCGTACGACCGTGCCTGGGCGGCGGCCCTGACGCTCATCGCTTTCATCATGATCCTCAACCTGCTGGCCCGCGTCGTCGCCCGCTGGAAGGCACCCAAGACCGGTCGCTGAAGGCCTCCCCCGACCCGAGAGAAGAAGTGATACCCATGGCCAAGCGCATCGACGTCAGCGGCCTCAACGCCTACTACGGCTCCTTCCTGGCCATCGAGGACATTTCGATGACCGTCGAGCCCCGCTCCGTGACCGCCTTCATCGGCCCGTCCGGCTGCGGCAAGTCCACCTTCCTGCGCACCCTCAACCGCATGCACGAGGTGACCCCCGGCGGCCGGGTCGACGGCAAGGTCATGCTCGACGACGAGAACCTGTACGGCGCCGGCATCGACCCGGTGGCCGTGCGGCGCGAGGTCGGCATGGTCTTCCAGCGCCCGAACCCGTTCCCCACGATGTCGGTCTACGACAACGTGGCGGCGGGCCTGCGGCTGAACGGCAAGTACAAGAAGTCCGAGCTGGACGACATCGTCGAGAAGTCCCTGCGGGGCGCCAACCTCTGGAACGAGGTCAAGGACCGCCTGAACAAGCCCGGCTCGGGCCTCTCCGGTGGTCAGCAGCAGCGCCTGTGCATCGCCCGCGCCATCGCGGTCGAGCCGAACGTCCTGCTCATGGACGAGCCCTGCTCCGCCCTCGACCCGATCTCCACGCTGGCCATCGAGGACCTGATCGGCGAGCTGAAGGAGCGCTTCACGATCGTCATCGTGACGCACAACATGCAGCAGGCGGCCCGGGTCTCCGACCGCACCGCGTTCTTCAACCTCGCGGCGGTCGGCCGGCCGGGCAAGCTGATCGAGATCGACGACACGGAGCGGATCTTCTCCAACCCGTCGGTCCAGGCCACGGAGGACTACATCTCCGGCCGCTTCGGCTGACCGATCCCCTCGCGGTGCTGCATGGCGGTGCCACCGCGAGGCCAAAGGGCCCGCCCCTGAACCAGGGGCGGGCCCTCCGCCACTGCGGGCAGTCGTGCCTCCCCCAGTGCCTCA
>KL568570.1:2288-5209 GCA_000715605.1 Streptomyces speibonae | reverse complement strand
GGGGGAGAAGCCGAGAGTGGGGGAGGTGGGCGCAGGACGGCACCCCGCTGGCGCCGGGTTGCGCAAACATCCCTCAGCCAGCCCCAACGCACCCGCACCTACAAGAACGCCAAGTGCACCAACCCGAACGACGCCGCAGCCACGGCAGCCGCCGCCGGCATGGTGATGAACCACCCGAGAACAATGTTCTTGGCAACCCCCCACCGCACCGCGTTGACCCGCTTCGTGGCCCCCACACCCATGATCGCCGACGTGATCACATGGGTCGTGGAGATCGGCGCGTGGAACAGGAACGCGGACCCGAACATGATCGACGCCCCCGTCGTCTCCGCGGCGAACCCCTGCGGCGGATCCAGCTCGATGATCTTCCGCCCCAGCGTCCGCATGATCCGCCAGCCCCCCGCGTACGTCCCCGCGGACAGCATCACCGCACAGGCGATCTTCACCCACACCGGAATCGGATCGCCGTATTCCTCGACGTCGGCGATGACCAGTGCCATCACCACGATGCCCATCGTCTTCTGCGCGTCCTGCAAGCCGTGCCCCAGCGCCATGCCCGCCGCGGACACCGTCTGCGCGATACGGAACCCACGCTTGGCCTTGTGCGGATTGGCCCGCCGGAAGATCCACATGATCGCGGCCATCACCAGGTACCCGGCGAGCAGACCGATCACCGGCGACGCGAACATCGGGATGACGATCTTGTCGAGCACCCCGTCCCAGTAGACGGTCGTCCCGCCGGCCAGCGCGGCCCCGACCATGCCGCCGAACAGCGCGTGCGAGGACGACGACGGCAGCCCGAAGTACCAGGTGATCAGGTTCCAGACGATCGCCCCGACCAGCGCGGCGAAGAGGATCCCCATCCCCGTCGAGCCCTCGGGCGTCTGGATCACGCCCTCGCTGACCGTCTTGGCGACCCCGGAGCCCATGAAGGCGCCCGCGAGGTTCATCACGGCCGCCATGGCGAGCGCCACCCGAGGAGTGAGCGCCCGCGTCGACACGGACGTGGCGATCGCGTTCGCCGAGTCGTGGAAGCCGTTGGTGTAGGTGAAGAAGAGCGCGACCCCGATGGTCACGATCAGAGCAAAGGTGTCCATGAAGGGTTCAGGACTCCTTGACCGCGATGGTCTCCACCGTGTTCGCCACGTGCTCGAAGGCGTCGGCCGCCTCTTCCAGTACGTCCACGATCTGCTTGAGCTTCAGCACCTCGATGGCGTCGTACTTGCCGTTGAAGAGGTGGGCGAGCAGCTTGCGGTGGATCTGGTCGGCCTGGTTCTCCAGGCGGTTGACCTCGATCCAGTACTCCGTGAGGTTCTCCATGGTGCGCAGATGCGGCATGGCCTCCGCGGTGAGCTCCGCGGCCCGCGCCAGGACCTCGATCTGCTGCTCGACGCCTTTGGGCAGTTCCTCGATGCTGTAGAGGACGACCAGGTCGACGGCCTCCTCCATGAAGTCCATGATGTCGTCGAGGGAGGACGCCAGGGCGTAGATGTCCTCACGGTCGAACGGCGTGATGAACGAGGAGTTCAGCTGGTGGAAGATCGCATGCGTGGCATCGTCACCTGCGTGTTCCGCGGCCCGCATACGCTCTGCGATCTCGGCCCGGGCGGAGTTGTCCGCCCCGAGCAGTTCCATCAGGAGCTTGGAGCCCGTGACGATGTTGTCCGCGGACGCGGCGAACATGTCGTAGAAGCTCGTCTCCCTGGGGGTCAGACGAAAGCGCACGTGGGGTCCTCGGTATGCATCGGTGTCGGTCAGGCTGATGCTAGGCGCATCATCCGGCCACGTGTAACGGGCCGCCCCCAGTGTCGCCCATCAGGCAGAGTGATGAGCAGGGGGGCGGTCCGAGGCTTGTTTCCGGGCCGGGGCGCACCTCATTGGCCAAAGGGTCCATACCCAGGGAAGTTCGGTACCATATACCCACCAGGGGTATATGTCGGCCATCATCATCACAGGAGGACGCGATGACGACCACCGAAACCGGCGCGGACGCGCCCTCCTCCTCGGAGATCGTGACCGATCACGACCGAGGGGTGCACGGCTACCACAAGCAGAAGCAGGAGCACCTCAAACGCCTGCGCCGCATCGAGGGGCAGATCCGCGGGCTGCAGCGCATGGTCGACGAGGACGTGTACTGCATCGACATACTCACCCAGGTGTCCGCCTCCACCAAGGCCCTGCAGTCGTTCGCCCTGCAGCTGCTGGAGGAGCACCTGCGCCACTGTGTCGCGGACGCGGCCGTCAAGGGCGGCGACGAGATCGACGCGAAGGTCAAGGAGGCGACCCAGGCCATCGCCCGCATGCTGCGCACCTAGGGGGTGCGGGCCGGCGGTGCGGCCGTCCGGCGCGGACGGCTCAGTCGGTCCTGAACTTGTCGGCGAGCTGGAACTCGAACTCCTCGGGCAGGTCGTAGTGGAAGACCTCGGGGGCGTCGCGCTCGACGTGGGCCTTCCAGTAGAGGTCGGCGATCACGTCCGGCTCCGAGTCCGGCCGGCCGCCCCCGATGTACGCGCCGAGGGCGATGTGCGCGACGTGCACTCCCCGGCCGGCGACGGACTCGTTCAGGGCGAGGAGCCAGTTGCGCAGGGCGGCGTTCGCGACGTTCGCGTTGGCGACCTGCGGGACGACCATCGGGCCCGAGCCGGCGCCGCTCGTACCGATGATGGTGCCGGTACCACGGTCGATCATGCCGGGGAGCACCTGGCGGACGGCGGCGATCGCACCGAAGAAGTTGGTCTCGAGCTGGGGCAGCACGGCCTCGACGGTGAGATCGACCGCGGAGACCAGCGGCCGGTCCGCCAGGTCGGACGGCGTCGGGGCGGGCGAGTACTCCAGGACGTCGATCGATCCGAAATGTCCTTCCGCGGCCGCCAGCGCCTTCTCCAGGCTCGGTCGGTCGGTGACATCGGCGGGGGAGGGGG
>KL568570.1:917-2078 GCA_000715605.1 Streptomyces speibonae | reverse complement strand
GGCGGGGAAGGCGGCAGCCGACACCCCCGCGCTGCGGAACCTGTCGACCATGGCCGTGAGCCGCGCTTCGCCCCGGGCCACGAGCGCCACGTCGAAGCCGCCCCTCTCGGCGAACTTCGCACCGATGGCGAACCCCAGTTGCGGCCCGGCTCCCACGATCGCGATGGTCGACACAGCGTCCTCCCACGGTTGATCCGCATGCCCCGGTTGCCGTTGCCGCCGCCGAGCTCTTGTTGATCATATCGACCCGCCTGAGCAGGGCTGAGAACGACGAGCACGCGGCCCGCCCCCGCAGTCGCCCTGCCGGCCGGCTAGGACGGGGGACCGGCGGACTCCGTCCGGGCCTCGGCCACCCGCAGCACCTCGTCGATGCTCTCCAGGCTGAGCCGGTCCTTGGCGGCGGAGGCGGCGATGATCAGCTCACCGCAGAGCTCGATCTCGGCGAGCGCCACGTGGTCCTGGACCGTCCCGCCCCTGAGCGGAGTCACGCGCCTCACCCCATCTCCGTCGTCACCGACTTCCTAGAGTAGGGAGCGGCCTACGCACCGCGCATGGCACGGAAGGGCTAGTTCACGCCGGTCACATCCGGCCCGTACGGACCGGCCCCGGGTTCATTCCGCGGCGATCCGGCCGGCGTAGATGTCCTCGCCCTCGGGCAGCCGTACGTCGGCCGGGGCCCCGAAGTCGTACAGCAGCGTCGTCGAGGCGACCGCGACGGGCTCGTCCTGCCGGCCGTTGACGAAACTGAACCGGTGCCGGACCTTGCGGATCCGCCCCTCGTCGTCGAGGTAGACGTCGAACGGCACGCGCGCGGTGGCGAACCCTTTCGCCGCCGCGCCCAGCGGCCCCCGGTTCGCCTCCGTCGCCGACCGCGAGGCCTGCTCCAGATCGGCGGTCCCCCGGTAGTGGCGCACCTTCGCCCCCGCGACCTCGGTCCGCCCGACGAACTTCGCCGAACGCGTCCCGCGCAGCAATTCGGCGGCGGCGAACGGATCGGTGGCGCCGCCGGTGACGAGGTTGCCGTCGGACAGCGTGCCCGTGTCCACCCGCACCCACTTGTCGGCGGGCACACCGGCTCCCCGGTTCTTCATGAACAGCGCTCCGGGGGCGAGCAGTTCGGTGATGGGCCGGCGGACCGTCTCCCCCGCGGGATCCTGCGGC
>KL568570.1:0-711 GCA_000715605.1 Streptomyces speibonae | reverse complement strand
CAGCAGCACCTTCAGCCGGCCGAGCCGCTTGCGGTAGTCGTAGACCCCCTGGCCCCGGATGGTGACCCGGGTGCCGCCGGTGGCCATCTCGAGGGACGTACGCGCCTTGGAACTTCCCGCCTGCACCAGCGCCTCGGCGGCTTCCCGCAGCACCTCCACCGGATCCCCGGCGGGCGCCCCCCGGGTCACGGCGTCGCTGCGCGCGCACCCGGCCGCCCCGAGGCCCAGACAGCACACGACCCCGACACCGGCCACCACACCGCGCATCCGCCACTGCTGCTGCCGTCGAGCCATGCCTGCCTACCCCCGCTCCGTCCGACACGGGCCTCTGTCGCCGGGGTTAACGACCGGTATGTGGCCCCGTCACGCCGACACGCCGGGCGCTACGGTGGTCGGCGTGCCAGAACAGGACGAGGAGCCGCCGCCGGGCCGACACGTCACCACCACCACCGAACAGGGGCCCTTCTGCCTGGCCCGCTGCACCTGCGGCTGGCGTGGCCCGGCCAGAAGAGCCAGGAGCCAGGCCCGCAAGGACGCCAAGAACCACACCCCCGAGTGACCCCCGCCGGCGCCGGGCCGCGCACCACCCCCCGCCCAGCCCTCACCAAGGGAGGCTCACGTGAACCGCCGCACCTTCCTCACCGGCACGGCCGCCGCCACCCTCACCACGGCCACCGCATCCGCCTGCACACCCACCACCCAGGACAAACC
>KL568569.1:168758-169889 GCA_000715605.1 Streptomyces speibonae | reverse complement strand
CCCACCTCGGCACTTCTCAAAGGCCCTGGAGGTCAGTGTGGTGTTGCAGGAGTCACAAGCGGATCTGAACTTCACGATCAAGCTGGTGATCCGGCCGGTTGCCCCGGTCATCGTCACTTTGACGTTTTCATCCCACGTTGTTCCAGAGGCCGGCAGTTCGGCATCGGTTGATACTTCCAGGGTACCGGTGCCGAGTACGCCGCCCCGGTCGTCGTACAACGTGTAGAGGACCTTCAGGCCCGTCATGCAGTAGTCGTGTCGCGTGTAGTTGAAGGTGCCCGGATCGGTGATCGAACATGTCGCTCCCGCGGCCTCCTTCTGGACGGAAGTGGCTGCGGTCGCGGGCGAAGCGGTGCGGGTGGCAGCCATCGGGCTCGTGGTGACACAGGCGCGTACGGCACCCGCCGCACGCTCTCGTGAATCCTGTGCGGTGGTTTCGCACCGCTCCCCGGTCGGCACTGGAACAGTACTGGTCTGTACGGGGAGCGGCGGCAGGTCCGCAGGGTCGATGGCCGCCAGCTTGCGAGGCTCGTCTGCCATGGAGTCCTGAGCCGAAGCCGTACCTGTGGCGGCGGTGAGGGTGAGGGCGGTCAACACGGATATCAGTGCCGAGCGCAGACGTATGGAGAGTGGACGGTGGTGTCTCATTTTCGCCCTTCGAAGCGAATGTGAGCAGAAGGAAGCACTCGTTCGGCAGGTGACTCGGTGATGGTCACCGGTGGGTGATCGGGATCAGTGGCTTGAACGGACCGCTAGAATCTTGACGACAAACCGCCGACGATGGAGGACACGAGTTCCTTGCCCTCCTCGGCGACCTTGTTGACCACGGGGGCCACCTTCTTGGCGACCGGGGCTACCCACCGGGATTGGCCGAACGTGACCAGACTCAGGGCAGCCCGGCTGGCGGACTCGACGAACGGACCACTGGTGAATCCGTGCTCGAGGCCGCCGAACAAGGCGCTGAGAGCGCCTGCCCCCATGGACACGACGCCGAAGAACGCTGCGGCCGGGGCCGCCGGTGGGAAGACCAGGCTGGCTGGTCCAAGGCCGGCGGCAAGGAATGCCGCTCCGACGCCGACCTTGCCGAGGGCGTCGGCCCACCAGCCGGCGTCCGACCACCAGTCCTCATGG
>KL568569.1:166842-168555 GCA_000715605.1 Streptomyces speibonae | reverse complement strand
CAGAGATGTGTATAAGAGACAGGTGTACGTCGTCGTGAGTGTCGCTGTCGGCCGGATTGTGCCCATTGTTCAGATCGTCCAACGCCTTTTGGGCTGCCTTGCGGGCCTCCTCCTCGAGTTCGGCCTGGCGCTTCTCCGTGGCGATGGACCGCGCCTGACTGGCCGCGGCGGCTGCCGCCTGTGCGCTTTGGCCGGCGGCAAGTGCGGACTGGCGGGCGTTGGCTGCGGAGGCTTGGGCGCTGTAGGAAGAGCTGAGGGCCGACCGGGCTGCGTCAATGGCCTTGTTCGCGGAGTAGTTCGCCGAGCGAGACGCTCCGCGTGCGGTAGTCGCCGCTTCCTTGGCCTGGTTTGCTGAGGTTTGCGCGGCTGCGGCCGACTTGTCGGCGGCGTTGGCGTTCTCTCTCGCTTCCGCGGCGTAACTGTCGGCCTTCTCCGCCGAGTCCAGCGCCCTGTCCGCCCACTCCTGAGCCTCCGTAGCGGCCTCGCGAGCCTCCGCTCCGGCCTTTGACGCCAGCTCGGCGTTCTCCTGCGCGGTGTAAGCGGTCTTGGCCGCAGCCGCGATCGTCCCGCGAATCGCCGCGATGTGAGTAGCCGAGTCGTGATCCAACTGGGCCGCCACGTGCTGCACGACTTGGACGAAGTTCCTGCGCATCCAGGTCGGCCCCTCGAGGGCCACCTCTGCGTACGCTTTGGTGTAGGCGCCTCCGTTGGCCATCCGCGTCGCGGTCTCGACGGCGTCGTCCTCGCGTATCGCCTCAGGGTAGGTGTGGTCGAAGAAGTCCTGCAGCGCCTCTGGGGTGTTGGCGTCAAGCGCGTCGTTGGCTGCCTTGGTTACGGCCTTGCCGGGATTCTGGTGGAGGATGCGGGCGATCTGTACTTTGTGGTCGTCCTTCGCAGCGCGGATCACACCTGAGGTGATGAAGTCGCCCACCGCCCGGGAGTCGGAACTCTCCAAGGCGGCCCGTGCTGCTTCTGCGATGGCCGGGTTGGATACCTGGGCGATGTAGAGAACCGTCTCCCGGTCGTCCTGGTGCTGGGCGAGCGACCGGTCTAGATCGACCCAGGAGAGGACGTCGTTGTCGCTTCCGGCTAGCGCGAACTGAGCGGCCGCTCGCGTCCAGGCGCCCTTGGCAGTGAGAAGACCGGCGGCGGCCTTGCGGCCCAGAGCGGCGGCGAGAGCCAGGTCACCGTCCTCCCACAGGGCATTTTCGGCTCTGGCGATCAAGTCCTTGAGGGCCTGGTCGGTTTGCGCTTCCTGGGTGCGTTTGTTCTCGTACTCGGCTCGTTCCCTGTCCTCGATCTGAGACAGGAGCTTGGCCTCGTCCAGACCCTGGAGCTTGTCCTGCTCCAGGCGAGCCAGTTCGGCGTCCCTCGCTGCCTGCTCCACCTCTACGGCGTTCTGCACCGCCTGGGTGGCGGTGTTGGCTGCCTTGATGGCCTCGGCTGCGTGGGCGGTGGACTTGTTCGCGTAATCAATGGCTTGTCCGGCGTACTTCACGGCCTCGTCCGCCGCGTCTGCCGCCTTCTCCGCGTGTGCTGCCGCAGAGTTGGCGGCGTCGCGTGCGGTACGTGCAGCGGAGGCTGCTGTGTTGGCAAGCGCTTGGGCAGTGGAGGCGGCGTTGGTGGCCCGGTTGGCGGCAGTGGTTGCGATGGAGGCCTGACGCTTGGCCTCCGCGGCCTGCGACTGGGCGGCGCCTGCCGCGGCAGCGGCTT
>KL568569.1:163475-166680 GCA_000715605.1 Streptomyces speibonae | reverse complement strand
ATGTGTATAAGAGACAGGGGCGGAGGCAGTGGCGGCGGCAGCGGCGTTGCGAGCAGCAGAGGCGGCGGTTGAGCCCGCGTTTGCGGCCTGAGCGGAAGCCGTCGCCGCGTAGTCGGCGGCTTTGGCAGCCGTCCGGGCCTTCGCGGCGGAGTTGCGAGCAGCGATTGCGGCCTTCTCGGCGGCCTCGGTTTTTGAGGCGTCCTTGGATGCGGCGATGGCGGCCCGGTAGGCGCGGGACGCGGCACCGCCGGCGGTCGCGGCGGCCTGAGAGGCGGCGGTAGCTGCCCAGGAGGCACGGCGGGCGGCGGACACTGCTGCGTTTGAGGCCTTGATGGCGTTGCGCGCTGCGTTCGCCGCACTCTGAGCGGCGTCGGCTGCCTTACGTGCGGCCGATGCGGACTTCTGTACGTCGTCCTTGGCCGCCTCTGCCTCGGCTGCTGCCTTCTGTGCCGCATCCTTGGCTTTCGCAGCAGCGGTCTCGGCTCGCTCGGAAGCCTCGACGGCCAAGTCCGTTTCCTTCTGGGCGCGTTTACCCTCCCGCTCGACGACCGAGACGAGTTCCTCGATGGTCGCCGACTCCTGGTCCCGAGCACGAGCGATGTGCTGACCGGTGTCCAGGAACCACTGGACGTCCTGGGCCGTGCCGCTCAGGGCCCGGTCCGCGTACTTGCGCACCTCGGGCCCGGCTTTAGACAGCATGGTGGCGATCTCGACCCGCGCATCCTCCAGGCGCGCGCTGTACTGACCGTCCGTGAGGAAGTCCTCCAGCGCCTGCTGGGTGCCCGCGTCCAGTGCGGCGGATGCCTCTCGTCGGACCGCCTTGCCGCCGGTCGCCGACACGGTTGCGGTCGCCACCCGCAGGTCTTCCAGCAGGGCGGACTTGAAGCCGTCGCGGAGGAAGGCGGCGATGGCGCTGTCCCCGTTGTCGAGTGCGGCGACAGCCTCGCGGCGTAACCCCTTCCCTGAGCGAGCGAGGTAGCTCACGATCGCGACGCGGTTGTCCTCTACGGTCACCTTCGGGAGTGTCTGATCGAGGAAGGTCCGGATGTCGGCGTCGGTGCCGGCGAGCGCGTGCGCTGCGGCCGCTTTGACGGCTTTTCCGCCCGTCACCCATGCCCGGACGGCCTTCGCCCGCTCGGTGTCGGGGAGCGCGAGCGGATCGCTGACCGTGTCCTGTGCGGTGGCGGCATGGGCCCTCGGTGCCCACACCAGGGGTGAGGTGGTGGTGGCTGTTACAGCGGCGAGTGTGCCAAGGAGTCGTCTGCGGCTCCAGAACATCGTCTGCATAGAAGAGTTGTCCTCATGGTTGCTACTGGTTGGGCAGATCGGCGAACACTTGCGAGGCACTTGCGGCGACCATACCAACGCAGGTTCGCGCAGAAATCAATTCGTTGTAGCGGAGGACTTTTTTCGGCCTGGATTCATGAAGATGGGACCCCATACCTTCAGTAAACACCCGTCAGCTTTTGTCACGTTTTCTTCATGACTGGTCGCACGGCGTTGCCAAACCATGAAGAAGATCACACGAGACCTCCAACTCGCGTCCGTTTTGGGCAAGTTGGGGAGTGGACAGGCTCGTGGTGGCGGGGTGGTATGTCGTCGAACGACGCAGGCCCCCCGGGTTCCGGGGTTGTCCTTTTCGCCGGACGAGATGAGGTGGGAATTCATTGAGGGACCTTCCAGCCCTTCAAGGCTCGCGGGGGTGCATCCGCGGGATCGCGGCTCCCGTGCCTGCTTTGCGGCGCGTTATGGAAACCGTTTCAGAGGCAACGATTTTAGGAATGCGATGAAGACTCGCACCATCATGGCGACGGCATCACGACGGAGAGGCCTTTTGGCCCGTACAGTGGGCGTGGCGGCTCTCGGCGCCCTGTCCTGGGTTGTCCTGACGGCTGGGGCCTCCGGCCCGTCCGATCGCGACGCGCTGGTTGCGGATGAAGCTCCCGGGTACGCCGTTGAGGACTTCAACTATCCAGGGGCGGACAAGATCCTGGAGGATCAGGGCATCGTCCTCAAGCGCGGCGATGGTCACATCACGCTGGCCGATTGTGCGAGCGAAACCGATCTGCTGGAGGTCAGCGCGCGCAGGAACGCAGACAACATCTGTTTCAGGGTCGTCGGCGACTCGGGCTGGCTGACCCTGGAGGTTCCTGCGGTGTACCTCATCAAGGGGAACAGCTATGACACTCAGGTCGACATGACCGTCGGCACCGAGAAGAAGTCCTTCGACATCGACAAGAACGCTTGGACTGCGGTTGGAGAGACCGCGGACGAGCAGGGCCGCGAGCACATGCTTGTGGAGATCAGGACTTCCAAGTAGCCCACGGAACCGACCCGTTGTTCGACCTGCCAGCAAGGATTCCTTTACATGCGATACGCCAGACCTGTGCGTCTTGCCGCAGCGACCGCCTCCCTGGCGGCAGGAACACTCGTGCTGACCGCCGTACCCGCGGTCGCCGTGACCGGTCCTGCCTCTCCCTCCGCTGACACCACCCACGCCTACGCCGCACGACTGATCGTCGGCGATCACGAACGCGGCTGTTCCGGTGTCCTGGTAGACGCCGAGTGGCTGCTCACCGCGGCCAGTTGCTTCGCCGAAGACCCGGCGCAGAGCCTCGAAGTGCCTGCGGGCAAGCCCGCACTGACGACCACCGCGACCATTGGCCGCTCCGACCTGACCGGTACGGGTGGTGCGGTAAGAGAGGTCGTCGAACTGGTGCCCAGGGCCGATCGAGATGTCGTCCTGGCCCGGCTGAACCGTCCGGTGACCAATGTCGCCCCGGCTTCTCTGGCCACATCCGCGCCGGTCGCCGGTGAGGAACTCAAACTCGCCGGGTACGGCCGAACCAAGACCGAGTGGGCACCGCTGAACCTGCACACAGGAGTGTTCTCAGTGAACGCCGCTGAGGGCACAACCGCGACGGTCACCGGCCAGAACGGCGTCGCCGCGTGCATGGGTGACACGGGCGGCCCGATGGTGCGCACCTCCAGTGGCACACATCAGGTGGTCGCGCTTGCCAGCCGGTCGTACCAGGGGGGCTGTTACGGCACGGACGCCACTCAGACCAGTACGGATGGCGTCGCCGTCAGGGTCGACGACCTGTCCTCCTGGGTGAACTCCAAGGTCGGGGCCCTTCGTGTCACCGACTTCAACTGTGACGGCGTCGAGGACATCGCCATCTCCGACCCGGAGGCGGCCGTCGGC
>KL568569.1:157589-163269 GCA_000715605.1 Streptomyces speibonae | reverse complement strand
AGAGATGTGTATAAGAGACAGGTGCGTGTCGTGTACGGCGACGGCAAGGGCACCGCAGAAATCAACCAGGACCTCGACTGGGTGCCTGGGGGGTCCGAGGGCAACGACAACTTCGGTGAATCCATTGACACCGTCGACTACAACGAGGACGGCTGCACCGACCTGGTCGTCGGCACTCCCGGTGAGAACCTGGGTGAAGCGACCGACGCGGGCATGTTCGACATCCTGTACGGCGGCACCGGAGGCCTGGGCACGGGTGCGGTGAAGGCCACTCACTACGAGCAGGGGGCCGGGAACGGGTCGTTGGCCGCTTCCACCTCCGAGACCGGCGACCGTCTGGGCCATGCGATGGCTGCCGGCGTCACCGCCGCGGGCAAGCCTTTCGTGGTCGTCGGTGCGCCGGGAGAGTCCGTCGGCGCCTCTACGCGAGCTGGCTCCGTGTATTACGTGCACGGCGGGACCAACGTCGTCGTTCACCAGGACAAGCTTGACGTGCCAGGTGCCGTGGAGGCAGGTGACCGCTTTGGCACCGCAGTCGCCGCCGACGCCAATTTCATCGCTGTCGGAGCGCCCGGTGAGGCCATCGGTGCCGACGACAAAGCCGGAAACCTGGCGGTCTTCTCGCACGCGCTGAACTCCGAGAACCGCCCCGCCCCGCAGTTCGGCCTCGACCAGGACCTGGACACCGTCTCCGGGGGCGCCGAAGCAGGCGACGAGTTCGCTGCCGCACTCGCTCTGGTGCCCTACCGTCCCTCTGGTGCCTCGGCTGCGAGAGAATCGATCCTCGTTGTCGGATCTCCGGGAGAGGACCTGACCGTCGCCGGTGTGGACAAGGCCGACACCGGCACGGTGTACACCTTCCGCATCACCGCCTCCGGTACCTACACCCAGCTCGACAACTATCAGTCCGGCCCCGCCACGGACGACGTCCACGGCACCTCTGAGGCCGGTGACCGATTCGGCTCGGCCATCACCGCAGTCAATACGGCTCCCCGGGCGGTCAGTTCGGCGGCGACCATGAAGATGGCTGTCGGAATTCCGGACGAGGCCGTCGGCAGCGAGGCCAAGGCCGGAGCGATCCTCACCTTCTCGCTGCTGGGCGCGCCTGGTGCTAACGATCGTTGGCTCGAGGCGGGGGACGGCGACGGCATCCCGGGCACGCCGAAGGCCAACCAGCGCCTGGGGTCCAGCGTCCACTTCACCGGCACTCAGCTGTACGCCGGCATGCCCTACGGCCCGAGCAGCTACGGCGCGCTGCACGCCCTGCCCCTGTCCAATGTGACCAACGGCGCGATCGCTCCGGTCACCACCTACCAGCCCGGCCGGAACGGCCTGCCCGCAGTCGGCGTCCGCTTCGGTCACGCCGCTCGGTAGTGAGAGGCGCCTCAAGGCAGGTACCACCTGCTGAGCAGCAGCCACGCGCCTGCTGAGACGACGGATCCCCCGGAAGCCCCACAGGCGTCAGGGGGATCCGTTCGGCTGTGATCCTGCGGTCCGACAGGTAGTGCAAGGGCGGGCCCCGGAGAAGACGTTCTCCGGGGCCCGCCCTCGGCCGGCTTCCGCCGGGGAGATCACACCTCGCGGGCCTGCTCCAGCATCCGGTCCACGACTCGGGCCGAGGCGTTGCCGTCGTCGAGGTCGCAGAACAGTTCGTGGAAACGCTGGTAGCGCTCCGCGTAGTCGGCGGACACCTTGTCGATGTCGCACAGAGCGCTGACGAGCTCTTCCGAGGTCCGGATGAGTGGGCCAGGCGCGTCGTTCTCGAAGTCGAAGTAGAAGCCGCGCAGCTTGTCCCGGTAGTGCTCCAGGTCATACGTGAAGAAGAGCATGGGCCGCTTCAGATGCGCGTAGTCGAACATCACCGAGGAGTAGTCGGTGACCATCACGTCCGCGATCAGGTAGAGGTCTGCGATGTCTGGATACTCCGAGACGTCGTGGACGAAGCCGTTGCCGGCGCCAGGGATGCTGTCCACCACGTTGGAATGCCGGCGGACCAGCAGGATGTGGTCGTCGCCGAGCCGCTCACGGGCGTCCTCGACATCGAGCCGCAGGTCGAACTTGAACTGGCCCCGTCGGTGGGACAGATCGTCTCGCCACGTCGGCGCATACAGCACGACACGCTTGTCGAGAGGCAGACCGATGCGCTCCTTGATCTCCTTGGCCCTCTGTTCGATGTCAGGGGCGTAGAGATAGTCGTTGCGCGGGTACCCCGTCTCCACGATCTCCCCGTCGTACGCCATGGCCCGCTTGAGGATCGGCGTGCTGAACCGATTGGAAGAGACCAGCATCGTCCAGTTGCGCGCCTCCTGGATCAGCCGCTCGTGGTACTGCGGGTCGAACTTCGGCGCCTCGATGTCCAGACCGATCTTCTTCAGCATGGTGCCGTGCCAGTTCTGCACGATCACCTGCCCAGGGCGCCGCTCCATCCAGTGCGGCAGGTGTGCGTTGGTCACGATGTAGCGGCAGCGAGCCAATGCCTCGTACCACTCCGTGCTCCAGAACCGGACCTTCTGCGCGGTGTCGGGCAGGTTGACCTGGCCGTCTCGGACCAGCCAGAGAAACTCGAGCTTCGATCCCCGGCGCAACAGCTCCTCGTGTATGGCGCGCGGCGAGTCCGAGTACTGCTTGCCGTTGTAGCTGATGAACAGGACGGCGTCCCGCAGGGGCTTCTGTCGTCCTGCTTCGTAGACCTCCTTGCGCAACCGCTCCTGGCGGTAGGACCCTCGCTCGAGAACGGACAGGTCGGAGGGGCAGTGGAGCTGTGGGAAGTCGTGCCAGCGGGCTTCGAACTCGTACTCACGGTCCTTGGCCGCACCGAGCACCGGGAACGTGTCCACGGCCAGCCGGTCGATGACGAACGGGATGTCGTGGCCGCCGTCGACGGGGCGCAGGAACAGGTTCCAGCGTCCGCTCTTCAGCGGAAGTGTCCCGTCGGGGCCGGACATCGACGCGGGAGTGAACTCGGCCTCGAACGATCCGTCCGACGACGTGCGCAGCGGCACTGTCTTCTCGTCGTAGTGGTCGCGTGCCTTCACCACGAGGACCGCGCCGTCGATGTCGGCCGGTGTGCTGCCACGAACAACATAGCGATCCTCGGACCAGCGCACTTCGGTGATCTTGGCCTGGAGCGGACGGCCGGAGAACTTCAGGTAGCCGTTGTGTCCTGCTATCAGGGCGATCTCGTTGCGGTCTGCACCTTCGCCCAGCGCAGCCGGCAGCCGCACCTGGCGGTCGGCCAGCCCTTCGCGCAGCACGGTCGACAAACGGCGCTCGGTTCCGTCCGGAGCCTCCAGGAGGAGCTGGGTGCTCCAGTTGCGGCGTGAGGCGAGCGCAGGGTTGGCGCCGCCGGCTGCGTTCTCCTCCTTGACGACGTCCTGGTGTTCACGCAGCAGAGCGATGTCCAGCATGGGCACTCGGACGGTGAACGGTGTGTGCGCGCCGGACCCGGAGTCGAGTTCGGCGGGGTAGCGCAGTTGTTCGCCGCTCTTGCGGTTGGTGACGCAGAGTGTGACGCTCTCGCCCGCGACCATCGGAACGCGGATCTCACCATCGATCTCGATGTCGGTGTCGACGGCACGATGGTCCGTGATCAATGCACGGACGCGTTCGACGACGAGTCGTAGTGCACCCTTCTCCGGTGTGGGCAGCAGCCGGAAATCATCGTCCAGCCACTGGTACGGCGGGTGGTTGGCACGAGTCGGCCCCTTCGTCTGGACCGCGCGCTTGCGCACCAGGCCGGAAGTGGTGATGCCGATACCCACCCGCCAGGCGCCCTCCTCCCAGCGGCCTCCCTTGCGCAGCTTGGCAGGATCGAGGGCGAGCTCCCAGCCGGACCAGTCGTAGTTGGTGTGCCGCTGCCCGGAGAGCGAAGTGCTCTCCGGCGCGTAGGTGTTGCGCAACGGCAGAACCATGACCTTGCGCGACCCGCTCTTCTGCAGTACGAGGATCTTGACCGCACTGCGCTTGGTCGACTGGTCGATCTGGTTGATCCAGGCATGCCCGGAGAGCAAGAGCTTTCCGTTGTCCCAGCGGATGTCCTGCAGCGGAGCATGGAGCTTGAGGTCGGGGTCGACACGGCGGGCCTTCTTCGGCAGCTGCTCGACGGCTGCCTCCAGGCCGGGGTAGCTGATGTACTTGCGGACCAGGCCGTCGATCTCAACCGGATCGCCGCGGCGCTCCGCCTTGATTATCTCGACAATCTCCTCGACGGCGTGTTTACGGACGAGGAGCCACTTGATACGGGCGGCAGCGGGGAGGTCCATCACGACCTGCGGATCGACCTGGTCCAGATACTTGTTGATCACCCGCAGGAACTCGGCACGGAATTCCTGGTCGCCGTCGGGCAGTACATTCATGAAGATGCGCAGGTCGCCGGTGAGCGCTGTCTCGTCGTACTCCCGCTTCAGCTCGGCGGCCAGCTGTCCGGGCTGAGAGGCGAAGAAGCGGCTGACGGACTCCACGGCGGCCGCGCGGTCCCGTACGGCCTTTGGTTCGGTCCGGCGCTGGGTGATCGAGGGTGTGGCCTCTCCCTCGCGGAGCCGCCAGTAGTAGGTGGGCTCACTGATGATGTCAATGGCTTCGGCAAGGAACTGCGCCGGCAACATCACCGGCACGTCCTCGTACAGCACTCCCTCGGGGAAGGTGAGCTGGTGCTTCTCCCAGAAGGAGCGGCGGAATACCTTGTTGCAAGCTATTCGGTCGGTCAATAGCTTCCGGTTCCGCGAGACGTGCGTGCGCTTGACCGCGCCACCTGCGAGGATCCGGTGCATCGGGGACTGCCAGATCTTGGTGCTGTTGATGTGCTGGACGTTGCCAGTGGCGAAATCCGACCCGCTCTCCTCCAGACTCTCCACCATGAGCCGGTAGGCGTCCGGAGGGATCATGTCGTCGCTGTCAACGAAGGCGATGTACTCGGACTCCGGTGCCAGGTGAGCCAGACCGGTGTTGCGTGCCGCTCCGAGACCGGCGTTTTCCTTTCGGATAAGCCTGAAGCGGGGATCGCGGGCCTGGTAGTCCGCAGCGATCACAGCGGAGTCGTCCGGCGAACCGTCGTCCACCATCAGCACCTCAAGGTCGCGGAAGGTCTGAGCGGCCAATGAGTCCAGACAGGCGGGGAGGTACCGCTCCACGTTGTAGATGGGGACGATGACACTGAGCCGAGCGGCCATGGCTTGGGTGGTCTCCTTACAGGTCAGGCCCGCTCGACCAGCTCGAGCGCCTGGTCGGGGGTCGGTGCGTGGGGGCGTTCGGTGAACGGGACGAACGGCAGCGTGCTCTCCTCGCCGAGGAAGACGCGCCGCACCACCCTTTCGGCTGCGTGGCCGTCGTCGAACTCACAGAAACGGAGCCGGAACCCGGCGCGGCGCTCGGCGGCGTCCGCCGACTCGTACTCCCGCGAGCCGAGCAGCCGGATCAGCTCGGCCTGGGTGGTGGCCACCACACCGGGCGGCTCCTCCAGCAGGTTGAAGTAGGTGCCGCGGACCGCGGAGTAGATGTCCCAGTCGGGGGCGTAGATGATGATCGGCCGGTCGAGGACCGCGTAGTCGAACATCGCCGACGAGTAGTCCGTGATGAGCGCGTCGGCGGCCAGGTACAGCTCCTCCACCCGGCCGTGGCCCGAGACGTCGACGATGCGGCCGCTGCGGCGCAGTTCGTCGACGTGGGGGGAGTTGCCGTAGAA
>KL568569.1:152835-157374 GCA_000715605.1 Streptomyces speibonae | reverse complement strand
TGTGTATAAGAGACAGGATCAGCAGCGTCACGTCGGGGCCCAGCTCCTCGGCGAGCCGCGCGAGGTCCAGGGCCGGGGTGAAGCCGGGCTGGTACTCGCGGTGGGTGGGCATGTACAGCAGGGCCCGGGTGCCGGCGGTCAGCCCCAGTGCCTCGCGGGCCCGGCGGACGTCCTCGGCCTTGGCGTTCACCAGGAAGTCGTTGCGCGGGTAGCCGGTCTCCAGGGTGGTGTACGAGCAGGGGTACACCCGCTCCCACACGGCGGTGGAGAAGCTGTTGGAACTGATGCTGAAGTCCCAGCGGTCGCACCGCTCGAGGAGCTTCTCGAAGTTCATGTGGGTGGAGGCCGGGTACTTCTGCTGGTCCAGGCCCATCGTCTTCAGCGGGGTGCCGTGGTGCGTCTGCAGATGGATCTGGCCCTCCCGCTTCACCACCGAGTCCGCGAAGTTCACGTTGTTCACGAGGTACTTGGCGCGCGCCAAGACACTCCAGTACTCACGGGAACCGACACGGACGTACTCGACTCCCTTGGGGACCTGGTCCACCGAGTCCGGTCGGATGGCCCACACCCGCCGGATGTCCGGGGCGAGCCGGGCGAGTTCGGCGTCGATGGCTGCGGGGTTGCAGGAAACACTGCGGCTCCAGTACGCGGAGAACAGCGCGAGGTTGTCATCGAGGGGAAGCCGTAGCTGCGACTGGTAGTACACACCCATCGCGCTGCGCTTCGACCGGTTGATGGCAGCGCGCGTGCGTTTCCTCACCGACTTGCGGAACTTCACGGCCGTGGTTGCGCTCGTCATGGCCGCGTACGCGTCGCGCTCCAGCATTGCGTACTTGTGGCCGCGGCCGCCTGAGGGGCGTTGGAAACGCTCGGGCAGGTGAGCACGATAGTCGGCGGCGGCGCGGTGGAAGAACTCCGCCCGGGCGGCTTGCGGCAGACGGCCCGGTCGCTCGAGCACGGTGAGATAGTGATCGACCATCTTGCGGAACAACGGTCCCCGCCACTGACCGAGTTCCTCATGCGCCTCAATGAAGTCGAACACACGGCGGTACTGGTCGAAAACGTCAAAGTGCTTCCGGCTGACGGTCTTCAGGATGTTGCCGCCTTCACGGCGCTGCCGGTAAAGCACACACACGCGGTCCAGTACGGCTATTCGCTCAGCGCTGATCAGCGAGCAGAACGTCCATGGCGCGTCCTCGTAGTACCCAGGCGGGAACGTAAGGCCGGTGCGGGCAATGAAATCGCGCCTGTAGGCCTTGTTCCAGACGATCTGGAGCAGATCCAGCAACTGCGGCCGGTCGGCGAGGCGGAAGACGTCCGGGCCGTCGACCTTGAGCAGATCCGCTCGTTGATTGGGACGGACCCGGCCGTCCCAATAGGTCCGTACGTAGTCGTAGATGAGTATCTCTGGATTCCCTGTGGCGTCGAGGCGATCGGACACCGCCCTCAACGCACCGTCCGACAACGTGTCGTCGCTGTCCAGGAACAGAACGTAGTCGCCCGCCGCCTGTTCCAGCCCTGCGTTCCGAGCGCGGCCCAGTCCCACGTTCTCGGTGAGGTGAATCACATGGATGCGGGCGTCTCGTTTCGCGTACTGATCGAGAATGGCGCCTGACCCGTCGGGTGAGCAGTCGTCCACAGCGATGATCTCGAAGTCCGAGTAATCCTGCCCGAGTATGGAGTCAAGGCACTCGGGTAGATAGCCCTGCACCTTGTACACAGGGACAACGAGGGAGAGTCTGGGCATCCTTACAACCTGTTCCGAGAGCTGACCGCGTGTGCACGACCGAGTGCCGGGCAGCGCTCCGGGCGTCCGTGTGCCTGGAGGCGTCGCCGCATCAGCGTAAAGGATTCATGCGGAGTTTCCGTGGGCACGGTAGCTGGACGCCCAACGCCTGGCCAGCGAGGCTTTCATGCGGTTTTGGAGTGTTCTTACCTCTATGACGTGACCGCACTTGCTGCTTGCCGTCGATGTCGGGTTCATTACCTTTGTCTCTTACGTACTCTCTGCCGGATTCGATTTTCCCGGGGGTCGCGGAACACCCTGCATGCAGTGACTACAACAATGGAGGCATGAGGATGAGCTGGCTGGTCACCGGTGGAGCCGGATACATCGGCGCGCATGTGGTGCGTGCCCTGCGCGACGGCGGCGAGTCCGTGGTCGTCTACGACGACCTGTCCACGGGCAGCAGGGACCGGGTGCCGGACGGAGTGCCTCTCGTCGTCGGCAGCGTCGTGGACCGGGAGCCGCTGGAGCAGGCAATTCGTGACCATGCTGTGACAGGAGTCGTGCACATCGCGGCCAAGAAACAGGTCGGCGAGTCCGTGGAGCGACCGCTTCACTACTACCGGGAGAACGTCACCGGCGTGCAGACGCTCCTGGAGGCCATGTCCGCCGCCGGCGTCGACAAGGTCGTCTTCTCCTCCTCCGCCGCCGTCTACGGCATGCCCGATGTGGACCTCGTCACGGAGGACACCCCCTGCGCGCCGATGAGCCCGTACGGGGAGACCAAGCTCGTCGGCGAGTGGCTGATCAAGGCGGCGGCCACCGCGTACGGCATGCGCGGCGCCTCCCTGCGCTACTTCAACGTCGCGGGCGCGGCCTCCCCGGAGCTGTCCGACGCCGGGGTCTTCAACCTCGTCCCCATGGTCTTCGAGCGGCTGGAGGCCGGCGAGGCGCCGCGCATCTTCGGCGACGACTACCCGACCCCCGACGGCACCTGCGTCCGCGACTACATCCACGTCCTGGACATCGCCTCCGCCCACCTGGCGGCCGCCCGCCGTCTCGACGAGGCCCCCGAGGGCACCGCGCTCACCCTGAACATCGGCCGCGGCGAAGGCAGTTCGGTCCGCGAGATGGTCGACCGCATCCTCAAGGTCACCGGCAACGAGAACGTCGCGCCCGAGGTGACGCCCCGTCGCGCCGGTGACCCGGCCCGTGTGGTGGCCTCGGCGGACCGCATCCGCGAGGAACTGGGCTGGACGGCCCGGCACGGCCTGGACGAGATGATCGACTCGGCGTGGCAGGGGTGGCGGTACCGCCACTAGACACCGCGACCTCACTCCGAATCGGACCCCGGCCATCCCTCCCGGCCGGGGTCCGCGTGGTTATTTGAGCGCGGCGGCTGCGAGCCGCAGCTCGCGGAAGGCCTGCTCGATCTGATCGTGGAGGGAGACGGACGGCTCGTCCGTCCAGCGGCGCATCGCGATGACGAGGGTGTCGATGGCGACCTGAGCGCACAGGGGTGCGGTCCGCGCGTCGACGCCGCGGGCCCGCAGGGCGTCGGTCAGCGCGTCCACCAGGTTGGCGTTCTTGGTCAGTGAGCGTTCCCGCAGGGCGGGCGTCGCGGCGATGAGCCGTGCGGTGGGCTCGCTGAAGGGGCGGTTGCGCTCCCACAGGGGCACGGTCGCGTAGAAGGCGGCGCGCAGGGTGGGCAGCGGTTTCGTGCCGTGCGGGACGGCCGCGACGGCCTGGACCAGCGCCTCGCGCAGTTCCCGTTCCCCGTCGAAGAGCATTTCGCGTTTGTCGGCGAAATGACGGTACGCCGTGCGCTCTGTCACACCGGCGCGCGAGGCGATGGCCTCGACCGAGGTCTGATCGAAGCCCTGCTCGGTGAACAGCTCCAGTGCGGCCTGCTGAAGCCGCCGACGCACCACGTCCCCTCTTCTCGGCATGCGCCCGACCTTATCATCGCGCCCCCTCGTGGACCGTCACACCTTGACGCTTCATGTGTCAGAGTCTGACTATGAGAACGTCAGTCTCTGACGGTAAAAGTGTCACACTGTGACTCATACCCAGGTGAGGGGTCCGCGCATGGAACAGCGATTCGGCGGAAGAACCGTGGTCGTCACCGGTGCCAGCTCCGGGATCGGGATCGGCCTCGCCAGACGGTTCGCCCAGGAAGGGGCGAACGTGGTGCTCGCGGCCCGGCGCAAGGACCGACTGGACGCGCTGGCGGCCGAGTTGGGCAAGGAGCACACGCTCGCGGTCGCCACCGACGTCACCCGCCCGGAGACCGTGGAGGCGATGGTCGATGCCGCCGTGCGGCGGTTCGGGGGCCTGGACGTGCTGGTGTCCAACGCGGGTCTGAGCGTGGTGAAGGAGTTCGAGGAGACCACCCCCGACGACTGGCGGCTCGTCATGAGCACCAACATCGACGCCTGCTACTTCGGGGCACGGGCGGCGCTGCCGCACCTGAAACGGACCCGGGGCACCATCGTGCACATCGGTTCCGCGTCCGGGCTGGGCGGCGACCGGCGGCTCACCGCCTACAACGCCTCCAAGGGCGCCGTCGTGAACTTCACCCGCGGCCTGGCGTACGACCTCGGACGCTTCGGGATCCGGGTGAACGCCGTCGCCCCCTCCCTGACCCTCGGCGAGGAGCACGCCGCCGACCACCCCGGCGCCGGGCATCTCGTCGAGCGGTTCAACCCGCGGCGGGCCCTGACCGGGTGCAGCACCCCGGCCGACATCGCCGCCTCGGTCGCCTTCCTCGCCTCGGAGGACGCCCGCTTCATCTCCGGGGCGGTCCTGCCCCT
>KL568569.1:152039-152659 GCA_000715605.1 Streptomyces speibonae | reverse complement strand
GTCCTGCCCGTCGACGGCGGCATCACCGCCGCCAGCGGCCAGCCGCCCCTGTTCTGACCACCCCCCGTTTTCTGACCATCCCCCGTTCGACACAAGGACCCACGACGATGACGTACGACCTCGACCCCGAACTCGCCGCCGCGCTGGACGCCCTGCCCAAGGGCCCGAACGGTGGCCTCTTCGACTTCTCCGACATCCCCGCCGTCCGCGCCCAGGCCGACGCGATCGCCGCCCAGGTGCCCGCCCCCGAACCGGACCCGCGGATCCAGACCGGAACGCTCGGCATACCGCGCGCGGACGGAACCGTCCTCGACGTGGTGACGGTCCACCCCGGCAGCCCGGACCGGCCGCGCCCGTGCCTGCTCTACTTCCACGCCGGCGGGCAGGTCCTCGGCAGCGCCCACGACCCCTTCTTCCACACCTATGCCGCGGACCTGGCCCTGCGGCTGGACATCGTGCTGGCCGTGGTCGACTACCGGCTGGCCCCGGAGACCCGGGCCCCGGGCGCGGCCGAGGACGGCTACCTCGCCTTCACCCACCTCACCGCGCACGCCTCCGAGCACGGGATCCTCCCCGACCGGGTCGGGCTCGCCGGGGCGAGCGGCGGCGGGGCGCCCGCC
>KL568569.1:151391-151837 GCA_000715605.1 Streptomyces speibonae | reverse complement strand
ACCCGCGACCGGGGCGACCGCCCGCCGCGGCTGCTGTCGCTGAACTACCCGATGCTCGACGACCGCAACGAGACCCCGTCCAGCCACGAGATCGTCGACCTCGGCGTCTACGACCGCCGGGAGAACCTGTACGCCTGGGCCGCCGTACTGGGCGACCGCGCGGGCGCACCCGACGTCCACCCCTACAGCGCCCCCGGCCGTGCCACCGATGTGGCGGGGTTGCCGGACACCTTCCTCGCCGTGGCCCAGTACGACGTCTTCCGCGACGAGAACATCGACTTCGCGCGCCGGCTGATCGCCGCCGGTGTCCCGGTCGACCTGCACCTGTACGCGCACGCCTTCCACGCCTGGGACGTGTTCGCCCCGGACTCCGGCCTCACGAAGGCGTTCGAACAGACCTGGCACGACTATCTGCGCCGCCACCTGCACGGCTAGCCGCCCCCGCA
>KL568569.1:150475-151187 GCA_000715605.1 Streptomyces speibonae | reverse complement strand
CCGCCGGCGGTTCCGAGGGCGCGGGCGGCGACGCCTCGGCGGTGCCCCGGGGCGCGGGGATGCCCGCCGCGGACCGGGTCCGCTGCCGTGCCCGGTGCTCGCCGGACCTGGCGCACAGCGCCGTCACCGCCGCCGCGAAGCGCTCCTGGGAGGAAGGGTGCGCCGGGCCCAGCAGCCGTAGTTTCAACTCCGCGCGGGCCGCCGCCAGTTCGTCCTTCTCCGGATGCCGGACCGTATCCAGCAGGGCCGGGACCCCCGCCGCGTCCGGCGTCAGGACGGTGGCCGCCGTCACCGTGGGGAAGGCCGCGCGGAACGCCGGTTCCGGCAGGTCGCCGGTGTTGGTGACGGCGTACGGCTTGCCGCCGGCCAGGAAGTCGGTGATGACGCTGGACACGTCACTGATCAGCAGGTCGGCGACGTTGAAGCAGGAGTGGAGCGAGGGGCGGGCGTCGTCGACGATCCGGTGCGCGTCGTCCGGCAGCGACGCCCAGTAGGCCGACTCCCACTCCGCCGTCGCCCGCGCCACCGCCTCCGCCCGGCCCGGTGCGGGGGCGGACTGGGCGAGCATCCGCTCGACCTGGTCGGCGCCCGCCCGGAACCCGGCCGCGGTGAGCCGGTCCAACTCGGCGGTGAGACGGAGCAGTTCCGGCGAGGGCGCACAGGAGCGCGAGCGGTTCACCGCGTGGATCAGCTCCCGGATGCGGCGGGCCGC
>KL568569.1:149658-150234 GCA_000715605.1 Streptomyces speibonae | reverse complement strand
GAGATGTGTATAAGAGACAGCCGCACGCCCGGGTCCGCGAGCAGCGCCCGCACGAGGTTCTCCCCGGCGGCGATCACCGAGGTGTTGCCCGGGTTGCCGTCCCAGCCCTCCCAGGTCGGCGCGTACAGCACGGTCGTCGGGCGCCCGGCCGGCGGGCCCGCGTACGGGCGTACGGCGTCCAGCTGGGGCCGGCCGATCTCCACCACGTCCTTGTCCTCGACGCCCACGTCGGCCAGCGCGTACCGCTCGCGCGCCGCCGGACCGGCCACCCACACCTCGTCGTACGCCTTGGCGTAGGGATTGCACGACGACAGCTTGTCGCTCTCCCCGTGGTTGACGAAGGCGTGCTTGATCGTGGGGATGCGCAGCACCTGCGAGGTCTTGCCCGAGTTGGAGGGGTGCAGGAGCACCTGGAGCGTGGAGTGCTCGAGCCGCATCAGCGTGGGCACCTTCGGCAGGCACACCACCGGGATGTCGGTCGCCGCGATCCTCGGCACCATGAACCGCTCCCGCAGGATGACGACCGGCCGGGCGTCCAGCCGGGCCAGCGGCTCCAGCCACATGTCGGCCTGGTAG
>KL568569.1:146580-149426 GCA_000715605.1 Streptomyces speibonae | reverse complement strand
TCCGAACACCAGCAGCCGGTGCCCGGGCCGGCGCAGCAGGGCCGGCGGGGCGGGGGAGAGCCGCAGCGCGGAGGCGTCGATGTTCCGGGTCACCACCGGCAGCGTGCGGGTGCGGCGGACCAGCACCGACACCGCCTGGACCGCGCAGTGCAGGGCGTAGAACGCGAGCAGCCCCGCGACGACCACCGCGTACCGCGTCTCCCGGTCCTGTTCCCCGAGCCGCAGCAGCCCCACGACCAGCAGCAGATCGCGCACCACGTGGCGCACGGTGAGGTCCGCGTGGGCCTTCGCGAACACCGACAGCAGGCCCCGCTGCCAGCGGTACAGCGCACCCTCGACGACCAGGGACAGCGCGGTCGCGGCGACCAGCAGCGGCAGGTGCGGCGCGAGGGCGGCGACGGCCTGGACCGCGCAGGCGCCGACGAGGGCGGCCGCCACCAGCGCCTTGGCGAGGACGGTACGGCCGGGCGGACGGAGCAGTGGGGAGCGGTGGCGGCGGAATCCCGCCCTGAACCGCCGACGGGACGTGGGATGGGGCACTGCGGTCACTCCAGGGTCGTCAGAGGCGTGCGCCGGGTTAACGCCCGTCGGCCGCCGGACGACACGCGCGTGTCCGGGAAGCGCCGGCGCGCGGACCGGCCGTGCGTCGCGGCCCGCCGTCCCGGACCCTGGACCGCCGAGCGGCCTTCGCTCCGCTTCGCGTAGATTGCGTGACGGGTGAAGTGATCGGCGCGAGGGGACGGGCGGCAAGGTGGCAGGCGCGAGGCAGGCCGTGGGCGAGGCACGCAGGATCGTCGTCAAGGTCGGCTCCTCGTCGCTGACCACCGCGGCGGGCGGTCTGGACGCCGACCGGGTGGACGCCCTCGTCGACGTCCTTGCCAAGACCAGGAACGAGGGGGTCGCCCGCAGGGCCTCGGTCGAGGGTGGTGGCGGGAGACGGGTGGGCGGGGGCGAGCGCGAGGTGGTGCTGGTCTCCTCCGGCGCCATCGCCGCCGGGCTCGCCCCGCTGGGGCTGCGCCGCCGCCCCACCGACCTCGCCCGCCAGCAGGCCGCCGCCAGCGTGGGCCAGGGCCTGCTGGTCGCGCGCTACACCGCCTCCTTCGCCCGCTACGGCGTACGGGTCGGCCAGGTGCTGCTGACCAGCGACGACATGAGCCGCCGCGCCCACCACCGCAACGCCTCGCGCACCCTCGACAAGCTGCTGGCGATGGGCGCCTTCCCGGTCGTCAACGAGAACGACACCGTCGCCACCGACGAGATCCGCTTCGGCGACAACGACCGGCTCGCCGCCCTCGTCGCCCACCTGGTCCGCGCCGACCTGCTGGTGCTGCTGTCCGACGTGGACGGCGTCTACGACGGCGACCCCGCCCGCCCCGGCACCTCCCGCATAGCGGAGGTCAGGCACCCCGGGGACCTCGCCCACGTCGAGATCGGCAGCGCCGGCAAGGCGGGCGTGGGCACCGGCGGCATGGTCACCAAGGTGGAGGCCGCCCGGATCGCCGCCGCCGCCGGGATCCAGGTGGTGCTGACCAGTGCCGTGCACGCGGCCGAGGCCCTCTCCGGCGGTGACACCGGCACCTACTTCCACCCCACCGGCCGCCGCTCCGCCGACCGTCTGCTCTGGCTCCAGCACGCCTCCACCCCGCGGGGCGCGCTCACCCTGGACGACGGTGCCGTGCGCGCGGTCGTGCAGGGCCGCAAGTCCCTGCTGCCGGCCGGGATCGCCGGCGTCGAGGGTGACTTCAGCGCGGGCGACCCGGTGGAGCTGCGGGACCGCGAGGGGCGGGCGGTGGCGCGGGGTCTGGTCAACTTCGACGCCAAGGAGATCCCCCTCCTGATCGGCCGCTCCACCCGCGAACTCGCCCGGGAGCTCGGACCGGGGTACGAACGCGAGGTCGTACACAGGGACGATCTGGTGGTCCTGCATCCGTAATGGGCCGAAACGTCCGCCCTCGGTGGTGGACGTTCCGCAAAAGTGCCCCGCGATCCTCGGCGGCCTGCTCAACTTTGTCGCAAGGGACAAGCCCGCCCGACCCCCGGGCGGTCCGCGTATGGAGGAGGCCGCCGTGAGACGAGTGCGCCCCGGTACGACGGCGTCTCGCGGTGGTTCCGGCTCCCGTGCGGCCGGCGACGAGCGCGCCCTGACCAGCGTCGCGTCCGGTGACCGCTTCCCGGGCGGCGAGCCTCCCGACCTGCCGCGCCTGTGGCACGTCACCCTCAGCGTCTCCGGGGCGCCGGCCCCGGCCGGTGAGGTGCGGCGGGCCCTGGAGCAGCTCGCCCACGACCATCCCTTCCTGCTCACCAGCCGCTACGCCGACGACCACGCGGAGATCCGCTACTGGGAGGAGGCCCGCGACCTGCACGACGCGGCCGCCGTGGCGCTGCGCCTGTGGGGCGAGCACCGGCAGACCGCGGGCCTGCCGCCCTGGGAGATCGTCGGCCTGGAGGTCATCGACCGGGCCACCTACCACCAGCGGGTCGCCGCCGGGTACGGGCCGGTCCTGGCCACCCCTGTCGGTGTCCACCCGTTTTGAACCCGTGTCTCATGGTTCGGGATGAAGGCCGGTGCCGCCGGCCGGCCGCACTACCCTTCCTTGCATGACCACGCTCTCGCCGTACGACTCGATGTCCCCGGTCAACCAGGCCGCCTACCGGGCCAAGGGCGCCGCCGCCACGCTCGCGCCGCTGCCGCGCGCGACCAAGGACGACGCGCTGCTCGCCATCGCGGACGCGCTGGAGGTCCGCACGAGCGAGATCGTCGAGGCCAACGCCCAGGACGTGGCGAAGGCCCGCGAGGCCGGCACCAGCGAGGGAATGGTCGACCGGCTCACCCTCACCCCGGAACG
>KL568569.1:138194-146384 GCA_000715605.1 Streptomyces speibonae | reverse complement strand
CTCACCCTCACCCCGGAACGCGTGCGCGCCATCGCCGCCGACGTACGGGACGTGGCCGCGCTGCCCGACCCGGTCGGCGAGGTCGTGCGCGGCTCCACGCTGCCCAACGGCATCGACCTGCGCCAGGTCCGGGTGCCGCTCGGCGTCGTCGGGATCATCTACGAGGGCCGGCCGAACGTGACCGTGGACGCCGCCGCCCTCTGCCTGAAGTCCGGCAACGCGGTCCTGCTGCGCGGCTCCTCCTCGGCGTACCGGTCGAACACCGCGCTGGTGCGGGTGCTGCGCGACGCCGTGCACGGCGCGGGGCTGCCCGCCGACGCCGTCCAGCTGGTGCCCGGCGAGAGCCGCGAGAGCGTGCGCGAGCTGATGCGCGCCCGCGGCCTGGTCGACGTGCTCATCCCGCGCGGCGGCGCCTCCCTGATCAACACGGTGGTCCAGGAGTCCGTCGTCCCGGTCATCGAGACCGGCACCGGCAACTGCCACGTCTACGTCGACGCGCAGGCCGACCTGGACATGGCCGTGGAGATCCTGGTCAACTCCAAGGCCCAGCGGGTCGGCGTGTGCAACGCCGCCGAGACCCTCCTGGTCCACCAGGACATCGCCGCCGAGTTCCTGCCCCGCGCCCTGGACGCCCTCGCCGACGCCGGGGTGACCGTGCACGCCGACGAGCGCGTGATGGCGTACGCGAAGGACTCCCGCGCCTCCGTCGTGGAGGCCACGACGGAGGACTGGGAGACCGAGTACCTGTCCTACGACATCGCCGCCGCCGTCGTCGACTCGCTCGACCGGGCCGTCGAGCACATCCGGCTGTGGACCTCCGGCCACACCGAGGCCATCGTCACCACGTCCCAGCAGGCGGCCCGCCGGTTCACCCAGCTGGTGGACTCCACCACGGTCGCGGTGAACGCCTCCACCCGGTTCACCGACGGCGGCCAGTTCGGCTTCGGCGCGGAGATCGGCATCTCCACGCAGAAGCTGCACGCCCGCGGCCCGATGGGCCTGCCCGAGCTGACCAGCACGAAGTACATCGTCACGGGCGACGGCCACGTACGGCGCTGACGGGCGGCCGCGCGGGGGAGCCGTGGCCGGGGGCGTCTCAGGGGCGGTCTCAGCAGCCGGATGAATTTCCATACCGTCTGCCCAAATTGACCCCCCAGGTCTACTCTGGATCCGTGCCGGAGGACGTGGGGGGCACGCCGTTCCCTGACGGCTGGGAGCCCGACGACGACCACGACCGCGGGGTGTCGGACGAAGAGTTCGCCTCCGTGGTCTTCGACGAGGCCTTCGTACGTGCGGCCGAGGTGCACGAGCCGACCGCCGTCGAACGCCTCCTGGCCGCCGCCGAGGCGAGAGCCGAGGCCTCCGAGGCCGAGGCCCGCCGGGGCCGTGCCCGCGGCGAGCGCTACGACGACGGCTACCGCGGCTACCGGGGCGGCCACGGCGACGACGACTGGGACGACGCCGACGCCCTGGAGGACGAGCACGGTTCCCCGGGCGGCTACGGCGGGCCGGTGCGCTGGCACCGCCCCGTCGCCTGGGTACTCGCCCTGGTGATGGGCATCGGCATGGTGGCGCTCGCCTTCTCGGCGGTCTACCGGGGCTCCTCGTCCAACCGCCAGGACCCGGTCCCGCCGCCCGCCTCCACCGGCGTGGACCGCGGCGGAGCGGCGACCCCCTCCGCGTCGGCGGACTACTCCCGGCCGACCGTCCCGGTGATCCCGCCGGGCACCCCGTGAGACCCGCCGTCGGCTTGGTGAGGACCTGTCAGAAGTTCCGGTCCGGCGGGGCGTTTACCGGGTCCTCGCCGAACCTACCCTGAAGATATGGGAGGGCCTTCGGATCCGCCCGAGGGGACGCCCGAGGGAGCCCCGGGAGGCGGAGAGGACGAGTACAGGTCCGTCGTCTTCGACGAGTCCTTCGTCCGCGCTGCCCGGCTCCAGGAGTACTCCGCCCAGGAGCGCATCACCGACCACGCCCCGGCCGTGCGCCGCCGCCCGCCCCGGCGCCGGAGCGGACTGTCCCGGCAGGCGCTGGTCCTGGTCCTGCTGATCGCGGTGGCCTTCGGCACCGCCGTCTACATGGGCGTCCGCCACCCCTACCGGACCCCCGTCGCCGACGCGCCCGCCGAGCCGCTGCGGATGACCGTCGTCCCGCTCGCCCCGAAGGGCGAGGTACCCGGCACCGCCGACGTCGAACGCCTGTACGCAAGCAGTCCGGCGGCCCAGTTCCGCGCCGGCGCCGAGGGGGTGCCCCTCCCGGCCTCCCGGCACACCGCGCACTTCTCCGACGACCAGGTGGTGGCCGCCCTGCTCACCGCCAAGGACTACGTCGTACGGTCCTCCCTCGACCCGGGCGTGCTCACCGGCGGCGAGACCCGCCCCGTGCGGGTGCTGGTCGACCCCGGCCAGCTGGAACAGTTCGACCGGAGCTTCGACCGGCCCGCCGACGACGGCCGGCACGCGCCCACCGGATGGCTGGTCCGCTTCGATACCTCCCACGTGGAACTGGCCGACGACGGCATCCGGGCCCACGGCACGATGCAGGCCGCCGAGGCCGACTCCGGCACCCTCGAGGTCACCACCGACCACACCTTCGTCTACGCGCTGCGGCCTGCGGACGCCGACGGGAACGCCGAGGCGTCCCTGTTCACGGTCCGCAGGGCACTGCAGTTCCGCTTCGACCACGACGACCTGCGCCTGCACCAGGCGGAACTCGTCACCGCCCGGGTCCAGGCCGGGCCCCTGTCCTGCGCGCAGGACACCACCGCCCGGCTGCGCCCGCTCCTCGCCGGCCAGAAGGCCGAACGGAACGAACCGGCCGGCACCGACCCCTACACCACGGACACCGCCCCCGCCCTGTGCGGCACCCTGGCCCCCGAGGCCCAACCGACCCCGTGAACACCACCCGACGCCCGGCGAACCTCGGGCGCCGTGGCGCGAGGCCCTCGTACGTCGGCGCGCGGCTTGCACTTGGGTGCCGCGGATCGGGTGCCGTGGCGCGGCGGACTCCGGGAGCCACCTGCTGCCGCCGGACCCGGCGGGAGGTCAGTAGCGCTGCTCGACCGTACGTCGCGCCGGGGGCTTGGACTCCGGTTCGCGGGCGACCCGGCAGGCCCGGCCCGCGGCCGGCTCGTGCACGGCATTCGTGCCGGGGACCGGCGGGAGTCCAGGCTCCGTCGTACGGCGGGCCTCAGGGCCCCCGCGCGGGGCCCCCTGGCGTCGCGTCGCGCGGAACCCGGGCGCCGCAGGGTGGTGGATGGGCAGGCCCCGGGCTCGCGGGGGGATCAGGCCCCGCTCGCGGGGAGTCTCACGTGTCGTCGCGGGGGGAGTCGCCGTCGGCCGTGTCCGTCGGGGTGTCCGTGTCACGCGGGCCCTGCTTCGGGCCCGACGCGAAACCGCCGAAGCCCCGGCGGACCCGGCCGCCCAGGTCGCCGGCGCCGCCCGCGATGTCGCTGACCAGCTTCATCAGCGGGTCCTTGGAGTTCTTCACCTCACCGGCGTAGCTGCTCGCCGACTCCCGCCAGGAGTCGCGCACCGAGGCGTCCTTGTCCTCGTCACGGCGCGGGTAGTGGCCGTCCATGATCCGCTGGTAGTCGCGGGACGTCGCCCACTTCTTCAGCTCGGCCGCGCGCACCGTCGTGAACGGGTGCGAGCGCGGCATCACGTTGAGGATCTTCAGCACGGAGTCACGCAGATCGCCCCCGGCCTCGTACTCCTCGGCCTGCTCCAGGAAGGCGTCCACGTTCATCTCGTGCAGGTGGTTGCCGCCCGCGATCTTCATCAGGCCGCGCATCGACGCCGTCAGGTCCTGCCCGACCAGCAGCCCCGCCCGGTCCGCGGACAGCTCCGACTTGCGGAACCACTCGCGCAGCGCCGTCACGATCGCCATGATCGCGAAGTTGCCCAGCGGGATCCACGCGACCCGGACCGCCAGCGACGTCAGGAACAGCAGGATCGTCCGGTACACGGAGTGCCCGGACAGCGCGTGCCCGACCTCGTGCCCGATGACCGCCCGCATCTCCTCCTCGTCGAGCAGCTCCACCAGCCCCGTGGTCACCACGATGATCGGCTCGTCCAGGCCGATGCACATGGCGTTCGGATTCGGGTCCTGGTTGACGTACATCGGCGGGACCTTCTCCAGGTCCAGGATGTAGCAGGCGTCCCGCAGCATGTCGTTGAGGTGGGCGAACTGCCGGTCGGAGACGCGCACCGAGTCGGACAGGAACAGCAGCCGCAGACTGCGCTCGGGCAGCAGCCCGCTCAGCGCCTTGAAGACCGTGTCGAAGCCGCTCAGCTTCCGCAGCGCCACCAGCGCGGAGCGGTCGGCCGGATGTTCGTACGCACGCGAGGAGATCCCGGGGAAGCGCCTGCGCTGCCTGCTCGGCACGTTCTCGTGCCCGTTGTGCTGATGGCCGTCGGACATGTTTCCCCCATGGGCGTCTGAGTGACCTGTGCGGGCCCTTCGCTCCCCCGCGGCGATGCCCAGCCTAGGCGCAGATACCGCGGACGGGCAGTGCGGCGCCACAGCCGGGGAGGTACGGGAACCGTGCTCCGGGTCGTTCCGGTCGTGATGCTGGTGGGCGGTGCGCCGACCGCGTGGTCGCTGTTGCGCGGCCACAGCCGGAAGGACGACTGAGCGCCGCGCGAGGTTGCCCGGCGCCGGGGACGGGGACGGCCGCGCCCACAACGGCGGAGTCGGCGTGATCGCCGCCGAGGCGCCCGCTTACGATGAGCGGACGCACGTCTTTGTCCCGCCCACACGCGATAGGTTCTGCCGAGATGAGCTTCCCCAGCACCGCCGCCCAGTTGGTCACCCTCGCCGCCGAGGGCGGAGAGCACGGCGGCAACCACGAGAGCCTGAGCCCCTACCTCACCGGCGGCGGGGCGCTGTTCGCCCTGCTGCTCCTGCTGTGGATCACCACCCGCTTCAACCGCGACCGCTGATCCCCGGCCACCCGGGGGCACTGGCGGACGGGGCGCTCAGGCGGGGCCGGTAGGGTCTGCACGCATGGGAGAGCAGGACATGCCTACCGGCCCCGGCAGCGGCCCGGCCACACAGGGCAAGCGCCGTCTGGGTGTGATGGGCGGCACTTTCGACCCGATCCATCACGGGCACCTGGTGGCGGCCAGCGAGGTCGCGGCGCAGTTCCACCTGGACGAGGTGGTGTTCGTCCCCACCGGGCAGCCGTGGCAGAAGAGCCACCGCGCGGTCTCCGCCGCCGAGGACCGCTACCTGATGACGGTCATCGCGACCGCCGAGAACCCGCAGTTCTCGGTCAGCCGCATCGACATCGACCGCGGCGGCCCCACCTACACCGTGGACACCCTGCGCGACCTGCGCGCACTCAATCCGGACACGGACCTGTTCTTCATCACCGGCGCCGACGCCCTCGCCCAGATCCTCACCTGGCGCGACAGCGAGGAACTCTTCTCCCTGGCACACTTCATCGGCGTGACCCGGCCCGGCCACCACCTGACCGACGCCGGGCTTCCCGAGGGCGGTGTCTCCCTTGTGGAGGTTCCCGCCCTCGCCATCTCCTCCACGGACTGCCGTGCGAGAGTCGCCAAGGGAGAACCCGTCTGGTACCTGGTGCCGGACGGAGTCGTGCGCTACATCGACAAGCGCCAGCTGTACCGCGGCGAGTGATCCGAGAGGGGCACCGGTGAACGACCGATACGACGCGGGATACGGGGGCGACGCGGGATACGGGGGAGGAGCCCCGTACGAACTCGTCGGCTACGACGAGTACGGTCGGCCTGTCTACCGCCAGGCCACGGACCAGCAGGCCCAGCAGGCCCAGCAGACGCAGCAGCCCCAGCAGTACGACGGCTACCAGCAGCAGGGCTACGGCTACGACCCGTACGCCACCGGTGGCCACCAGCAGCCGTCCTACGACCCGTACGGGACGCACGGCACCCCCGCCCCGCAGCAGCCCCAGGCCCCGTCGTACGACTCCTACGACGGCTACGACGGCTACGACCCGTACGCCACCGGCGGTCACCAGCAGCCGTCGTACGACCCCTACGGGCAGGCCCCCCACGCCGCCGCCCCCGGCACCGGACAGCAGCCCCGCGTCACCGAGCAGACCGCGCACATCCCGCAGCAGGCCGGCCCGGTCGACGAGGAGCACGGCCCCGACGAGCCCGGCGGCCGGGAGTACCACACCGAGCAGTTCGCCTTCGTCGAGGAGCCCGACGACGACTCCGAGGACGTCATCGACTGGCTCAAGTTCACCGAGAACCGCACCGAGCGGCGCGAGGAGGCCCGGCGCCGCGCCCGCAGCCGGATCGTCGCCCTCGTCGTGGTGTTCGCCCTGGTCGCGGCCGGCGGTGTCGGCTACCTCTGGTACGCGGGGAAGCTGCCCGGACTGTCGTCCGGCACGGAGACCGGCACCACGACCTCCGCGGGCGCCCAGAAGCGGGACGTGATCGTCGTCCATCTGCACGACACCGAGCGGGGCGGCACCGCCACCGCCCTGCTGGTCGACAACACCACCACCAAGCAGGGCACCACCGTCCTGCTGCCGAACTCCCTCGCCCTCACCGCCGAGGACGGCACCACCACCACGCTCGCCAAGTCCGTCGAGGACGACGGCTCCGAGGGCACCCGGACCGCGCTCGACACCGTCCTCGGCACCGACATCGAGGGCACGTGGCGGCTGGACACCCCCTTCCTGCTCACCCTCGTCGACCTCGTCGGCAACATCGAGATCGACACCAACACGGACGTGCCCGACCCGGACGCCGAGAAGAAGGGCGAGGCCCCCCTGGTCAAGAAGGGCAAGGGCCAGACCCTCAGCGGCAAGATGGCCGTCGCCTACGCCACTCACCGGGGCTCCGACGAGGCCCAGAACGCCCAGCTGGAACGGTTCGGACAGGTGCTGCACGGGGTCCTGCGCAAGCTGACCTCCGAGCCGGACGCCGCCACGACCACCATCCAGACCCTCGGGCAGATCATCGAGCCGCCGCTCACCGACAAGGACCTCGGCGCCTTCCTCGCCGGGCTCTCCGACCTCGCCAAGGGCGGCGACCACAAGACGGCGCTGCTGCCCGTGCAGCAGGACGGCACGCTCACCGCCGAGGCGAGCGACAGCGTGGTCAAGGACATCCTGGGCGGCACCGCCAAGAGCCCCGACCCGAACGCCGCGGTCAGCGTCTCCGTGCGCAACGCGACCGGTGCGGACGACTCCACCGAGAAGGCCCGCGTGGTCCTCCTCAACGGCGGCTTCACCTTCCGCTCGGCCGGCACCGCCGACGCCCCGCAGGCGACGTCGAAGGTGGTCTACGCGGACGCCGCCGACAAGGCGAACGCCGCCGAGGTCGCCAAGACCCTGGGGCTGGACGCGGACGCCGTGAGCAAGGGCAAGACCTCCGCGAACGCCCGCGTCTCGGTCGTCCTCGGCCAGGACTACGACCCGGGCTCGTAACGCGGCCGGGCGCTTTCACGGGCGCACCCCCTTAATCACGTGGGGTGCGCCCGGCGGTCGTGAGACCCTTGGAGTCAAGTGACCGCCGATCGAAAGCCACGCAGTGACCGCAACCGACCGTTCCCTCGAGCTCGTCCGTACCGCAGCCCAGGCGGCCGCCGACAAGCTCGCGCACGACATCGTCGCCTACGACGTCAGTGACGTGCTGTCCATCACCGACGCCTTCCTGCTGGCCTCCGCGCCCAACGACCGCCAGGTCAAGTCGATCGTCGACGAGATCGAGGAGCGGCTGAGCAAGGAGCTCGGCGCCAAGCCGGTCCGCCGCGAGGGCGACCGCGAGGCCCGCTGGGTGCTGCTCGACTACGTCGACATCGTCGTCCACGTCCAGCACAGCGAGGAGCGCGTCTTCTACGCCCTGGAGCGGCTGTGGAAGGACTGCCCCGAGCTGGAGCTGCCCGAGGACGCCCAGGCGACCCGCGGCAAGGCCGCCGAGCACGCCAGGCTCGAGGAGGCCGAGGAGGCGGCGCAGGCGGGCGGTGACTGGCGGTGAGCGCCACCGGTGAGGTGCGTGGTTACGGGCGCCGGGGCCGTCGCGTCATCCTGTGGCGGCACGGGCAGACGGCCTGGAACGTGGAGCGCCGGTTCCAGGGCTCCACGGATGTCGAGCTCACCGAGGAGGGCATCGCCCAGGCCCGCCGGTCCGCCCGGCTCCTGGCCGGACTGCGGCCCGACGCGATCATCGCCTCCGACCTGAAGCGGGCGGC
>KL568569.1:137069-137993 GCA_000715605.1 Streptomyces speibonae | reverse complement strand
GGCCGGCGAACTGGCCGCGCTCACCGGACTGGACGTCACCCACGAGGAGGCGCTGCGGGAGACCTTCGCGGGCGTCTGGCAGGGCCTGACGCACGACGAGATCATCGCCAGGTACGGCGACGAGTACGCCGCGTGGAAGCGCGGTGAGCCGGTCCGCCGGGGCGGCGGCGAACTGGAGACCGAGGTCGCCGACCGCGCCGCCCCCGTCGTCCTGCGGCACACCGAGAAACTCCCGGAGGACGGCACGCTCGTCGTGGTCAGCCACGGCGGCACCATCCGCACGACCATCGGCCGCCTGCTCGGCCTCGACCCGCACCACTGGGAGAGCCTGGGCGGCCTCACCAACTGCTGCTGGTCCGTCCTCGGCGAGGGCGCCCGGGGCTGGCGCCTCCTGGAACACAACGCCGGCACCCTCCCCCAACCGGTCCTCGGCGACGACGACTGAATCCCCACGGCGCCACCACCCCAGTCCCCGGCGACCGGCCCCCGTGGCCGTGTCCGTGCGGTACGGAACCCGGAGGCCGAGGACGGCGTGGTCCGGGCACATCGGTCAGGCGCCCGGGACGCTGCCGTCCGAGGTGACTCATGCCGGGCGGGCCTGGGCGCGTGACCCGGAGCGAGGAGCGCGGCCAGGCGGCCCGTGGTTCCGTTGTCGGGGGTTCTGCTGCCGGGCGTCACGGAGCGCTCGCGTGCGAGGTGCCGTGGCGGCGGCCCTGGGCCCGGTCCGGGGGCCGTGTTCCGGCACGTCGGGGCCCGTCGGGCCGTGGCTCGGAGGGCCGGGGGCCGGGAGGGGCGGGGAGTGGGCGAACCGGTGCGGGGGCGGATTTCACTTTCTGGCAGGTGGCAGGCTAAAGTTCTTCTTGTTCGGCCCGCCGAGCGGGACGGAACGCCAAACGGTCACACCGTGTGGCTCGGGGCTATAGC
>KL568569.1:136011-136753 GCA_000715605.1 Streptomyces speibonae | reverse complement strand
CTTAGCTCCACATGACGAAGATCCCGCCTCCTCCCAGGGAGGCGGGATTTTTTCGTTGTCCGCAGATGAGCAGGACCGGTCCCTGAGGCGTATACCTCTGCGAGGCGCCGTGCCGTGTCCTGACCGGTACCCCGGCGTCGCTGACCGTGTTGGCCCGGTCGTGGCAGAATCAAACGACCGGAAGGGGGCGCGGCCCGACGGGAGGGAGTTGTGATGCCAGCGAGCATCCTCGAGGAGGTCGACCACCTCCTCGGAGCGGTGTCGACCCGACGGACCTCGACCCGGCTCAGCTGCCCTTCCTGCGGTTCCGCCCACGTCGCCCAGGTGCTCGGCGACAACGGCGGGATCTCCTACGTGTGCACGGCCTGCGGCCACAGCTGGAGCTGACCGATGGGTGCACACAGGCGGAAGTGCGACTGGTGCGGCAGCGGGACGCCGATCGTCCGTGACATGGAACCGATCAATCCCGACTACCAGTATTGGTGCGAGGAGTGCGCACGGGCGCTGATCATAAAAGGCGACCCCATCGAGACGTACCGCGAACTCGAGGGCGAGCCGATCTACGGCCGGCTCCTGGAAGAGCACTGCACACTCAAGCGTTTCTATTCGTTCGTGACGGCCTGACCGGTCCGGTCATGTCGGACATGGGCGAGTGCGGCGAAAACCGATTTGGTGTTGGCCCGGGTCGACCGTGTAAAGTTGGCGACGCCGCCGGGGAAACCGGGCGGAGCAGGGCACGGGG
>KL568569.1:134852-135764 GCA_000715605.1 Streptomyces speibonae | reverse complement strand
AGTTCAATTCTCCTTAGCTCCACAGAAGTCGAGGGCGGATCATCCGAACGGATGGTCCGCCCTCGTTCGTTGTACGGCACGGGGAGCGGCCGACGCACCGGGGCCGCCCGCAGGCCGCCCCGGGCGGTGCCGTCAGCGGCCCAGCGCGCGCCGCCCGCGGCCCTGGGAGAGCACCGGCAGATTGCGCGACGGCGCCTTGGCCTGGGGCGACTCGTCCTCGATGCGCAGGGCCAGCGCCGGGCAGCGGCGCACCGCGCGCAGCGCCTTGGCCTCCGCGAAGCGCGGCACCTGCGCCTGAGCCACCGTCGGGAAGCCGTCCGCGCCGAGCTGGAAGACCTCGGGCAGGATGTCCGCGCACAGACCGTGGCCCCGGCACAGCGTCCAGTCGACGTAGATCTTCTGCCGGCTGGGGCCGTTCTCCTCGCCTCCGCCGCCCGGGATGCCCGTAGGGGCCCTGCCCCCCTCGAAGAGCGGCAGAACGCCCGCCACGGGCCGTCCGCAGCCGTTGCCGAGGACATGGGCGGCCAGGTCGTCGGTGAACGCCTTGATGGTCGACTCCAGGAACATCGCGGAGCCGTCCGGGTGCGAGCACGCGCCGCGCCGCTTGACGTTCTTGGCGACCTGCTTGACCGCCTCCAGGGCGGCCGGCCCGCCGCCGTTGAGGATGTCCTCCAGGCCCCGCGCGGCGGCCGGCAGTCCCAGGTAGCAGGGGCCGCACTGGCCGGCGCTCTCCTCCGCCAGCCACTTCGCCACCATCAGCGACTCGCCCAGCGGGCAGGTGTCCTGACTGATCGGCAGGATGGCGCCCGCGCCCAGCGAACCGCCCACCGCGTCCAGCGAGTTGCGGGAGACGATCGCCTCGTTGACGGTCGCCGCGTCGATCCACTTGCTGTCTCTTATACACATCTCTGA
>KL568569.1:134276-134650 GCA_000715605.1 Streptomyces speibonae | reverse complement strand
CCCCCTGCGGCACCGGCGGACCGCCGGCGAGCTGGAGGACGTAGCGCAGCGGCACGCCCGTCGGCACCTCGATCACCATGGGCCGGGCCACCGCCCCGGACACCGTGAGCATCACGGTGCCCGGCTCGTCGTACAGGCCCGTGTTGCCGTAGCGCTCCGGGCCGATGCGCGCGGCGATGGCGAGCTGGGCGAAGGTCTCGGCGTTGGACAGCAGCGTGGGTGCGCCGCCGACGCCGTTCCTCGAAGCGCTGACCTTGCGGCCCGGCGGGATGGCCGGACCGCCGTCGATGGAGCGGATCAGGGAGGCCGCGGCCCCCGTCACCATGCGGACCGGGTTGCGCTGCACCCGGGCGCGCAGCGCCGAGCGGCGGGCG
>KL568569.1:133835-134016 GCA_000715605.1 Streptomyces speibonae | reverse complement strand
GTATAAGAGACAGCCGTTGCTCAGGCCGCGCTCGGCGAGCGCCTGTTCCATCGAGCGCTGGGTGGACTCACGGGTGACCCCCACCACGAGCGTGCGGGCACCCATGGCCTCGGCGCACAGCAGCGCGCCGTCCAGGATGAGATGCGGGGCACGGTTGATGAGCACCGTGTCCTGCGGCAGG
>KL568569.1:132913-133580 GCA_000715605.1 Streptomyces speibonae | reverse complement strand
AGAGATGTGTATAAGAGACAGTCGCCGTTTCGGCCACCGAGCGCAGCTTCTTGTGGAAGGGGAAGCCCGCGCCGCCGCGGCCCTTGAGGTTGATGCGTTCGGCGAGCTGCGCGAGCTGCTCGCCGCCCAGCGGCTCGAGCGGCCCGTGCACCTTGAGGTGCATGGGCAGATCGAGCCGGTCGACAAGGTCGAAGCCCGACGTCAGCTGGGGAAGGCCGACCACGCGGACTTCGGGTACGTCGGGCAGAGCCTCGTTCACTTATAGCCTCCGGACGGAGTGTTCCAGGGTTCGCCGGAACCCGGTGCGTCGAAGTCGTAGGACGACGACGGCGCACCGGAGGGTGTTTCAGGGGTGGGACCGCTGTTGTACGTGTCATTCGGGTTGTACGTGCCGTAGAGGCCGTTCGTCTCACCGGTGTCGTACACATCACTCGAGCCGTAGCCGGAGGCGGCCGAATTGTCATAGGCCGGGATGTTGTATCCGGTGTCGTTGAGCGGGTCGTACGCCGACGGCGGGGCCTCGCCGACGGGCGGCGGGGACGGGATCGGCCAGTTGCCCGAGGTGCTGGAGGGGCCGTCCACGCGCGGGATGGCCTCCGTGGGCTGCATGTCGGGCAGCTCCATGCGTGCGGTCGCGTCGCCGAGGGGCTGTCTCTTATACACATCT
>KL568569.1:132474-132690 GCA_000715605.1 Streptomyces speibonae | reverse complement strand
AGATGTGTATAAGAGACAGGGTGAGGACACCGCGCGGTAGGCGGCCGCGAAGCCGTTGCCCGGTTCCGGCGCGGGGGCGGCGCGCTCGGCGGTCTCGTACAGCGGGCGTTCGCCGGTCTCGTACAGGGGGCGTTCGCCGCCTCCGCGCCCCCGCCCGTCGTCGCGTGGCGCCCGCCCGTCGTCCCGTGCGGCGCCTGTCTCTTATACACATCTCTG
>KL568569.1:127361-132258 GCA_000715605.1 Streptomyces speibonae | reverse complement strand
CCCGCCGTACCCGGCCAGGGACGGCTCGGCCGCCCGGGCCCTGCTCTCCTCCAGCCGCTCCTCGCGCTCCCGCTGCGGGTCGGAGTCGATCAGCGCGGTGATCCGGTCGGCGATTCTGCGCTTGACCCGGGGCGGGGAGGCCCGCACCACCAGGGCCGCCAGGACGCCGAGCACGGACAGCCCGTAGAGGATCATGAAGATCGGCTTCGCCGCGCGACCCGCGTAGAGGCCGTGCACGAGCGCGGCGCACCAGGCTGGATAGGCCAGCATGTGCATGGCCCGCCAGCGGGCCGCGACGGGCGCCGGAGAGGCGAAGCGGTTGCGCAGGATGCCGGTGATGCCCACGAAGATCATCAGCATGCCGGCCAGCGTGCCCAGGCCGATCAGGAAGGACCGTCCGGTGACGGCCTCGTCGTCGGTGAGGGCCAGCCCGAAGGGGAGCACCGCGGCGATCCACGTGGTGTGGTCCAGGACCAGCTTGATGACGATGTGGATGAGCAGGAAGACGATCGAGGCGACCGCGGTGGTGCGGTGCACCGCCTGCGCGAGGATCCGCTGACGGGGGCCGAGCACGATCCGGTCCTGGGCGATGAGCCCCCAGATGACCGAACAGCTGAGGCACACGAGCGACAGGACGCCGACGCCGAAGTTGAGGAACTCGAGGAACCAGTCGTCCGCCGTGCTGTCGTCCGGCCTCACGACCTACCTCCCGACATCACGACGTGGAGCGGGCACGACGGAGTGGCAGCCGACCGGCCCCGCGCGGGGGGTGGGCTGCTGTCTGGACGAGGCTTCATGGGGGCAACTCCGAACGGTTCGGTCAAGCGGTCCCGCTGCCGAACTCTAAGCCTCGTCGTACCCATCAGTACGAGGTTTGAGTTATTGCGCTGTTATCAAATGACGATGTGGTCGTTGTGATGTCCCTTAGTGGTTGTTACGCGAAGTAATCTTTGACCCATGGTCAATATGTCCGGGAAGTGCGTCGCGGTGAGATCGGTGGCTGCGGTACCCTGGCGCCATGCGTGCCGTACGCCTTCTGCTTAGCGAGCCGCGCTGATCAGTCCCGACCGCCGGTGACCGGCAGGTCGGAATCGGCGCGGCGTCCCCTCCTGTGCGAGGGGTTTTTTCATTTCCGGCAGTCGCAGCAGCAGGCGATGACGATCGATGGAGCATTGAGGATCATGAGCGAGACGAACCCCGCAGCCGCGGAGGCCGCGCCGCACCGCTACACGGCCGCCCTGGCCGCCGAGATCGAGGCACGCTGGCAGGACTTCTGGGAGGCCGAGGGGACGTACGACGCGCCCAACCCCGCGGGTGACCTGGCCGGTGACCCGGAGCTGGTCACCCGGCCCAAGAAGTACATCATGGACATGTTCCCGTACCCCTCCGGCGCGGGCCTGCACGTCGGTCACCCCCTGGGCTACATCGCCACCGACGTCTTCGCCCGCTTCCAGCGCATGACCGGGCACAACGTCCTGCACACCCTGGGCTTCGACGCCTTCGGCCTGCCCGCCGAGCAGTACGCCGTGCAGACCGGCACGCACCCGCGCGTGTCCACCGAGGCCAACATCAAGAACATGCAGGTGCAGCTGCGCCGGCTGGGCCTGGGCCACGACAGGCGCCGGTCGTTCGCCACGATCGACCCGGACTACTACAAGTGGACCCAGTGGATCTTCCTGCAGATCTTCAACTCCTGGTACGACGACGAGGCGAAGAGGGCCCGCCCGATCGCCGAACTGGTCGCACAGTTCGAGTCCGGTGAGCGCGCGCTGCCCGGGGGCACCTCCCAGGCCGACGGCTCTGGGGGAGGCCGCTCCTGGAGCGAGCTGACCGAGGCCGAGCGCGCCGACGTGCTGGGCGAGTACCGCCTGGCCTACGCCTCCGACGCGCCCGTCAACTGGTGCCCCGGCCTGGGCACGGTGCTGGCCAACGAGGAGGTCACCGCCGACGGCCGCTCCGAGCGCGGCAACTTCCCGGTCTTCAAGGCCAACCTGCGCCAGTGGAACATGCGGATCACGGCCTACGCCGACCGCCTGCTGGACGACCTGGACGCCCTGGACTGGCCCGAGGCCATCAAGCTGCAGCAGCGCAACTGGATCGGCCGCTCCGAGGGCGCCCGCGTCGACTTCCCCATCGACGGCGAGAACATCACCGTCTTCACCACGCGCCCCGACACCCTGTTCGGCGCCACCTACATGGTGCTGGCGCCCGAGCACCCGCTGGTGGAGAAGTTCACCCCGGCCGCCTGGCCCGAGGGCACCCACGAGGTGTGGACCGGCGGCCACGCGACGCCCACCGAGGCCGTCGCCGCCTACCGCGCGCAGGCCGCCGCCAAGTCCGACGTCGAGCGGCAGGCCGAGGCCAAGGACAAGACCGGCGTCTTCATCGGCGCGTACGCCACCAACCCGGTCAACGGCGAGCGGGTTCCGGTCTTCATCGCCGACTACGTCCTGATGGGCTACGGCACCGGCGCGATCATGGCCGTCCCCGCCCACGACACGCGCGACTTCGCCTTCGCGCGGGCCTTCGAACTGCCCGTCGTCTGCGTGGTCGAGCCGACCGACGGCCGCGGCACCGACCCCGCCACGTGGGACGACGCCTTCGTCTCCCACGACGCGAGGATCGTGAACTCCTCCGGCCCCGGCGTCTCCCTGGACGGCCTGGGCGTCGTCGAGGCCAAGGCCCGCATCACCGAGTGGCTGAAGAGCGAGGGCCACGGCGAGGGCACCGTCAACTACCGCCTGCGTGACTGGCTGTTCAGCCGGCAGCGCTACTGGGGTGAGCCCTTCCCGATCGTCTACGACGAGGACGGCATCGCCCACCCGCTGCCCGAGTCGATGCTGCCGCTGGAGCTGCCCGAGGTCGAGGACTACAGCCCGCGCACCTTCGACCCCGACGACGCCGACACCCAGCCCGAGACCCCGCTGTCCCGCAACGAGGACTGGGTGAACGTCACCCTGGACCTGGGCGACGGCCGCGGCCCGCGCCGCTTCCGCCGCGAGACCAACACCATGCCCAACTGGGCCGGATCCTGCTGGTACGAGCTGCGCTACCTGGACCCGCACAACAGCGAGAAGCTGGTCGACCCCGAGGTCGAGCGGTACTGGATGGGCCCGCGCGAGGGCATGCCGCACGGCGGCGTCGACCTGTACGTCGGCGGAGCCGAACACGCCGTGCTGCACCTGCTGTACGCGCGCTTCTGGTCCAAGGTGCTGCACGACCTGGGGCACGTGTCCTCGGCCGAGCCGTTCCACAAGCTGTTCAACCAGGGCATGATCCAGGCCTACGTCTACCGTGACAGCCGGGGCATCGCCGTACCGGCCGCCGAGGTGGAGGAGCGCGACGGCGCCTACTGGTACCAGGGTGAGCGCGTCACGCGGCTGCTGGGCAAGATGGGCAAGTCCCTGAAGAACGCGGTCACCCCGGACGAGATCTGCGCCGAGTACGGGGCCGACACGCTGCGCCTGTACGAGATGGCGATGGGCCCGCTGGACGTCTCGCGGCCGTGGGACACCCGCGCGGTGGTCGGCCAGTTCCGGCTGCTGCAGCGGCTGTGGCGCAACATCGTCGACGAGGCGACCGGAGAGGTCACCGTCGTCGACACCGACGAGGTCGACGAGGACACCCTGCGCGCCCTGCACAAGGCGATCGACGGAGTGCGCGGCGACCTGGAGGGCATGCGCTTCAACACCGCCATCGCCAAGGTCACGGAGCTGAACAACCACCTGACCAAGCGGTCGGGCGCGCTGCCGCGCACGGTCGCGGAGTCCCTGGTACTGCTGGTGGCCCCGCTGGCACCGCACGTCGCCGAGGAGCTGTGGCGCAAGCTGGGCCACACCGGCTCGGTGGTGCACCAGGACTTCCCGGTCGCCGACCCGGCGTACGTGGTCGACGAGACCGTCACCTGCGTCGTGCAGATCAAGGGCAAGGTCAAGGCGCGGCTGGAGGTGTCCCCGGGCATCTCCGAGGACGAGCTGGAGAAGGCCGCGCTGGGCGACGAGCGGGTCGTCGCGGCGCTGGACGGGGCCGGGATCCGCAAGGTCATCGTGCGGGCGCCGAAGCTGGTGAACATCGTTCCGGCGTGAGGTCCGTGAGCTGAACGGGGCGGGCACCGCGCCTGCGGCCGGGGCGTGGCGCTCCGGGTGGTCCCCTACGGGCAGGTTCGGGGTTCTGTCGGAACTCCCGACCTGCCCGTTGCGTTTACCGTTGAAGTACGGCGCGGAGCGTGCCGGACGCGCCGGGACGGGCCGAAAAGCCTGGAGGAGGAGCCTCGTGGAAGCGGTGTTCGCAGTGATCGCCCTGCTCTTCGTGCTCTTCGTGGCGCTCGGCGTCTACGCCACGGTGAAGGTGGTCGGCGCCGCCAAGCGCAGCGCGGACCGGCACATCACCCAGGCCCGCCGCACGGTCGAGGACCACACGCTGCGGGCCAAGGCGTTCGCCCAGTCCGGCCCGGCCGGTGAGATCGCCCAGCTCCGCCTGAAGCTGCGCACCTCCATGCGCGCCACACAGGACGCGCTGGAGGCCGCCGCCACCGAGGACGCCTCCCTCAAGGAGTCGCTGGACCTGTTCCGTCGGCTCAGCGCGCACGGCCATGAACTGGAGGGCGACCTCAGGCGCCTGGAGTCCGAACCGGACCGCACCACGCTCGCCGCGCGGCTGCCCGAGCTGCGCGAGCGCACCGAGCGCATCACGGGCTCCGCGGATTCCCTGCGCTGGGCGGTCCGCGACCGCACGCGTCGCTTCGCGGAGGACGACCTGGACTCCCTGAGCGGCCAGATCGACATGGAGGCCGGAGCGCTGCGGCACTGGACCACCACGGAGGCGCAGCCCGCGCCCCCGCGCTGGCCGGAGGCCCCCGAGGCCGACACGGCCCGGTCGGCAGGCCAGACCTGGCCGG
>KL568569.1:126212-127105 GCA_000715605.1 Streptomyces speibonae | reverse complement strand
GGGGAGCCGGAACAGGACTCCGCCCGGGCCGCCCTCGACCCGCCCGCGCCGCGGCGGGCCTACCCCTGGGAGAAGAAACCCCGCCCCGAGAGCACCACGTAGGACTTCACGCAGGTGCTCAGGTGGAAGCCGCACGTGAGGCATCACGCAGAGCCTCACGCGAGCACTGCGCAGAGCCCCACGTGGGCACCGTCCGGACCGTCCGATCCGGCCACGGCCGCACCGGGCCCGCGGGCCCGGGCTGCCGCCCGGACACTACGCCAGGTAACCTCCAGCTCATGTCCCGCCATGTCGCGATCGTCACTGATTCAACGGCCTACCTCCCGGCCCCGACGATGGAGCGGCACCGCATCACGGCGGTACCCCTGACCGTGGTCCTCGGCGACCGCGCGCTCGAGGAGGGCACCGAGATCTCCACCCGCTCGCTGGCCCAGGCTTTGCAGAAGCGGCGCCCCGTGACGACGTCACGGCCCAGCCCGGAGGTCTTCGCCGAGACCTACCGCAGGGTCGCCGCATCCGGCGCGACCGGCATCGTCTCCCTGCATCTGTCCGCCGAACTCTCCGGCACCTACGACGCGGCGGCCCTCGCCGCCCGCCAGGCACCCGTACCCGTGCGGGTGGTGGACACCGGCATGATCGCCATGGCCCTCGGCTTCTGCGCGCTGGCGGCGGCGGAGGCCGCGGAGGCGGGCGGCACCATGGACGAGGCGGTCACGGCCGCGGAGAAGCGGGCGGCGGGCACGTCGGCGTACTTCTACGTCGACACGCTCGACTATCTGCGCCGGGGCGGGCGGATCGGCGCCGCCCAGGCACTGCTGGGCTCGGCCCTCGCGGTGAAGCCGCTGCTCCAGCTGGCGGGCGGCCGCATCGAATCTGTCTCTTATACACATCTC
>KL568569.1:124293-125987 GCA_000715605.1 Streptomyces speibonae | reverse complement strand
CCTTGCCAGCCCGCTCAGAGATGTGTATAAGAGACAGTGCCGAAACTGGCCGAGCTGCATGTCAGCGAGGTGGGCGCGGTGATCGGCGCGCACACGGGGCCGGGGCTGCTGGGGGTCGTGGTCTCGGCCCGCTGAGGCGACGGCCGCGCCTCGTACGGGTGACGATGTTGTCCACAACCGGCCGGTAATCCCCGGAAACCGACCAAGATCATCGCGACCGGACCGCTGTGCCGCACGCTCGTCACATGGCACTCCGATCACGCTCACGCACCGCACGCGCCACCAGCGGCCCGGGCCGCGCCCCCGCCTCCGACCACCGAGTCCGCCACCGCCGCCCGGGCCGCCCCCGCTACCGGGCACGGGGGCGCGAGCGCCCCTCTCCACCTCCGGCAGATGAACTCCGCCGCCGGGCGCAAACCTTGTTCGAGGGGGAGCCGCTTCGCGGGCAAACGCCGAGCTGTGCGCCCCCACCCCGGCCCACGGCAACGCCGACCACTGAACAAACACCGAGCTGGGCATTAGCATCAGCGAACCCCGCGCCACCGCCCCGGACATCCCGCACGTTCCGCCCGGTGGCCGGCAGCCGGACCATCCCCGTGCGCTCGCTCACGCCCACCCTCGGCCACAATCCCCCGGAGACACCCCTCGACCCGGACGAGCCCCAGACCCCACAACGGCACCGCACCGCCCTGGCACTCCGTGAGCGCCTCCCCCTGTGGGTGCAGACCCACTGCGGTCTGCAACGACGCAGCGTGATCGCGCTGTCGGCCCTCCTGGCCCTCGTCCTGACCTTCGCCGTCCAGCACTTCTGGGCAGGCCGCACCGAGCCGGTCGAGGCCCCGGAGGTGGTACGGGCAGCTGCACCGCACGGGGACAGGGCCCCGGCCCACGCAACGACACCGAACGACGCCTCGCCGGCCCCGGAGATCGTGGTCGACGTCAGCGGCAAGGTGCGCGACCCCGGCATCCACCGCCTGCCCGCGGGTTCCCGCGTCGAGGACGCGCTGAAGGCCGCAGGCGGAGTACGTCCCGGCACGAAGACGGACACCCTCAACCGCGCCCGTTTCCTGATCGACGGCGAGCAACTGGTCGTAGGACGCCCCACCCCACCCGGCACGACCCCCGCCTCCGGAACCGCAACCGGAACCGGATCCGGCACGGCGGCGACCGGCCCCCCGACCCCGGTATCCCTGAACACCGCCACTCAGGCCCAACTCGAAACCCTCCCCGGAGTCGGCCCTGTGCTGGCCCAGCACATCGTCGACCACCGCACCCGCAACGGCGGCTTCCGCTCGGTGGACGAACTGCGCGAGGTCAACGGCATCGGCGACCGCCGCTTCGCGGACCTACGCGACCTCGTACGGCCATGACCCCACGGACGACGGACCCGCCGCAGATCCCCACACCCCCCGCCCGCCGCCCCGTACACGCCGCGTCCGGCAAACGCCTGGGCGCGGCACACCCGAGACAGGAGGGCCCCACAGACCTCCGACTGGTCCCACCCGCCCTGACCGCGTGGGCCACGGCGGCGCTGATACTGCACGCACCACCCATCCTGGTAACCGGCACGGTGATGGTCTCCGTACCGATGGCGGCCGTACTCCTCCTCACCCGCAGCCGCCTGACGCGCCGGGGACGCGCCACGGCCCACGCCGTCGCCGCCGCGCTGCTGTGCGCCGCCGCTGCCACCGGCT
>KL568569.1:123239-124051 GCA_000715605.1 Streptomyces speibonae | reverse complement strand
AGAGATGTGTATAAGAGACAGGCGCAGACCTGCGGCGCGGCCCCGTACCCGAGCTGGCGCGGGAGTACGCGAGGGCCACGGCCGAGGTCGAGATCACAGCCGACCCCCGGCTCACCCGGCCCAGGGTGAGCGGAAACCACATGGCCCGGCGGTCCGTACTGATCGAGGCGGAGGTGAGACGCGTACAGAGCCCGAACGAAGCGGCGCGGACAACCCGTGCCCCCGTACTCCTGATCATCGACACACCCCACCCGGAGAGGGGTTCCCCCTGGCTCGACCTACTGCCCTCCACCCGGCTGCGGATCGACGCGGGGCTCGCCCCCGCGAGAGCGAGCGGCGACCGCTTCGCGGCCGTCCTGCGAGTGAAGGACGCAGACGAACGACCGGAGACGGTGGAGGGCCCCTCGGCCTCCCAGCGCCTGGCAGGCCGCCTGCGAGCCGGCCTGCGCGAGGCGACCGACGGCCTGTCGGGGGACGCGCGTGCCCTGCTGCCCGGTCTGGTCGTGGGTGACACCGCACGCCTCACCCCGGAGCTGGACGAGGCGTTCAGGGAGACCGACCTGACGCACACCCTCGCCGTCTCCGGCGCGAACTTCACCATCCTCCTCGCCCTGCTCCTCGGCCCGCCCGGCCTGGCGCAGCACACCGAACGCCGAGGTCTGGCCCCCCGCTTGGGCATCCCCCTCCGCGCGACGGCCCTCCTGGGCGCCGCGCTCTCCCTCGCCTTCGTCATCGTGTGCCGCCCCGACCCCAGCGTGCTGCGGGCCGCCGCCTGCGGATCCGTCGCGCTGCTCGCACTCGCCACCGGCCGC
>KL568569.1:122823-122999 GCA_000715605.1 Streptomyces speibonae | reverse complement strand
CCGGCCGCCGCAGATCCCTCATCCCGGCGCTCGCGACGGCCGTCCTGCTCCTGGTCCTCTACGACCCCTGGCTGGCCCGCAGTTACGGCTTCCTGCTCTCCGTGCTGGCCACCGGCGCGTTGCTCACCCTCGCGCCGCGCTGGAGCGCGGGCCTGCGCCGGCGCGGCGTCCCGCCC
>KL568569.1:116715-122612 GCA_000715605.1 Streptomyces speibonae | reverse complement strand
AGCACTGGCCGCCGCGGCCGCCGCGCAGGCACTGTGCGCACCGGTGGTGGCCGTGCTCGCCGCGCGGGTGAGCCTGGTGGCGATCCCGTGCAACCTGCTCGCGGAGTTCGCGCTGGCACCTGCCACGGTGCTGGGCTTCCTGGCGCTGGCCACCGCGCCCGTGGCGATGCCGGCGGCGAAGGCACTGGCCTGGTGCGCGGGCCGGCCCACGGAGTGGCTCGCGCAGGTCGCCAGGACCGGGGCGGCGCTGCCCGGCGCGGGAGTGGACTGGCCGGGCGGCTGGACCGGCGCGGCGACCCTCGGCGCCGCCACCGCGGCCGCACTGGTCCTGGGCCGGCGCCTGCTGCACCACCCCTGGTGGTCCGCCGCCTGCGCACTCTTTCTGCTCCTGCTGGTGGTGCAGCCACGGCCCCTGACCCGGGCCGTCACGGGCTGGCCGCCGCCCGGCTGGCGCATGGTGATGTGCGACGTCGGTCAGGGCGACGCGTTGGTACTGGCGGCGGGGGAGGGCTCCGGCGTGGTGGTCGACGCCGGACCCGACCCGGTCCTCGTGGACCGCTGCCTGCGCTCCCTGGACGTCGACCGCGTCCCGCTGGTCGTCCTGACCCACTTCCACGCCGACCACGTGGCGGGCCTGCCCGGTGTGCTGCGCGGACGAGAAGTAGGTGGCATCGGGACGACGACGTACGAAGAGCCCGCCGACCAGGCCGCGTTCGTACGAAGAATCGCGGCCGCCGAGGACATCCCGGTGACGCATGCCGTCGCGGGCGAGGAGCGTCGTACGGGCGACTTGTCCTGGGAGGTGGTGTGGCCGCCGCCGGGCGCACATCCGGCGGCGGAGGGCCCGAACGACGCGAGCGTGGCCATGCTGGTCCGCACGGCGGGCCTGCGCCTGCTGCTCCTCGGCGACCTGGAACCCCCGTCCCAAAGCGCCCTGGCGAGGGCCCCGGTCGCCGACCGCCTGACCGACGTGGACGTCCTCAAGGTCGCCCACCACGGCTCGGCCTACCAGTCCCCGGCCCTCATCCGCCGCGCGTCCCCCCGCCTGGCCCTGATCAGCACAGGAAGGGACAACACCTACGGCCACCCGTCCCCCACCACGATCACCGCCCTGACGGCCGACGGCGCGACGGTCCTGCGCACGGACCGGGACGGCGCCCTGGCGGTGACCGGCACCGTAACCGGAAAACACCCCCTGGCGGTGACCCGGCACGGCGGTCTTCCCTGAACCGTCGGCCGGGAGGGACGGTCACCCGGCCTGTTCCCGCAGGTCCGCGGCGGGAGCCGGCGCGGGCGCGCACCAGGCCACCACCGCGCCGGTCACGAGGCCCAGGCCGGCCAGCAGGGTGGCGACCAGGAACGGATCGAGGGAGTGCAAGGCCGGAGCGAACCCGATCCCGACGCAGACCGCCACCCCGGTCGCGCCGCCCAACTGGTCGGCCGCGCGCTGGACGCCGGAGGCGATCCCGGCGTCGTCCTCGGTGGCGCCGCTGACCGCGATGTACTGGAGCCCCACGAGACCGAATCCCATCCCGGCCGCGATCAGGAGCATGGCCGGGATCATCGCCACCCCGCCGGCCCGCGAGGCCGAGACGAGCGCGATCACGGCCATCGCGGCCGCGGTGAACCCGAGACCGGCAAGCACGCACGCACGTGCTCCCCAGCGGTCCAGCAGACGGGGCACGAGCATGGAGAACACGATCAGCGAGAGGGCCAGAGGCAGCATCGTCAGGCCCGCGCCGAGCGGGCCGACGCCCCATCGGTCCTGCAGATAGAAGGTGAACAGCAGAAACGAGGTCGACAACGCGCCGCTCAGCAGCATCGTGACCAGGTTGGCCGCCACCCGCGCGCGGTTGGCGAAGAAGCGCAGCGGCAGCAGCGGGTTGGGCGAGTGTGCCTCGACCCGCACGAACCCCGCTCCGGCGGCCACCGCCCCGGCCAGCGCCCCCGGAACCACCCAGGCGGGCGTTCCGGACGCACCGGCCTGGACCACGCCGAAGGTGAACAGCAGCGGGCAGGCGGTCAGTAGCAGCGCGCCGGGCAGGTCCATCGGCGGGGCGTCCTCGGCCACGGGCCGGTCACCCTCGACCAGGAGGACGGTGGCCGACAGTACGACCACGATGAACGGGACGGAGACCAGGAAGATCCACCGCCACCCCAGGTGTGCGGTGATGATCCCGGACAGGACGAACCCGAGCACGAGACCGCAGCTGGCCACCGCCGCCCACACGCTCAGGGCCCGCGACCGGCGCGGGCCTTCGGGAAACGTCAGGACGATGGTGGCCATCGCGGCAGGCAGCGCGACGGCCTCACCGGCACCCTGCAGCAGGCGCGCGACCACCAGGAGGGCGAACGTGGGTGCCAGGCCCGCCAGCAGCGACGCGGCGCCGAACAGGCCGGTGCCGAGCAGCAGCACGCGCCGCCGCCCGAGCACATCGCTCAGCCGGCCACCGAGCATCAGCATCCCGCCGCCGGTGACCGTGTACCCGACCACGACCCAGGTCAGCGTGTGCCCGTCGACGCCGAAGTCGGCGCCGATCGAGGGCAGGGCGATGTTGACCACGGTCACGTCGACCGCGATGAAGAACTGCAGCATGGACATCGCGCACAGCACCAGCCGTGCACGCGCGGAGGACGGGCCGTGCCCGCGTGAGGAAGGGATGCCTGGAAGCATCAGGTGCTCCGTTGCTCAGAGGAATTCCTGAGCAGCACGAACGTGCCGCTCCGGTCCGGTCACGAAGCGGCTGGACGTCCAGGAAGGTGTGAGCCGAACGCCCCGCCGCTAGCGGGACGCCCTGGTCACCGCGGCACAAGCGGCCGCACACGAAGCAGCAGACATGCCGTGCACGCTACCAGGCAAGGGCGTCGGACCGGGCATCCAACTGACCGCGCTGGTCCGCTCGATGGACGTCCGGCGGGCCGGGCCGTACGGCAGCGCGGACACGTAGGCACCCTGCCGGGGCAAGCCGTCGTCGTCCGCGTCTCGCTCCGCCCGCCGGTACGGACGTGCGGTCGCGGTGTCCGGTCCGGTGGCGGACCAGCACCCACATGAGGGGCGGGTCCGGCTTCGTCGGCCCCGCGACATGGCGGTGCCTGCGGGACGGCGGCGAGAGGTGAACCATGGGTCCTCCCGGGAAAGCGGGAGGGCCCTCAGCCGGGGAACGGAGGAGAAGAGGCGTCGGCGGCGCGACACTGGGGGTATGAGTGAGGGCATCAATACCGCCGGGGTCGACGCGTATCTGCGGCGGCTCGGTGTCGAGCAGCCGGCCTGGCCCACGGTGGACGCGCTGCGCGAGCTGCATCTGCGGCATCTGCGGACCGTGCCGTTCGAGAACCTCTCCATCCACCTCGGTGAGGAGATCGTGCTTGAGGAGAAGCGGCTGCTGGAGAAGGTCGTGGAGCGACGCCGGGGCGGGTTCTGCTACGAACTCAACGGCGCGTTCGGCGCCTTGCTCGCCGCGCTCGGCTACGACGTCACGCTGCTCGCCGCCCGGGTCTACGGGGACGGGGGCCGGCTCGGCATCCCGTACGACCATCTCGCCCTGCGGGTGCGGACGGTGGACGGCGGCGACCGGCTGGCCGACGTCGGCTTCGGGGCGCACTTCCATCTGCCGCCGGCCTTCGGGGAGCGGGGGGAGCAGGAGGATCCCGCGGGTAGGTTCCGGATCGTCGAGGCCGGGGTGGACGCGGCCGGGGTGCGCGGCGGGCACGGCACGGTGGAGGCGGCGGACCTGGACGTGCTGCGCGACGGCCGGCCGGTGTACCGGCTGGAGGTGCGGCCGAGGGCGCTCGGCGACTTCACCGCCGGGGCCTGGTGGCACAGCAGCTCCCCGCGCTCCCACTTCACACGGTCGCTCGTGTGCTCCCGGATCACCGAGGACGGGGGACGGATCACGCTCAGCGGCCGGCGTTTCACGGTCACCGCGCCGGACGGGACGCGGCAGGAGCGGGAGATCGGCACGGACGAGGAGGTGCTGGCGCTGTACCGGGACCGGTTCGGGATCGCCTCGCTGGACACGGTGCCGACGGTGCGGGTGACCGGGGGGACGGGAGGGAACGGCTGACGGCGGTGCCGGACAATGGCCCGCGTGAGTGATGTGCGACATGTGCTGGTGCTGCCCGACCGTGACGCCGCGGAGGAGGTGGCCGAGGCCCTCGGGGAACGGTTCGGCGTGGACGAGGAGCCCCGGCTGGTGCGGGACGCGCTCGCCGGCGAGGACGACGCGGAGGACGCGCAGTGGCTCGTCGTCCTGCGCGACGAGGCCGGGCGGCTGGACCCCGGCGAGCTGAACGACTTCGCCGCCGAGTGGGAGGGCTGGCGGGAGGAGCCGTAGCCGACGGCGTTGTCGGTGGGGCGTGGGATGCTTGTCGCGATGGCCAGGAAGACCGGATCCGACGACCCCCTCGCCCCCGTGACGCTCGCCGTGGGCCAGGAGGAGCTGCTGCTCGACCGCGCCGTGCGGGACGTGGTCGCCGCCGCGAAGGCGGCCGACGCCGACACGGACGTGCGCGAGCTGACCCCCGACCGGCTCCAGCCCGGCACCCTCGCCGAGCTGACCAGCCCGTCGCTCTTCGCGGAGCGCAAGGTGGTGGTCGTACGGCAGGCGCAGGACCTGTCGGCCGACACCGTCAAGGACGTCAAGGCGTATCTCGCGTCGCCCGCCGAGGAGATCACCCTCGTGCTGCTGCACGCGGGCGGCGCCAAGGGCAAGGGCCTGCTCGACGCGGCCCGCAAGGCGGGGGCGCGGGAGGTGGCGTGCCCGAAGATGACCAAGCCGGCGGACCGGCTGGCCTTCGTGCGTGGCGAGTTCCGGGCCGCCGGGAGGTCCGCCGCGCCCGAGGCGTGCCAGGCGCTGGTCGATGCCATCGGCAGCGATCTGCGCGAGCTGGCCTCGGCCGTGTCCCAGCTGGTCGCGGACGTCGAGGGCACCATCGACGAGGCGGTCGTGGGCCGGTACTACACCGGGCGGGCGGAGGCGTCGAGCTTCACGGTCGCCGACCGGGCGGTCGAGGGACGCGCGGCGGAGGCGCTGGAGGCGCTGCGCTGGTCGTTGTCGACCGGCGTGGCCCCGGTGCTGATCACCAGCGCGCTGGCGCAGGGCGTACGGGCGATCGGCAAGCTGTCGTCGGCGCGCGGCGGCCGGCCCGCCGATCTCGCCCGTGAGCTGGGCATGCCGCCGTGGAAGATCGACCGGGTGCGCCAGCAGATGCGCGGCTGGACCCCGGACGGCGTGGCGGTGGCCCTGCGCGCGGTCGCCGAGGCCGACGCGGGCGTCAAGGGCGGCGGCGACGACCCGGGGTTCGCCCTGGAAAAGGCGGTCGTCACCATCGCCCGCGCGGCCCGGTCGCGGGGCAGGGGTTAGCCGAACAGCGGAAGGCCCCGCTCACGCACCCTGGGGAAGGGCGGGAGGCGGGGCCTTCCGGTGAAGCCGGTGAGCTCGTACCCGCGTGGCGAACGCAGGCCGCGTACGAGCTCGGGGTGCCGGACAGGGGGCGGATGAGAGAGGGCCCGCCCGGGGTCCCGCCGGCGATCAGATCACAGGGTGGTTCAGCCCTTGGCGGCCGCGACCTTCTGAGCCAGCGCCGACTTCTTGTTGGCGGCCTGGTTCTTGTGGATGACGCCCTTGGAGACGGCCTTGTCGAGCTGACGCGCGGCGACGCGCTGGTACTCGGTGGCCTTCTCGACGTCACCCGCGGCGGCGGCCTCGCGGGCCTTGCGGATCGCGGTCTTCAGAGAGGACTTGACGGCCTTGTTGCGCAGCCGGGCCTTCTCGTTGGTCTTGTTCCGCTTGATCTGGGACTTGATGTTCGCCACGAATGAGCCTCTACAGGTTCTGGTACGGGACCGCGCGGGAGCCGCACGGCTCGGTACCGGGTGATTTTCTTGGGTGTGCCTC
>KL568569.1:116051-116500 GCA_000715605.1 Streptomyces speibonae | reverse complement strand
GCGCGGGAGCCGCACGGCTCGGTACCGGGTGATTTTCTTGGGTGTGCCTCGCGCTGAGAGGGCATGAGACACAGCCCCCCACACTAGCAGCGGCCCATTCCGTGGCCCAAACCCGTCCCGGGTCCCCACCCGTGGGACCATGGAGGCTACGTATCGATCCGACCCGAGACCGCAGACGGACAAGCACACGTATGCGGACGCCTCAAGAATCAGGACCCTGCGTGCCCGCGATCCCCAGCCATGTGCCCGAGCCGAGCCGTACCGACCCCGCGCTGATCCGCAATTTCTGCATCATCGCGCATATCGACCACGGCAAGTCCACGCTCGCCGACCGGATGCTCCAGCTGACCGGTGTGGTCGAACAGCGGCAGATGCGTGCCCAGTATCTCGACCGCATGGACATCGAGCGTGAGCGCGGCATCACGATCAAGTCCCAGGCCGTGCGGCTG
>KL568569.1:113302-115823 GCA_000715605.1 Streptomyces speibonae | reverse complement strand
TGCGGCTGCCGTGGGCACCGACCCACGACAAGGGCAGCACGCACATCCTCAACATGATCGACACCCCGGGCCACGTCGACTTCACCTACGAGGTCTCCCGCTCCCTCGCCGCGTGCGAGGGCACCATCCTCCTCGTCGACGCCGCCCAGGGCATCGAGGCCCAGACCCTCGCCAACCTCTACCTGGCGATGGAGAACGACCTCCAGATCATCCCGGTGCTCAACAAGATCGACCTGCCGGCCGCGCAGCCGGAGAAGTTCGCCGAGGAGCTGGCGAACCTGGTCGGCTGCGACCCCGACGACGTGCTGAAGGTGTCGGCGAAGACCGGTCTCGGCGTCGAGGCGCTGCTGGACCGGGTGGTCGCCGACGTCCCCGCCCCGGTCGGCGTCAAGGACGCCCCCGCCCGCGCGATGATCTTCGACTCTGTGTACGACTCCTACCGCGGTGTCGTCACCTACGTCCGTGTCGTCGACGGCCAGCTCAACAAGCGCGAGCGCATCCGGATGATGTCCACCGGCGCCACCCACGAGCTGCTGGAGATCGGCACCAACTCGCCGGAGATGCTGCCGGCCGACGGCCTCGGCGTGGGCGAGGTGGGCTATCTGATCACCGGTGTGAAGGACGTCCGCCAGTCCAAGGTCGGTGACACCGTCACCACCCAGAGCAAGGGCGCCGAGGAGGCGCTGGGCGGCTACAAGGACCCCAAGCCGATGGTGTTCTCGGGCCTGTACCCCCTGGACGGCTCCGACTACCCGCTGCTGCGCGAGGCCCTCGACAAGCTCCAGCTCAATGACGCCGCCCTGGTCTACGAGCCGGAGACCTCCGCCGCCCTCGGCTTCGGTTTCCGCGTCGGCTTCCTCGGCCTGCTGCACCTGGACGTGATCCGTGAGCGCCTCGAGCGCGAGTTCGGCCTCGACCTCATCGCCACCGCGCCCAACGTGGTTTACCGCGTCCTCATGGAGGACGGCACCGAGCACACCGTCACCAACCCCAGCGAGTTCCCCGAGGGGAAGATCAACGAGGTCTACGAGCCGGTGGTGCGGGCCACGATCCTCGCGCCCAGCGAGTTCATCGGCTCGATCATGGAGCTGTGCCAGAACCGGCGCGGTGTGCTGCTCGGCATGGACTACCTCTCCGAGGACCGCGTCGAGATCCGCTACACCCTGCCGCTGGCCGAGATCGTCTTCGACTTCTTCGACCAGCTGAAGTCCAAGACCCGCGGCTACGCCTCGCTGGACTACGAGCCCACCGGCGAGCAGACCTCCAGCCTGGTCAAGGTCGACATCCTGCTGCACGGCGACAAGGTGGACGCCTTCTCCGCGATCACCCACAAGGACCAGGCGTACGCATACGGCGTGCGGCTCGTCGCCAAGCTCAAGGAGCTCATCCCGCGCCAGGCGTTCGAGGTGCCGGTGCAGGCCGCCATCGGCTCCCGGGTCATCGCCCGCGAGACCATCCGCGCCATCCGCAAGGACGTCCTCGCCAAGTGCTACGGCGGTGACATCTCCCGTAAGCGCAAGCTGCTGGAGAAGCAGAAGGAAGGCAAGAAGCGGATGAAGATGGTGGGTTCCGTGGAGGTTCCGCAGGAGGCCTTCATCGCCGTCCTCTCCAGCGATGACGGCGCGGGATCGGGCAAGGCCAAGAAGTAGCCGGGGGTTACTGCGGGTCACTCCGCAAACCGGGCGGAACCGGGGCCCGTCGTACGCGAGTGCGGCGGGCCCGGCCCGTCGGTCGGGTAGCTCTCTGTACGAAGTGACAGGCCGTGGCCCCTTACGCCATGGCCGGTGGACCTTTACTCTGTCCGTGCTCGATAGTTACTCGCGAGTTAAACAACGCCGCGAGCAAACCCCAGCCGCACTGAGCCAGCCGCACCGTCGCGGGCCCCGGAGGATGTCGTGAGCGACACACAGACACTGATCGAGAACCGACCGCCGTCCGTGGCGGCCCTCTTCCTGGAGCGTGTGGCGGCCACACCGGACGCCGAGGCCTACCGCTACCCCGTCCCGCCCGCCTCGGGCGAGGGCCCGGACGAGTGGAAGTCGCTCACCTGGGCGGAGGCCGCCGAGCGGGTCCACACCATCGCGGCCGGCCTGATCGAGCTGGGCGTGGAGCCCGAGCAGCGGGTCGCCCTCGCCTCCTCGACCCGGGTCGAGTGGATCCTCGCCGACTTCGGCATCCTCTGCGCGGGCGCCGCCACCACCACGATCTACCCGCAGACCAACGCCGACGAGTCCGCCTACATCCTCTCCGACTCCCAGAGCCGGGTGATCATCGCGGAGAACGCCGAGCAGGCGGCCAAGGCGGTGGCCAAGCGTGCGGAGCTGCCCGACCTCACCCGGGTCGTGGTCATCGACCCGGCCGGCGTCGACACCGACGACTTCGTGATCACGCTCGCCGAACTGGAGAAGCGCGGCGCCGCCCGCCTCCAGAAGGAGCCGGAGCTGGTCAAGGAGCGGGTCGCCGCGATCACCAAGGACCAGCTCGCCACCCTCATCTACACCTCCGGCACCACCGGCCGCCC
>KL568569.1:108090-113134 GCA_000715605.1 Streptomyces speibonae | reverse complement strand
TACACCTCCGGCACCACCGGCCGCCCCAAGGGTGTCCGGCTGCCGCACGACTCCTGGGCCTACATGGCCAAGGGGATCGCCGCGACCGGCCTGATCAACGGCGACGACGTGCAGTACCTGTGGCTGCCGCTCGCCCACGTCTTCGGCAAGGTGCTCACCTCCGGCCAGATCGAGGTCGGCCACGTCACCGCCGTCGACGGCCGCGTCGACAAGATCATCGACAACCTTCCGGTGGTCAAGCCCACCTACATGGCGGCCGTGCCCCGCATCTTCGAGAAGGTCTACAACGGCGTCGCCGCCAAGGCGAAGGCCGGCGGGGCCGCCAAGTACAAGATCTTCCAGTGGGCCGCCGGGGTCGCCCGCGAGTACGGCAGGGTCACCCAGGACAACTTCCGCCGCACCGGTACCGCGAGCGCCCCCTTCGGCCTGCGCACCAAGCACGCCGTCGCCGACAAGCTCGTCTACGCCAAGATCCGCGAGGCCTTCGGCGGCAACCTGCGCGCCTGCATCTCCGGCTCGGCGGCCCTCGCGCCCGACATCGGCTTCTTCTTCTCCGGCGCGGGCATCCACATCCTCGAGGGCTACGGCCTCACCGAGTCCTCCGCCGCCTCCTTCGTCAACCCCGGCGAGGCCTACCGCACCGGAACCGTCGGCAAGCCGGTGCCCGGCACCGAGGTGCGCATCGCCGACGACGGCGAGATCCTGCTGCGCGGCCCCGGCATCATGCAGGGCTACCACAACCTGCCCGAGAAGACCGCCGAGGTCCTCGAGCCCGACGGCTGGTTCCACACCGGTGACATCGGCGAACTCTCCGCCGACGGCTACCTGCGCATCACCGACCGCAAGAAGGACCTCATCAAGACCTCCGGCGGCAAGTACATCGCGCCGGCCGAGGTCGAGGGACAGTTCAAGGCGATCTGCCCCTACGTCTCCAACATCCTGGTGCACGGCGCCGACCGGAACTACTGCACCGCCCTCATCGCCCTCGACGAGGTCGCCATCACCGCCTGGGCGGCCGAGAACGGCATGGAGGGCAAGCCGTACGCCGAGATCGTCGCCGCGCCCGCCACGGTCGAGATGGTCGACGGCTACGTCAAGCAGCTCAACGAGGGCCTCCAGCGCTGGCAGACCATCAAGAAGTTCCGCATCCTGCCGCGCGACCTCGACATCGAGCACGGCGAGATCACCCCGAGCCTGAAGCTGAAGCGTCCCGTGGTGGAGCGCGAGTACAAGGACCTCATCGAGGAGATGTACGAGGGCACACGCGAGGCGTGAGCGAGCGGGACGGACGATGAAGGGGCGGGGTCGCAGGACCCCGCCCCTCTTTCATGTCGCCGGCGTCGCGGGAGATCAGACGCGCGGGAGCAGGCGGTTCGGCCGGATCCCGGACACGTACACCACCGCGTCCGCCGACCGGACCAGGTCGACCGGGTCGGGGTCCCGGGGCCAGTGCGTGCCGATCTCGCGTTTGGGCCGGGCCGTGTCCAGCCAGGCGTGGGCGGCGGGCGGCGCGGTGCGCAGGTCGAGGAACCAGGCGTGGCCGCCCACCCGGTCCAGGGTGTGCTCGACCGTCCCGGCGGCGGGCGGCCCCGCGTGGAACACCTTCACGTCCTCGTCGCGGGGCTCGCTGACGCCCGCGTCGGTGGCGTGGAAGGAGCCGTGCCCGAAGGCCAGGCCCACCACACGGTAGTCGTCGCCCAGCGCCGCGCGGAGCAGGCCGCCCTGGATGAGGGGGTAGTCGGGGGTGTAACCCTCCAGGTACGCGTGGCCGTTGTGGGCGGCCAGCATGGTCCGGTCACCGGTCTGCCGGAGCCACCACAGGGTGTTCTCCACCATCAGCGTGTCGCGGTAGGCCATGGCCTCGCGCGCGTCGGCCGGGTCGTCGTAGTCGAAGGCGTACTGGCGCGCGACCTGGTCGACGGCGTGTGCGTTCTGCACCGCCAGGTCGTGCTCGTCGGCGGTCCCGCTCCGCCCGGCGGGGCTCTGGGCGCGCAACAACTCCAGGACGCGGCCGGTGCGTTCGGCCTTCTCCCGCCGCACGGCCAGTGGTTCCTCGATGTAGGCCTCCATGTACGCGCCGGCGGGCGCGGTGGGACGCAGTCCCCGGTACAGCTCGGTGACGGCGGGCAGCAGATGGGGGTGGGCCCGCCGGACGTGGTCGGTGACCCGGTCGTACAGCTCCGGTCCGGCGTAGCTGCTGTCGTTGCCGGCGAAGCGGAGCGGGTCGCCGGGGTGGGCGACGTTGTACGCGCGCATCCAACGGACCGTGTCCAGGATTTCCCGGGTGTGCATGAAGAGGTAGGCGTTGTGCAGCTCCTCGGACATGATCCGGGCGGGGTCGCCGCGGCCGGTGAGCACGTGGTCGTTCAGGCGGAGCCCGGTGCTCCACGGTGCCTCGAGGACGAAGGAGCGGAAGCCCTTCTCCGTGACCAGGTACCGGAACGCCCGGTGCTGGAAGGCGAGGAACTCGTGGCCGCCGTGCGCGGCCTGCCCGATGCCGGCCAGCCGGGCGTCGCCCACCGTGTCGCCCAGGGGGCGCAGGTCGTCGAGGGGGCCGGTGGGCTGCACGGTGCGCAGGGGGCGGGCGGCCTGCTGCAGGGCGGGCAGCGGGTCGGCGGACCCGGCCGGCGGGCGGGCGCGCTGTGCGGACGCCTCCCGGTCGAGCCGCCGGCTCGGCCGGATCTCGTGCAGGTGCACCAGCAGGTCCGCCGATGCGAGCATGGTGACGCGGTCGCCGGGCGGGGGGTAATCCGTGCCGATCTCCCGTTTGGGCAGGGTGGTGCCAAGCCAGGCGCGGGCGGCGGCCGGTGCGGTGCGCAGGTCCATGAACCAGTCGCGGTGCCCCACCCGGTCCAGGGTGTGTTCGAGGGTGCCGGGAGCGGCGGGCTCCACCACGAACCGCTCGACGTCCGCGTCGACCGGGTTCTGCAGGCCCTCTTCGGTGGCGTGGACGGCGCCCCGGTCGAAGGAGAGCCCCACCGCCAGGTAGCCCTCGCCCAGTCGCCGCCGGAGCACCTCGCCCTGGGTGACGGGGAGGAGTGGGTTGGAGGTGCGGGTGTACAGGTGGCTGTTGTGGCCGCCGAGCCCCATCCGGTGGCCCGTGTGGCGGTGCCACCAGAGGCTGTTCTCCGCCATGGCCGTGTCCCGGTGGATCATGGCCGCCGCCACGTCCTCGGGGTCGGTGAGATCGAAGGCGTACAGGCGGGCCACCTGGTCGATGACGGTGGCGTGCCGGAGCGCCCAGGCGTGCTCGGTGCGGTCGGCGCGGCCGGCACCGGCGGGTTCGCGGGCGCGGAGCAGCGCCAGGACGCGGCCGGTGCGCTCGGCGCGGTCACGGCGCTCGTCCAGGGGTGCGGTCGAGGCGGCGCGCATCCACTCGCCGACGGGCACGGTGGGACGCAGTCCGCGGTACATCTCGGTGACGTCGGTCAGCAGGTCGGGGTGGGCCCGCCGGAGGTGGTCGATGACCCGGTCGTACATGTCCGGTCCGGCGTAACTGCTGTCGCTGCCGGTGAAGCGCAGCGGGTCGTCGGGGTGGGCGACGTTGTACGCGCGCATCCAGCGGATCATGTCCAGGTAGTCCTGGCTGTGCAGCAGCAGAAAGGCGTTCTGGAACTCCTCGGCCATGATCCGGACGGGATCGCCGCGACCGGTGAGCAGATGATCGTCCAGGCGGATCCCGGCACTCCAGTTGGCCTCCAGGGCGAAGGAGCGGAAGCCCTTCTCCTCGACCAGGTACCGCAGGGCCCGGTGCCTGAAGGTGACGAAGTCGCGGGAGCCGTGGGCGGCCTCGCCGATGCCGACCAGCACGGCGTCGCCGACCGCCTGTCCGAAGGGGCGCAGGTCGTCGAGGGGGCCGGTGGCCTCCACGGTGCGCAGGGGGCGGGCGGCCTGCTCGAGGGCCGGCAGGGGGTCGTCGGCGGCCGGGACGGGTCCGCCGCGCCAGGTTCCGGTTCTTCCGCCCGCCGGGGTCGCCGCGGACACACCGGGTACGACGACGAACCCCACGAGCAGCGCCACGGCGAGCCGCCGTATGAAGGAAGGGGCCATGGCGCCAGCTTCCCCGGCCGGGTCCCGTACCGCGCTCCGTAGGTCACCCGTGCGGAGCAACGGCGCGGTCCGTGGCCGAAAGTTGACGACTTTTCGACCGATCTTGATCAGGTGTGCCGGAGGGGTCCCCTCCCCGGCGGCCACTTCGGTAACTGCTTGCTTATGGGTGGGGTCTGTCTGTCACCCTGTCACCAGCGATCGAGTTCTCTTCGTACGAACTGCCCGGGGAGCCGCCCATGCGGGCCATTCCGACCCAGCGGGAGACCGCCCCGCGTGTCTCCGACGCGCGCGGGCGTACGCGGGTGGAAGCGACCCTGTCCGGAAGTCCCCTTGCCCCCGGTGCCGCACGGGCCCTGCTGCGCAAGACGCTCACCGAGTGGGCCGGGCTCCCGGTGCCCGGCGCCGGCCGGCTCACCGGCCGCGTCGGTGACGACGCCACGCTCGTCGCCAGCGAGCTGGTCACCAACGCCGTCGTGCACGCCGGTACCGACGTGCGCCTGATCTGCCGGCTGGAGGAGGACACCGGCGCACTCGTCGTCGAGGTCGCCGACCACCACCCCTCCCGCGCCCCGCGCGGCGACGAACCGGAGGTGCCGCCGGCGCACGCCACCTCCGAGTTCGGCCGCGGCCTGCGCCTGGTCGCCGCGCTCTCGGAGTCCTGGGGGATCACCTACCGCCCGGGCACCAAGACCGTCTGGGCGCGACTGTCCCCGGGGGAGCGCGCGGCGGGCGAACAGACCGAGGCGCACGCCTCGGCACACGACCTGCGCGTGCCCGAAACCCCCACCCCGGACTCGCGCGGCACGCGGGGTCCGGCAGACACGCGCGCCGCGCGAGGCCCGGGGGGCCAGGACGGCGGGCGGGTCTCGGAGGGCTCGGACAGTGTGCGGGGTTCGACAGCCCTGCCCGCCGACGAAGATCCGAGCGAGCAGCACGCCGTCCGGGGCTCGGAGGGCCCGCACGCCGTGCGGGGCTCGGAGGGTCCGCATGCCTC
>KL568569.1:107591-108083 GCA_000715605.1 Streptomyces speibonae | reverse complement strand
CCGTGCGGGGCTCGGAGGGTCCGCATGCCTCCGGGGAGCCTGACGTTCCACATGCCGCGCAGGGTTCGGCAGACCCGCACGCCAGCGGAGATCCGAGCGAGCCGCATGCCCTGCGGTGGTCCGCGGAGAAGCATGCCGTGCAGGGCTCGGCCGCGCCGCACGCGCTCCGAGATCCGGACGGCCCGCGCGCCGCGCAGGGTTCGGCGGACCTGGGTGCCTCCTGGGACCCGAGCGAGCCGCATGCCCTGCGGGGCTCGGAAGGCTCGCATGCCGTGCGGGGCTCGGAGGGTCCGCATGCCTCAGGGGATCCGGACGGTTCGCATGCCGTGCAGGGTTCGGCAGACCTGGGTGCCGCGCGGGGCTCGGCAGAGCAGCATGCCCCCGGGGATCCGGACGGCCCGCATGCCGTGCGGGGTTCGGCAGACCTGGGTGCCTCCGCCTCCTGGGATCCGAGCGAGCCGCGAGCCGTGCGGGGCTCGGAGGGTCCGCATG
>KL568569.1:104387-107562 GCA_000715605.1 Streptomyces speibonae | reverse complement strand
CGCATGCCGTGCGGGGCTCGGAGGGTCCGCATGCCTCCGGGGAGCCGGACGGCCCGCATGCCGCGCAGGGCTCGGCAGGTCCGCATGCCCCCGGGGGTTCGAGCGAGCCGCATGTTGCGCGGGGCTTCGCGGAGGCGTTCGTCGCGCGGGATGTGCAAGACGTTCGTGGTCCGCGTGACGTGGAGGGCTTGCGGGAGCCGGTGCTCGTGGGGGGCCGGGATGCCTGGCGCGGGGGATCGTACGGGGACGACTGGCTGGCGCGGCGGCACGGGCGGGACGGTACCTGGCTGGGGCGGGGTGCCCTCTCCTTCCTCGCCGAGGCCTCCGACCTGCTCGCCGGTCAGCTGGACGAGGACCTGGTCGCCTCCCTCACCGGACAGCTGATCGTGCCCCGGCTGGCCGACTGGTGTGCCGTGTGGCTGGAGGACGAGGCCACCGGCCACGCCGGCTGGCGGGCGGGCGGTCCCCGTCTCGCCCGCGTGTGGCACGCCAGCGAGAACCGTATCGAGGGCCTGAGCCGCGCCCTGGAACAGCGGCCGCCCCACCCCGGCGACCCGTTACGCTCCGGCCCCGTGCCGTATCCGTGGCCGGGCGCAGCCCTGGACGGACCGGACGACGACGCGCCCGGTACACCGCCGGACGGCGGCGCCGGCACCGCTCTCGCCTACCGCCTCGTCGCGGGCGGGCGGCCGCTCGGGACGCTGGTGATCGGGCGGGGCGGGATCGACCGTTTCCCCGACGAGATCACCGGCCTCGTGGAGGACCTCGGCCGGCGGGTCGCCCTCGCCATCGGGGCCGCCCGGCAGTACGCCCGCCAGGCGACCATCAGCGCCGTGCTCCAGCGCGGTCTGCTGCCCGGCGCCGTCGCCGAGATCCCCGGCGTGCGCAGCGCCCTCGTCTACGAGCCCTGCGACAAGGGCGGCCCCAGCGGCGACTTCTACGACCTCTTCCCGGCCGGCCAGGGCCGCTGGTGCTTCGCCGTCGGTGACGTGCAGGGCAAGGGCCCGGAGGCGGCCGTCGTCATCGGCCTGGCCCGGCCCTGGCTGCGCCTGCTCGCCCGCGAGGGCTACCGCGTCGCCGACGTCCTCGACCGCCTCAACCAGCTCCTCCTCGACGACGCCACGGAGGCCGCCGACGCCGCCGCCCGCGCGCTGGTGGCCGCCGGCGCCCGCCCCACCGCCCCCGGCGACGGCCCTCAGACCCGCTTCCTGTCCCTCCTCTACGGCGAGCTCGTCCCCTTCCCCGGCGGCGTCCGCTGCACCCTCGCCTCCGCCGGACACCCCCTGCCCCTGCTGCTCGACCCCGACGGCGGCGTCCGCCCGGTGGCGCAGCCGCAGACCCTGCTCGGGGTGGTCGAGGATGCGGCGTACACCAGTGAGACCTTCGAGATGTACTCCGGCGACACCTTGCTCTGCGTCACCGACGGGGTCACCGAGCGGCGCTCGGGCTCCCGCCAGTTCGACGACGGCGACGGGCTCGCCACGGCCCTGGCGGGCTGCGCGGGGATGGAGGCCGAGCTGATAGCGGAACGGATCACCCAGCTCGTGCACGAGTTCGGCGCCCGGCCGCCCGCCGACGATCTCGCCCTGCTGGTGCTTCAGGCGGAGTGACCCGCCCGGTGCGGGACAATGGAACACATGCCTTCCGCACTCCCCGACGGCGAGCCCGTCCCCGCCGACGGCGCGCTGCCCGCGTCCGCGCTCGCCGGGGCCGCCGACCGCCCCCTCGGCTTCTACCTGCACGTCCCGTACTGCGCCACCCGCTGCGGCTACTGCGACTTCAACACCTACACCGCGACCGAGCTGCGCGGCACCGGCGGTGTGCTGGCCTCCCGCGACAACTACGCCGAGACCCTGATCGACGAGATCCGCCTGGCGCGCAAGGTGCTGGGCGACGACCCGCGGCCGGTCCGCACGGTGTTCGTCGGCGGCGGTACGCCGACCCTGCTCGCCGCCGGCGACCTGGTGCGGATGCTGGGGGCGATCCGGGAGGAGTTCGGGCTGGCGGCGGACGCGGAGGTGACGACGGAGGCGAACCCCGAGTCGGTCGACCCGGCGTATCTCGCGGCGCTGCGGGAGGGCGGCTTCAACCGGATCTCCTTCGGCATGCAGAGCGCCCGGCAGCACGTGCTGAAGGTGCTGGACCGCACCCACACCCCCGGGCGCCCGGAGGCGTGTGTCGCCGAGGCGCGGGCGGCGGGTTTCGAGCACGTCAACCTCGACCTGATCTACGGCACGCCGGGGGAGTCCGACGCGGACTGGCGGGCGTCCCTGGACGCGGCGGTCGGGGCCGGGCCGGACCACGTGAGCGCGTACGCGCTGATCGTGGAGGAGGGGACGCAGCTGGCGCGCCGGATCCGGCGGGGCGAGGTGCCGATGACGGACGACGACGTCCACGCCGACCGGTACCTGATCGCCGAGGAGATGCTGTCGGCGGCGGGTTTCCACTGGTACGAGGTGTCGAACTGGGCCACGTCGGACGCCGGCCGCTGTCTGCACAACGAGCTGTACTGGCGCGGCGCGGACTGGTGGGGCGCCGGCCCGGGCGCGCACTCGCACGTGGGCGGGGTGCGGTGGTGGAACGTCAAGCACCCGGGCGCGTACGCGGCGGCGCTGGCGGGCGGACGCTCGCCGGGAGCGGGCCGGGAGATCCTGTCGGACGAGGACCGGCGGGTCGAGCGGGTGCTGCTGGAGCTGCGGCTGGCGGAGGGAGTTCCGCTGTCGCTGCTGCGGCCGGAGGGGCTGAAGGCGGCCCGGCGGGCCCTGGACGAGGGGCTGCTGGCCGGGGGCCCCTACGGTGAGGGCCGCGCGGCCCTCACCCTGCGCGGGCGGCTGCTGGCGGACGCGGTGGTGCGGGACCTGGTCGACTGACCGGGGCGGGACGGGGCTCAGTCACCGGGGGCGAGGGCGCGCCAGCCGGACTCGAGCAGGTCGAAGGCGCGGACGACGGCCTCGCGGGGGTCGTCATGGCCGTGGGCGGCCCGGGGGGCTTCGAGCGCGAAGTGGGCGAGGGCGGTGCAGGCGGGGTCGTTGCCGGGCAGGCCGCTCTCCTCGGCGATGACCCGGGCCAGGGCGTCGGTGTGGCGCAGCCACATGGCCTGGGCGTAGTCGCGCAGGGCCGGCGTGCCGGCGACCAGCTCGCGGAACGCGGTGAAGCGGTCGTCGCCGTCCGCCGC
>KL568569.1:100306-104193 GCA_000715605.1 Streptomyces speibonae | reverse complement strand
CGGTGAAGCGGTCGTCGCCGTCCGCCGCCGCCATCCGGTGGCGCAGCGCGTGGTCGCGCAGCGCCGCGGGCACGGACCGGCCCTCGGGGCGGTCGCGCACGGCGGCGAGCAGGCTCGATTCCTGGTCGGCGTCCTCGTCGAAGACCAGGGCCTCCTTGACGGGGAAGTGCTTGAACAGCGTTGTCGTGGACACGTCGGCGGCGTCCGCGATCTCGCGGATGCCCACGGCGTCGTACCCCCGCTCCAGGAACAGGCGCAGCGCGGCGTCGGCGATGGCCCGGCGGGTGGCGGCCTTCTTGCGCTCACGGCGCCCCATCGGTGCGGGTGCGGCGCCGTTTCCGGTGTCGGTCATACCCGCGAGCCTAGCGCGTCGGTTGCTCAGCTTCAAAAGTGCATCCGTTGCACAAATTGAGTTGTTGTGCTCTTCTGGGGAGACGATGTGCCCCTCACGAACGGACAGCACCACCATGAACACCGCGACCACCCCCCGTGTCTCCGTCATCGGTGCCGGCCCCGGCGGGCTGACCTGCGCCCGCATCCTGCAGAAGCACGGCATCCCCGCCACCGTCTACGAGCGCGACCCGGCCCCCGACGCCCGCAACCAGGGCGGCAGCCTCGACCTGCACGCCGACGACGGCCAGCTCGCACTGCGCGAGGCGGGCCTGATCAAGCAGTTCTGGAAGGTGGCGCGCCCGGAAGGGCAGCAGATGCGCCGCTGGGACCCGGCCGGCAAGGTCCTCTTCGACCGGGTCCCGGACCCGGACGACCTCTACAAGCCGGAGATCGACCGAGGTCAGCTGCGCGACCTGCTCCTCGGCTCCCTCGCACCGGGCACGGTGCACTGGGGCCGCGCCCTCGCCTCGGTCGGCGGCCCCGCCGAAGGGCCGCGGATCCTGCGCTTCACCGACGGGACGAGCGTCGAGACCGATCTGGTCATCGGAGCGGACGGCGCGTTCTCCCGGGTCCGCCCGGCCGTCTCGGCGGCCCTCCCGCACTACTCCGGGGTCACCTTCATGGAAGCGTGGTTCGACGACGTCGAAGACCGCCACCCCGAGATCTCGGAGCTGGTCGGCAGCGGCAGCGGCACCGTGACCGACGGCGAGCGCGCCCTGTTCGCGCAGCGCAACAGCGGGGGACACATCCGCGTCTACATCGTCCGGCGGGCCCCGGCCGACTGGATCACCGCGGCCGGACTGACCGCCGGGGACACCGCGGGCATCCGCGCCCACCTGCTGGACGAGTTCGCCGGATGGGCACCCGGCCTGCGGAGAATGATCAGTGACAACGACGGCCCCTACGCCGACCGGCCGCTGTACGTCCTGCCGGCACCGCACACCTGGGACCACGTGCCCACCGTGACGCTGCTCGGCGATGCCGCCCACCTCATGCCGCCGATCGGTGTGGGGGTCAATCTGGCCATGCTCGACGCCCATGACCTCGCGCTCGCCCTGGCCACGCACCCCACGGTCGGCGACGCCGTCCGTTCCTACGAGAAGACCATGCTGCCGCGCTCCAACGACCTCGCCGAAGCGCTCGCCGACGGCGCCGACTTCCTCCTGGAGGTGGACGAGCGGCCAGACGGCCGGGACGAGGCCCGCGCCCTGCAGCAAAGCCTCAAGGAGCACAGGGGCGTGGACGGAACCTGGGACCTCACCTTCCGCACCGGCGGTGGCGACGAGACCGGGGAACTCATTCTGGCCACTTCGGGCACGACCCTGGCCGGCACCTTCGGCGGCAGGCCGATCACCGACGGGCGCGTCGAGGGAACCACCGTGCGCTTCACCGCCGTCGTGACCTCACCGGTCAGGATGAAGATCAAGTGCACCGCCGAACTGGCCGGCGGCCGCCTGTCCGGCACGGCCAGGGCCCTGTTGCTGTCGCTCCCGTTCGTTCGAGGCCGTACGGCCTCCCGCGGACCCCTCGTCGGTCAGGCCGGCGCCGTGACGAAGTCGATCAGCTCTTCCACGCGGCCCAGGAGCTCCGGCTCCAGGTCCTTGTACGTGCGCACCGAGCCGAGGATCCGCTGCCACGCCTCGCCCGTGTGCGCCACCCGCCAGCCCAGCGCCGCGCACACCCCCGTCTTCCAGTCCTGCCCCCGCGGCACCCGGGGCCACGCCGGGATGCCGACCGACGCCGGCTTCACCGCCTCCCAGATGTCGATGTAGGGGTGGCCCACCACCAGGGCGTGCTCGCTCGTCACCGACTCGGCGATGCGCCACTCCTTGGAGCCGGGGACCAGATGGTCCACCAGCACTCCCAGCCGCGCGTCCGGGCCCGGCGCGAAGTCCGCCACGATCGACGGCAGGTCGTCCACACCCTCCAGGTACTCCACGACCACCCCCTCGATCCGAAGGTCGTCGCCCCACACCTTCTCGACCAGCTCGGCGTCGTGCCGCCCCTCCACGTAGATGCGCCCCGCGCGGGCCACCCGCGCCCGTGCGCCGGGAACGGCCACCGACCCCGACGCCGTACGGGCGGGCCGGGCCGGACCGGACGCCGGCCGCACCAGCGTCACCACGCGCCCCTCGAGCAGGAAACCCCGTGGCTCCAGCGGGAACACCCGGTGCTTGCCGAAGCGGTCCTCCAGTGTCACCGTCCCCGCCTCGCAGCGGATCACCGCGCCGCAGAAACCGGTGCCGGGTTCCTCCACGACCAGTCCGGGCTCGGCGGCCACCTCCGGGACGGGCTGCGGCTTCTTCCACGGAGGGGTCAGATCGGCGGAGTACTGGCGCATTCCCACGACGATACGAGGAGTCCGCCCGCCGTGATCAGTCCGACACGCCGAAACGCCGGGCCAGCGCGTCGCGTTGGGCCCGGACGAACGCCGCGTCGACCACCGCTCCGTGACCGGGCACGTACCGTGCGTCCTCGCCGCCCAGCGCCAGCAGCCGGTCCAGCGCGGCCGGCCACCGCTCCGGTACGGCGTCGGGCCCGGCCTGCGGCTCCCCGGACTCCTCCACCAGGTCGCCGCAGAACACCACCTCCGGGTCGCCCGGGACCAGCACCACGAGATCGTGGGCGGTGTGGCCCGGGCCCACGTTCGCCAGCAGCACCGGCCGGCCGCCCGCCGGCCCCAGGTCGAGCGTCCACTCGCCGCTCACCATGTGCCGGGGCGGGACCAGCGCGTCCACCGCCTCCTCCGCGACCCGCGCGTCCAGCCCGTGGCGCACCGCGTCCGCGCGCAGCTCCGCACGCCCCCGCGCCGTCAGTACGGTGTCCATGCCCACCGCGCCGAACACCTCCGCGCCCGCGAAGGCCCCCGCGCCGAGGACGTGGTCGAAGTGGGGATGGGTGAGCGCGAGATGCGTCACACGGCGGCCGGTGAGCGCCCGCGCCTCCGCCCGCAACCGTGCGCCCTCCGCCAGGGCGGACCCCGCGTCGACGAGCAGTACGCCGCCCGACCCCACCACGAGCCCCGCCGTGCAGTCCCAACCGGGCAGCCGGCGCCGGCCCACCCCCGGCGCCACTTGCTCCCATCCCGACTCTTCCCAAGTCACGGTCATGACGGGACGCTATCGAGGACACCGCGGCCCGGCACGACGGGCGCGGGACCGGCCTTGCCCGGTGCGTACCCCCCGGCCGTACACTGGGCCGGGGAAGTCTGGCACTCGCGTGCGAAGAGTGCCAGAGACGTGACCGGGCGGACAGCAACTGGAGGTGTGCGCGATGCTCAGTGAACGCAGGCTCCAGGTACTGCGCGCCATCGTCCAGGACTACGTGGGCACCGAGGAGCCGGTCGGCTCCAAGGCGCTCACCGAGCGGCACAACCTCGGCGTCTCCCCGGCCACCGTGCGCAACGACATGGCGGCCCTGGAGGAGGAGGGCTTCATCGCCCAGCCGCACACCAGCGCCGGGCGCATCCCCACCGACAAGGGTTACCGGCTGGT
>KL568569.1:95928-100110 GCA_000715605.1 Streptomyces speibonae | reverse complement strand
GCCGATGACCGCGCCCGAGCGGCGCGCCATCCAGAACTTCCTCGAGGGCGCCGTCGACCTCGACGACGTGGTCGCCCGGACCGTACGGCTGCTCGCGCAGCTCACCCGCCAGGTCGCCGTCGTGCAGTACCCGTCGCTGACCCGGTCCACGGTGCGGCACGTGGAGCTGCTGTCGATGGCGCCCGCGCGGCTGATGCTGGTGCTGATCACGGACACCGGCCGGGTCGAGCAGCGCATGGTCGACTGCCCGGCGCCGTTCGGCGAGTCGTCCCTGGCGGATCTGCGGGCGCGGCTGAACAGCCGGGTCGCGGGCCGCCGGTTCACGGATGTGCCGAGTCTGGTGGAGGACCTCCCGGAGGGCTTCGAGGCCGAGGACCGCGGTACCGTTTCCACGGTGCTCTCCACCCTCCTGGAGACGCTCGTCGAGGAGAACGAGGAGCGGCTGATGATCGGCGGTACCGCCAATCTCACCCGCTTCGGACATGACTTCCCCCTCACGATCCGGCCCGTCCTTGAGGCGCTGGAGGAGCAGGTCGTGCTCCTCAAGCTGCTCGGCGAGGCGAAGGATCCGGGCGTGACCGTCCGAATCGGTCATGAGAACGCCCACGAAGGACTCAACTCAACGTCCGTCGTGTCGGTCGGCTACGGTTCGGGCGGCGAGGCTGTTGCCAAGCTCGGCGTGGTCGGACCGACCCGCATGGACTACCCGGGAACGATGGGAGCGGTACGCGCAGTGGCACGGTACGTCGGACAGATCCTGGCGGAGTCGTAGTGGCCACGGACTACTACGCCGTACTCGGCGTGCGCCGCGACGCGTCGCAGGAGGAGATCAAGAAGGCCTTCCGGCGGCTCGCCCGCGAGCTGCATCCGGACGTCAATCCTGATCCCAAGACGCAGGAGCGGTTCAAGGAGATCAACGCCGCCTACGAGGTGCTGTCGGACCCGCAGAAGAAGCAGGTCTACGACCTCGGCGGCGACCCGCTCTCGCAGGCCGGCGGCGGCGGTGGCGCGGGCGGCTTCGGAGCCGGCGGCTTCGGCAACTTCTCCGACATCATGGACGCGTTCTTCGGCACGGCGTCGCAGCGCGGGCCGCGCTCGCGCACCCGCCGGGGCCAGGACGCGATGATCCGCATCGAGGTGGAGCTGGACGAGGCCGCGTTCGGCACCACCAAGGACATCCAGGTCGACACGGCGGTCGTCTGCACCACCTGCAACGGCGAGGGCGCCGCGCCCGGCACCAGCGCGCAGACCTGTGACATGTGCCGCGGCCGCGGTGAGGTCTCGCAGGTCACGCGGTCCTTCCTGGGCCAGGTCATGACGTCCCGCCCCTGCCCGCAGTGCCAGGGCTTCGGCACCGTCGTGCCCACCCCGTGCCCGGAGTGCGCGGGCGACGGACGCATCCGCTCCCGGCGCACGCTCACGGTCAAGATCCCGGCCGGTGTCGACAACGGCACCCGGATCCAGCTGGCCGGCGAGGGCGAGGTCGGCCCCGGCGGCGGCCCGGCCGGCGACCTGTACGTGGAGATCCACGAACTCCCGCACCCCACCTTCCAGCGGCGCGGCGACGACCTGCACTGCACGGTCACCATCCCGATGACCGCGGCGGCCCTCGGCACCAAGGTGCCGCTGGAGACGCTGGACGGCATGGAGGAGGTCGACATCCGGCCCGGCACCCAGTCCGGCCAGTCGATCCCGCTGCACGGCCGGGGCGTCACCCACCTGCGCGGCGGCGGCCGGGGCGACCTCATCGTGCACGTCGAGGTCCAGACCCCGACCAAGCTCGACCCCGAACAGGAACGCCTCCTGCGCGAACTGGCCAAACTCCGCGGCGAGGAACGCCCGACGGGGCAGTTCCAGCCTGGGCAGCAAGGGCTGTTCTCGCGGTTGAAGGACGCGTTCAACGGGCGGTGACCGGGTGGTGCCGGGGGCGTGGTGGTGTGCTGCTGGGGGTCCGGGGGTCGGCCCCCGGGTGGGCACAGTCAGCCGGGGCAGCAGGGGTTGTTCTCGCGGTTGAAGGACGCGTTCAACGGGCGGTGACGGCGTCTGCGGACGGTGGTGGGGCCCGTGTCCGTGGCCCTGCCGAAAAGTGGCTTATGCCAAGGGGAAGGGACGATTCGGAGTTGGCCGGGGGACGTGACAACATGCCGTCATGTCCTCCGTACCGACCGATCTCTTCCCGCACCCCATCGTGCAGGCGCCGATGGCGGGCGGTGTCGCCGTGCCGCAGCTCGCCGCGGCCGTGTCCGAGGCGGGCGGGCTCGGTTTCCTGGCCGCCGGGTACAAGACCGCGGACGGGATGTACCAGGAGATCAAGCAGTTGCGAGGGCTGACCGCACGGCCCTTCGGGGTCAACCTCTTCCTGCCGCAGCCGGAGACCGCCGACCCCGCCGCGGTCGGCGTCTACGCCCATCAGCTGGCCGGCGAGGCCTCCTGGTACGAGACGGAGCTCGGCGACCCCGACAGCGGCCGCGACGACGGCTACGACGCCAAGCTCGCCGTGCTGCTGGACAACCCGGTGCCGGTGGTGTCGTTCCACTTCGGCGTGCCCGCCCGCGAGGTGCTGGAGTCGCTGCGCCGCGTCGGTACCTTCACGCTGGTCACCGCCACCACCGCGGAGGAGGCCCGCGCCGTGGAACGGGCCGGCGCGGACGCGGTGATCGCGCAGGGCGTCGAGGCCGGCGGCCACCAGGGCACCCACCGGGACCTCCCGGTGGCGGCGGGCTCAGGACTGGGCGTGCTGTCCCTCGTCGCGCAGGTCCGGGAGTCCGTGGGCATCCCGGTCGTCGCCGCCGGCGGCATCATGCGCGGCGCCCAGATCGCCGCCGTCCTCGCGGCGGGCGCGGCCGCGGCCCAGCTCGGCACCGCCTTCCTCGCCGCCCACGAGTCCGGTGCGCACGCCCTGCACAAGCAGGCCCTCACCAGCCCCCTGTACACCCGCACCGAGCTGACCCGCGCCTTCTCCGGCCGCCCGGCCCGCGCCCTGGTCAACCGCTTCGTGCGCGAGCACGGCCCGTACGCGCCGGCCGCCTACCCGGACGTCCACCACCTCACCGCGCCCCTGCGCAAGGCCGCCGCGAAGGCCGGTGACCCGCAGGGGCTCGCGCTGTGGGCGGGCCAGGGCCACCGCATGGCCCGCGAGCTGCCGGCCGGGCAGCTGGTGGAGGTCCTGGCGGCCGAACTCGCCGCCGCCCGGACGTCGTTGTCGGCGGGAGGCGTCCGATGACCGCGCCGGTGTTCGTCGTCGACGACTTCGGCGGTCCGGCCGAGGGCGGCGCCGGACGGTACGTGCTCGACGGTCCCGAGGGACGGCACGCCGTCTCCGTGAAACGGCTGCGGGCCGGTGAGCACGTCGTCCTCACCGACGGCGCGGGACGCTGGGCCGAGGGTGAGGTGGAGGGCACCGAGGGCAAGGACCGGCTGATCGTACGGCTCGGTGAAGTGACCGAGGAGCCCGAGGAGTTGCCCCGGATCACCGTCGTCCAGGCCCTGCCCAAGGGCGACCGGGGCGAGGTGGCCGTGGAGACGATGACCGAGGTCGGCGTCGACGTGATCGTGCCGTGGGCGGCGGCGCGGTGCATCACGCAGTGGAAGGGCGAGCGCGGGCTGAAGTCGCTGGCGAAGTGGCGGGCGACGGCGCGGGAGGCGGGCAAGCAGTCGCGGCGGGTGCGGTTCGTGTCGGTCGCGGACGCGGTGACGAGCAAGGAGGTTGTCCCACTTCTCGCCGAAGCGGAGTTCGCGGCGGTGCTGCACGAGAGCGGGGCGGAGCCGCTGGCCGGGGCGGAGCTTCCCGTGTCGGGGGACATCGTGCTGGTCGTCGGGCCGGAGGGCGGGGTGTCGCCGGAGGAGCTGGCGTTGTTCGAGGGGGCTGGTGCGGGGGTGTACCGGCTGGGGCGGAGCGTGCTGCGCACGTCGACGGCGGGGACGGCCGCGGCGGCGCTGCTGCTGGGGCGCACGGGCCGGTGGTCGTAAGGGGGTGTCTTCGCCCCCGCCGCCCCTTCCCGTCCCGACCCGGGGTTCCGCCCCGGACCCCGCTCCGCATACGCCGGAGGGGCCGAATTGCGGCGCCCCCGGGGCATTCAGTGTGGCCGTATGCGCCCTACCGCCTTCGCCGGGGCGGTGGCAGGCTGCCGTGCATGCGGGCGATGAACAGGGCTCCGCGAGGGGCACGTTGGGCGCGGCGGG
>KL568569.1:92228-95721 GCA_000715605.1 Streptomyces speibonae | reverse complement strand
CCCGCCGTAAGCTTCGCCGCGGTCGCCGTGACCGGCGTCGCGGCCTGCGAGGGCGGCGGACTGAGCTCCGCGGCCATCGCGATCACGACCGACGAGGCCGTGACCGACGCGCTCAACGACCGGAAGGCCGACGTACGCTGGCTGAGCTGCACCGCGTCCTTCGGTGACGACCAGGACGACCAGGACGCCGCCGCCACCGTCGACTGCCAGGGCGAGACCGGGAGCGGCAAGGAGATCACCGTCACCGGCGAGGTCACGCACGCCATCAACGGCGCCTGCGTGCGCGGCAACCTCACCGCGAAGGTGGACGGGAAGCAGGTGTTCCGCGTCGACGGCCTGGGCAACTGCGACGGCAGTTCACCGCCCCGGGTGAACCAGCCCACGCAGAGCGGCGGCGACGGCCCCCGCCCCACCGTCACCGTGACCGTCACGACGACCGTGTGGTGCGACCAGTACCCGTCCTGTCGCCCCGTCGAGGGCAAGTGATCGGAACCCCTGTCCAGGAGCGCCCCCTCCTGCATAGGGTGATCGGGTGACACAGCCTGCATCGGTCGCATCCGCCGCCTACCTCCGGTTTCCGCATCCGCACGGCGAGTTGGTCGCCTTCACCGCCGAGGACGACGTGTGGCTCGCCCCGCTCGACGGCGGCCGCGCCTGGCGGGTCAGCGCCGACAACGTGCCGGTGAACCATCCGAGGATCTCGCCCGACGGCACCACCGTCGCCTGGACCTCCACCCGTGACGGCGCCCCCGAGGTGCACGTCGCGCCCGTCGACGGCGGCCCCGCGCGCCGGCTGACCCACTGGGGGAGCCTCAAGACCCAGGTGCGCGGCTGGACGGCGGACGGGCGGGTCCTGGCGATCAGCACCCAGGGCCAGGCCAGTCTGCGCCGCACCTGGGCCCGTGCCGTCCCCCTCGACGGCGGCCCCGCCACGACCTTCCCCTACGGTCCCGTCGGCGATGTCGCCCAGGGCCCGCACACCGTGCTGCTGTCCGCGCCGATGGGCCGCGAGGCGGCGTGGTGGAAGCGCTACCGGGGCGGCACCGCGGGCAAGCTGTGGATCGACCGCGAGGGCGACGGCGAGTTCGTACGGCTGCACGAGGACCTGGACGGGAACATCGAGTACCCGCTGTGGGCGGGGGACAGGATCGCGTTCCTCTCCGACCACGAGGGCACCGGAGCGCTGTACTCCTCCCTCGCCGACGGCTCCGACCTGCGCCGGCACACCCCCCTCGACGGTTTCTACGCCCGCCACGCCGCCACCGACGGCACCCGTGTCGTCTACTCCAGCGCCGGCGAGCTGTGGATCCTCGACGACCTCGACGGGGCCGAGCCGCGCCGCCTGGACATCCGGCTCGGCGGGCAGCGCGTCGACCTGACGCCGTACCCGGTGAACGCGGCCCGTTGGTTCGGCTCCGCCTCCCCCGACCACACCGCGCGCGGCAGCGCCGTCTGTGTGCGCGGCACCGTCCACTGGGTCACCCACCGCTCAGGGCCCGCCCGCGCGCTCGCCGCGACACCGGGCGTACGGGCCCGCCGCCCCCGCACCTTCCGCGCGGACGGCGAGGAATGGGTGGTGTGGGTGACCGACGCCGAGGGCGAGGACGCCCTGGAGTTCGCCCCCGCCACGGGCCTCGCCCCCGGGGCGACCCCGCGCCGGCTCGCCGCCGGGCAGCTCGGCCGGGTGGTGGAGCTCGCCATGGCGCCCGACGGCAGCCGCGCCGCGATCGCCTCGCACGACGGCCGGCTCCTCCTCGTCGAGCGGGAGACCGGCGAGGTCAGGGAGGTCGACCGCAGCGAGAACGGCGACGTCTCCGGGCTGGTCTTCTCGCCCGACTCCGCCTGGCTCGCCTGGGCCCACCCCGGCCCGCGCCCGCTCAGCCAGCTCCGCCTCGCCAACACCACCGACCTGTCGGTCACCGAGGCGACCCCGCTGCGCTTCCAGGACTACGCGCCCGCCTTCACCCTCGACGGCAAGCACCTGGCGTTCCTGTCGAGCCGCTCCTTCGACCCGGTCTACGACGAGCACGTCTTCGACCTCGCCTTCGTCGAAGGGGTCCGCCCGCATCTGATCACCCTCGCGGCGACCACCCCGTCCCCCTTCGGGCCGCAGCGGCACGGACGCCCCTTCGAGACGCCGGACCGCGACGAGACGCCCGACAGCGAGGGCACCCCCACCACCCGGATCGACCTCGACGGCCTCGCCGACCGCATCGTGCCGTTCCCGGTCGAGGCCGCCCGCTACACCAACCTGCGCGCCGCCAAGGACGGGGTGCTGTGGCTGCGGCACCCGGTGCGGGGCGTGCTCGGCGCGTCCCGGGCCACGCCCGACGACCCCGACCCCAAGACCGACCTGGAGCGCTACGACCTCGCCCAGCAGCGCATCGAGCATCTCGCCGTGGACGCCGACCACTTCGAGGTCAGCGGCGACGGCAAGCGGGTGCTGCTGTGGACCGACGGACGGCTGAAGGTGGTGCCCAGCGACCGGCGCGCCTCCGGTGACGACGACAGCGACAGCAACATCACCGTCGACCTCGGACGCATCCGGCAGTTCGTGGACCCGGCCGCCGAGTGGCGGCAGATGTTCGACGAGAACGGCCGCATCATGCGGGACAACTTCTGGCGTCCCGACATGAGCGGGATCGACTGGGACGGGGTGCTGGACCGCTACCGGCCCGTGCTCGGCCGGCTCGCCACCCACGACGACCTGGTGGACCTGCTGTGGGAGGTGCAGGGCGAGCTCGGCACCTCCCACGCCTACGTCACCCCGCGCGGGTACGTCGGCGGCGGTCTGCGGCAGGGCCTGCTGGGCGCGGACATCTCCCGCCACGAGGACGGCAGCTGGCGGGTGGAGCGGATCCTGCCCACGGAGACCTCCGACCCCGACGCCCGCTCGCCGCTGGCCGCGCCGGGCGTCGCCGTACGCGTCGGGGACGCGATCGTCGCCGTCGCGGGGCAGGCGGTCGACCCGGTGACCGGACCGGCGCCGCTGCTGGTGGGCACGGCGGGCAAGCCCGTCGAGCTGACCGTGTCGCCCGCGGGCGGCGGTGAGCCGCGGCACGCGGTGGTGGTGCCGCTCTCCGACGAGGAGCCGCTGCGCTACCACGCGTGGGTCGCCGACCGGCGGGCGTACGTGCTGGAGCGGTCCGGCGGCCGGCTGGGCTACATCCATGTGCCCGACATGCAGGCGCCCGGATGGGCGCAGATCCACCGCGACCTGCGGGTGGAGGTGCTGCGCGAGGGGCTGATCGTCGATGTGCGGGAGAACCGGGGCGGGCACACCTCGCAGCTGGTGGTGGAGAAGCTGGCCCGGCGGATCGTCGGCTGGGACCTGCCGCGCGGCATGCGGGCGGAGAGCTATCCGCGGGACGCGCCCCGGGGACCCGTCGTCGCCGTCGCCAACGAGTTCTCGGGGTCCGACGGCGACATCGTGAACGCGGCGATCCGGGCGCTCGGGATCGGACCGGTGGTCGGCACCCGGACCTGGGGCGGC
>KL568569.1:90438-92022 GCA_000715605.1 Streptomyces speibonae | reverse complement strand
ATGTGTATAAGAGACAGGGCTGGAGGGGTACGGCTGGGGCGTGGAGAACCACGGCGTCGACCCGGACGTCGAGGTGGTGCAGCGGCCGCAGGACCACGCGGCGGGCCGGGACGTACAACTGGACGAGGCGGTGCGGCTGGCGCTCGCCGCGCTGGAGACCTCGCCCGCGAAGGAGCCGCCGGCGTTGCCGTGAGCGGGGAGCGGGCGGCGGCCCGCGGGTACGATGCTCGGAGGTGATCAGCGGCTCGAGGAGGGTGCATGGCTGGGGAACCTCAGGACGACTGCCTGTTCTGCAAGGTCGTCGGCGGGACCATCCCCGCGACGATCGTGCGGGAGACGGAGACGACCCTCGCGTTCCGGGACATCAATCCCCAGGCACCCACGCATGTGCTGGTGATCCCCAAGGAGCACCACCGGGACGCCGCCGCCCTCGCCGCCGAAGCGCCTCAGATCGCCGCGGACGTGCTGCGGGAGACGCAGGCCGTCGCGGACGAGGAACAGCTGGAGAGCTACCGGATCGTCTTCAACACCGGCAGCGGCGCCGGCCAGACCGTGTGGCACGCGCACGCCCACGTGCTGGGCGGCCGCGGTCTCGAATGGCCCCCGGGATAGCCCGCCTTGTCCGTGCGTGAACTGGTGGTGCTCGGCACCGCCAGCCAGGTTCCCACCCGGCACCGCAACCACAACGGCTACCTGCTGCGCTGGGACGGCGAGGGCATCCTGTTCGACCCCGGCGAGGGCACCCAGCGGCAGATGCTGCGCGCCGGGGTCGCGGCGCACGACCTGAACCGGATCTGCGTCACCCACTTCCACGGCGACCACAGTCTCGGGCTCGCGGGGGTGATCCAGCGCGTCAACCTCGACAAGGTGCCGCACGGGATCACCGCGCACTACCCCGGTTCCGGGCAGCGCTTCTTCGACCGGCTGCGGTACGCGACCGCCTACCGCGAGACGGTCGCGCTGGTGGAGGCGCCTGTCGACGCGGACGGGGTGGTCGCCCGTACGCCCGGCTACACGCTGGAGGCGCGGAAGCTGTCCCATCCCGTCGAGGCGTACGGGTACCGGTTCGTCGAGCCGGACGGGCGGCGCATGCTGCCCGAGCGGCTCGCGGCGCGCGGCATCTCGGGGCCGGACGTAGGGCGGATCCAGCGCGAGGGCTCCCTGCGGGGGGTTGCGCTGGAGGAGGTCAGCGAGGTGCGGCGCGGGCAGCGGTTCGCGTTCGTCATGGACACGCGGCTGTGTGAGGGGGTGTATGCGCTGGCGGAGGGGTGCGACATGCTGGTGATCGAGTCGACGTTCCTCGACGAGGAGAAGGAACTCGCGGAGGAGTTCGGCCACCTGACGGCGGGGCAGGCGGCGGGGGTCGCGCGGGACGCGGGGGTACGGCACCTTGTCCTCACCCACTTCAGCCAGCGCTACTCCGACCCGGAGGAGTTCTCGCGCCAGGCGCGGGCGGCGGGCTACTCGGGCGAGCTGACGGTAGCCCACGACCTGCAACGCGTAGCCCTCCCCAAACGCAGGTAGCTGCGGGCAGTCCCGCCGCTCCGCAGCTGCGGGCAGTCGTGCCTCCCCCAGAGCCTCAAG
>KL568569.1:86804-90208 GCA_000715605.1 Streptomyces speibonae | reverse complement strand
GGGGGAGGCACCCGGCAAGCGCCGGCAGAGAAACCCACCCCCGGCCGACCAGCGCACCGGTGCTGGTGTGCCCGGGGGGAGGTGGCGCAGCCCGGCGCCTACGGGGTGCCGTCGCGCCCACCCGTGCCGCCCTGCGGCACGACTGCCCGCGGATCGCGGTGTGTGTGGCGGCTCGGCGTCGGCGGGGTGCTGTCGGGCCCGGGGATCGCGGGGGCGGGGCGCCCGGGTCCGTGTTCGCGTAGCCCGGCGCAGGGGGGGCAGGCCCGCGGATCGCGGGGTGTTCGTGGGGCCCGGCGTGGGGGTGCGTGTGCGGGGCGGGGTCAGCGCCAGTGGACGGAGCCGTTGGTGGGTGGGGGTGTGGTTTCGATCTTGGTGCGGGTTTCGCGCATGACGGTGATGATCCGTTGCTCCCGCTCCGGCGTCAGCCGCGACACCGGAACCGAGCAGCTGATCGCATCCTGCGCCGGCGTGTCGTACCGCAGGGCGAAGCCGAAGCCGACGATGCCGGGCAGCCCCTCCTCGCGGTCCACCGAGTAGCCGCGCTCCCGCACCTCCGCCAGATCCGCCGCCAGCGCCTCGCGTGACGTGTGGGTGCGCGGGGTCGCCGCCTCGTAGGGGCCCTCGGGCAGCTCCTCGTCCGGCCGCTCCGCCAGCAGGGCCTTGCCGAGCGCGCCCATGTGGGCCGGCAGCCGCCGTCCGACCCGGCTGATGGTCCGCAGGTACTCGTGGGACTCGCGCGTCGCGAGATACGCCACGTCGTGCCCGTCCAGGCGCCCCATGTGGATCGTCTCGCCCAGCGCCTCGGACGCCTCGTCGAGATACGGCCGTACGGCCCGCACGCGCGGGTCCGAGTCGAGGTAGGCGGTGCCGGTGAGCAGCGCGTGGATGCCGATGCCGTACAGCGAGCCGGTGACGTCCGTGCGGACCCAGCCGCGCGAGACCAGGGTCTGGAGCAGCGCGTACATCGAGCTGCGGGGCACCTCCAGGGCGTCCGCCAGCTCCTGGAGGCGGGCCGGGCGGTCACCCCGCGCGGCGAGCAGTTCGAGCAGCTCCACGGTGCGCGCGGCGGACTTCACCTCGCGCACGCCCCCTGAGGCGGACCCTGTCTCCGGCATGCGCCGATGGTAGTCCGGCGGGAGGAGGCGACGACCGGACCATTGACGCGCCCTCGTTCGCGTACGTAGCCTGCATTTCTATACATGGATGCCATCTACATAGGGAGATGAGCGAGGGTGAGCCCCGATACCGATACGACGGACAGGGCCTCCGTGGCGAGACGCCTGGAGGACGGCATGGCGAACGGGGTGTTGTCCTTCCCGCTCACGGCCTTCCGCGACGACGGCTCCCTGGACCCGGACGGCTTCCGCGCCTATGTGGCGCAGCGGATCGCCACCGCGCCCGGCGCCGTCTTCCCCGCCTGCGGCACCGGGGAGTTCTTCTCCTTGGACGAGGACGAGTACCGGCAGGTCGTCACCATCACCGTCGAGGAGGCCGCGGGCCGGATCCCGGTCGTCGCCGGAGTCGGCTACGGCTGGGCGCAGGCCACGCGGTTCGCGCGGATCGCGGAGGAGGCCGGCGCCGACGCCCTCCTCGTCCTGCCGCACTACCTGGTCGCCGCCCCGCAGGAGGGCCTCGTCGCCCAGCTGGCCGCGATCTCCGCCCGCACCCGCCTGCCGCTCGTCACCTACCAGCGCGGCCAGGTCGCCTACACCGCCGACTCGCTCAAGCGGATCGCCGCCCTGCCGAACGTCATCGGGCTCAAGGACGGCCACAGCGACCTCGACCGGATGCAGCGCCTCACCCTCGCCGCCCCCGAGGACTTCCTGTTCTTCAACGGCGCCGCCACCGCCGAGATCCAGGCCCGCGCCTACGCCACCGTCGGCGTCCCCGCCTACTCCTCCGCCGTGCACGCCTTCGCCCCCGAGATCGCCAACGCCTTCTTCGCCGCCCTGCGCGACGGCGACGAGGGCACCGTGGACAAGCTGCTGCGCGGCTTCTACGTCCCCTTCGTCGAACTGCGCGACCGCACCCCCGGCTACGCGGTGTCCCTGGTGAAGGCCGCGGCCCGGCTGCGCGGACACCGCGTCGGCCCCGTGCGCGCCCCGCTCACCGACCCCGCCGACCGCGACCTCGCCGACCTCAAGGCCCTGCTCACCACCGGACTCGACCTCGTAGGAGCCGCCCTGTGACCACGCCGACCTCCCGCTCCGGCGATCTGACCGTCACCGAAGTCCGCCTCACCCCGATCCTCGTCGCCGACCCGCCGCTGCTGAACACCCAGGGCGTCCACCAGCCGTACACGCCCCGGCTGATCGTCGAGGTGGTGACCGCCGACGGGACCACCGGGCTGGGCGAGACCTACGGCGACTCCAAGTACCTGGAGCTGGCCCGCCCCCTGGCCGACCGGCTGGTCGGCCACCGGGCCGACGACCTGAACCGGCTCTACGTGGAGGCCGACGAGGTGGCCGTCGACGAGGCGAGGGTCTCCGGCCAGGTGGACGTGGGCGGGCTGCGCGGCGTGCAGACCGCCGACAAGCTGCGCCTGTCCGTGCTCTCCGCGCTCGAGGTCGCCTGCCTGGACGCCGTCGGCAAGAGCCTCGGCCTGCCCGTGCACACGCTGCTCGGCGGCAAGGTGCGCGACGCCGTGGAGTTCAGCGCGTACCTGTTCTACAAGTGGGCGGACCATCCGGAGGGCGTGGCGGCCGAGAAGGACGACTGGGGCGCCGCCGTCGACCCGGCCGGCGTCGTCGAGCAGGCCCGCCGGTTCAAGGAGCGGTACGGGTTCACGTCGTTCAAGCTCAAGGGCGGTGTCTTCCCGCCGGACGAGGAGATCGCGGCCGTACGCGCCCTCGCCGCCGCGTTCCCCGGGCACCCGCTGCGCCTGGACCCCAACGGCGCCTGGTCGGTCGAGACGTCGCTGAAGGTCGCCGAGGAACTCGGGGACGTCCTCGAATACCTGGAGGACCCCACCCTCGGCACCCCCAACATGGCCGAGGTCGCCGCCGGGACACCGGTGCCGCTCGCCACCAACATGTGCGTGACGACGTTCGCCGAGATCAAGGAGGCCTTCGTCAAGGACGCCGTCCAGGTCGTGCTCTCCGACCACCACTACTGGGGCGGGCTGCGCAACACCCAGCAGCTCGCCGCGATCTGCCGCACCTTCGGCGTCGGCGTCTCCATGCACTCCAACACCCACCTGGGCATCAGCCTGGCCGCGATGACCCAGGTGGCGGCGACCGTGCCCAACCTGCACCACGCCTGCGACTCCCACTACCCCTGGCAGTCGGAGGACGTGCTCACCGAGCGCGTCACCTTCGAGGGCGGCACCGTGCGGGTCTCCGACGCCCCCGGCCTCGGCGTCGAGCTCGACCGCGACCGGCTGGCCGCCCTCCACCAGCGGTGGC
>KL568569.1:77791-86559 GCA_000715605.1 Streptomyces speibonae | reverse complement strand
CCGCCATGAAGATCGCCGACCCGGACTGGACCCCGCCGTCGGTGCCGCGCTGGTGATCCCCCGATGGGTGGGTCGGGAGTGACGGGCGTCACGACGCCGGTGCGGTGGTGCACACTGGCCTGATCCGCACCATGTCAGGGAGCACCGTGATGGGGTCCACCGGGAAGGCACGCGTCAAGGGTCCGGACCGCTCGTGCCCGCTCGATCCCCTCGCCGCCCTGCGCACACCGGACGACCCGCCCTGGGACGTCTATCTCACCGGCACCGTCTTCCTCGACATCGTCTTCACCGGGCTCGACTCCGCCCCGGTGCGCGGGACCGAGTCCTGGGCGCGCGGGATGGGGTCGAGCCCCGGCGGTGTCGCCAACATGGCCACCGCCCTGGCCCGCCTCGGCCTGCGCACCTCCCTCGCGGCGGCCTTCGGCGACGACCACTACGGCGAGTACTGCTGGGACGCGCTGGAGCAGGGCGAGGGCATCGACCTCTCCCTGTCGCGCACCGTCCCCGGCTGGCACTCGCCCGTCACCGTCTCCATGGCCTACGAGGGCGAGCGCACCATGGTCTCCCACGGCCACGAGCCGCCCCCGGAGGAGCCCGCGCCCGACTGCCCGCCCCGTGCGCGTGCCGCCGTCGCCTCCCTCACGCCCGGCCGCAGCGCGCCCTGGATCGCCCAGGCCGCCCGCAAGGGGGCGCGGATCTTCGGCGACGTCGGCTGGGACGACAGCGGGGCGTGGGACCTGGACCGGCTGCCCGACCTGCGGCACTGTGAGGCGTTCCTGCCCAACGCGGAGGAGGCGATGCGCTACACGCGCACGGACAGCCCGCGCGCGGCCGCCCACGCCCTCACCGACCATGTGCCGGTCGCGGTCGTCACCCTGGGGGCGGAGGGCGCCTACGCGGTGGACCGGCGCACGGGGGAGACGGCCTCGGTGCCGGCCATCGAGGTCGAGGCGCTGGATCCCACGGGGGCGGGGGACGTGTTCGTCGCCGGATTCGTGACGGGGACGCTGGCCGGGTGGCCGCTGGCCGACCGGCTCGCCTTCGCGGGGCTCACGGCGGCGCTGTCCGTGCAGGAGTTCGGGGGCTCGCTGTCGGCGCCGGGGTGGACGGAGCTCGGCGCGTGGTGGCGGCGGGTGCGGTCGGTCGAGGGGCAGGAGCCGTCGGCGCTGCGCCGCTACGCCTTCCTGGCGGGGCTGGTGTCGGGGGAGCTGGGGCGGCCGTGGCCGCTGCGGCGGGCGGTGCCGACCATCGGGTTCGGCCGGTCGGCCTGAGGAGGCGGGCGCGCCGCGGGGGTGCCACGGGGGCGCCCGTGCGAAAAGGCCTACGGAGTTGTCACCCCTCCGTCGTACCCTGGGAAAGGCGAGGCCGCCCACAGCTGCGCGGCCGTGAAGAGGAGGATCCGCAGGCCTTCAGAGCCGGCCCATGACTCAGACACCCACAGATCGCACCGCCGCGCAGGGACAGGCGAGAGTGCAGTTCACCGTCCCCGCCCAGCACCCCATGGTGACCGTGCTGGGGTCCGGAGACTCCCTCCTGCGCGTGATCGAGAAGGCTTTCCCGGGGGCCGACATCCACGTCCGGGGCAATGAGATCAGCGCGGTGGGCGACGCCACGGAAGTCGCTCTCATTTCGCGCGTGTTCGACGAGATGATGCTGGTGCTCCGCACCGGGCAGCCGATGACGGAGGACGCAGTGGAACGCTCGATCGCCATGCTCAAGGCGAGCGGGGACGGGGAGGGCGAGGGCCAGGAGACCCCGGCCCAGGTGCTCACGCAGAACATCCTGTCCTCCCGCGGCCGCACGATCCGCCCCAAGACGCTCAACCAGAAGCGCTACGTGGACGCGATCGACAAGCACACCATCGTCTTCGGCATCGGCCCGGCGGGCACCGGCAAGACCTATCTCGCCATGGCCAAGGCGGTGCAGGCCCTGCAGTCCAAGCAGGTCAACCGCATCATCCTGACCCGGCCCGCGGTCGAGGCGGGCGAGCGCCTCGGCTTCCTGCCGGGCACGCTCTACGAGAAGATCGACCCGTACCTGCGCCCGCTGTACGACGCGCTGCACGACATGCTCGACCCCGACTCCATCCCCCGTCTGATGGCGGCCGGGACGATCGAGGTCGCGCCGCTTGCGTACATGCGCGGCCGCACGCTCAACGACGCCTTCATCATTCTCGACGAGGCCCAGAACACCAGCCCCGAGCAGATGAAGATGTTCCTCACCCGCCTGGGCTTCGACTCGAAGATAGTGATCACGGGCGACGTCACCCAGGTCGACCTGCCCGACGGCACCAAGTCGGGTCTGCGGCAGGTGCAGGACATCCTGGAGGGCGTGGAGGACGTGCACTTCTCCCGGCTGTCGTCGCACGATGTCGTCCGGCACAAGCTGGTGGGCCGTATCGTCGACGCGTACGAGCAGTACGACAGCCGGCACGGCACGCGGAACGGCACCCACAAGGGCGGCCGGGGCCCGTCCGGGCACAAGGGGAAGTAGACCGAGCACGAGATGTCGATCGACGTCAACAACGAGTCCGGAACCGAGGTCGACGAGCAGGCGATCCTCGACATCGCCCGCTACGCGCTCGCCAGGATGCGCATCCACCCGCTCTCCGAGCTCTCGGTGATCGTGGTGGACGCCGGTGCCATGGAGCAGCTGCACATCCAGTGGATGGACCTGCCCGGCCCGACGGACGTCATGTCGTTCCCGATGGACGAGCTGCGGCCCCCGTCCAAGGACGACGACGAGCCCCCGCAGGGGCTGCTCGGCGACATCGTGCTCTGCCCCGAGGTCGCCGCGAAGCAGGGCGCGGAGGCGGAGACGCGGCACACCATGGACGAGGAGCTCCAGCTGCTCACCGTCCACGGTGTGCTGCACCTGCTCGGCTACGACCACGAGGAACCGGACGAGAAGGCCGAGATGTTCGGCCTGCAGGCCGCCATCGTGGACGGCTGGCGTGCGGAGAAGGGCCTCACCGGCCCCTCCCCGGCCCCCACCGTGTCATGAGTCCGACCCTCGTGCTCGGCGCGATCGCCCTGGTGGTGGTCGCCTGGCTGGCCGCCTGCGCGGAAGCGGGCATCGCGCGTGTCTCCAGCTTCCGCGCCGAGGAGGCCGTACGGTCCGGCCGCCGGGGCAGCGACAAGCTCGCGCAGATCGCCGCGGACCCGACCCGCTATCTCAACGTGGCGCTGCTGGTCCGCGTCGTCTGCGAGATGGCCGCCGCGTCGCTGATCACCTACGGCTGTCTCGGGGAGTTCGACCGGACCGCCGAGGCCCTGCTGATCGCCATCGCGATCATGGTCCTGGTGTCGTACGTCGCCGTCGGGGTCTCCCCGCGCACCATCGGCCGCCAGCACCCCCTGAACACCGCCACGGCCGCCGCGTACGTCCTGCTGCCGCTGGCGCGGGTGATGGGCCCGATCCCGTCGCTGCTGATCCTCATCGGCAACGCGCTCACCCCGGGCAAGGGCTTCCGGCGCGGGCCCTTCGCCTCCGAGGCGGAGCTGCGCGCGATGGTGGACCTCGCGGAGGCGGAGTCGCTGATCGAGGACGAGGAGCGCCGCATGGTACACTCGGTCTTCGAGCTCGGCGACACGCTGGTGCGCGAGGTCATGGTGCCCCGCACCGACCTGGTGGTCATCGAGCGCTACAAGACCATCCGGCAGGCCCTCACGCTCGCCCTGCGCTCCGGTTTCTCCCGCATACCGGTGACCGGCGAGAGCGAGGACGACATCGTCGGGATCGTCTACCTCAAGGACCTGGCCCGCAAGACGCACATCAACCGGGACGCCGAGAACGACCTGGTCTCCACGGCGATGCGCCCGGCGTTCTTCGTGCCCGACACCAAGAACGCCGGCGACCTGCTGCGCGAGATGCAGAAGGAACGCAACCACGTCGCCGTCGCCGTCGACGAGTACGGCGGCACCGCCGGCGTCGTCACCATCGAGGACATCCTCGAGGAGATCGTCGGCGAGATCACCGACGAGTACGACCGTGAGCTGCCGCCCGTGGAGGAGCTCGGCGACGACCGCTACCGGGTCACCGCCCGCCTCGACATCACCGACCTCGGCGAGCTGTACGGGCTGGAGGAGTTCGACGACGAGGACGTGGAGACGGTCGGCGGACTGCTCGCCAAGCAGCTCGGCCGGGTGCCGATCGCGGGCGCCTCGTCCCTGGTCGAGCTCCCCGACTCGCGCACGCTGCGGCTGACCGCGGAGGCCGCGGCCGGCCGCCGGAACAAGATCGTGACCGTGCTGGTCGAGCCGGTGGGCCCCGTGGAGCCGCCCGCGAAGGAGGAGGGGACGGAGTGACCCCGGCACAACTGCGCACGCTGTGCCTGTCCTTCAACGCGGCCGTGGAAGACTTCCCCTTCAACCCGGAGACCTCGGTCTTCAAGGTCGGGGGCAAGCTGTTCGCGCTGTCCACCCTGGACCGGCGGCCGCTGACGGTGAACCTCAAGTGCGACCCCGAGGACGCGGTCCGGCTGCGCGCCGGGCACCCGGGTCTGATCGTGCCCGGCTACCACATGAACAAGCGGCACTGGAACACCGTCACGGCGGACGGCTCCCTCCCCGACCGCCTGGTCAGGGAACTGGTGGAGGACTCCTACGACCTGGTCGTCGCCGGCCTCCCCCGCGCCGAACGCCTCCGCCTCGACCGCCCCTGAGGTCCCGCGCGGGTCCTTTTCGCGCTCGGCTTATGCTCGGATCATGACCGACAGCAGCGCGCTCGACCCCGAGGACCGCAAGATCGTCACCCTGGCCCGTTCCGCGCGGGCCCGTAACGGTGTGCCCGAGGGGGCCGCCGTGCGGGACGAGACCGGGCGGACGTATGTCGCGGGCACCGTGGCCCTGCACTCGCTGCGGCTGAGCGCCCTGCGGACGGCGGTGGCGATGGCCGTGGCGTCGGGTGCGACGTCGCTGGAGGCGGCGGCCGTGGTGACGGATGCGGGCTCGGTGCCGGCCGAGGACGTGGCCGCCGTACGGGACCTCGGCGGGGCCGGGACTCCGGTGCTGGTGGCCGGCCCCGACGGAACGGTCCGGGAGACGGTCACCGCGGGCTGATCCGGCATGGCCGAACCGCGCCCTGTTACCGCCGGTAAATAGGCCAGATTTCAACCTTGTCGCGCACTGCCTCCCGCGCATCAATGGAACCGCAGTTCCTCCGAACGGAATCGAACAGTTCCCCCGACGGAACTCCCCCCACGGAGTTCCCCCCCCACACGGAAAGGGAGCCGGATCCCATGAGAGGCAAGCGATTCGGAACAGGCGTGTCCCTGGCTGCCGGTGCGCTGGCGGTCTGCGGGCTCGTGTTCGCCCCCAGCGCCGCGGCCGTCGCCCCCGGGTCGGCGACGGTCAACGCCGACTGCGGCAGCTGGGGCGGCGGCGACGCCACCCTCACGGCCACCCAGAGCGGTACGTCCGCCACCATCACCATCAACACCACCGCGGTCACCGCGCCCCTGTCGATCAGCAAGGACTCGCTGGTCTCGGAGCTGACCATGGTGAAGGCCGGCGGCGGCACCAGCGTCTTCAAGGGCACCAAGAACCCGGCCATGTCGACCGGTGACGCGCTCGAGGTCGGTCCGCTCTCCGGGACCGTGGCCTCCGGCGACAGCCTCGAGGCGTTCGGCGGGACGCTGAAGGTGACCGCGTTCGGCTTCATCACCATCACCTGCACGGCGACCGCGCCGCAGGCGCCCGGACCGTTCGTCTTCGACTGATCCGCGGGGCGGACGCACGGCCGGGCGGGGGCCCGCACGGGAGCCCCCGCCCGGCCCGTTCCGGACGGTGGTACGGCGGGCCCTCCCGCATCAGGGAGAATGGGCGCCATGAGTGTTCGTACCCAGTCATCCGAGCAGCCGGCCGAAGCCGTCCACCGGGCCGGTTTCGCCTGCTTCGTGGGCCGTCCCAACGCGGGCAAGTCCACCCTCACGAACGCTCTGGTCGGGCAGAAGGTGGCGATCACCTCCAACCGGCCCCAGACCACCCGGCACACCGTGCGCGGCATCGTGCACCGGCCGGACGCGCAGCTGATCCTGGTGGACACCCCCGGGCTGCACAAGCCGCGCACGCTGCTCGGCGAGCGGCTGAACGACGTGGTGCGCACCACGTGGGCGGAGGTCGACGCGATCGGTTTCTGCCTCCCCGCGAACGAGAAGATCGGCCCCGGCGACCGCTTCATCGCCAAGGAACTGGCCGGTATCAAGAAGACGCCGAAGATCGCCATCGTCACCAAGACCGACCTGGTGGACGGCAAGACGCTGGCCGAACAGCTCATCGCCGTGGACCGGCTGGGCCAGGAGCTGGGCATCGTCTGGGCCGAGATCATCCCGGTCTCGGCGACCGCGAACCAGCAGGTCGACCTGCTGGCCGACCTCCTCATCCCCTTGATGCCACAGGGCCCCGCCCTCTACCCCGAGGGTGACCTCACCGACGAGCCCGAGCAGGTCATGGTGGCGGAGCTGATCCGAGAGGCCGCGCTGGAGGGCGTCCGCGACGAGCTGCCCCACTCCATCGCCGTGGTCGTCGAGGAGATGCTCCCGCGCGAGGACCGCCCCGCCGACAAGCCCCTGCTCGACATCCACGCCAACCTGTTCATCGAGCGCCCCAGCCAGAAGGGCATCGTCATCGGCCCCAAGGGCAAGCGCCTGAAGGACGTGGGCATCAAGTCCCGCAAACAGATCGAGGCCCTCCTCGGCACCCCCGTCTTCCTCGACCTCCACGTCAAGGTCGCCAAGGACTGGCAACGCGACCCGAAACAACTCCGCCGCCTGGGCTTCTGACGCCACGCCCCGCCACGCCCCGCCGGGCGGCGCAGCCCTCTGGGCTGAGCCCTCGTCCGCACCGTCCGGGGGAGTAAATGACCAGTAGGTTCACCGAGTTGGTTGTCGACTGCCACGATCCGGAGCGGCTCGCGGCCTTCTGGTGCGCGGTCCTGGACTTCGAGGTGATCGACCGCAGCGAGGACAAGACCGTGAAGAACCGGCTCCACCTCGACGTCAGCCCGGTCGACGGCAGCACCGACGACGAGGTGGCCAGGCTGCTCGGCCTCGGCGCCGCCACCGTGGACGTGGGCCAGGGCCCCGGCCGGAGCTGGGTGGTCATGGCCGACCCCGAGGGCAACGAGTTCGACGTCCTGCGCACCCTGGCACCACCCGGCCGGGCGGTCGACCGCTGATGCGTGCGCGGGTCGAGGGGCCGACCGGAGAGGCCCGCCCCGCGGGGGTGGCTCAGCGGTGCTGTTCGCGCAGGAGTTCCCGGTACCAGCCGTAGGACGTCTTCGGGGTGCGGGTCCGGGTGGCGAAGTCGACGTGGACCAGGCCGAAGCGGCGGGCGTAGCCCTCGGCCCACTCGAAGTTGTCCAGCAGGGACCACACGAAGTAGCCGCGCACGTCCACGCCCGACTCCATCGCCCGGTGCAGCGCGCGGATGTGGGCGTCGAGGAAGGCGATCCGCTCCCGGTCGTCCCGGCCCTCGTACGCGCAGCCGTTCTCGGTGACGACCACCGGCGGGAGGCGGTCGCCGTAGCGGGCGCGGAAGGAGGTGAGGACCTCCGTCAGCGCCTCCGGGACCACCGGCCAGCCGAAGTCCGTCTCCGGGCGGCCCTCGATCCGCCGTACCGAGAAGGGCAGTTCGGCCGGCATCCGGACACCGCCGAAGTCGACCTCCGTGCCCTGCGGCGCGCCCACCCGCGTCGGCGCGTAGTAGTTGATCCCGTACCAGTCCAGCGGCTCGGCGACGACCGCCAGGTCCGCATCCACGTCGCCCGGCATCAGCTCGCCGATGCCCTCCGGGTAGCGGCCCAGCAGCAGCGGGTCGGCGAACATCCGGTTCACCAGCGCGTCGTAGAAGTCCGCCGCCGCCACGTCCGCCTCGTCCTGGGACGCCGGCCAGGTCGGCGCGTGGGAGTTGGCGATCCCGATGTCGTCCGCGCCCGCCGCCCGCAGCGCCCGTACCGCCAGACCGTGCGCGAGCAGCTGGTGGTGGGCCACCGGCAGTGCGTCCAGGAGCAGCGCCCGGCCCGGCGCGTGCACACCCAGCGCATGCCCCAGCAGCGTGTGCTCGGCCGGCTCGTTGAGCGTGATCCACTTCCGCACCCGGTCGCCCAGCCGCTCCGCGACCTCGGACACGTACTGCGCGAACCGCTCCGTCGTGTCCCGCTCCAGCCAGTCGAAACGGGCCGGCAGATCCCAGTGGAACAGCGTCGGCACCGGCCGCACGCCCGCCGCGCACAGGTCGTCGACCAGCCGGTCGTAGAAGTCCAGGCCCCCCTTGACCAGCACTCTCGGCCACGAGACCGAGAAACGGTACGCGTCCACCCCCAGCCCGGCCAGCAGCGCCACGTCCTCGGCATGCCGGTGGACGTGGTCGCAGGCGACCGCCGCCGTCGAGCCGTCCCGCACCCGTCCGGGCCGCGCCGCGAACTCGTCCCACACGGAGGGCTCGCGCTCGTCCGCCGCCCCCTCGATCTGATGCGCCGAGGTCGACACACCCCACAGGAAGCCGTCCGGGAAGCGGGGCATCGGGTTCGTCGTCGCCATGGCCCGGATCATCCGCACCGACCAGGAGGGAAGTCAACGCCCTCGCGCCGCAAGGGCGTTATGCGCCTTCCTTCAGCACGCGGCGGATCAGCAGGCGCTGCTCCGGGGTCAGCCGGGGGTCCGCGCAGTACACCGACCGCCCGTCCACCGTGATCCGGTAGCTGAAGCCGTCCGGCACCCCCGCCGGCGGGGTGCCCCGGCCGGCGGCGAGGGCCGCCTCGGCCAGGGC
>KL568569.1:76537-77606 GCA_000715605.1 Streptomyces speibonae | reverse complement strand
CCGGCCGGCGGCGAGGGCCGCCTCGGCCAGGGCACGCCACTCGTCGGCGTCGGGCCGCCCCGAGGTGTCCACCTCGGCCCGCCGCTCGATCCCCGCGAACCCGCCCGTGCGCCGCACCTGAATACGCATGGTCCGTGTCTAGTACGGAACTACAGCGTCCGCACCCCCACCCGCTCCCACGCCTTCGTCACGGCCTGGAGCTCCTCGCCCTCCCCGTACCGGGCGCGCGCCGCCTTCAGGGTGAGCGTGGCGAAGTCCGTGAACTGTGCGTCCTGCTCCAGCTCGCCGCCCGTCAGCACGTCGTACCAGACCTGTCCGGCCCGCTCCCAGGCGTGCCCGCCGAGCGTGGTGGCCGCCAGGTAGAAGGCGTGGTTGGGGATGCCGGAGTTGATGTGCACACCGCCGTTGTCGCGGCCGGTGCGGACGTAGTCGTCCATCGTCGCGGGCTGCGGGTCCTTGCCGAGCACGTCGTCGTCGTACGCCGTGCCCGGCTCCTTCATGGAGCGCAGCGCCGTGCCGGTGACGCGCGGGGCGAGCAGGCCGGCCCCGATCAGCCAGTCGGCCTCGTCGGCGGTCTGGCCCAGCGTGTACTGCTTGATGAGCGCGCCGAAGACGTCCGACACCGACTCGTTGAGCGCGCCGGACTGGCCGAAGTAGTCCAGGTTCGCGGTGTACTGCGTGACGCCGTGGGCGAGTTCGTGGCCGATGATGTCGACGGAGACGGTGAAGTCGAGGAAGATCTCCCCGTCCCCGTCGCCGAAGACCATCTGCTCGCCGTTCCAGAAGGCGTTGTTGTAGTCCTCGTCGTAGTGCACGGTCGCGTCCATCGGCAGTCCGCTGCCGTCGATCGAGTCCCGGCCGTACGCCGTCAGGAACAGCTCGAACGTGGCGCCGAGACCGGCGTGGGCGCGGTTGACGGTGGCGTCCTGGCCGGGCTCGTCGCCCTCGCCGCGCACCTTGTGCCCGGGCAGGTCGGTACCGTGCCGGGCGTCGTACACCGTGCGGCGCGGTGTGCCGGGCTGCACCTCGGCGAGGGTCGCGACGGCCGGCGCGCCGACGACCGTGGTGA
>KL568569.1:74035-76285 GCA_000715605.1 Streptomyces speibonae | reverse complement strand
GTGAGCCGCCGCTGGGTGCGCTCGTAGGCGTCGCGCCGCAGGGTCCGGCGGGCGGGGCCGTGCAGCACGGGGTCCTCGGCCTGCGCGAGCCGGTCGAGGACGTGCGGCGGGACGATGGTGCAGAAGACGGGCTCGATGCCCCCGTTGGTGGTCATGCCGGAACCCTCGCACTGCGTCACCGGCATGTCACCCCCCGCTGCCGTGACGGGTGAAATCCGGAACCACCCGCCCCCCGGGACGCACAGCAAGTGGTATACGGCACTTTTGCTCCCCTTCGTCCCTCCGGTCCCGCATACTGATACGGACCCTCGCACGGTGGTGGTCTCGGTTAAGCTGCGGAGCATCATGCGTTTCGGGCTGCTTCTCCTTAGCTGCCGCGGTGAGGGTCCGCAGTAGAGGCCGACCCCCTCCCCGCGGAGTTCGGCGCTGCGCCGTCGGCCGTCCATCAGGACACCCCGCGGACCCCCGAGGAGCCCACGCACCATGGCAAACCGCCAGCAGCCCAGTTCCATGCCGATCCACAAGTACGGCCGTTACGAGCAGGTCGACATCCCCGACCGCACCTGGCCGGAGAAGCGGATCACCACCGCCCCCCGCTGGCTCTCCACCGACCTGCGCGACGGCAACCAGGCCCTGATCGACCCCATGTCGCCCGTCCGCAAGCGCGCGATGTTCGACCTGCTGGTCAAGATGGGCTACAAGGAGATCGAGGTCGGCTTCCCCGCCTCCGGCCAGACCGACTTCGACTTCGTACGCTCCATCATCGAGGAGCCCGGCGCCATCCCGGACGACGTCACCATCTCCGTACTGACCCAGGCCCGTGAGGACCTGATCGAGCGGACGGTGGAGTCCCTGAAGGGCGCCAAGCGCGCCACCGTCCACCTGTACAACGCCACCGCGCCCGTCTTCCGCCGCGTGGTCTTCCGCGGCTCCAAGGACGACATCAAGCAGATCGCCGTCGACGGCACCCGGCTGGTGATGGAGTACGCCGAGAAGCTGCTGGGCGACGAGGCCGATGGTACGGAGTTCGGCTACCAGTACAGCCCGGAGATCTTCACCGACACCGAGCTGGACTTCGCGCTGGAGGTCTGCGAGGCGGTGATGGACGTCTACCAGCCCGGACCGGGCCGCGAGATCATCCTCAACCTGCCCGCCACCGTCGAGCGCTCCACGCCCTCCACGCACGCCGACCGCTTCGAGTGGATGGGCCGCAACCTGTCCCGCCGCGAGTACGTCTGCCTGTCCGTCCACCCGCACAACGACCGCGGCACCGCCGTCGCCGCCGCCGAGCTGGCGCTGATGGCCGGCGCCGACCGCGTCGAGGGCTGTCTGTTCGGGCAGGGCGAGCGCACCGGCAACGTCGACCTGGTCACCCTGGGCATGAACCTGTTCTCCCAGGGCGTCGACCCGCAGATCGACTTCTCCGACATCGACGAGATCCGCCGTACGTGGGAGTACTGCAACCAGATGGAGGTCCACCCGCGCCACCCGTACGTGGGCGACCTGGTCTACACGTCCTTCTCCGGCTCCCACCAGGACGCCATCAAGAAGGGCTTCGACGCGATGGAGGCGGACGCCAAGGCCAGGGGCGTCACCGTCGACGACATCGAGTGGGCGGTGCCGTACCTGCCGATCGACCCCAAGGACGTCGGCCGCTCCTACGAGGCCGTCATCCGCGTCAACTCGCAGTCCGGCAAGGGCGGCATCGCCTACGTCCTGAAGAACGACCACAAGCTGGAACTGCCGCGCCGGATGCAGATCGAGTTCTCCAAGATCATCCAGGCGAAGACGGACGCCGAGGGCGGCGAGATCACGCCGGCCGACATCTGGGCGGTCTTCCAGGACGAGTACCTGCCCAACCCGGACAACCCCTGGGGCCGCATCCAGGTCGCCGCGGGCCAGTCCACCACCGACCGCGACGGCGTGGACACCCTGACGGTCGAGGCCACCATCGACGGCGAGGAGACCACCCTGGTCGGCAGCGGCAACGGTCCGATCTCGGCCTTCTTCCACGCGCTGGGGGGCCTCGGCATCGACGTACGCCTGCTGGACTACCAGGAGCACACCATGAGCGAGGGCGCCTCCGCGCAGGCCGCCTCGTACATCGAGTGCGCGATCGGCGACAAGGTTCTGTGGGGGATCGGAATCGACGCGAACACCACGCGGGCCTCGCTGAAGGCGGTCGTCTCGGCCGTCAACCGCGCGTCGCGCTGAACAGCCGTTTCGTGGGGTTTGAGGGGCTCCGCCCGC
>KL568569.1:71010-73802 GCA_000715605.1 Streptomyces speibonae | reverse complement strand
AGAGATGTGTATAAGAGACAGGAGCCCCGTCGTTTACCGGCCAATGAGTGTGCAGGTCACGGAAAGGTCTCGTCCAGGGTACTGACTCAGCCTCAATGATGTGGCTAACATCACGCAAGCGCGGCGATGGTGCTGTGACGTTGATGGAGGTGCGACGTGCTGCCAGAACGGGGACCCAACGGCCGTGCCGCCGCTGTCGGACTGTCGCGACTGATGGGCACCCGCACCGCGTGGACTGCCGTCGGCGACGGGGAGTTCTTCTGTCCCGGCTGCGGCGGCGACCGCAACTACCAGCGGCTCGCCGGACGGCGCCGCTTCACCCTGCTCGGCGTGCCCGTGCTGCCGCGCGGCGCGTCCGCGCCGACCGTCGAGTGCGCCGCCTGCCGCCGACACTTCGGCACCGACGTCCTGGACCATCCCACCACCACCCGCTTCTCCGCGATGCTGCGCGACGCCGCCCACACCGTCGCCCTCGCGGTCCTCACCGCGGGCGGCACCGGCTCCCGCGCCTCCCTGGAGACGGCCGCCGTCGGGGTGCGCGCGGCCGGCTTCGACGACTGCACGGAGGAGCAGCTGGCCGCGCTCGTCGAGGCCCTGGAGGCGGACACCGGCCGCTTCACCGGCGAACCGTGCGCCGCGGGCCTGGCCATCGAACTCCACGAGGCCCTCGACCCCCTCGCCCCCCACCTCGCCGGCCCCGGCCGCGAGTCCATCCTCCTCCAGGGCGCCCGCATCGCCCTCGCCGACGGCCCCTACACCCCCGCCGAACGCGACGCCCTCGCCACGGTCGGCGCGGCCCTCACCATCTGCTCCGACGACATCACCCGACTCCTGGCAGCAGCGGCCCGCACCCCGTCCTGACCGGAGCCGGGCCCCGGCGCGGGTGAGGACACGTCACGGAGCGGTCGGCGTCGCCGGGGCCTTGGTGAAGTGCCGGACGAGGTAGTCGTTCAGGGCGCGGTGGAAACTCGTCGCGAGGTGGGACCGCGGGGCGAACAGGTCGAAGGCGTGGTAGGCGCCGGGGTAGAGGTGCAGTTCGACGGGGACGCCGTGGGCGCGCAGGCGCGCGGCGTAGTCGAGGTTCTCGTCGCGGAAGACGTCGAGTTCGCCGACGCCGATGAAGGTCGGGGGCAGGCCGGCGAGGTCGGTTGCCCTGGAGGCGGCGTGGTAGGGCGTGACGTCTTCGGTGCCGGTGCGGTCGCCGAGGATGGTCCGCCAGGCCAGGATGTTGGTCGAGCGGTCCCAGATGCCGATGTCGGTGATCTCCCGGCTCGACTCGGTCGTGTTGCGGTCGTCGAGCATCGGGTACATCAGCAGCTGGAACAGGGGGGTTTCCGCGCCGCGGTCGCGGATCAGAAGGGCGCTGGTGGCGGCGATGCCGCCGCCTCCGCTCTGGCCGGCCAGGCCGACCCGGGCGGGGTCGAGGCCGAGATCGGCGGCGTTGTCGCTGATCCACCGGTAGGCGGTGTATCCGTCCTCGGCGGCGCCGGGCGCGGGAGTCTCCGGGGCCAGGCGGTAGTCGACGAGCGCGATGGCGCAGCCGAGCGCCGCGGACAGCGGCTTGAGCCAGGGGGCGTCCTGCGCGGCGAAGCCGAGCACCTGCCCACCGCCGTGGAACCACAGGAGGACCGGCAACGGCCCGGTCGGGTTCCGGGGACGCAGCAGGAGGATCGGGACGTCGGGGCCTTCGGCGCGCGGCACCTGGATCTCGTGGGTGGCGACGGTGGGCTCGTCAGGGACGGTGCCGGCGACGGATTCGGCGAGCGCGCGGACGGCCTGGCGGGTGGCGGGGATGTCGGTCAGGTCGAAGATGCCGTTCGGGCCGATCGGCATGGCCTGGAGTGCTGCGGCCAGTTCGCTGTCGATCGCGGGTCGGGAGCGGGGCATGGCTCTTCCTTCGAGGGTGGGGTCTGCGTCGAGGCGCGGGAGGGTGGTGAGGCCGTCGGTGCGGCGAGGCGGCGCGCACTCCAGGTCTTGGAGAGCGGGCCGGGGTGCGTTCAGTGGGTGGTGGTGGCCGGGGCGTCGAAGTAGTGCCCCTGGGCGAGGTCGTCGAGGAGGCCGGGCCGGACGGGCTTCCAGCCGAGGAGGTCCTGGGTCAGCTTGCTCGAGGACGGGTTGTCGGCCTGGGCGTGGGCGCTCAGGAAGCCGAAGTGGGCCTCGGCCTCGGTCGGCGGGATGCTGACCACGGGCAGGTCCAGCCCGCGGCCGATGCCCTCGGTGATCTCCCGGAAGGTGATCCCCTGGTCGCCGACGGCGTGCAGCCGTGACCCCGCCGGCGCGGATTCCAGCGCCAGCCGGTACAGGCGTGCCGCGTCGAGCGTGTGGACGGCGGACCAGCGGTTGGCCCCGTCGCCGACGTAGGCGGCGACGCCCTTCGACCGGGCGATGGAGATGAAGGTCGGGATGAAGCCGTTGTGGTCGAGCGCGCTGTGCACGGTCGGGGTGAGCCGGACGACGGACGAGCGGATGCCGCGTTCGGCGAGTGCGACCACCGCGTTCTCGGCGTCGATCCGCGGGCCCGCGTCGAGCGCGAAGTCCTCGGTGAGGGTGTCCTTCAGCCCCGCGAAGGCGAACAGCACGGTTCCCGACGTGGCCACCAGAGGCTTGCCTGTGCCGGCGAGCGCGTCCCCGAGGGCGTCGATGGCGCGCAGATCGGCTGCGACCGCGCCGTCGAAGTCGCCGGCGAACATGGCGTCGTGCTTGAAGGCCAGGTGGATGACGCCGTCGGCCGCGGCGGCGGCCGCGGCGAGGCCGTCGGGATCGTCGAGGTCGCCTCGGTGCACCTCGGCACC
>KL568569.1:68145-70816 GCA_000715605.1 Streptomyces speibonae | reverse complement strand
CCGGCAGCCGTCAACGCGGCGGCGGACTTGTCCGAGCGGGCCAGGCCGACGACCTGGTGTCCCGCTGCGAGGAGTTCGGGGACGACGGCGGAGCCGACGTGTCCGGAGGCTCCGGTGACGAATACGCGCATGAGGTGCGCCTTCCTGCTGCGGGCTCCCCACCCGGGGGCGGAGGGCACTGATGTCAGTTCGTGACATCACCGTACCTGCGATGTCAGTCCCTGTCATCACTTTGACGTCAGAGTCTGTCATCGCGGGGGTAGGGTCGGAGCATGAGCCGATGGAAACCCGACGCACGAGGCCGCCTGGAGAAAGCGGCGCTGGAGCTCTACAACGACCAGGGCTTCGACGCCACCACCGTCGCGGAGATCGCCGGCCGCGCCGGGCTGACCGAACGGACCTTCTACCGGCACTTCGCCGACAAACGGGAAGTCCTCTTCCCCAGCGACAGCCCCCTCCCCACCGTCCTCGCGGACGCCACGGCCGCCGCCCCCGTCCCGCTCCCGCCGCTCGAGGTGGTCACCCGCGCCCTGATCGAAGCCGTTCCCGTCTACGAAGAACGCGAGGACCTGGTACGGCAACGCCAGACCGTCATCGCCGCCAACCCCGGACTCCAGGAACGCGAACTGGCCAAACTCGCCGCACTCGCCTCCACGCTCACCCAGGCGCTGCGTGAACGCGGTCTGGAGGCCACCACCGCAGCACTCGCCGCGGACATCGGGATCGCCGCGTTCAAGGTCGCCTTCGAACGCTGGGTCGACCACCCCGGCCGGCACACCCTCGCCCAGCACATCCGGGACACCCTGGACACCGTCAGGCACCTCACCGCGCCCGCCGGACACGTTTGATCGAGACGGGGCAGGCGGTCGCTGCCGGGCCCCACTGAGACGGTCCCCTGATACTCCCGCGGGAGTACCGCCGCCCCCGGGCCGCCCCCCGCAGTACCCCCCAACTCGACCTTGCGCCCGACGCCCGGGCCTCTCCGCGACGGGAGGCTGGGAGGGCGTTTTCGGACATCGGAGTGGGAGGGGAGGCCGTCTCATGGGGGCCGGAAGTACAGGTGCCGGGCGGCGGCGGGTCGTGCCGTGGGCGGTGGTCGGGCTGTGGCTGGCCGCGCTGGTACTGGTCGGGCCGCTGGCCGGGAAGTTCAGCGAGGTGCAGCAGAACCGGGCGGTGGACTATCTGCCCGACAGCGCCGATTCGACGCAGGTGGCCCGGATCCAGGACGAGTTGCCCGGAGGCGAGTCCACCGATCTGGTGCTGGTGTACCACCGGGAGGGCGGGCTGACCGCAGGCGACCGGGAGGTGGCCGCCGGGCAGGTCGCCGAGGTGGAGAGCGGCTTCGAGCTCTCCCGCCCGCCGCGGGGCGTCGACAGCGAGGACGGCAGCACGCTCATGTACCCGGTCTCCAGCACCGAGCCGGGGCAGGACGAGGAGGCCAGGGACGCGTTCGTCGACGGGGTGCGCGAGATCGCCGACGGGGGCGGCGGGCTGAGCGTCGAGGTCGGCGGTCCCGGCGCGCTCAACACCGACATGGGCAAGGTGTTCGAGACCATCGACGGCACCCTGCTGATGGCCACCCTCGGCGTCGTCACCGTGCTGCTCGTGCTGATCTACCGCAGCCCGTTCCTGTGGCTGGTCCCGCTCGCCGTCGCGGGCGTCGCCGCCGCCGTGGCGATGGCCGCCGGGTACGGGCTGCACGAGCTGTTCGACGTCACCATCACCGGCCAGAGCGGCGGCATCATGACCGTCCTCGTGCTCGGCGCCGGCACCGACTACGCCCTGCTGCTCGTCTCCCGCTACCGCGAGGAACTGCGCCGCCACGAACGGCCGTACGACGCCATGCGCGCCGCCCTGCGCGGCAGCGGACCGGCGATCCTCGCCTCCTCCGGCACCGTCGCCGCCGGGCTGCTGTGCCTGCTCGCGGCCGACCTCAACAGCAGCCGGGGCATGGGCCCGGTCGGCATGATCGGGGTGCTCGCCGCGCTCGTCGCCATGACGACCCTGCTGCCCGCGGTCCTGGTACTGCTCGGCCGCCGCGTCTTCTGGCCGCTGATCCCCGCCTTCGGCAGCACGCCCAAGGCCCGCCGGTCGCTGTTCGCCGCCATGGGCACCTCGGCCGCACGGCGCCCCGCCACCGTCCTCGCGGGCGGCGCCGTACTCCTCGGCGCGCTCGCCCTCGGCACCCTCAACCTCGGCGGCGACCTCAAGCAGGAGGACTCCTTCACCGAACGCCCCGAGTCCATCACCGCGATGCGGACCCTCGCCGAGGAGTACCCCGAGCGCAGCTCCCAGCCGCTCACCGTGATGGCGCCGGCCGACCGGGCCGAGGCCGTGGTGGCCGAGGCCCGCGCCACCGACGGCGTCGCGGACGCCGCCGCCGGACGCAGCGGCGACGGCTGGACCGAGATCACCGTGTTCGCCACCGCCGCCCCCGAGTCACCGGGCGAGACCCGCACCATCGAGGCCCTGCGCGAGGCGCTCGACGACCACGGCGCCTACGTCGGCGGCCCCAGCGCCCAGCAGATCGACCTCGCCGACAGCGAGGCACGCGACCGCAAGGTGATCGTGCCGCTGGTGCTCGCCGCCGTGTTCGTGATCCTCGTGGCGCTGCTGCGCAGCCTCGTCGCGCCGCTGCTGCTGCTCGGCGCCGTGGCCGCCGTCTGGGGCG
>KL568569.1:65443-67942 GCA_000715605.1 Streptomyces speibonae | reverse complement strand
GTCTTCGAGCCGCTGTTCGGCTTCGCCGGCACCGACCCCGGACTCGGGCTGCTGTCCTTCGTGTTCCTGGTCGCCCTGGGCGTCGACTACGGCATCTTCCTCCTGCACCGCATGCGCGAGGAGTCCCTGAACGGCGCCGAGCCCGAGGACGCCGCGCTCACCGCCCTGCGCACCACGGGCGGGGTGATCGCCTCCGCGGGCGTCGTCCTCGCCGCCACGTTCGCCGTGCTCACCACGCTGCCCCTGGTGCCGCTGGTGGAACTCGGCTTCGTCATCGCGGTCGGCGTCCTCCTCGACACCTTCCTCGTGCGGACCTACCTCGTCACCACGGCGAGCGTGCTGCTGCGCCGCCGGCTGTGGTGGCCCGGCAGGCTCTCCCGCACCCCGGAGCCGGCCCCGCCCGCCCGGCAGCCGGAACCGGTGTAACAGCCCGCACGCGAACCGGGCGCCCCTCCCTCCCGGAGGGGCGCCCTCCTCCCGGAGGATGGACCCCGTGCAGACGAAGAGAGCGCAGGAAGAGGAACGCCCCCGCACCGGCGAGCGGATCATGGCGGCGATCAGCCGCGACCCGCTGACCGCCCCGCACGCCGTCCGCAACGACTCGATCCTCGCCGCCTGCACCGCCGCCGTCGCGCTCGTCGTCGCGCTGCTCTTCGACCACGGCCGCCGGCCCGACGCGCTCGGCTGGACGCTGCTGCTCGCCGCCCACGCGCCGCTGCCGTGGCGCCGCCGCCGCCCGCTGCTGGTGCTGCTGCTGGCGATGGCGCCGGTCGTGCCGTACCACGCCCTGGACAACAACCACATCGCGCCCGTCGCCGGGTCCATGGTCGCCCTCTACACGGTCGCCGCGACCAGCACCCCGCGCCGCACCCTGCTCCTGGGCACCGTCCTCATCGGCACGACCCTCACCATGAACGCCCTCACCAACCCCGACGGCATCGTGGAGCTGATCCGCATCACCGGCTGGGTCGTGGCCGTGCTCTTCCTGGGCGTCGACGTCCGGTTCTACCGCCAGTACGTCACCGCCATCGTCGAGCGCGCCGAACGCGCCGAGCGCACCCGCGAGGAGGAGGCGCGCCGCCGGGTCGCCGAGGAACGTCTGCGCATCGCCCGCGACCTGCACGACCTGCTCGCGCACAGCATCACCCTCATCGGCGTGCAGACCTCCGTCGCCGCGCACGTCCTGGCCGCCGACCCCGAACGCCTCGACCGGGCGACCGTCGCCAAGGCCCTCGACGACATCGCCGACACCTGCCGGACCGCACGCGGGGAACTCCGTACGACCCTGGAGGTGCTGCGCGACAACGGCGGCCCGGGGGACACCCGGGGGCCGCTCGCCGGGCTCGACGGCGTGCCCGACCTGGTGGAGACCGCCCGCCTGGCGGGCGCCCGCGTGGAACCGGCCGTGCGGGTCGAGAGCCCCGTCCCGCCCGCCGTCGGCGCCGCCGCCTACCGGCTCGTGCAGGAGGCCCTCACCAACGCCGTACGGCACGCGGGGCCCGAACCGGTGGTCCGCGTCGACCTGCGCGAGGAGGACGGCACGCTCCATCTCTCCGTCACCGACGACGGCACCGGCCCGACCCCCGGCGGCACCCCCGGTTTCGGCCTCGTCGGCATGCGCGAACGGGCCCGCAGCGTGGGTGGCACACTCGACGCCGGACCGGGGGAGGGCGGCGGCTTCCGGGTGACCGCGACGCTTCCGCTGACGACCGCGACACGGGAAGGAACGGCCGGATGACGATCCGCGTGCTGCTCGCCGACGACCAGACCCTCGTACGGGAGGCGTTCGCGATGCTCGTCGAGTCGGCGCCCGACATGGAGGTCGTCGGCCAGGCCGCCACCGGCCGGCAGGCGGTGGAACTGGTCCGCGCCGAGCGCGCCGACCTCGTCGTCATGGACATCCGCATGCCCGACCTCGACGGCATCGAGGCCACCCGGCTGATCGCCGCCGACGACGATCTCGCGGGCGTCAGGGTCCTCGTCCTCACCACCTACGACACCGACGAGAACATCGTGGACGCGCTGCGCGCGGGCGCCTCCGGCTTCCTGGTGAAGGACACCAGACCGGCCGAACTCCTCGACGCCATCCGCACGGTCGCGGCGGGCGACGCCCTGCTCTCCCCGGGCCCCACGGCCCGCCTGATCGAACGTTTCCTCCGCACCCCGTCCGCGCCCGTCGCCGCCGGCCCCGAGTGCCTGTCCGACCGCGAACGCGAGGTGCTCGCCCTGGTCGCCCGGGGCCTGAACAACACCGAGATCGCGGAGTCGCTGGGGCTCAGCCCGCTCACCGCGAAGACCCACGTGAGCCGGATCATGGGCAAGCTCGGCGTCCGGGACCGGGCCCAACTGGTCATCGTGGCCTACGAGTCGGGCCTGGTGGCGCCGGGACGGGCGTGAACCCGGCTCACAGGGCGTGGTGCAGCCAGCGCTGGATGGTGGTGTTGATGCCGGCGGACAGCGCGCTCAGGCTCTCGATGTCTCTTATACACATCTCTGATG
>KL568569.1:62199-65214 GCA_000715605.1 Streptomyces speibonae | reverse complement strand
AGATGTGTATAAGAGACAGGGCCTGCGGCGGTCGCGCGGGCCGATGGGGGTGTCGACGCGGTCGGCGGGGTGGGGCGGGGCCAGCAGGTAGTCGCCGGCCGGCTGTCCCTCCGCCGGGGGCCACCAGGCGGGGCCCGTGCCGTCCTCGACGGCGTAGGGGTCGACGAAGTCGTGGTGCGGGCCGTAGGCGAAAGCGGCGGTCGCGGTCATGTCGGTCTCCTCACCCAAGGGTGTCGCTTCTGCGGTACAGGAGCCCGCGGGCCGCTACCGCGGTTGCGCCCGGGCCGAAACGTCACGCCAACGGCGTCTTCGGCAGCTCATCGACTCACAAAGAATCCGTTGCAAAGGAATCCTTGCAACGGACTCTTTGCAAAGCTATCTTTGGGCGCATGGACGAGCCTCGTGAACCCGCACTCCGCAGTCTCGACGCCCGCTCGCTGCGCGGGCTCGCGCATCCGCTGCGCATGCAGCTGCTGAACGCGCTGCGGCGCGGCGGGCCGGCCACCGCCTCCCAACTGGCCGAGAGGCTCGGCGAGTCCAGCGGGGCCACCAGCTACCACCTGCGCCAGCTCGCGGCCCACGGCTTCGTGGAGGACGCGCCGGAGCACGGCAAGGGGCGCGAGCGGTGGTGGCGGGCGGCCCACGAAGGCGTGCGGTTCGACGACGCCCTGGTCAGGGACGGGGACCCCGAGATCCGGGGGGCCGCCGACCTCTTCCTCCACGAGGTCGCCAACCAGCACACCCGGGAGATCGCGACCTGGCTCGGCACACACGGCGACTGGCCCGAACAGTGGCGCGGCGCCTGGGACCTGAGCGACTGGACGCTGAGCCTCACACCTGGACTCGCGGAGGAGCTGAAGCAGAAGATGCACGAGCTGCTGGAGAGCTACCGGGCCAAGGCCCCCGAGGCCGGGACCCCGGACGCCGAGCAGGTGCGCGTCCACACCCACCTCTTCCCCACCCGTACGGACTGAGAGGCTGCCCGATGCACCCCGAGACCCGTCTCGCCATCCACCGTGCGCGTGCCGCCGAGCTCCGTGCGGAGGCGGAGGCCCACCGTCTCGCCGCCTCGGTCCGGCGGCCGCGGCCCCTCCGTGCCCGCCTCGGCTGGACCCTGGTCGACCTCGGCCTGCGCCTGGCCACCAGCCCCAGGAGGCCGGCCCTGGCGCCCTGACAGGTCGGGTGGGGTCTCGGCACCTCTTTCAGGCCATGGCCCCGACGGTACGTATGAACTCCGCCCAGGCGGCCGACCCGACAACGATCACTGGACCGGCGGCCCCGGCCTTGCTGTCCCGGACGGGGACGACGCCGGGGAAGTCGTGGGCGACTTCGACGCAGTCCTCGCCGCCGTCACCGCCGCTGTAGGTGCTCTTACACCAGCGAGCGTTGCTCAGGTCGAACTCGCGCATCTGTAGTCCTCCGCAGCTGACTCGATCAAGGGAAGGGACGCCTCCCATGACAGCGCGGCGGCCCTGATGTGATCGTAAGACGCCTGGATTCGCTTAACCAGCGCCGGTTCGTCCAGCAGGCTGCCCGAAAACACGCCCTCTGTATAGACGGTCGGTGGTGCGTCCTCGAACTCCATGAGCTTCATCATCTTGCCCATGGCCGGATGTGCCCCTGCGGAAAATGGGAGCACCTGTAGCAGCACCTTGCGCTGGTGCATCATGGCCGCGATGTGGGCGAGTTGATGGGCCATGACCGCCGCACCGCCCACGGGGACGCGCAGCGCCGTTTCGTGAAGGACCACCCAGTAGACGGGCCTCGTGGCATCTGTGAGGACCTGCGTTCGTTCAATGCGTCCCTTGATCAGCTCCTCGATGTACTCGTCGGTGGCGAGTGGATTCCCCGCCAGAAACATCGCCTGCGCGTACTCCCGCGTTTGGAGGAGCCCCGGGACCACTGCCGGCGCGTACTCACAGATTTCTGTGGCCAGCCGCTCCAACTCCGCCGCGTGCGCGAAGTACTCCGTATAGGTCTGCTCCTTGATGAGCTTCCGCCACATCCGCTCGAAAATACCGTCGGTTCGCAGCGCCTCGTCGATCCGTTGGGCCACGTCCAATTGCGGTTTGCGGACCGCCTGTTCGAACTGGCCGATGTACCCGCCGGAGACGAACACCCTCGTCCCCAGCTCCACCTGCGTGAACCCCGCGTCCTCCCGGCGTCGCTTCAGCTCCGCCCCGAAGAACTCCCACGCCGCTTGACGCGAACCGTTGGCCATTGATCAACCCCTTTGTGCAGCGCCGGACTTGTAGAGCGCGGACCACTTCCGAAGTGTAGACACCCTCCGTCACTGTTGGCATACGAAGAGTGAAACTCGAGAGGAAGGGAATCAGCTTGACGGCACAACACGCGGCGCTCTGCGTCGAAGAAGCGGAGGAAGTGGTGAAGGAATTGCGGGCGGCACTCGCGAAGGCCGGAATTTCACTGCCGTCACTGGGGCTGGACCCGGTGAGTCTTGCGCGTGAGGCGCCCTGTCCGCTCGTGGAATTGGGGCGGTGTTCCGTGGCGACCGCGAGGCTCATCGCGGCGGTGCTGCGGTGAAGCCGCCCGTCGGCGCGTACGTCGTGGACACCGGGACCGAGCGGATCGGCATCGTGATGGGGCATGAGGGGCCCTATGTCCAGCTGAGACCCTTCGGCGGCGGCCGGGAGTGGGACGCCGACCCGGAGGTCGTACGGCAGGCCACCGCGGCCGAGCGGCTGCGCGCGGCGACGGCGTACGCCAATGCCCGCAGCCGCGGGGAGGTGCCCTGAACGTAGGAGACAATGGGTGCCATGAGTCTGTTCCGCGACGACGGCATCGTGCTGCGCACCCAGAAGCTGGGTGAGGCGGACCGGATCATCACCCTGCTCACGCGCGGTCACGGGCGGGTACGCGCGGTGGCGAGGGGCGTGCGCCGGACGAAGTCGAAGTTCGGTGCGCGCCTCGAACCGTTCTCGCATGTGGACGTGCAGTTCTTCTCGAAGGGGAGCGAGCTGATCGGGCGCGGCCTGCCGCTGTGCACGCAGAGCG
>KL568569.1:59759-61895 GCA_000715605.1 Streptomyces speibonae | reverse complement strand
CAGTATCTGCTGCTGGTGGGCGCGCTGCGGACGCTCGCCCGGGGCGAGCACGCGCCGCATCTCGTGCTCGACGCGTTCCTGCTGCGCTCCCTCGCCGTGAACGGGTACGCGCCGAGCTTCACGGACTGCGCGAAGTGCGGGATGCCCGGACCCAACCGGTTCTTCTCGGTCGCGTCGGGCGGTTCCATCTGCCCCGACTGCCGCGTCCCCGGCAGCGTCGTACCCTCGCCCCAGGCCCTGGAACTCCTCGGAGCGCTGCTTACGGGAGACTGGGAGACGGCGGACGCGTGCGAGGCGCGGTACGTCCGCGAGGGGAGCGGGCTGGTCTCCGCCTACCTGCACTGGCATCTGGAGCGCGGGCTGCGCTCGCTCCGGTACGTCGAGAAGTGACGCGCGCAGCCGAAACGAACATCCAGAGGAGACGAGAGGCATGGCCGTACGCGGGTTCCTGGGGCGTCAGCGCCAGGAGTACAGGACGCCGGAACCGCACCCGTCGGGCGCGCGGCCCCCGAAGATCCCCGGCGAACTGGTCCCGAAGCATGTGGCGATCGTCATGGACGGCAACGGGCGCTGGGCGAAGGAGCGGGGGCTGCCGCGCACCGAGGGGCACAAGGTCGGTGCCGAGCGGGTGCTGGACGTGCTCCAGGGCGGGCTCGAGATGGGCGTCGGGGCGATCTCGCTGTACGCCTTCTCCACCGAGAACTGGAAGCGCTCGCCGGACGAGGTGCGCTTCCTGATGAACTTCAACCGGGACTTCATCCGCAAGACCCGCGACCAGCTGGACGAGCTGGGGATCCGCGTGCGGTGGGTCGGGCGGATGCCCAGGCTGTGGAAGTCCGTGGCCAAGGAGTTGCAGGTCGCCCAGGAGCAGACCAAGGGCAACGACCGGCTGACGCTGTACTTCTGCATGAACTACGGCGGTCGCGCGGAGATCGCCGACGCGGCGGCGGCGCTGGCCGAGGACGTGAAGGCCGGGAGGCTCGATCCGTCGAAGGTGACCGAGAAGACCCTCCAGAAGTACATGTACTACCCGGACATGCCGGACGTGGACCTGTTCCTGCGGCCGAGCGGTGAGCAGCGGACGTCCAACTATCTGCTGTGGCAGAGCGCCTACGCCGAGATGGTCTTCCAGGACGTGCTGTGGCCGGACTTCGACCGGCGCGACCTGTGGCGGGCGTGTCTGGAATTCGCCTCGCGGGACCGGCGGTTCGGCGGGGCCGTTCCGAACGAGGAGCTGCTGGCCATGGAGGGCCGTCAGGAGTCCTGAGCGGGGCCGCGTGTCGTAGCGGTGCTGCGGGGGTGTGCTGTTCATGCTGGCGGTATGTCCGATGTGTCCCCCTTGGAAGTGCGGCGCACCGTGGTGCTGACGGTGCTCACGGTGTTCGCGGGTGCGGTCGACGCCGTGAGCTTCCTGACCATGGGGAAGGTGTTCTGCGCGCTGGCGACCGGCAATGTGCTGTTCCTGGCGTTCGCGCTGGCCGGGGCGGGGGATGTGCCGGTGGCGCGGCCGGCTGCGGCGATCGGGGCGTTCCTGGCGGGGGCGGGGCTCGGGGCGGTGCTGCTGAGGTGGTTCGCGGCGCGGGGGTGGCGGTGGTTCGCCGTGGGGCTGGTGGCGGAGGGGGTGCTGCTGGTCGGCGCGGGGGCGGTGGCGCTGGTGCGGCACGGCACGGGGGATGCCGGGAGCGGAGCCGACGCCGATCTGGTGGTGGTCGCGGGGGTGGCGCTGGCGATGGGACTGCGGGCGTCGACGGTGTTGCGGGTGCATGTGCCGGGGATGCCGACGTTGCTGAGCCAGACGGCGTTCGCTCAGCTCCTCAATGCTCTGTCGGAGCGGCCGCGGGTGGTGTGGCGGGGGATGCCGGCTCGGGAGCGGATGGCTCGGGTGCGGTGGACTGCCACGGTGGTGGGGATTTTCGCGGGGGGTGTGCTGGGGACGTGGCTGTTGGTGCCGTTGGGGACGGGGCGGGCGCTGGTGGGTATCGGTGCGGGGGTGCTGGTGCTGGCGGGGGTGGGGCGTGCGGCTCTGCGGTAGGGGCGGTGCGGGTGCGCTGGTGTGGGCCGGGGGGTGGTCGCGCCGCCCTGCGCTGGAGGGGTGCCGCTGCGCCCACCCGTGCCGCCCTGGGGGTACCTCCCAGG
>KL568569.1:53459-59534 GCA_000715605.1 Streptomyces speibonae | reverse complement strand
CCCTGGGGGTACCTCCCAGGCCCTTGAGGCTCTGGGGGAGGCACGACTGCCCGCAGTTACGCCTTTGTGCAGGCCGCGCAGTCCGCGCAGGTGCCGAAGATTTCCACTGTGTGGGCCACGTTGACGTAGCCGTGTTCCGCTGCGATGGCCTCGGCCCACTTCTCCACGGCCGGGCCCTCGACCTCGACCGCCTTGCCGCAGCTGCGGCAGACCAGGTGGTGATGGTGGTCGCCGGTGGAGCAGCGGCGGTAGACGGACTCGCCGTCGGCGGTGCGCAGGACGTCGACCTCGCCCGCGTCGGCGAGGGACTGCAGTGTGCGGTAGACCGTGGTGAGCCCGACCGAGTCGCCCTTGTGCTTGAGCATGTCGTGGAGCTCCTGCGCGCTGCGGAACTCGTCGACCTCCTGAAGGCACGCCGCCACGGCGGCACGCTGCCGGGTGGAGCGGCCCTTCACGGGCGGTCCTGCGGTCGTCACGGGAATGCCTCCTCACGTCTGGCCTCTGCCCGGGCCATTGTGCCAGTCCGGGCGCGGACCGGTCAGGGTACGGCCCCGTGCCCTCCGGAACGACTGGCCGGAATCGCGCATTCCGCGGGGTCGCCGCCGGGCTGCGCGGCGGCCAGCGCCCGGGCGCGGCGGCGGGCCAGCGGCGTGGCCAGCACGGTCAGCGCGATGAACGCGCCGATCGTCAGCAGCACGATCGTCGCACCGGGCGGCACATCCTGGTAGTACGAGGTGACCGTGCCGCCGATGGTCACGGCGACGCCGATCGCGACGGCGATGGCGAACGTGGCGGCGAAGCTGCGGGTGAGCTGCTGGGCCGCCGCGACCGGCACCACCATGAGCGCGCTGACCAGCAGCAGCCCGACCACGCGCATCGCGACGGCGACGGTGACCGCGGCCGTGACCGCCGTGAGCAGGTTGAGGAAGCGCACCGGCAGGCCCGTGACCCGGGCGAACTCCTCGTCCTGGCTGACCGCGAACAGTTGCCGGCGCAGACCGACGGTGACCACGATCACGAACGCGGCCAGCAGGCAGATCGCGGTGACGTCGGACTCGGAGACCGTGGACAGCGAGCCGAAGAGGAACGAGGAGAGGTTCGAGGTGGAGCCGCCGGGGGTGAGGTTGATGAACATGACGCCGCCCGCCATGCCGCCGTAGAACAGCATGGCGAGGGCGATGTCGCCGCGGGTCCTGGCGTACCAGCGGACCAGTTCCATGAAGACCGCGCCGAGGACGGAGACCAGGGTCGCCATCCACACCGGGGACCAGGAGAGCAGGAAGCCGAGGCCGACGCCGGTCATCGCCACGTGGCCGATGCCGTCGCCCATGAGGGCCTGGCGGCGCTGGACCAGGTAGATGCCGATGGCGGGGGCGGTGATGCCGACCAGGACGGCGGCGAGCAGCGCCCGCTGCATGAAGGCGTAGTTCAGGAATTCCATCGGATCAGCTCAGCAGTCCCGTGCGGATCGGTTCGGTGCCCGCCGGTGCGTGCGGGTGGACGTGGTCGTGGCCGGGCAGGGCATGCTGGCCGACGGCCTTCGGAGGCGCGCCGTCGTGCAGGACGCAGCCGTCGCGGAGCACGACCGCACGGTCGATCAGCGGCTCCAGCGGGCCCAGCTCGTGCAGGACGAGGAGGACCGTGGCGCCTGCGACGACCTGGCGCCTGAGGGTCTCGGCGAGGACCTCCTGGCTGGCCAGGTCCACGCCGGCCATCGGTTCGTCCATGATCAGCAGCTCGGGTGCGGCGGCGAGCGCGCGGGCGATGAGGACCCGCTGGTGCTGGCCCCCGGACAGGGCGTCGACGGAGTCCTTGGCGCGGTCCGCCATCCCGACCAGGTCCAGGGCGCGGCGTACGGCCTCGCGGTCGGCCTTGCGGAAGAGGCCGAAGCGGGTGCGGGCCAGGCGGCCGGAGGAGACCACCTCGGTGACGGTGGCCGGGACGCCGCTCGCGGCGGTGGTGCGCTGTGGGACGTACCCCACGCGCGCCCATTCGCGGAACCGGGTTCGCGGGGTGCCGAACAGCTCGATCTCGCCGCGGGTGACGGGCACTTGGCCGATGACACTGCGCACGGCGGTGGACTTGCCGGAGCCGTTGGCGCCGAGCAGCGCGACGACCTCACCGTGGCGCACGGTGAGGTCGATGCCGCGCAGGACGGGGCGCGAGCCCAGCTCGGCGTGGACCCCGCGCAGGGAAATGACGGGCTCGGTCGTCATGCCGTCCTCCGGTGTTCGTCGGTCATGGGGAGCCCAGGGCCTTCTGCAGGGCCGCGAGGTTGGCCTCCATGACCTGGAAGTAGTCGTCGCCGCGGGACTGGTCGGTGATGCCCTCGACCGGGTCGAGGACGTCCGTCTTCAGTCCGGCGTCGCCGGCGAGGGTCTTGGCGGTCCTGTCGCTGACGAGCGTCTCGTAGAAGACGGTGGTGACGCCGTCCTCCTTCGCCATGTCCCCGAGTTCCTTCACACGCGCGCCGCTGGGCTCGGACTCGGGGTCCAGACCGCTGATGGCCTCCTCGACCAGGCCGTAGCGCTCGGCGAGGTAGCCGAAGGCGGCGTGCGTGGTGATGAAGACGTCGGTCTTCCGGTCCGCGAGGCCGGTCTCGAACTTCTTGTCGAGGTCGTCGAGCTTACCGACCAGGGCCGCGGTGTTCTTCTCGTAGTCGGCGGCGTGGTCGGGGTCGGCCTTGCCGAAGGCCTCGCCGACGCCCTCGGCGACCTCGGCGTACTTGACCGGGTCGAGCCAGATGTGGGGGTCCTGGCCGCCCTCGTGCTCGTGGCCGTGCTCGTCCGCGTGCTCTTCGCCGTGCTCGTCCGCGTGTTCCTCCTCGTGGCCGGCCTCGGTGCCGTGCTCCTCCAGGGAGGTCAGGGTGCTCGCGTCGATCTTCGTGTCGATCCCGGACTGGCCGATGGCCTCGTCGACGCTGGGCTGGAGCCCCTTGAGGTAGAGGGCCGCGTCGGCCTCCTCGAGCTGTGCGGTCTGCTTGACGCTGATCTCCAGGTCGTGCGGCTCCTGGCCGGGCTCGGTCAGACTGGTGACGTTGACGTGCTCGCCACCGATCTGCTCGGCGAGGAAGGCCATCGGGTAGAACGACGCGACGACGTCGAACTTGTCGGTGCTGCCCGCGGCGGCGCTGTCCGAGGAGCAGGCGGTGAGAGTGCCGAGACCGAGGGCGGCGACCGTGGCCAGCGCGGCCGCGGATATGGGGCGTCGTCGTGCGTTCATGACACTCATTTTCAACTAATATGGAAACCGTTGTCAACAAGGCGGGTGAGGTGCCGTGAGGGGCACCGAATTGGTCGCGGGGCATGCCCCGCCGGTAGCCTGAGAACTTCGCTGGAAGCAATCTCGCTTCGTCGCCCGTCGTCGTAATGAAGAGAGCACCGTGGCCGCCGACAAGATCGACACCATCGTCAGCCTGAGCAAGCGCCGTGGCTTCGTATTCCCCAGTAGTGAGATCTATGGCGGCACGAAGGCCGCCTGGGACTACGGACCGCTGGGTGTCGAGCTCAAGGAGAACCTGAAGCGCCAGTGGTGGCGCTACATGGTCACCTCGCGCGAGGACGTGGTCGGTATCGACTCCTCCGTGATCCTGGCCCCGGACGTGTGGGTCGCCTCCGGTCACGTCGCCACCTTCACGGACCCGCTGACCGAGTGCACCTCCTGCCACAAGCGGTTCCGCGCGGACCACCTGGAGGAGGCGTACGAGGAGAAGAAGGGCCGCGCCCCGGAGAACGGCCTCGCCGACCTCAACTGCCCCAACTGCGGCAACAAGGGCACCTTCACCGAGCCCAAGCAGTTCTCGGGTCTGCTCGCCACCCACCTCGGCCCGACGCAGGACTCCGGCTCGATCGCCTACCTGCGCCCCGAGACCGCCCAGGGCATCTTCACCAACTTCGCCCAGGTGCAGACCACTTCGCGGCGCAAGCCGCCGTTCGGCATCGCCCAGATGGGCAAGTCGTTCCGCAACGAGATCACGCCCGGCAACTTCATCTTCCGCACCCGCGAGTTCGAGCAGATGGAGATGGAGTTCTTCGTCAAGCCGGGCGAGGACGAGAAGTGGCACGAGTACTGGATGGAGCAGCGCTGGAACTGGTACACCGGCCTCGGCCTGCGCGAGGAGAACATGCGGTGGTACGAGCACCCGAAGGAGAAGCTCTCCCACTACTCCAAGCGCACCGCTGACATCGAGTACCGCTTCCAGTTCGGCGGCGGCGAGTGGGGCGAGCTGGAGGGCGTCGCCAACCGCACCGACTACGACCTCAACGCCCACTCCAAGGCCTCCGGCCAGGACCTGGCCTACTACGACCAGGAGGCCGGCGAGCGCTGGACGCCGTACGTCATCGAGCCGGCGGCCGGTGTCGGCCGGGCGATGCTCGCCTTCCTGCTCGACGCCTACGTCGAGGACGAGGCGCCCAACGCCAAGGGCAAGATGGAGAAGCGGACCGTGCTGCGGCTCGACCACCGCCTCGCGCCGGTGAAGGTGGCCGTCCTCCCGCTGTCCCGCAACGCGGACCTGTCGCCCAAGGCCAAGGGGCTCGCCCAGTCGCTGCGGCAGAACTGGAACATCGAGTTCGACGACGCCGGCGCCATCGGCCGCCGCTACCGCCGCCAGGACGAGATCGGCACGCCGTTCTGCGTCACCGTCGACTTCGACACCCTGGACGACAACGCGGTGACCGTGCGCGAGCGCGACAGCATGAAGCAGGAGCGCGTGTCGCTGGACCAGATCGAGGGCTACCTCGCGGCGCGGCTGACCGGCTGCTGACGCTGCCGTCGGATGTGCCACCCCCAGCCGACCCGTTCGGCTGGGGGTGGTCCTGTTCTGAGCGCCGGCCCGGCGGGTGTCCACTGACAGATAGCAAACTGACAGATATTGATATCTGTCATTCCGTTGTCCCGCGTGCCACTGTGGAGGCATGACGACGCACACCCGACCCCTCGGAACCACCGGCCCCCGGGTCTCCGCCCTCGGCCTCGGCTGCATGGGCATGTCCGCGCTGTACGGCGAGGCGGACCGGGACGAGGCCATCGCCACCATCCACGCCGCGCTGGACGCCGGTGTGACGCTGCTCGACACCGGCGACTTCTACGGCATGGGCCACAACGAGCTGCTGATCGGCGAGGCGCTGCGCACCGCCCCGGCCGGCCTGCGCGACAGCGCGCTGATCAGCGTGAAGTTCGGCGCCCTGCGCGACCCGGACGGCAACTGGTCCGGCTACGACGGCCGCCCGGCCGCCGTGAAGAACTTCGCCGCCTACTCGCTCCAGCGGCTCGGCGTCGACCACATCGACGTCTACCGCATCGCCCGTGCCGACTCCGACGTGCCCATCGAGGAGACCGTCGGCGCGATCGCGGAACTCGTCGAGAAGGGCCATGTGCGGCACATCGGCCTCAGCGAGGTCGGCGCCGACACCGTCCGCCGGGCCGCCGCCACCGCGCCCATCACGGACCTGCAGATCGAGTACTCGCTGATCTCCCGCGCCGTGGAGGAGCAGATCCTGCCGACCACCCGTGAGCTGGGCATCTCCCTCACCGCCTACGGAGTGCTCTCCCGAGGGCTGATCTCCGGCCACTTCACCCCGGACCGCGAACTCTCCGCGCGCGACTTCCGGGCGCACTCGCCCCGCTTCCAGGGCGACAACCTCCGGCACAACCTGGACCTCGTCGAGGCGCTGCGCGAGGTCGCCGCGGCCAAGGGCGTCTCGGTCGCCCAGATCGCCATCGCCTGGGTGCTCTCGCGGGGCGAGGACATCGTTCCGCTGATCGGCGCCCGCACCCGGGAGCGGCTCACGGAGTCGCTGGGCGCGCTGGACGTCACCCTGGACGCGGCCGACCTCGCCGCGATCGAGCGGGCCGTGCCGGAGGGCTCGGCGGCGGGCGACCGCTACCCGGCACCGCAGATGGCACACCTCGGCACGAAGGAGTGAACCGGCCCCCGGGTAGGGTCCAGGCATGCCAGCCAGCGCCCCCCTGACCGCCGAGCGCATCCTCGAGGCGACCGAGGAGGTGCTGCGGCGGCACGGCCCGGCGAAGGCCACCGTGGTGGACGTGGCCCTGTCTCTTATACACATCTCT
>KL568569.1:51096-53226 GCA_000715605.1 Streptomyces speibonae | reverse complement strand
CACTTCCGTACCAAGGCGGCGCTGCGGGAGGCGGTCACCCAGCGCTGGCTGGACCGGACGTCCGACGCGCTGCGGGGGATCGTCGCCGACGAGGACCGGGACCCGGAGTCCCGGCTGCGCGACTGGCTCGCCGCCCTGTTCGACGCCAAGCGCCGCAAGGCGGGTGACGATCCGGAGCTGTTCGCCACGTACTCGGTGCTGGTGGCCGAGCAGGGCGCGGTGGTCGCCGAGCACGTCGCCGAGCTGACGGGTCAGTTGACCCGTATCGTCGCCGCGGGCGTGGCCTCGGGCGACTTCGCCGCCACCGATCCCGCGGCCGCCGCCCGCGCCCTGTTCCAGACCACGGGCCGCTTCCACGACCCGGCCTACGCCCCGGAGTGGGAGCGCCCCGAGGTGGACGCCGACTTCGCGGCGGCCGTGAACCTCCTGGTGCGGGGCCTGCGGGCGTGACGCCGGTCAGGCGGCGGTCGGGTCCACCGTCGCCTGGTGCGCCTGGGCCAGATGCTCCTGCGCCTTGAGCCACGGCAGGAACTGGGCGCCTCTGCGCCAGCCGCACGTGTCACATCGGATCGTGCGCTGCACGCCGGTGCGTTGGACACGCACCGTGTGCTCGCGGCCGTGCAGATCCCAGCGGCTGACCTTGCTGGTGTCGAGCTGCGGCATGGTGCCTCCGGCGGTCGGCGGGTCGGTGTCGCCGTACTCCTGCCCCCGTTCGGGGACGACAAGGAGTGTGCAGCAAAAGCAACATCAACAGGGGCGACGCCCGCCGGAGGCTGTGCGCGGGCCGGGTGAGGACGCGAGCCGAGCGGCTACGACCTCTGGCTTCTCAAGAAGCTGGGCGCGCCGGCGTACTGGTCCATCGCCCTGAGCGCCTGCGCATACTCCTCGAGCTCCTCCAGGCTCCGCAGCGGAGTGTCGTTCTGGAAACCACCGCTGTCCGGGAGCCCTTCCAACCACTGCGCCACCTTCGGGTGCTTCCTGAGGTGCTCGCGCCGCTGCCTCTCCTCGACAAGGTGTCGCGTCGGCCTCTTGACCGCCCCGCGGCGCCTGGGGGCCGACGTGCGGGGCTCCTCGGCCGACTCGGGGCCCTCCGTGCCGATCATCGCCGCTGCGACGGCTGCGGCGTCGGCAGGGGCTTCGTCGTGCTTGGCCGACGGGCTGCGCCGGGGGGACGACTCCTTCGCCACGAAGGCAGCGAGGAAGGCATCCCCGCCGATCGTGTCCGCCAGCCAGTCGGCCTGGTCCTTCCCTGCGGGGGACAGGGGGGAGACACTGCCGGGCGGAATGCTCTGCCCGGCGGCAGTGGGGGACAGAGGGGACACCTCGAACGGGTCCTCCTCGTCGGACCGGGCGCGCTGGACGGCGGCCGGCTGCTCGGGCGAAGGGGTGGGCCGAGACGCGTCACCGGCGCCTTCGCGGCCCAGAAAACGCCCCAGAGCGGCGTTGCCGACGGGAAGCTGCCCCCGGGCCATGAGCGTGCCGGCGATGTTCTCGCGCTCTTCCCGGGACAGCTGCCCTCTTCCGGCCACCATGCGCTGCATCATCTGCGGCGGCACAGCGGCCGGTACACCGCGTCGCGGCAGGACCTTCGGCAATTCGTCTTTGTGCGCCCTCACGCTGAGGCCTCCACGTGTCGAACACGGATCCCTTAACAGAGTTTGACCCTAGCAGGAACGATAACTCGCCTTTTGCTACCCCGAGTTCTCGCCCTTCTCTCACTCTGAGTCGAGGGACCGCCCGGGCCCGGCCGGCAGGTCACGCCGGCCCCTCCAGCAAGGGTTCACGCCTGATCCGGGGTTCGTGCGACATGAGTTCCGCACCGGTGCGTTCGGCGGTCGCGCGGGCCCAGCGGCCCGAGGTCAGGGCGCCGGTCACCAGGACCGCCAGGCCGCACGCCGCGAGGATCCACCATGCGGGCCGCGCCGCCGGCACGAACGTTTCCGCGTACGACGACGAGCCCACCCCGGCCGCCAGCACCGCGCCGATCACCGCCACCCCGAGCGCCTGGCCCAGCTGCCGGCTGGTGGAGGCGACCGCCGAGGCCACCCCGGCCTGGGCGACCGGCATGCCGGAGACGGCCGTGTTGGTGATGGGCGCGTTCACGAAGCCGAAGCCGATGCCGAACAGCAC
>KL568569.1:48927-50926 GCA_000715605.1 Streptomyces speibonae | reverse complement strand
GTGTTGGTGATGGGCGCGTTCACGAAGCCGAAGCCGATGCCGAACAGCACGTACCCGGTGAAGAGGGTGACGTTCGATGTCTCCGCCTCGAAGACGGCGAAGAGGAGCCCGCTCACGGTCATCGCGGTGCCCGCGATCAGCAGCGGCAGCCGTGGCCCCCGGGTGCCGATCAGCCGCCCGGACAGCGGGGCGCACAGGAAGGTCGGGACGGCCATCGGGAGCATCCACAGACCGGCGTCCAGGGCGCTCAGCCCCCGCACGTTCTGGAGATACAGCGTGGACAGGAAGAGGAACCCGCCGAGCGCCGCGAACGAGGTCACCGCCGTCACCGTGGCCCCGCTGAACGGAGCCGAGCGGAAGAAGCGCAGGTCGATGAGGGGTTCGCGGCGGCGGGGTTCGTACAGCAGGAGGGCGACGAGGGCGGCCAGGGCGAGGACGGCGTAGGGGGCGACCGCCGTCGCCCCGGCGTGCGGGGCCTCGATGATCGCGTAGGTGAGGGAGCCGAACAGGACGATGACCAGGACCTGTCCGACCGGGTCGGGGCGGCGCGCCTTCGGTGCCCGGGACTCCGGGACGAAGCGCCAGGTGAGGAGCAGCGCGGCCAAACCCACCGGCAGGTTGATCCAGAAGATGGAGCGCCAGCCGACCGACTCCACCAGCACGCCCCCGACCAGCGGACCGGCGGCCATCGATATGCCGACCACGGCGCCCCACAGGCCGATCGCGCGGGCCCGCTCGCGCGGGTCGGTGAAGGTGTTGGTGATGATCGACATGGCGACCGGGTTCAGCATCGAGCCGCCCACCGCCTGCACCATCCGGAAGGCGACCAGCCACGACAGGTCGGGAGCGAGGGAGCACAGCACCGAGCCGAGGGTGAAGACCGCCAGGCCCGACATGAACACCCGCCGCCGGCCGATCCGGTCGGCCGTGGAGCCGGCGAGCATCAGCAGGGAGGCCAGGACCAGCGTGTACGCGTCGATGGTCCACTGCAGTCCCGAGGTGCTCGCGCGGAACTCGCGCTGCATGGCCGGAAGGGCGACGTTGAGGACCGTGTTGTCCAGGCTCACGATCAGCAGGCTCATGCAGCAGATCGCGAGCACCAGCTGGCGTCGGCCGTGGCTGAGCTCGGGCATGGGCGCCATCGTACGCCCATTTCGATAGTGCGTCTAACTAATGATCCTGTGCGATCGTGCGGGACCGGGTCCCGGGTCCCGCGCCATGGGGGACAGCGGGATGCGGGACAATGGGGGAATGCCCATGCCCTCGCCGACCCCGAGCACGCCCGTGAACACGACCCTGCGCATCGGACCGCACGCCGTCCTGCCGCCGGTCGTGCTCGCCCCCATGGCCGGGATCACCAACGCGCCGTTCCGCACCCTGTGCAGAGAGTTCAGCGGGGGCAAGGGGCTGTTCGTCAGCGAGATGATCACCACGCGGGCGCTGGTCGAGCGCAACGAGAAGACCATGCAGCTGATCCGGTTCGACGCGACCGAGCAGCCGCGCTCCATCCAGCTCTACGGCGTCGACCCGGCGACCGTCGGCAAGGCCGTCCGCATGATCGCGGAGGAGGACCTCGCCGACCACATCGACCTCAACTTCGGCTGCCCGGTCCCCAAGGTGACCCGCAAGGGCGGCGGCTCCGCCCTCCCGTACAAGCGGAACCTGCTGCGGTCCATCCTGCGCGAGGCGGTGAGCGGCGCCGGGGACCTGCCGGTGACGATGAAGATGCGCAAGGGCATCGACGACGACCACCTCACCTACCTCGACGCCGGCCGGATCGCCGTCGAGGAGGGCGTGACCGCCATCGCGCTGCACGGCCGCACCGCCGCCCAGCACTACGGCGGCACCGCCGACTGGGACGCCATCGCCCGGCTGAAGGAGCACGTCCCGGAGATCCCGGTGCTCGGCAACGGCGACATCTGGTCCGCCGACGACGCCCTGCGCATGGTGCGCGAGACCGGCTGCGACGGCGTGGTCGTGGGCCGCGGCTGCCTCGGCC
>KL568569.1:43119-48779 GCA_000715605.1 Streptomyces speibonae | reverse complement strand
GTCGTGGGCCGCGGCTGCCTCGGCCGGCCGTGGCTGTTCGCGGACCTGGTCGCGGCCTTCGAGGGCCGCCCCGACGCCTACGCGCGGCCCACCCTGCGCGAGGTGGCCGACATCATGGTGCGGCACGCCACGCTGCTCGGGGAGTGGCTCGGCGACCCGTCGCGCGGTGTCGTCGACTTCCGCAAGCACGTCGCCTGGTACCTGAAGGGCTTCGCGGTCGGCTCCCAGATGCGCAAGCGGCTCGCGATCACCTCCTCGCCGGCGGAGCTGCGCGCCGGGCTGGACGAGCTGGACCTGGACCAGCCCTGGCCCGCCGGCGCCGACGGCCCCCGCGGCCGGACCTCCGGCAACAACCGGGTGGTGCTGCCCGACGGCTGGTTGAAGGACCCCTACGACTGCGCGGGCGTCGGCGAGGACGCGGAACTCGACACCTCCGGCGGCTGATCAGCCCGTCGTGGGGTGCGGGACGGAGCCGAAGGCCGTCAGGAAGCGGTCGCGGAAGGAGCTCATCCGCCACACCGGCGCGTCCTTCGCGGGCCTGAGTCCCTCGGTCCAGTTCCAGCCGTCGGTCTTGGCCAGCACCTCCGGGTCCTTGGCGACGATCGTCACCGGCACGTCCCGGCTCGCGCCGTGGCCGCTGACCCGGGCGATGGGCTGGTGGTCGCCGAGGAAGACCAGCACGGTGTCGTCGGTGCCGTAGCGCTCCAGCCACTGGGTGAGGCTGGTGACCGAGTACTGGATCGACCTGCCGTACTCCCGCCGGGAGGCGGCGGAGTCGGCGATGACGTCGGAGGACTTCAGCCCCGCCCGCTGGATGGCGTCGAAGACCGAACCGTCGCCGAGGTCCTCCCAGTCGACCAGCTCCGGGATCGGCGCCCAGGGCTGGTGGCTGGAGGTGAGGATGATCTCCGACATCAGCGGCCGGTCGTGCTTCCTGCCGTGCTCCAGCCGCTCGAACGCCTCCAGGGCGTACTGGTCCGGCATGGTCGACCAGCTGAACTTCGGCCCCCGGTAGCCCAGCCCGAAGGCGTCGTGGACCCGGTCGAGGCCGTACCACTCCGCCTCCGGCCAGGCCTTCTGCACACCGGGCATGATGCCCACGGTCTCCCAGGCGCCGGTCTTGCGGAACGCCTTGGTGAGGGTGAGGTGGTCGCCGTTGGTGACGGTGCGGTAGCGCTGCTGGTTGTCGATCCACAGGCCGGACAGCGCCGTGGAGTGGCCCAGCCAGCTGCTGCCGCCGTACGTCGCCGAGGTGAGCCAGCCGGAGCGGGCGCGGTAGCCGGCCCGCGCGAGCGCGGCGGTGCGGGCGTCGAGGGTGCGGGTGACGCCGGGCGCGATCTCCGGGTCCTCGACGGCGCTGCGGCCGTAGCTCTCGATGAAGGCGATGACGACGTCCTTGCCGCGCAGGTCGGGCAGCAGCTGGTCCGGGGGAGTGGCGCCGAAGGTGTCCGCCCTGGCCTCCTTCGCGAACGCCGCCTCGTCGCGCAGGGTGTTCACCACGCGCTCGGTCTGCCCCTTCACCGTCCCGGCGGCCCGGTCGGAGGCGACCGGCACCCCGGCGATCTGCACCCCCAGGGCCGTGCAGGTGACCCACGCGGTGCCCGCGATCAGCGCGCCCCGGGTGGCGCGGGCGCGGTGCCGGGCCAGCAGATTGCCGAGCCGGACCGCCGCCAGCGCCATGACGACCACGATGGCCACGGCGAGGAGGACCGCGCCGACGGCCGCCGCGGTGGCCGCCGTGCCGCCCATCGCGTCCTCGACGTAGGACAGGCCGTCGTCGAGCAGCCCCCAGTCCAGGACGAGGTTGAAGCCGCGGCCCAGATACTCGGTGAACCCGATGTCCAGCAGGTTCAGCACGGTCAGGACGCCGATGCCCGCCCCGCAGAGCGCCGCCGCCACGACGCGCGGCCGGCGCGGCAGCGCGAGCACCAGGACGGCCCCGATGATCGCCTCGGCCGGGATGCGGGTGAAGCGGTTCGGACGCAGCGCCGGGGCGGAGTTGGGCAGCAGCAGGGCGCCGACGACGAGGACGGCGGCCAGGACGTGGAGGCTCCGGCGCAGGGCGCGGGCGGCGCCGGGGTGCGCGATACGCAGGGCGCGCAGGCGGATGCGGGCACGTCCGAGGACGCGTGTGGAGACAGGCAACCCGGGAGTTCCCTTCCGTACCGAGGCCGGTGAGGAGGCGGACCCGGCGTGGGGGTCCGGGTCCGCCGTCGTTCCGTACGGCCGGGCCGCCCGGTGCGTTCAGCTGACCGGGGACTTCGGGGTGCGGGCGGGGTGCGCGCCGCCCGCGGGGGCGGGTCCGCATGGTGGAATCCGGCGCGGTGTGGCAGCGTGATTCTCGCCACCCTTGATAAGGGTTGCGCTCAGATGAGCGGATCTTGAGCGGCTGCACTTCTCAAAGGGTGGCACTCAGTGCCACCTCTTGATCGTTCATCGAGCGAAATCAAACGTGGGGAATGCCGCTCATCTGAGCGCTTGATGACCCGATGGACGGGATGGTGTGTTCGAGAAGTGAAAACACTCGTTCGCGACCGCTTGCCAAGCCTTGACTTTCAATCCGCTGGCGCGCGAGGGATGACAGGCGCAAGACCCACAAGTGGACGTACCCAGACGCCTTTGATCTGGGTACATTCCTCGCCGTCAGGGCAGCCACCGCGTCCTCGAGGAGTCGAGACCCGTGTCGGAAAACAAAGATCCCCGCGGAGCCCAACCGGGCACCAGCGTTGAGGGCGTGAAGTTCGTCTACGACTTCACCGAGGGCAACAAGGACCTCAAGGACCTGCTCGGCGGCAAGGGCGCCAACCTCGCCGAGATGACCAACCTGGGTCTTCCCGTCCCTCCCGGCTTCACCATCACCACCGAGGCGTGCAAGACCTACCTCGACAGCGGCGAGGAGCCGGCGGCACTGCGTGACGAGGTGAGTGCGCACCTCGACGCCCTGGAGTCGCGGATGGGCAAGAAGCTCGGGCAGGCCGACGACCCCCTCCTCGTCTCGGTCCGCTCCGGCGCCAAGTTCTCGATGCCCGGCATGATGGACACCGTCCTCAACATCGGCCTGTCCGACAAGTCCGTGCAGGGCCTGGCCAAGCAGGCCGGTGACGACCGGTTCGCCTGGGACTCCTACCGGCGCCTCATCCAGATGTTCGGCAAGACCGTCCTCGGCGTGGACGGCGAGCTGTTCGAGGACGCGCTGGACGCGGCCAAGGCCGCCAAGAAGGTCACCGACGACACCGGTCTTGAGGCCGCCGACCTCAAGAAGCTCGTCACCAAGTTCAAGAAGATCGTCAAGAGCGAGTGCGGCCGGGACTTCCCGCAGGACCCGCGCGAGCAGATGGACCTCGCCATCAAGGCGGTCTTCGACTCCTGGAACGGCGAGCGCGCCAAGCTCTACCGCCGCCAGGAGCGCATCCCGCACGACCTGGGCACCGCCGTCAACGTCTGCTCCATGGTCTTCGGCAACCTCGGCCCCGACTCCGGCACCGGGGTCGCCTTCACCCGCGACCCCGCCTCCGGCCACCAGGGCGTCTACGGCGACTACCTCCAGAACGCACAGGGCGAGGACGTGGTCGCGGGCATCCGCAACACGGTCCCGCTCGCGGAGCTGGAACGGATCGACAAGAAGTCGTACGACCAGCTCATGCAGATCATGGAGACCCTGGAGAACCACTACAAGGACCTCTGCGACATCGAGTTCACCATCGAGCGCGGCCGGCTGTGGATGCTCCAGACCCGCGTCGGCAAGCGCACCGCGGGCGCGGCCTTCCGCATCGCCACCCAGCTGGTGGACCAGGGCCTGATCGACGAGGCCGAGGCGCTCACCCGCGTCAACGGCGCCCAGCTCGCCCAGCTGATGTTCCCGCGCTTCGACGAGGAGGCCAAGGTCGAGCAGGTCGGCCGCGGCATCGCCGCCTCCCCGGGCGCGGCGGTCGGCAAGGCGGTCTTCGACTCCTACACCGCCGTCAAGTGGTCGCGCTCCGGCGAGAAGGTCATCCTGATCCGCCGCGAGACCAACCCCGACGACCTCGACGGCATGATCGCGGCCGAGGGCATCCTCACCTCGCGCGGCGGCAAGACCTCGCACGCGGCCGTCGTCGCCCGCGGCATGGGCAAGACCTGTGTCTGCGGCGCCGAGGAGCTCGAGGTCGACACCAAGCGCCGGCGGATGACCGTCCCGGGCGGGCACGTGGTGGAGGAGGGCGACCTCGTCTCCATCGACGGCTCCTCGGGCAAGGTCTACCTGGGTGAGGTACCGGTGGTCCCGTCGCCGGTCGTGGAGTACTTCGAGGGCCGGATGCACCCGGGCGCCGACGACGCCGACGAGCTCGTCGAGGCCGTGCACCGGATGATGGCCTTCGCCGACCGCAAGCGCCGGCTGCGGGTGCGGGCCAACGCCGACAACGCCGAGGACGCGCTGCGGGCACGGCGCTTCGGCGCCCAGGGCATCGGCCTGTGCCGCACCGAGCACATGTTCCTCGGCGACCGGCGCGAGCTGGTCGAGCGGCTGATCCTGGCCGACACCGAGGCCGAGCGCGAGGAGTCCCTCAAGGCCCTGCTCCCGCTCCAGAAGCGGGACTTCGTGGAACTCTTCGAGGCGATGGACGGCCTCCCGGTCACCATCCGCCTGCTCGACCCGCCGCTGCACGAGTTCCTCCCCGACATCACCGAACTGTCGGTGCGCGTCGCCCTCGCCGAGTCCCGGCAGGAGCCGCACGAGAACGAACTGCGCCTCCTCCAGGCCGTGCACCGGCTGCACGAGCAGAACCCGATGCTGGGCCTGCGCGGCGTACGCCTCGGTCTGGTCATCCCCGGGCTGTTCACCATGCAGGTACGGGCCATCGCGGAGGCCGCGGCCGAGCGCAGGGCCGCCAAGGGCGACCCCCGCGCGGAGATCATGATCCCGCTGGTCGGCACGGTCCAGGAGCTGGAGATCGTCCGCGAGGAGGCCGACAAGGTCATCGCCGAGGTCGAGGAGGCCACCGGCACCTCCCTCAAGCTCTCGATCGGCACGATGATCGAGCTGCCGCGCGCCGCGCTGACCGCCGGTCAGATCGCCGAGGCGGCCGAGTTCTTCTCCTTCGGCACCAACGACCTCACCCAGACGGTGTGGGGCTTCAGCCGGGACGACGTGGAGGCGAGCTTCTTCACGGCCTACCTGGAGAAGGGCATCTTCGGGGTGTCGCCGTTCGAGACGATCGACAAGGACGGCGTCGGCTCCCTGGTGAAGGCCGCCGCCAAGGCCGGCCGGGAGACCCGCCCCGACCTGAAGCTCGGGGTGTGCGGCGAGCACGGCGGCGACCCGGAGTCCGTCCACTTCTTCCACGAGGTCGGCCTGGACTACGTCTCCTGCTCCCCGTTCCGCATTCCGGTCGCCCGCCTGGAGGCCGGCCGCGCGGCGGTCACCTCGAAGGGCAGCGACCACCGGTAGACAGCCCCTCCGGGCCAGTGGACCCCGGGTCCGTCGTCTGTCACCCGACCACCCTCACCGATCGACGGCGGCCCCGGATCACGAAGGGAGGAGCGGCACCCGTGCGGGGGTGCCGCTCCTCCGTGCGTGCCGGACGGCGCGCTGCGTGCGCCTCAGCGGTTCTCGCGGCGCTTGCGGGCCGCGATCATCAGGCCGCCGCCCAGCAGGACGACGGCCGCGCCGCCCGCCGCGA
>KL568569.1:38674-42915 GCA_000715605.1 Streptomyces speibonae | reverse complement strand
GGTCGCAGCCGATCCCGTCGTTGTCGCGGTCCAGGTGCTTGCCGTAGTGGTCGTCGCCCTTGGTGATGTTGGCGTACCCGTTCTCGTACGCGTCGGGGCAGTTCTTGAACGGGTGGTTGCCGTCGTGAGCCACGGCGGTGGCCGGTACGGCGGCCAGGGCGAGGGCGGCGAGGATCGCGGCGGCGGAGGTACGGAACGGGTTCATGGTGAGGAGCCCCCCAGATCGGGCGTATGCGTGTGCTTGGTACGAGAGTGCAGAAGCTACTGCCGTGCGCACGGTGTGGCGGGGATATGAAGCTCCTGTGATACGAACGTGACGTGACTGGAAGGTAGCTCTCCGCTACTTCTCCGCCAGGGCGCCGGAGGCCGGGTCAGGCCGTCTGGCCGCCGTCCAGCACGAGGTCGGTGCCCACCGTCGACGCCGCGTCGTCCGACGCCAGGTACAGCACCGCCGCCGCGACCTCCTCGACGGTCGACACGCGGCCGACCGGCACCTCGTGCCGCATGCGCTCCGCGCGTCCGGCCTCCGTCTCGCCCGGTTGCAGCGACATGGCCGTCCCCGTGGCGCCGGGACTGACCGCGTTGATACGGATCCCCTCCGAGATGTGGTCCAGGGCGGCGCCCCGGGTGAGCACGGAGACGGCCGCCTTGGTGGCGGCGTAGGCGGTGGTTCCCGGGTGGCGCTTGTGCGCGCCGAGGGTGGAGGAGATGTTCACGATCGCGCCGCCGTCCGGCTGGGTGCGCATCCGGCGGATCTCCGCCCGCAGGGCGTGGAACACGCCGGTGACGTTGGTGTCGAACTGGCTGTGCCAGTCGTTGTCGCTCACATCGGCCAAGGGCTGCCCGCTCCGGAATATTCCGGCGTTGTTGACCGCCACGTCCAGTGAGCCGAAGTGGTCCACGGCTGCGTCCACGGCGGCCTCGATGTCCGCGGCACGGGAGATGTCGGCCGTGACGGCCAGTGCCTTGCCGCCCGCCCGCTCGATCAGGGCCACCGTCTCCTGGAGCGGCTCCGGCCGCCGCCCGGTGACGACGACGTGTGCGCCCTCCGCGGCGAAGGCGAGGGCGACGGCCCGTCCGATGCCGGAGCCGGCGCCGGTGACCAGGGTGGTGCGGTCGGTGAAGCGGTGGGTCATGGTCTCCCCTGTTGTTGACCGGTTGATTATTGACCGATCGGTTCAGTATGTGGGCATGGTGAGAGGCCCGGGGACCGCCGCCCGGCGGCCGGCCGGGTTGGTTCAGTCCTCGAGCAGTGCCAGTGCCTGTTCCGCCGCGTCCCTCGTCCTGGCCGGGTCCGCGGACGCCTTGCCGACCACCCGCAGACCTTGCAGCAGCACGAGCAGCATGCGGGCGAGGGTGAGCGGATCGCGGTCCGCGGGCAGCTCGCCCTGGGCCCGGGCGCGGACGAGCGCCGCGTGCAGCGCGGTCTCCATCTGGTCCCAGTTGCGCTCGACCCGCCGCGCGGCGGTCGCGTCGTGCGGGGCCAGTTCGGCCGCCGTGTTGGTGACGAAGCAGCCGCGCAGGCGCATGGCCTCCTCGGCCGCCTCGGTGGCGTAGCGCCGTACGACCGCCCGCACGCCCGGCAGTGCCGGGCCCGGCCGGGACAGGTCCTCCATCAGCTTTGGGAGCCCGTCCTGTTCGTACCGCTCCAGCGCCTTCAGGTACAGCTCGCGCTTGCTGCCGAAGGTGGCGTAGAGGCTGGCGCGTCCGATGCCGAGGTGCGTGACGAGGTCGGACATCGACGTCGCCTCGTAGCCGCGCTGCCAGAACAGCTCCAGGGCTGCCCGCAGCGCGGCGTCGGGATCGAACTCCTTGGTCCTGGCCACGCGACGCAGCCTAGACTTTTTTGAAACGCTCGGTCAAGAACGGCCGGTCGAGTAACGCCCCGTCAGGAGGGGGGCCTTCAGGCCGCCTTCACCTCGTACGCCGTCACCCGTACCGTGTCGTCGTCCAGGCACCGGCCCGACTCCAGGTCGAAGCGCTGCTTCAGCAGGGGTGAGGCGACGAACGGGCGGCCTCGGTGGGTGCCGGTCAGGCCGCGGGAGAGGACCGCCGCGCCGGTGAAGGGGTCGCGGTTGTCGATGGCGTAGAGGCGGCCGGTGCGGTCGGCGAAGACGGCCACCTGGCGGCCGTCGGGCAGCAGGGCCGCCACCCCGCGGCCCGGGAGCAGCGCGCTCAGGTCGCAGACCGTGAACCAGTCGTCCGTGAGGCGGAGCTGAACCTTCAGATCGGTGGTCTCCAGGGCCAGGGTCATCGCGTAGAGCTTCCTTCCAGGATGTCGTCGGCGGGTCGCAGGCCGATGTTCAGCAGCGGCAGGTCGGGCTTCATCTGGTCGCGCTCCGGCACGAAGGCGACGACCGGGTCGGGGGTGTCGGGCGCGTTCACGAAGGACACGAAACGGGCCAGCTTCTCCGGGTCGTTGATGGTCTCGGCCCACTCGTCGCGGTAGTGCGAGACATGGGCGGCCATCAGCGCCTCCAGCTCGTCGCAGATGCCGAGCGAGTCGTGCACCACCACGTCCCGTACGTGGTCCAGGCCGCCGGGGATCCGCTCCAGCCAGACGCTGGTGCGCTCCAGGCGGTCGGCGGTGCGGATGTAGAACATCAGGAACCGGTCGATCAGGCGGATCAGTTCGGCGTCCGAGAGGTCCTGCGCGAGCAGGTCGGCGTGGCGCGGGGTGGCGCCGCCGTTGCCGCCGACGTACAGGTTCCAGCCGTTGGCGGTGGCGATGACGCCGAAGTCCTTCGACTGGGCCTCCGCGCACTCGCGCTGGCAGCCGGAGACCGCCGACTTGAGCTTGTGCGGGGAGCGCAGCCCCCGGTAGCGCAGCTCCAGGTCGATCGCCATGCGCACGGAGTCCTGCACGCCGTAGCGGCACCAGGTCTGCCCGACGCAGGACTTCACGGTGCGCAGCGACTTGCCGTAGGCGTGGCCGGACTCGAAGCCGGCGTCGACCAGCCGGGCCCAGATGAGCGGGAGCTGCTCGACGCGGGCGCCGAACATGTCGATCCGCTGACCCCCGGTGATCTTCGTGTAGAGGCCGAAGTCCCGGGCGATCTCCCCGATGACGATGAGCTTCTCGGGTGCGATCTCACCGCCGGGGATGCGCGGCACGACCGAGTACGAGCCGTTCTTCTGGAGGTTGGCCAGGAAGTGGTCGTTGGTGTCCTGAAGGGCGGCCTGTTCGCCGTCGAGGACGTAGGTACTGGCACCGATCGCCGGGGCGAGGGAAGCGATGATCGAGCCGACCGCCGGCTTGCAGACCTCGCAGCCGTCGCCGCCCCGGGCGGCCTCGCGGCCGTGCCGGTCGAGCAGCTCCTGGAAGGAGGCGATGCGCAGGGCCAGGACGATCTCGTACAGCTCCTCGCGGGTCTGCGAGAAGCAGCCGCACAGGCCCTTGTCGACCTCGACGCCGCTCGCCTCCAGCTCGGCGTTGACCAGCTGGCCCAGCACCTTGACGCAACTGCCGCAGCCGGTACCGGCCTTGGTGCACTTCTTCACCTCGGGCACGGTGGTGCAGCTGTGGTCGGTGACCGCGCCGCGGATGGTGCCCTTGGTGACGTTGTGGCAGGAACAGATGACTGCGTCGTCGGGCAGCGCGGACGGGCCGAGCTGGGCCGGGGCCCCGGCACCCGCGGGCAGCACCAGCGCCTCCGGGGCGACGGGCGGCACCGAGCCGGTGAAGGCGCGCAGCGTGCCGTACGCCTCCGCGTCGCCGACCAGGATGCCGCCGAGCAGCGTGCCGTCCCGGCCGATGACCAGCTTCTTGTACAGGCCGGCCCGGGAGTCGGAGTAGACGACGTCCAGGCAGTCCTCGGCGGTGCCGTGCGCGTCGCCGAAGGACGCCACGTCCACGCCGAGCAGCTTCAGCTTGGTGGACAGGTCCGCGCCGGTGAACGACGACTCGTCCGCCGCGATCGTCGCCGCGGCCGTCTCCGCCTGCTCGTAGCCGGGCGCCACCAGCCCGTACACCCGGCCGTCGGCGGCCAGCGCGCACTCGCCGATCGCGAACACGTGCGGGTCGGTGACCGTACGGCACTGCTCGTCCACCGCGATGCCGCCGCGCTCACCGACGTCGAGGCCGCAGTCACGGGCCAGCTGGTCGCGGGGGCGGACACCGGCGGAGAACACCACCATGTCCGTGGCGAGTTCGGAGCCGTCGGACAGCTTCATGCCGGTGACCGCGCCGTCCGCGCCGGCCACGATCTCCTGGGTGCCGACGCCGGTGTGGACGGCCAGGC
>KL568569.1:36527-38526 GCA_000715605.1 Streptomyces speibonae | reverse complement strand
CGCGCCGGCCACGATCTCCTGGGTGCCGACGCCGGTGTGGACGGCCAGGCCCATGTCCTCGATGGTGCGCAGCAGCGCCGCGCCGCCGCCCTCGTCGACCTGCACGGGCATCAGCCGGGGCGCGAACTCCACGATGTGGGTGGTCAGCCCGAGGCCCTTGAGCGCGCCCGCCGCCTCCAGGCCGAGCAGCCCGCCGCCGACCACCGCCCCGGTGGTCGATGTCCGCGCGTACTCCTCGATCGCCAGCAGGTCCTCGATCGTGCGGTAGACGAAGCAGCCCCGGGCGTCCTTGTTCGGCACCGGCGGCACGAACGGGTAGGAGCCGGTGGCGAGGACGAGGATGTCGTAGCCGACGACCCTGCCGGACTTCGCGGTGACCTTCCTCGCCTCGCGGTCCACGCTCAGCGCGGGGTCGCCGACGTACAGCTCGATGCCGTGCGTCTCGATGAACGCCGTGTCCGTCATGGACAGGTCCTCGGGGGTCTTCCCCGAGAAGTACGAGGTGAGCTGGACACGGTCGTACGCCGGACGCGGCTCCTCGCACAGCACGACCACGCGGTGCGTGGCGGTCAGACCGCGCTCGGCGAGCGCCTCGAGGAAGCGCTGGCCGACCATGCCGTGGCCGATGAGCACGATGGTCGGTGTGTCCGTGGGCATCAGGAGCCTCCGTCATGGGTGAGCAGGTGAAGCAGGGGCCCGCCGTCGGACGGGAGCGGCTCTGCTCCCTCCCAGGCGCGCGCGAGGGCGCCGACGGTGCCGAGTTCGCCGACCAGGACCCCGCCGACCAGGCGGTCGTCGCGGACGACGACCTTGCGGTAGGTGCCGCGGGTGGCGTCGGTGAGCTGGACGACGTCGTCGCCCGGCAGCGCCTCGGTCTCGCCGAACGCGGCCAGGTCGAAGGGGCTGTCCGGCCCGGCCAGGGTGAGCCGGGTCAGGGAGCGGGTGCCGGTGTAGCGGGCGGTGGTGTCCCCGGCGAGCAGCGCGGCGAGCGCGTCGGCCTGTTCGAGGGCCGGGGTGGCGAGCCCGTACACCGTGCCGGCGTGCTGCACGCAGTCGCCGACGGCGTGGATGGACGGGTCGGAGGTGCGCAGCTCGTCGTCGACGAGAATGCCCTTGCCGACCTCGAGCCCGGCGGCCTGCGCGAGCCCCACCCGCGGGTGGACGCCGCAGGCGAGCACCACGAGGTCGGCGTCGAGGGCGTAGCCGTCGGCCATCTCCACCGAGCGGACGGCGCCGGCGACGCAGCGCACGTCCCGCACCCGGCACTCGGTGTGCACCTCCACGCCGAGGCCGGTCAGATACCGCTCGATGAGCGCGGAGGCGGCCGGGTCGAGCCGGCGTTCCATGAGCCGCCCGGCCTGCTGGGCGAGGACGACCTGGGCGCCGCGCACGGCGAGCGCGCGGGCCGCGGAGACACCGAGCAGCCCGCCGCCGATCACCACCGCCCGCACCCCCGGACGGACCGCCTTGGCCAGGCCCAGGCAGTCGTCCATGGTGCGGAAGGCGTGCACCCCCTCGGGCAGTTCGTGCTCCTCGGCGGACGCCGTGAACAGGCCGCGCAGCGGCGGCAGCACCGGGTTGGATCCGGTGGCCAGGACCAGGCGGCCGTACTCCACCACCGTGCCGTCGGCGCAGGTGACGGTCCGGGCGGCGCGGTCGATGCCGGTCACCCGGGCCCGGGTCAGCTCCGCGGGCGCCGGCAGGGCGATCACCTCGGGGCTGTAGCGCCCCGCCAGCACCTCGGCGAGCAGCACCCGGTTGTACGGCCGGTGCTCCTCCTCGCCGATCAGCGTCACGGGCGTGCCGAGCTCGCCGAGCCGGCGGGCGAGTCGTACGCCCGCGAGGCCGGAGCCGATCACCACCACACGCTCATTCGAGGTCATGCCCTTGAGCGTGCGGTGCGGGTGTTTCCCGTCGGCATCCCTTCTGTTTCCCGCGCGGAACGCTGATCTCAGCGGCGGACGGCGGCGGGTGTGAGGAGGGCCGGCCCGCCCGCGGA
>KL568569.1:35165-36282 GCA_000715605.1 Streptomyces speibonae | reverse complement strand
GCCCGGAGCCCCTGCCGGTGCCGCCCCGTCCCGCCCGCAACCTCAACAAACGCTCATCTTGATGGACGTACCATCTATCCCGTCCATAGGGTCGCGGGCATGCCCGACATCTCCCTCACCGCGGTCGTCCTGCTCTGCCTTGCCGCCCTCGCCGCAGGCTGGGTCGACGCCGTGGTCGGCGGCGGCGGGCTGCTGCTCCTGCCCGCCCTGCTGCTGGGCCTCCCCGCCGGAACCCCGGCCGCACACGCCCTGGGCACCAACAAGGCGGTGGCGATCGTCGGCACCACGGGAGCCGCGGTCACCTACGCCCGCAGGGCGCCGGTCGACGTGCGGACGGCCGTGCGCATCGGCCTGGCCGCGCTGGCCGGGTCCTCGGGCGGGGCCTTCTTCGCGGCCGGGATGAGCACCGAGGTCCTCAAGCCGGTGATCATGGTGGTGCTGCTGGCCGTCGCCGCCTTCGTGATCCTGCGCCCCTCCTTCGGCACGGCCCCCGCCACCGGCCCGGTCACCCGCCGCCGGGTGCTCGCCGCGATCGGCCTGGGCGGCCTCGGCATCGGCTTCTACGACGGGCTCATAGGCCCCGGCACCGGCACGTTCCTCGTCCTCGCCCTCACCGCCCTGCTCCACCTCGACCTGGTCACCGCGTCCGCCACCGCCAAGATCGTCAACTGCTGCACCAACGCCGGCGCCCTCGCGATGTTCGCCTGGCAGGGCGCGGTGCTGTGGCAGTTGGCGGCCCTGATGGCGGTGTTCAACCTGGCGGGCGGTACGCTCGGCGCCCGCACGGCCCTGAAGAAGGGCAGCGGCTTCGTCCGCGTCGTCCTGCTGACGGTCGTCTTCGCGCTGGTGGCCGACCTGGCGTACGAACAGTGGCTGGCCTAGCGACAGAAGACAGACGGACGGACAGACGGACGGACAGACGGAGCACGACCTCGTGAAGCCCTGGAGACCCGTCCTCGCCGCCGCCCTCGTGTGCGCGGCCACCGCCTGCTCCGCCGGCCCCGCGCCAAACCCCCCGGACCCCTCCGACGCCCCCGGGACGAGCGCGCGGGTCACCGAGTCCGGCGGTCCGGCGGACGCCGAGCCGGTCGCCGCCGTCATGCCCGACGTCATCGGC
>KL568569.1:34168-34941 GCA_000715605.1 Streptomyces speibonae | reverse complement strand
CCCGACGTCATCGGCGGCAACGCCGGGCGGGCACAGGAACAGATGGGTCCCGGGACCGACATCGTCTTCGAGGACGCCAGCGGGCAGGGACGTGCGGTGGACGATCTGGCCGGGTGGCGGATCTGCACCACCCGGCCCGGAGCGAACCGGCAGATCACCGACTACCCGGTGGTTCTGGGCGTGGTGCGCACCGCGGAGCGGTGCGGGGACGTCACGCCCGGGTGAGGCGACGGTCAGCGGGCGCCGGTCAGGTGCGCGTACACGACCACGTTCCCCCGGTAGCCCGTGGTGCGGGAGTAGCCCCCGCCGCAGGTGATGACGCGCAGCTCGGGGCGGGGCGCCGCGCCGTAGACCTTCCGGTCGGGGAAGTCACGCGCGTCGTAGACCTCGACCGCGTCCACGGTGAACACCGCGGTCCGCCCGTCGCGCCGGTCCACCTCGATGGTGCTGCCCTTGCGCAGGGCGCCGAGGGAGTAGAAGACGGCCGGGCCGTCGGCGTTGTCGACGTGGCCCGCGATGATCGCGGTGCCCCGCTCGCCCGGGGTGGTGCCGGACTCGTACCAGCCCGCGAGGTTCTCCCGGTCGGCGGGCGGGACGTCGAGGCTGCCGGTGCTCGTCAGACCGAGGCCGGTCAGGGGCGCGTCCACATCGATCGCGGGGATGCGCACCCGGTCGGGCGGCGAGGGCGGCAGCGCGGGCGCCGCGGGCCGGGCGGCGCTGCGGGCGTCGGTCCCGGTGTGCGCCTGGGCGGCCGACGGCTGCGGCGGGGGGCC
>KL568569.1:33022-34027 GCA_000715605.1 Streptomyces speibonae | reverse complement strand
CCCGCCGCTCAGCAGCAGTATCCCGGAGCACAGGGCGAGCACGGTGACGGCGGTTATCGCTGCGTTGCTCGGGCCCCCGGCCCGGCGGCGGAAGCTGCGGCGCATCACGGACTGGACCTCATCTCGGATCGGCCCCGTACCCCCTCCGGGCCGCGAGGGGCGTCGGACCCGGAGGGGGAGGGGAACGTGCGGTACCGGCGGGGACGGGCAGCGGAGGGTGCCCGTCAGATCCCGTCGCCTCTCGCCCGGCGATGCAGGAGCCAGGTACCGCCCGCGGCGGCGACGGCGAGAGCCGTCACACCGGCCGCGGTCTGTACGGGGTCGTGGCCCAGCGCGCCGCCGACCCCCGTCTTCACACTTCCCCGCGGGTGCACCTGCTGCGATTCCGGCGTCAGCGTGACCAGCAGGTCGCCCGCCCCCCGCCGGTCGCCGCCGGCACACGTCGCGACGATCTGGTACGTGCCCGGCTGCGCGCTCGGCGGCACCTGGAACTGTCCGACCGCGTCCCGCTCGTGGGTGCTCGGCGTCAGCGTGAAGCGTCCCGCGCCCACGGCGGAGGCGTCGCCCCGGACCGTGTCCTCCTCGTCGCACGCCGCGGTGTTCGCGGTCACCTGTGCGCCGGGCGCGACGGAGGACGGGTACAACTCCAGGTCCCCGGCCGAGGCGTCGCGGGGCTGCACGGCGTGCGCGGGGGCGGCCAGCAGCCCCACGGCGGCCACGGCGAGGGCGGCGCCGGTCAGAGCGGACCTGCCGGTGACGCCGGTCAGCGGCCGGGCGGTACGTCGCATCGATGCTCCCTCGAGCTCACGAAGGGGAGCGGCCCGCGGCACCCCCATGTGCCGCCGTCGGACGCGTCCCTGCTGTTCCGAGGTAAGTCCCACCACGCCGACCCCGCTTCCTGAGGAGGCGTCAGGAGGCGGGCTGAACGGGTGTCAGACGCACCCGTACGGCCGCCGAATCCGCCGCGTTTCAGCAGGTCACGGCCGCCGCGCCGAACCGCTCACG
>KL568569.1:31521-32815 GCA_000715605.1 Streptomyces speibonae | reverse complement strand
CCGCCGCGCCGAACCGCTCACGCAGAAGCACCCGAAGGTGCGCGGCGCGGGGGATGAACGGGTGACCGGGGCGGGCGGGAACGGGAGGCACTAGGGTCGCGGGCGGGGAGGTGAGGCGGGATGAGGCTGCGCACCGCGGTCGTGCTGGCGCTGTGGGCCCTCGTGATCTGGGGGATGTTCCAGGCCGTCGGGGGACTGGCGAACCACGCCTACACGAGGGACGTGTTCTGCCCGGGGGTCAACCTGGGGCCGGACGGCGAGGAGCACCCCTCGCCGATGCGACCGGGCGACCGGTGCTACCCGGATCTCGACAGCAACGAGACCAGAACCTTCGACGAGCAGCGCGCGGCCCAGCGCGCGGAGCGCGGAGACGTCGTCATCGGCTCGTGCGCGTTCGGCGTGGGGGCGCTCGGGCTGGGCGCCCTGTTCATCCAGAGCACCCTGCCGGAACGGCCGCCGCGCCACCGGTGGGGCGTCCGCGGGCGACGAGAGCGCGGGCGGGTCTAGGACCGCACCTCTCACCTCACCCCGCTCACCTCACATCGCCCCGCCCCGCCACTGCCCGCCCGCGACGGGCTTCCCACGGGAGCGCAGTTCCGCTGCGACGGCGGGGGCGGCGACGTAGACCCACGCCCGGACGGGTGTGCCGTCCGCCTCCCTGAGAACCTCGCGCACCACCCGCTCGTAGAGGTTGCGGGGGCCGCCCGGTACGTACTCCTCCAGCCGGTCCAGTTCGGCGAGCAGTTCCGCGTAGGCCTCCGGCCGCGCGGTCACCAGTTCCCCGGCCACGGTGCCGCCGCCGTCCGGCTCCTCGACGGCGTACGGATATCCGGGCCCCTCGTAGAGGGTCGCGCCCGGGAGGCGGCCGGGCTCCTCGCGCAGGGTGCGGCCGCGCAGGAACAGGTCGTGGTTGCGCTCGCCGGGGCGGAGGGTGCCGTAGACGAAGAAGGGGAGAATCACTCGTTCACCTGCGCGGACGGTCGGCGGAGCCCCTCTGCACCGAAGTGCCACCGGAGCCTTGCAGGAACGATTCTCACCCCTCACACACCCCCACATTCGCGCTATGGACATGACATGATCGGCGCCACTTGAATCGCGGTCACCATCAGCGCCGCCCCACCCCCCACCCGCGTCGGGGCGCCCGTTCCAGGAGACCGCTTGAGCCCGATACGGCCTGTCCGACGTCCCCGTTCCGTCACCGCCGCCGTGGCCGTCACCAGCACCGCGCTGCTGGCCGCCGCCCTCACCCCCACCCCCGCTGGCGCGGCCGAACCCCCCACCCGCTCCGCCGCCG
>KL568569.1:27462-31235 GCA_000715605.1 Streptomyces speibonae | reverse complement strand
CGCACCTACCGCCGGCTTCCCGTCCTGGGCGGCGACTTCGTCCTGCACCTCGCCCCCGACGGCAGCTACCGGGGCGTCACCCGCGCCACCCGCGCGCCCATCGACCTGCCGACCGTCACCCCCGGGCTCGCCGCCCCCGAGGCCGCCGACCTCGCGGCGGACACCCTGCGCGCCGCCCGCCTCGGCGAGACCCTCGAGAAGCTCACCGCCAAGCCCGAGCTGGTCGTCGACGCCCTGCACGGCGCCCCCCGGCTCGCCTGGCGCACCGACGCCGTGGCCCAGGACCGGGACGGCAACCCGGTCGCGCGCACCGTGCTGACCGACGCGCGCACCGGCGCCCGCATCGACGCCTGGGACAGCCTCGCGACCGTCTCCGGCGACGGCCGGTCCCTCTACGGCGGCACGGTCCCGCTGGAGACGACGGCCACGGCGTCCGGGTACGAGCTGAAGGACCCCACCCGCGGCGGCACGTACACCGGCGACGCGGGCAACCGCACCGACCTGTGCGTCCTCGTCCTCTGCCTCGACCGCGCCCCGGCCCCCGTGGTCACCGACGCCGACAACCACTGGGGTTCGGGCACGGAAGCCGACCGCGTCACGGTGGCGGTGGACGCGCAGTACGGCACCGACGTCACCTGGGACTACTACGAGGACGTCCACGGCCGCCGGGGCATCGCGGGCGACGGCAAGGGCTCGTACAACCGCGTGCACTACGGCAACGACTACAACAACGCCTTCTGGGACGACCGTTGCTTCTGCATGACGTACGGGGACGGTGACGGCACGCAGATGGGTCCGCTGGTCTCCCTGGACGTGGCCGGACACGAGATGACCCACGGCGTGACGTCGAAGACGGCCGGGCTTGCCTACTCGGGGGAGTCCGGCGGTCTGAACGAGGCGACCTCGGACATCTTCGGCACGCTGGTGGAGTTCCACGCGGACAACGCCGAGGACCCCGGCGACTGGCTGATCGGCGAGGAGATCGTCCGGGACGGCTTCGGCCGGGACGCCCTGCGTCACATGGACGAGCCCTCCAAGGACGGCGCGTCGGCGGACTGCTGGGACGCCTCGGTCAAGGACCTCGACGTCCACTACTCCTCGGGCGTCGCCAACCACTTCGCCTACCTGCTCGCCGAGGGCAGCGGCGCGAAGACGCTGGGCGGCGTCGCGCACTCCTCGCCCACCTGCGACGGCTCGACCGTCACCGGCATCGGACGGGACGCGCTCGGCGCCATCTGGTACCGCGCCCTGACGGTGTACATGACGTCCTCGACCGACTACGCGGGCGCCCGCACCGCCACCCTGAAGGCCGCCGCGGACCTCTACGGCGAGGACGGCGCCGAGTACGCGGCCGTCGGGGCCGCCTGGAGCGCGGTGGGCGTGGGCTGAACCGCCTCCACGCGCACCGCGCACGCCTTGAACTCCGGCATCCGGGAGGTCGGGTCGAGGGCCGGGTTGGTCAGGGTGTTGGCCCGGCCCTCACCGGCCCAGTGGAACGGCATGAACACCGTGTCGGCGCGGATCGCGGTGGTGATCCGCGCCGGTGCCACCGCCCGGCCCCGCCGGGACACCACGGCCACCGGGTCGCCCTCGGCCGCGCCGAGCCGCTCCGCGAGCCGGGGATGCAGCTCCACGAACGGGCCGGGAGCGGCGGCGTTCAGCTCGTCGACCCGGCGGGTCTGCGCACCGGACTGGTACTGCGCGACGACCCGCCCGGTGGTCAACAGCACCGGGTACTCGTCGTCGGGCTCCTCGGCGATCGCCCGGTACGACACGGGCACGAACCGCGCCCGCCCGTCCTCGGTGGCGAACCGCTCGAGGAACAGCCGGGGCGTACCGGGGTGAACGCGAGCGCCGGCCCCGGCGCCCGCGGTTCCCGTGCCGTGGCCGGTCGTGGCGCCGGTTTCGTCGGCGGGTGCGGTTCCGGTGCTGGACGTGTGGGCCGGTGCCGGGCGGCTGGACGCGGCCCGCGGGGCGGCTCCCGCGCCTCCGGTGTCGTCGGCTCCCGTGCCGGGGCGGGGCCGGACGGGGGTGTCTGCGCCGGTCTCCGTGGCGGCCGGGATTTCCGTGCCGGGGCCGGTTGTGGCGCCGGTTCCGTCGGCGGGGGCGGTTTCGGTCGCGGCGCCGGTCGTCGCGCCGGGTTCGTCGGCCCGGGCCGGGCAGGGCCAGAAGACGCCGTTCTCCTCGGCCAGCCTCCGGTAGGTGATCCCCGAGTAGTCGGCGGGGCCGCCCGCGCTGGCCCGGCGCAGTTCGTCGAAGACCTCCTCGGGGTCGGTCGGAAACCCCTTCTCCAGGTTCCGCTCCCCGCCCAGCCGCGCGGCGAGTCCGTGCATGACCTCCAGGTCGCTGCGGACGCCCTCCGGCGGCACGACGGCCCGGCGGCGCAGCAGCACACGCCCCTCCAGGTTCGTCGTCGTCCCCGTCTCCTCCGCCCACTGCGTCACCGGCAGCACGACGTCGGCGAGCGCGGCCGTCTCGGACAGGACCACGTCGCACACCGCCAGGAAGTCCAGCGAGCGGATCCGCTCCTCGACGTGCGCGGCGCGCGGCGCCGACACCACCGGGTTGGACCCCATCAGCAGCAGCGAGCGGATGTCCGTGCCCAGCGCGTCCAGCAGCTCGTACGCGCTGCGCCCCGGCCCGGGCAGCGTGTCGGGGTCCACCCCCCACACCCCGGCGACGTGCGCCCGCGCCGCCGGGTCCGTCAGCTTGCGGTAGCCGGGCAACTGGTCGGCCTTCTGGCCGTGTTCGCGCCCGCCCTGCCCGTTGCCCTGCCCGGTCAGACACCCGTACCCGGACAGCGGGGTGCCGGGCCGCCCGGTCGCGAGGGCGAGGTTGATCCACGCGCTCACCGTGTCCGTGCCCTTGGCCTGCTGCTCCGGCCCCCGCGCGGTCAGCACCATCGCGGACCCGGGCGCGCAGAACAGCCGTACGGCCTCCCGCAGTTGGGGCACGGAGACGCCGGTGATCCGCTCCACGTACTCCGGCCAGTGGGCCATCGCGGAGGCCCGGGTCTCCTCCCAGCCGACGGTGCGCTCGCGGACGTACTCCTCGTCCGTGCGCCCCTCGGCGACGACGAGGTGCAGCAGGCCCAGCGCCAGCGCGAGGTCCGTGCCGGGGCGCGGGGCCAGGTGCAGATCGGCCTGCTCGGCGGTCTTCGTGCGGCGCGGGTCGACGACGATCAGCGTGCCGCCGTTCTCCTTCAGCTCGGTGAAGTAGCGCAGGGACGGCGGCATGGTCTCCGCCGGGTTCGACCCGACGAGGATCACACAGCCCGTCCTCGGGATGTCCTCCAGCGGGAACGGCAGCCCCCGGCCGAGGCCGAACGCCCTGGTGCCGGCGGCCGCCGCCGACGACATGCAGAACCGCCCGTTGTAGTCGATCTGCGAGGTGCCGAGCACCACCCGGGCGAACTTCCCGAGGCTGTACGCCTTCTCGTTGGTCAGCCCGCCCCCGCCGAACACCCCGACCGCGTCCGCCCCGTACCGCGCGCGGGTACGCCCCAGCTCCCCGGCGATCCGGTCCAGCGCCTCCTCCCAGGAGGCCGGCACCAGCTCACCCCCCGCCGACCGCACCAACGGCGAGGTCAGCCGCACGGCCGACGACAGTACGGCCGGAGCGGTCCGCCCCTTCCCGCACAGCGCCCCCCGGTTCACCGGGAAGTCCGCCCGCTCACTCACCTCGACACCGGCCCCGTCCGGGGCGGGCGTCAGATTCATCCCGCACTGCAACGCGCAGTAGGGGCAGTGCGTGGGCGTCACGGTGTTCTGCAT
>KL568569.1:26408-27274 GCA_000715605.1 Streptomyces speibonae | reverse complement strand
CTGCCTTGCCAGCCCGCTCAGAGATGTGTATAAGAGACAGCAGTAGGGGCAGTGCGTGGGCGTCACGGTGTTCTGCATACCGCTCACCCTGAGCCGCAGGTGTTACGCACCACGCCGACCGCTGTTACACCCCGGGTACGACGCCCTCCCAGCCGGCCTCCGGCCGCGGTGAGGCGCCCGCGCCCCCGCGGTATGCGTGGTCGGGCATCACCGTGCCCGCTCCGCACGGGCCGCCGTCAGGGCCCGTTCCACCCCGGCCTCCCTGGGCCCCAGGAACCGCGGGTCCGGGCGGAAGGCCGCGTCCAGGGCCGCCTTGCCGGCCGCGAGGAGTTCACGGACGGCGCCGTAGTACCAGACGCCGTTGTGGGGTTCGTCGACGCCCACGCCGTACGAGGAGACGCCGGCCGCCTCGCACAGGGCCACCGTGCGGCGGACGTGGAAACCCTGGCTGATCAGTACCGCACGGTCCACCCCGAAGATCTTCTTCGCGCGGACGCAGGAGTCCCAGGTGTCGAAGCCCGCGTAGTCGCTGACGATCCGCTCGTCGGGCACCCCGTGCCGGGTCAGGTACGTGCGCATCGCGTCGGGCTCGTCGTAGTCCTCCCGGCTGTTGTCGCCGGTGACCAGCACCACCTCGATCCGCCCCGCGCGGTACAGGCGCGCCGCCGCGTCCAGCCGGTGCGCCAGATACGGCGACGGCTCCCCGTCCCACAGCCCGGCGCCGAACACCACGGCCACCTCGGTGCGCGGCACATCCGCGGTGGTGCGCAGCCGGTCGCCCGTGGTCAGCCGCAGCCAGGTCGCCGGCAGCAGCGCCAGCACGCACACCGCCACCACCGCCTGCACCAGCCGTCGCTGCCCCGTAC
>KL568569.1:25458-26185 GCA_000715605.1 Streptomyces speibonae | reverse complement strand
ATGTGTATAAGAGACAGGCCCCGTACGGGTGCGCGGCAGACGCGGACGGCGGACTGCGAAACGGCGCATCGGACGGCCCCTCCCCGGTCGCTCCTCGACCCCGAGAGACGCCCCACCACCCCCCGACGGTTGACCCCACCCCGTGTGACCACCCTCACGCGATCACACGGAACCGCAGGTCAACCGCGCTCACACACCCCGCGGTCCACATGGTGAACCCCCGGAAAACACCCGTCATCCCCGCGCAACGGGACGGCAACGTCCCGCGCCGACGATCGGTGCATGACGCCGTACACCATGAACCCACCCGCTCTCGTCGTCGTGGCGCACGGCAGCCGCGACCCACGGGCGCTGAGCACCGTACGGCAGCTCCTGGCGGGGGTGCGCGCACTGCGCCCCGGCCTGCCCGTGCACCTGGGCCACATCGAGCTCAACGCGCCCCTGCTCCCCGACACGCTCGCCGAGCTGGACGCGCGCGGCACCGAGGCGGCCGTCCTCGTCCCGCTGCTGCTCAGCCGCGGGTACCACGTCAAGCGGGACATCCCCGCGATGGCCGCCCGGGCGCGACTGCACACCCGCGTCGCCGCCCCGCTCGGCCCGCACCCCCTGCTCGTGGACGCCCTCCACGCCCGCCTCACCGAGGCCGGCTGGCACACCCCGGCCGACGCCGCGGCCCGGCGCGAGAGCGCGGTGATCCTCGCGGCGGCCGGCTCCCGCGACCCCGGGT
>KL568569.1:22913-25200 GCA_000715605.1 Streptomyces speibonae | reverse complement strand
CCCGACGCCGTGCGCACCCTCGCCGCCCGCGGCCGCCACCGCGTGGCCGTCGCCTCCTACTTCACGGCCCCCGGCCGCTTCGCCACGGAGTGCGCGGCAGCGGCCCCGGGAACGGCCTCCGCCCCCCTGGGCACCCACCCGGCCATGCCCCGTCTCCTCCTCCACCGCTACGACGAGTCCTTGCACACCACCTCGTCCCCCGCCCCCCTGGAGCTCGCGTCAGCCTCTTGAGGGGCCAGGGACAAGACGCGCGCGGGCGCAAAGGGGGCCTGGGGGGGCGAAGCCTCCAGGGACGGGAGGGGACGGGACGGGAAGGGAAGGGGCGGCGGGGGCGAAACAACCCTCAGTCCAGATACCCCCGCAGCTGATCCGCGAAGGCATGATCCCGCAGCTTGTTCAGCGTCTTGGACTCGATCTGCCGAATCCGCTCCCGCGTCACCCCGAAGATCCGCCCTATCTCCTCCAGCGTCCGTGGACGCCCGTCCACCAGCCCGTACCGCAGCTGCACCACCTTCCGCTCCCGCTCCCCGAGCGTCGACAGCACCGCCTCCAGATGCTCCCGCAGCAGAAGGAACGCCGCCGACTCGACGGGACTCGCCGCGTCACCGTCCTCGATGAGGTCGCCGAGCGCGACATCGTCCTCCTCGCCCACCGGCGCGTGCAGCGAGACCGGCTCCTGCGCCAGCCGCAGCACCTCCCCGACCCGCTCGGGCGGCAGATCGAGGTGCGCGGCGACCTCCTCCGGGGTCGGCTCGTACCCGCGCTCCTGGAGCATGCGCCGCTGCACGCGCACCACCCGGTTGATGAGCTCGACGACATGCACCGGCACCCGTATCGTCCGCGCCTGGTCGGCCAGCGCCCGGGACATCGCCTGGCGGATCCACCACGTGGCGTACGTGGAGAACTTGTACCCCCGGGCGTAGTCGAACTTCTCCACCGCCCGGATCAGCCCGAGGTTGCCCTCCTGGACCAGGTCCAGCATGGTCAGGCCCCGGCCCACGTACCGTTTGGCGACGGACACGACGAGCCGCAGGTTCGCCTCGATCAGCCGCCGTTTGGCCATCCGGCCCATGACGACGAGCCGGTCCAGGTCCAGGGCGAGTCTGCTGTCGAGATCGGGGGTGCGGCGCAGTTTCTCCTCCGCGAACAGCCCCGCCTCGACGCGGCGGGCCAGCTCGACCTCCTCGGCGGCGGTCAGCAGCGGAATGCGGCCGATCTCGCGCAGATACTGGCGGAACAGGTCCGAGGAGGGCCCGCCGGTCTCGGGACGCACGGGCGCGCGCGGACCCACGGCGTCAGTGGCGTCAGTGGATTCGGAGGCGTCGACGGGATCGGCCGGGGGTCCGACCGGCTTCGACGGCTCGGCCGGCTGGGGCGGCGTCTCGGGGTGATGCGCGACGCGGCCCTGCGCCGGCATGGCGACGAGCACGTTCGCGTCGGGCTCGGTGAGGGTCTGGGTCTGGGTCTGCACGGGGGCGACCTCCAGGATGATCGCTGCCAGGGGGGACGGCAGCGGTACTTCGGGGGCGGAGTCGGCGGCCTCGCCGCTGTCCGTCCCGTACGCGATGGGCGGAACCGCGGATGTCCGGGACCCGTCGGGGACGGGTCGGCCGCGCTCCGAGGACTCAGGCACCGCCCCCCAGTGTGGGGTACGACACATCGTCCCCACGAGGGGCGTGCGGTGACTTTTTGAGTCCGGTGCGTGACCGGGCGATTACGCGGACCGCCTCACAGGGCGGCCGCGCCGTGCTCCCGCAGCGCCTGGTCGTACTGCTGAAGCACCCACAACTCGTTCTGCACGGAGGCCAGTTCGGCCGGGTCGCCGTGGGCGCCGAGACGGGTGAGACGGCTGGTGATGTCGCGGATCCGGCGCTCCACGGCGCGCCGCCGCACCGTGACCAGCTGGGCACCCGCGTAGGTCTCGTCGACCTCCTTGACCCCCCGGTGCAGCATGATCGCCTCGACCGCGAGCTCGGTGACCATGGCGCGGACGGTGTCGTCGGGCGCGGCGTCGCGGACCCGGACCAGATACTCCTGCGGGTCCTGCACGCCGTACTCCGCGCCGCCCGCGTCCATGATCGCCTGCCGTACGGCCGCGTAGGGCGGGGCGGTGAACTCGTCGACGCCGTACGCGTCGAAGGCCGGGGAGACCAGCTCCGGGCGCTGGAGGGCGAGTTTGAGGAGCTCGCGCTCGGTGGCGAAGACCGGGTTGCGCAGGTTGAGGGCGGGACCGCGCGGGCCTGGCGCGGCGGCGGAGGGGGCGTACTGCTGCGGCCCCCCGCCGTGC
>KL568569.1:15432-22715 GCA_000715605.1 Streptomyces speibonae | reverse complement strand
CCCCCCGCCGTGCTGCTGCCGGCGGTCCGGGGCCGGGCCCTTGCCGCCGCGCTCGCGGGCCCAGCGGGCCAGCTGGGCGACCCGCTTGACCACGAACTGGGTGTCCAGGATGCCCAGCATCCCGGCGAGTTCGACGGCGACCTCGTGCTGTGCGCCGCTGTTCTTGATGCGGGCGACGATGGGGGCCGCCTCGTCCAGGGCGGCGGCGCGGCCCGCCGGGGTGTCCAGGTCGTAGCGCCGGACGACCTGGCGCAGGGCGAACTCGAAGAGCGGCGTGCGCGGTTCGACCAGGTCGGCGACGGCCTCGTCGCCCTTGGCGAGCCGCAGGTCGCAGGGGTCCATGCCGTCGGGGGCGATGGCGATGTAGGTCTCGGCGGCGAACTTCTGGTCGTCCTCGAAGGCGCGCAGGGCCGCCTTCTGGCCGGCCGCGTCGCCGTCGAAGGTGAAGATCACGCGCGCGCTGCCGTTGTCCATCAGCAGCCGGCGCAGGATCTTGATGTGGTCGCCGCCGAAGGCCGTGCCGCAGGTGGCGATGGCGGTCGTGACGCCCGCGAGATGACAGGCCATGACGTCGGTGTAACCCTCGACGACCACCGCGCGGGACGCCTTCGCGATGTCCTTCTTCGCCAGGTCGATGCCGTAGAGGACCTGGGACTTCTTGTAGATCGCGGTCTCGGGGGTGTTGAGGTACTTGGGCCCGTTGTCCGCCTCGTAGAGCTTGCGGGCGCCGAAGCCGACGACGTCCCCGCCGATGTCGCGGATCGGCCACATCAGCCGGCCGCGGAAGCGGTCGATGGGGCCGCGGCGGCCCTCCTGGGAGAGGCCGGAGAGGAGCAGCTCCTTGTCGCTGAAGCCCTTGCCGCGCAGGAAGCGCGTGAGGTGGTCCCAGCCCTGGGGGCTGTAGCCGACGCCGAAGTGCTGGGCGGCGGCCTGGTCGAAGCCCCGCTCGGCGAGGAAGACCCGGCCGGTGTCCGCCTCCGGGGAGGTCGCGAGCTGCTCCGCGTACCACTCCGCGGCGATCTTGTGGGCCTCGACCAGGCGGATGCGCTCGCCGCGCTGGTGGGTGGGGTTGTACCCGCCCTCCTCGTAGCGCAGGGTGATGCCGGCCTGTCCGGCGAGGCGCTCGACCGCCTCCGAGAAGGAGAGGTGGTCGATCTTCATCACGAACGTGATGGTGTCGCCGCCCTCCTGGCAGCCGAAGCAGTGGAAGAGTCCCTTGCTCGGGCTGACCTGGAAGGACGGCGACTTCTCGTCGTGGAAGGGGCACAGACCCTTGAGGTTCCCGCCCCCCGCGTTACGCAGCTGGAGATACTCGGACACGACGGCGTCGATCGGGACCGCGTCCCGAACCGCCTTCACATCCTCATCATTGATCCGCCCAGCCACGCGTGAATTCTACGGGGCCCCGCCGACAACACCTGGCCGCCGTGGCGCCGCCCGGCTAGCCGAGGAGACTCTCCAGCGGCACATGCGGGTCCGCCAGCCGCTCCGTGTCCACCGGTCCCCGCGACCGGATCATCGCCTGGATCGGCTCCGTGACATGCCACACGTTCACGTTCATCCCGGCCAGCACACGCCCCTCCTTCACCCAGAACGCGATGAACTCCCGCTTGCCCGCATCGCCCCGGATGACCACCTGGTCGTAGGAGCCCGGCGGCGCCCACCCCGAGTACTCCATCCCCAGGTCGTACTGGTCGGTGAAGAAGTAGGGAACGCGGTCGTAGATCTCCTCCCGGCCCAGCATCGAGCGGGCGGCGGCCGGGCCGCCGTTCAGCGCGTTGGCCCAGTGCTCCACGCGCAGCCGCGTGCCGAACAGGGCGTGCGGGAAGGAGGCCACGTCACCGGCCGCGTAGACGTCCGGGTCGGAGGTCCGCAGCCGTTCGTCGACGAGGACGCCCCCGCCGTCCGCACGGTCGGCGAGCTCCAGTCCCGCGGCCTCCGCGAGCGCGACCCGCGGGGCCGCGCCGATCGCGGCGAGGACGGCGTGCGCCGGGTGCTCCTCGCCGTCGTCGGTGCGGGCGGCGAGGACCATGCCGTCCTGACCGGTGATCTCGGTGAGCGTCGCGCCGAAGTGGAAGCGCACGCCGTGCTCGCGGTGCAGCTCCGCGAAGAGCTGGCCCAGTTCGGGCCCGAGGACCGAGTGCAGCGGGGTCTGCCCCCGGTGCACCACGGTGACTTCCGCGCCGTACTCGCGGGCCGCGGCCGCGGCCTCCAGGCCGATCCAGCCGGCGCCGGCGATCACCAGATGGCCGTTGTCCCGGCCGAGGGAGGTGAGGACGCCCTTGAGCCGCTCGGAGTGGGCGAGGCGGCGCAGGTGGTGGACGCCCGCGAGGCCGGTGCCGGGGATGTCCAGGCGGCGCGGCTCGGCGCCGGTGGCGAGCAGCAGCTTGTCGTAGCGGACGGTGGTGCCGTCGTCGCCGAAGCGGACGGTCTTCGCGGACCGGTCGATGGCGTCGACGGTCTGGCCGAGGTGCAGTTCGATGTCGTGGCGCGCGTACCAGGCGGGCTCGTGCACGAAGACGCTGTCGCGCTCCTCCTTGCCGAGGAGGTACCCCTTGGACAGCGGCGGTCGCTCGTACGGGTGGTCGCGCTCGTCGCAGATCAGTATCACGCGGCCGGTGAAGCCCTCCGCTCTCAGCGTCTCGGCCGCCTTGGCGCCGGCCAGTCCGCCTCCCACGATGACGAAAGTCTGATCCGCGTCGACCACGTGATGCCTCCTTGTAACGGTGTAGCCATCTGCGAGCGTCCCGCACCCAGAATGATGCCGGAAGGGGGAGTGACCCGATCAGGCCATGCGGGTCATCCCTGCCCCGTGAGCCGCGCGTGAAGCGAGCGCGCCGAGGCGTCCGTCAGGGACGCGATCTGGTCGACGATCACCCGCTTGCGGGCGCGGTCGTCCGGGGCCCGGTCGAACAGCGCGCGGAACTGGGGGTCCAGACCTTCGGGCGCGCGGGCGGTGAGCGCCTCGGCCAGTTCGACGACGACGACGCGCTGGTCGGCGCGGAGCAGTTCCTGCTCGGCGCGCTGCATGACGTACCGGTCGGCGACCGCTTTGAGGACCGCGCACTCCATCCGGGTGCTGCGCGGCACCACCAGCTCGGCCGCGTACCGGGTGAGGCGTCCGCTGCCGAAGGCCTGCCGGGTGGCGCCCTCCGCAGCCAGGCAGAAGCGGCCGATGAGCTGACTGGTGGCGTCCTTCAGGCGGGCCTGGGCGACGGCGGTGCCGTCGTAGCCGTGCGGCCACCACTCCTGGGCGAGCAGGCGGTCGAGGGCCTCGGCCAGTTCCCCGGGGTCGGTGTCCGCGGGCACGTACCGGCCCACGGCGACGGCGAAGACCTCCCGGCGCTCGGGCTCGGCGTGCAGGCAGCCCGGGTCGATGTGGCCGGCGTGCAGGCCGTCCTCCACGTCGTGCACCGAATAGGCGACGTCGTCGGACCAGTCCATGACCTGGGCCTCGAAGCAGATCCGGCTGCCGGGGGCGTCCTCGCGCACCCAGTCGAACACCGGGCGGTCGTCCTCGTAGACCCCGAACTTCGGGGAGTCCGGGTCGGTGGGGTGGGCGCCGCGCGGCCAGGGGTACTTGGTGGCGGCGTCGAGGGTGGCCCGGGTGAGGTTGAGGCCGACGGAGCCCTCCGGGGTGAACCGTTTGGGTTCGATACGGGTCAGGAGGCGCAGCGACTGGGCGTTGCCCTCGAACCCGCCGCAGTCCTCGGCGAACTCGTTCAGCGCCTGTTCGCCGTTGTGCCCGAAGGGCGGGTGCCCCAGGTCGTGGGAGAGACAGGCCGCCTCGACCAGGTCGGGGTCGCAGCCGAGCGCCGCGCCGAGCTCGCGGCCCACCTGCGCGCATTCGAGGGAGTGGGTGAGGCGGGTGCGCGGACTGGCGTCCCACACCTGGCTGTGCTCACCCGGCGTGACGACCTGCGTCTTCCCGGCGAGGCGGCGCAGCGCCGCGGAGTGCAGGACGCGGGCGCGGTCACGCTGGAAGGCGGTCCGCCCGGGGCGCTTGTCGGGCTCGGCGGCCCAGCGGGCGACGGACATCGGGTCGTACGCGGCGGGGGGTGCGGTGCCTTCCATGCCTCGACAGTACGGGGAGGCGGTGACAACCAGGTGCGGTCCCGGCCCGGCGGCGGGAGCGGCATCGCGGCTGTCGACGCCTTCCGGCCGCTCTTCCGTGGTGCGCGACGGTGGAGCCCGCCCACAGGCGCGCGAAGCCGGCGCTCGATGTCCGCGGCGCGCCGGTCAGGTCTGCCGGCGCGCGGCAGGCCGGGTAGCGGGCCGCGGCGTCGCGCGGGTCGGCGACGAGGGATGCCTTGTGCTCCTCGGGGGTCGGGTGCGGCACGCGCCCGGTGTCGCCGTGGAAGGCACGCCGGACGGTGTTCGCCGGTCGGGCAGGCGCGGCACCCTGGGGCCGATGTGCTGCGGCACCACTGCGTCGCCTTCCGGAGCATGCCCTGCCGGCCGGCAGGCCGGTTCGTACTCGGCCTGTGACAGGCGCGGCATCCGGGCAAGAGCGCGCCGGACGGCGAGGCCGGGATGCGCACGGCCCTGTTCCAGGCCGTTCGACGTCAGCGCGCCGACGGCGGCTGGGTGGCCCAAAGAGGGCCACCATGCCCCCTCTCCCGCGGCCCAGACTCGATCTGGCCGCGAGAGAAAGGAAGCCACGGATGAGCACTCCCGCTGCGGGCGTCCCCGTCGCCCTGGTCACGGGCGCCAACAAGGGCATCGGCCTGGAGACGGCACGGCGCCTGGCCGAGGCCGGATACCGCGTCCACCTCGGCGCCCGCAACCCCGACCTGGGCAGGACCGCCGCCGACCGCGTCGGCGCACAGTTCCTCGAGGTGGACGTGACCTCGCAGGAGTCGGTCGACCGCGCCGCCGAGACCGTCGAACGGACCGACGGCCACCTCGACGTCCTGGTCAACAACGCCGGCGTGACCGGTCCCGTGACCGAGGTGAAGGACTACACGGCCGATGACGCCACCACGGTGCTGCTGACCAACGTCGTCGGATACGTCCGCGTGATCCACGCGTTCCTGCCGCTGCTGGAACGCTCCTTCGACCCCCGCATCGTCAACGTCAGCAGCGGCCTGGGTTCCTTCGGCCTCTTCCACGACGACAGCCGGATCGAATCACGCTTCGGCTCCCCGCTCTACGCGGCGTCGAAGGCCGGGATCAACATGCTCACCGCCCGCTATGCCCGGCTGCTGCCGCACATCCGCATCAACACCGCCGACCCCGGCATGACCGCCACCGACCTCAGCAGCGGCCAAGGCCACTCGGTCCATGACGGCACCGACGCCATCATCGCCTACGCGCTGGACGGACCCGGCGGCGCGAGCGGCACCTTCCGCGACCGCGACGGCGACCTCCCCTGGTGACCGGGCCTCCCCCCGGCCGCTCTGCCCCGACCCACTCCCCATCAACGATCCCGAAAGGACCCGTCATGTCCAAGTTCCTCGTCATCGGAAGCACCGGAAACGTCGGCGGCGCCCTGGTCACCGAGCTGCTCGAGCGGGGCCATCAGGTGCGGGCACTGGTCCGCGACGCCTCCCGCGCCGAGCTCCTGCCGACCGGCATCGACATCGCCGTCGGCGACCTGAACGACGCCGAGAGCCTCACCGCCGCCGCCACCGGCGTCGACGGCGTCTTCTTCATGCAGCTCGAGCCGGTCCCCGCGCAGGCCGAGAACATGATCAAGGCCGCCCGCACCACCGGCGTCCGCAAGATCGTGGTGCTCTCCTCCATCGGCACCGTCCTGGAGCCCCTGCCCATGATCGGAGCCGGCATCGCCGCCCGCGACCAGGTCTTCCGCGACTCCGGACTCGACATCACCTACCTGCGCACCAACACGCTGATGCCGAACGCCCTGTGGTGGCTGGACACGATCCGCGCCGAAGGCCGCGTGTACGACGCCAGCGACCCCGGCAAGACCGTGCCCGTCGACACCTACGACATCGCCCGCGTCGCCGCGCTCGCCCTCACCCGGGACGGCCACGCCGGCCACGCCTACATCATCAACGGCCCCCAGGCACTCACCGCCCGCGAGCAGGTCGAGATCCTCGCCGACGTCCTGGGACGGCCCATCGAGTTCGTGCCGCTCACCCCCGAGCAGCTCGCCCAGCGGAGCATCGAGCAGGGAACCCCGGCCGAATTCGCCGGCGCGGTGCAGAACCTCAACGAGCTCTTCCGCGCCGGACGCGCCGGAGTGATCTCCGACGACGTCACCAACCTCACCGGCATCGCCCCCCGCACGTTCCGCCAGTGGTGCGAGGAACACGCCGACTCGTTCCGCTGAGCCCTCGAGGCCGGCGCCGCTATCCCCCCGGCACCTTCGACGACGAAGGGGCTCCCATGGGCGGCGGGGCCGTTGCATCGGTGCCGAGGGCGGTCAGCAGGCGCAGCTTGTCGGCCGCTTCGCTGCCGGGTGCGGCTGTGTAGACGACGATGCGCAGGTCGAAGCCGTGCACCGACAGCACATCGCAGTCGAGTTCCAGTTCGCCGACATGCGGATGGCCGACGGTCTTCCTCTCGCTTCTGTGGTGCGCGACGGCGGAGCCCTCCCACAGGCGCGCGAACTCGGGGCTCGACCTGCGCAGCGCGCCGATCATGTCCCGCAGCTCGCGGTCCGCCGGGTAGCGCGCCGCTACGTCGCGCAGGTCGGCGACGAGGGAGGCCTTGTGCTCCTCCGGGTGCGGGTGTCGCACCGGTCCCGCGTCGCCGGTGAAGACCCGCCAGACGATGTTCGCCGACCGGCCGCTGCGGCCGTGCCAGTCGTCGCAGGTCAGCGCGGCCCACGGAGCATTGTGCTCGATCAGTGTCCAGGCCGCGTCGAACACGGCGACCGGGGTGTCGGTCAGGCGGTCGAGCAGGCGCTGCGCGCCAGCGCCGATGTACTGCGGTACCGCTCCGCCGCCTTCGGCGGCGTGCCCCGCCAGGCGGCAGGCGAGTTCGTACTCGGCCTCCGACAGACGCAGCGTCCGGGAGAGCGCCCGCAGGACGGCACCGCTGGGACGCGCGCGGCCCTGTTCGAGGCGTTTGACGTAGTCGGGTGAGACGCCGGCGAGCCAGGCGACCTCCTCGCGACGCAGTCCGGCGGTCTTGCGCGAGCCCGCCCGGAAGGGCAGACCCACATCTGCGGGCCGGACGCGAGCGCGCCATGAGCGCAGCAGCGTCGCCAGATCCGGTGCCTCGTTCACCACCCATCACCCCAGTTCCGCGCCGTGTACTGCCGCCGGGCGTCGGGCGACCCGGCTTCGGCCCCGGACCTGTCTCTTATACACATC
>KL568569.1:13818-15177 GCA_000715605.1 Streptomyces speibonae | reverse complement strand
CAGGCGGGCGTAGGCGCCGTCCGCGGCCAGGAGCTTGTCGTGGGCGCCCTGTTCGACGATCGAGCCGTTCTCCATCACCAGGATGGTGTCCGCGTCCCGGATCGTCGACAGCCGGTGGGCGATGACGAACGACGTACGGCCGTGCGCCAGTTGTGCCATCCCCTTCTGGATCAGCACCTCCGTGCGCGTGTCCACCGAGCTCGTCGCCTCGTCCAGCACCAGGATCACCGGATCGGACAGGAACGCCCGAGCGATCGTGATCAGCTGCTTCTCGCCCGCGCTGACCCCGGCCCCCTCGTCGTCGATCACCGTGTCGTAGCCGTCGGGCAGCGTACGGATGAACCGGTCCGCGTGCGCGGCGCGCGCCGCCTCCTCGATCTCCTCCCGGGTGACCTCACGGGACGCGCCGTAGGCGATGTTCTCCGCGATGGTGCCGCCGAACAGCCAGGTGTCCTGGAGCACCATGCCGATGCCGGAGCGCAGTTCCTCCCGGGACATCCGCGCGATGTCGACCCCGTCGAGGGTGATGCGCCCGCCGGACACCTCGTAGAACCGCATCAGCAGGTTCACCAGCGTGGTCTTGCCGGCTCCCGTCGGTCCGACGATTGCGACCGTCCGGCCCGGTTCCACCGTCAGCGACAGGTCCTCGATCAGCGGCTTGTCGGGGTCGTACCGGAACGACACGTGCTCCAGCGCCACCCGCCCGCGCAGCGCCTCGGGCCGCTCGGCGGGCGAGACGTCCGCCTCCTGCTCCTCCGCGTCCAGCAGCTCGAAGATCCGCTCGGCGGAGGCGACCCCCGACTGCACCAGGTTGGCCATCGACGCGACCTGGGTCAGCGGCATCGAGAACTGCCGCGAGTACTGGATGAACGCCTGCACGTCCCCGATGGACAGCGACCCCGACGCCACCCGCAGCCCGCCGACGACCGCCACCAGCACATAGTTGATGTTCGACACGAACATCATCAGCGGCTGCATGATCCCGCTGTTGAACTGCGCCTTGAACCCGGCCTCGTACAGCGCCTCGTTCTCCTCGGCGAACCGCTTCGCCGACTCCTCCTGCCGCCCGAACACCTTCACCAGGGTGTGCCCGGTGTACATCTCCTCGATGTGTGCGTTGAGCCGGCCGGTGGTACGCCACTGCGCCACGAAGTGCGGCTGCGACCGCTTGCCCACGCGCGTGGCCACGACGAACGACAGCGGCACCGTCACCAGTGCCACCAGCGCCAGGATCCACGAGACGTAGAACATCATCGCGAGCACACCGATGATGGTGAGCAGCGAGTTGATCAGCTGGCCCATCGACTGCTGGAGCGTCTGCCCGATGTTGTCGATGTCGTTGGTGGCGCGGCTGAGCAC
>KL568569.1:9894-13609 GCA_000715605.1 Streptomyces speibonae | reverse complement strand
GCTTCGCCTGCACGTCCTCGCGCATCCGGAACATCGTCAGGTTCACGGCCCGGTTCACCAGCCGGGTCGCCACCGCCATCAGCAGACCGGCCGCCAGGAACACCGCCAGCGCCCCCAGCAGGACCTGCCCCACCGCCGTGAAGTCGATGCCCTCACCGGGGGTGAAGTCGGTGCCGCGGAGCATGTCGGCGACATCGCCCTCGCCCCGCTCGCGCATCGACTCCAGGACCTCTTCCCGGGTGGCGCCCTCCGGCATGTCCCGGCCCACGATCCCGTCGAACACCAGGTCGGTGGCCGCGCCGAGGATCTTCGGCCCGATCACGCTCAGGCCCACGCTCACCACGACACAGGCCAGCAGCGCGCCGATCGTCAGGCGTTCCGGGCGGAACCGGGCGATCAGCCGTTTGCTCGACCCCTTGAAGTCGATCGACCGCTGGTCGGGGCCGCCGCCGGCCATCATCCGTCCTCCGGGCCCCGCCATCAGGCAGCCTCCGCTTCCGTCAGCTGGGAGAGCACGATCTCCCGGTAGGTCTCGTTGTCCGCCATCAGCTCGTGGTGCCGGCCGGTGCCGACGACCCGGCCCTCGTCCAGGACCACGATCCGGTCGGCGTCGCGGATGGTGGCCACCCGCTGGGCGACGATCACCACGGTCGCCTCGGCCGTCTCCCGGGCGAGGGCGGTGCGCAGGGCCGCGTCGGTGGCGTAGTCGAGCGCGGAGAAGGAGTCGTCGAAGAGATAGATCTCGGGCCGCTGCACCAGCGTCCGGGCGATCGCCAGACGCTGGCGCTGACCGCCGGAGACGTTCGTCCCGCCCTGGGCGATCGCCGCGTCGAGGCCGCCCTCGAGCCGCTCCACGAAGTCCTTGCCCTGCGCCACCTCCAGCGCGTGCCACAGTTCCTCGTCGGTGGCGTCCGGATTGCCGTAGCGCAGGTTCGTCGCGACCGTGCCCGCGAAGAGGTACGGCTTCTGCGGCACCAGACCGACGGTCCGCGCCAGCAGCGCCGGATCGATGTCCGCCACCGGCACCCCGTCGACCAGCACGGCGCCGTCGGTGGCGTCGAACAGCCGCGGTACCAGCCCGAGCAGCGTGGACTTGCCGCTGCCGGTCGAGCCGATCACGGCGGTGACCTCGCCGGGCCGCGCCTCCAGGTCGACCGACCGCAGCACCGGCTCCTCGGCACCCGGGTAGCGGAAGCCGGCGCCCCGGATCTCCAGATGCCCGTGGCGGCGCAACTCGGTGACGGGCGCGGCGGGCGGCACCACGCTCGTGGAGGTGTCGAGCACCTCGTGGATGCGCTCGGCGCACACCTCGGCGCGCGGCACCATCATGAACATGAACGTGGCCATCATCACGGACATGACGATCTGCATCAGATAGGCGAGGAACGCCGTCAGATCACCGATCTGCATCCCGCCGCTGTCGATCCGGTGCGCGCCGAACCACACCACCGCGAGCGACGACAGGTTCACCACCGTCATGACCACCGGGAACATCAGCGCGAGCATGTTGCCCGCGCCCAGCGACACCTCGGTCAGCTCGGTGTTGGCGGTGCGGAACCGCTCCTTCTCGTGGTCGTCCCGCACGAAGGCGCGGATGACCCGGTTGCCGGTGATCTGCTCGCGCAGCACCCGGTTCACCGTGTCGAGCCGCTTCTGCATCGCCCGGAACAGCGGGCGCAGCCGGCGCACGATCAGCGTCACGCAGATGCCGAGCACCGGCACCACACCGACCAGCACCCCGGACAGCGGAACGTCCAGCCCGAGCGCCATCACGATGCCGCCCACGCACATGATCGGCGCCGACACCATCAGCGTGAACGTCATCAGGGTCAGCATCTGCACCTGCTGGACGTCGTTCGTCGTACGGGTGATCAGCGACGGCGCGCCGAAGTGACCCACCTCACGCGCGGAGAACGACTGCACCCGGTCGAACACGGCGGCACGCACGTCCCGTCCCAGCGCGGCCGCCGTCCGGGCGCCGTAGAACACGGCACCGACGTTGCACACCACCTGGGCCAGCGAGATGCCGACCATCAGGGCGCCGTAGCTCAGGATGTAGCCGGTGTCACCTCTGACGACTCCGTTGTCGATGATGTCGGCGTTGAGGGTGGGCAGGTAGAGCGTGGCGCAGGTCTGCAGGAACTGCAGCAGCACCAGCAGGGTGATGGGTCTCTTGTAGGGCCGCAGATGGGACCGCAGGAGTCGTATGAGCACGCTGAATCTCTCGGGTGGTCGACACGGGCGATTGGTTGCCCGTGGCCCCTATCGTCGAACACTCCACCCGCGTTACCTCAACCGATTTAAACCGGCTTCCGCGCCGGCGCGAACCGGCTCCCGCGCCCCGGTCCGCGCCCCCGGCGCTCCCCGCTGAACGCCGCGCCGCCGCTACACGCGGAACGCCCCCGGATGGGTCTGCTCCCGCACCGCCACGAACTGCTGGCGCACCGCCTGGCCCACCGCCAGCTCCTCGCCCGGATCCAGCACCTGCGCCACCGCGCCCTGCCACACCGGCGGCGTCCGCGGATCCAGGGTGCCCTGGGACACCCCGAGCGCCCACGCCGCCTGCCGGGCCGCGCCGATCGCCGCGTAGTCCGCCGGCTGCGGCACCACCACCTGCGCCCCGAACAGCGCGGGCGCCGCCGCCTGCACCGCGGGCAGCTCCGCGGCCGGGCCCAGCAGGAACACCCGCCGCACGTCCACCCCCCGGCCGCGCAGCACGTCCAGCGCGTCCGCGAGCCCGCACAGCATCCCCTCGAACGCGGCCCGCGCCAGGTGCTCCGCCCGCATCGACTCCCGCCGCAGCCCCGCCAGCGTCCCGGCGGTGTGCGGCAGGTTCGGCGTGCGCTCACCCTCCAGATAGGGGAGCAGCACCAGTCCGTGCGCCCCCGGCGTCGACTTCATCGCCAGCTCGGACAGGCTCTCCAGATCGGGCAGCCCGAGCAGCTCCGCCGCCCCGCGCAGCGCCCGTACGGCGTTGAGGGTGGTGACCACCGGCAGATGCATGCCGGTCGCGTCGGCCAGCGACGTGATCATGCCCTGCTGGTCGACGAGCGCCTCGGGATGCACGGCCATCACCGACCCGGAGGCACCCAGCGACACCACCGCGTCGCCCAGCCCGATCCCGAGCCCGAACGCCGCCGCCATCGTCTCGCCGGTACCCGCGGAGATCAGCAGCCCCTCCGGTGTCGTACCGGCCGCGTCCGCCGGGCCGATCACCTCGGGGAGCATCGCCTGGTGCCCGAGCGCCAGCTCGACCAGGTCGGGCCGGTAACCGCCGGTGGCCGCCGCCCAGTAGCCGGTCCCCGACGCCGCGCCCCGGTCGGTGGTCCGCCGCACCGGCCGGCCGAGCAGCTGCCACACCAGCCAGTCGTGCGCCTGGAGCAGTACGGCGGTGCGCGCGGCGTTCTCCGGCTCGGTGCGCGCCAGCCAGCGCAGCTTGGTCACCGGCTGCGCGGCCCCCGGCACGGAACCCACCGCCTGTGCCCACGCCTCGCGCCCGCCGAGCGCGTCGATCAGATCGGCCGCCGCGACCTGGGCCCGCTTGTCGCCGCCGGTCATCGCGGGCCGCACCGTGTTGCCCTGCGCGTCCAGCGGCACCAGCGCGTTCGCCTGCGCGGACACGCCGATGGCCTGCACGCCCTCCAGCAGACCGCCGCCCGCCGCCTCGCCCAGGGACAGCAGCCAGGCCTGCGGGTCGACGTCGGAGGGGCGGGCG
>KL568569.1:4936-9647 GCA_000715605.1 Streptomyces speibonae | reverse complement strand
GTCTGCACCGGATGCTGGGCATACCCCTGCCTGAGCACGGCCCCGGTGTCCGTGTCGCAGACGACGATGCGAGTGAAATCGGGCGCACTGTCCAGCCCGGCGACTATCCCCATACGGCGATTTTGCCGCATGGGGAGGGGTGGGTGGGGCTCGGGCGCCGCCGGACGGGGCAACCGTCAGGTGTTGCTGGTGCCCCAGTCGTCCTCGACCGGGCCGTGCGCGGTGCGCTCCCGCAGGGCGTGCACCCGCTGGGCGACCGAGTCGGGCATACGGTCGCCGACCTTGTCACTGACCGCGTGGTACGCCTTGTCCGCGAACTCGCGCCCCTGCTGCGCCGCGCTCTCCGCGGTGTTGCGCACGGCCGGGTTCTGTGCAAGCTGCTGTGCCTGCTTCTTCATCTGCTCGTAGCGCTCGCGCCCGGCTTTCGTGCCCAGCACGTAACCCAGGACGACTCCGGCGACGAACGTGAGCCGGTAACGCATGGCGGCCACCCTTCCCGTTGTTCCAGTCTGCGTAGGTCTCCGGTGCGGCGACGGCGCCGGGGAGTACCGATTGGCGGAGCACCCCCCTGCTTGCGCTAATGTATGTGTCGCAGCGAGCGCGCGCCCCCTGGCGGTTACCCAGGTAGGTGCGTTCGATGCAACGAGGCATTCCTCCGTAGCTCAATTGGCAGAGCAGCCGGCTGTTAACCGGCAGGTTACTGGTTCGAGTCCAGTCGGGGGAGCATGCTGAACGAGGACCCCCGCAGGGGTCCTTTTTCATGTCCGCGGGAACCGTCCGGGGCCCGCCGGTGGTCTCCATGGTCACCAAGGCCGTACGCAGCCGACCATCCGAAGCAGGAGATCGTATGAGCGGCTATGCTGCGGCAGACGGCGCGCACACATGTACGCGACACGCCGCTATGGGGCGGTAGCTCAGCCGGTTAGAGCAGCGGACTCATAATCCGTCGGCCGTGGGTTCGAGTCCCACCCGCCCCACCACGCGCCCTCCGCGAGGCACTCTCCCGACCTGCCGAGGAAGGGCTCGCCTCCGTGTCTGGGGCACCATGGGCGGCGCCGCGCCTGTGCCCGGTTCACCCCGCGTCGTCGTCCGACGCGTCGGGGGCGTCCGACGGGTCGCGTTCGCCCTCCGCCTGGGAGGGGGTGGTGTGGGGGATGTCGGGGGTGGTCCACTCGGCGTCGTCCCGGTCGCCCTCGGCCTGGGAGGGAGTGTGGTCGGTCATCGTGCTGCCTCCTCGTCGCGCCGGTCGTGCGCGACGAGTACCCCCGTGCCCACCCGGCTCACCGTGACGAGCGGCGGGCCGCCGCCCGGGACAGCGCGATGCGCACCTCCTCCGGCGGGGGCGTGCCCTCCGTCGCCGCACAGGCCGTGAGTGACTCGGCGACCGCGCGCAGCTTGGTGTTGGCCAGCTGCGACGCCTCCCGCAGGATGTGCCAGGCCTCGTCCGAGGTGCAGCCGTACGTCGCCATCAGGATGCCGCGCGCCTGGTCGATGACCGGGCGGGAGGCGATCGCCTGGCGGAGCTGCTCGACCTCCTCCTGCAGCAGATGCAGCCGCTCCTCGCGCTCCCGCGCCACCGCCGAGGGGGCCGGCGGCGGTGTGCCGTGCGGGGCGGGGGAGCGCAGCGGGTCCGTGGTGTCCAGGCCGGCGAGCTCCAGGATGCGGCGCGGCTGGCCGTTCCAGCGGGTGGCGGTGACCGGGAGGCGGCGGCGCCGGCCGTGGTCGCGCAGCACCTCGAGGAACTCCAGCCCCGCCGAGTCCATGAAGTGCACGCCGCTCATGTCCAGGTCGATCCGGGCCGTGCCGACGGGCAGCCCGGCCAGCTTCTCGGCCAGCGCCTCGGCGCACCCGCGGACCAGCTCGCCGCGCGGAGTGAGCAGCGCCCGGTCCGCGTCCATGCGTCCGCCGATGACCAAGGGGTTCTGCCTTCCCGGGAGGGGGAGAGGTGCAGCGGAGCTCATGTCACCGCCTCGTCGGTACTCGTGGATCGTCTGGGGTTCGGGCGGGTCCGGCCGCCCCCGGCACCGCGCGGTGAGGCCGCGTACGGTTCCGGCTGCGTTCCGGGTGCGCCTGCCCACCGTGCGGCGTACTACACACCGCGACCGGGAATGGCCGGGATACGACCGGGGTAGGCGGACCCCCGGAAACGTGGGGAGATGTGCGTCCGGCGGTCGGCAGTGAACGCCGCGTGGACCCGGGGATCCCGGGACGAAACGTTTCTGACCGTGCATCCGCTGCGAGGATGCCGTGGGATGCGAACGGCCGGGGAGACCGGGTCCGGCCACGCACACGATCTGGGAGCGCGCACCGGAACGGGCGGTGCGCGAAGGTGATGCCGTGTACGACCTGAAGCTGTCCGAGGTGACGTCCGCCGACGCCGCGGGAGCCGGCGCGCCCGCGGGTGCCACCCGGCCCGGCCCGGCGATGAGCGAGGTGGCGAGCGAGGTGGCGAGCGAGGTGGCGAGCGAGGTGGCGATGTCATGAGCACCCGCACCGCGCCTCCGTACGCCGACGCCGACCCCTTTCACCACCCCGCCCTCTTCTACCGGGACGACCAGGAGTACCTGGACGGCACCGTCCCCTTCGTGCGTGAGGGACTCGCCTGCGGCGAGCCCGTCGCCGTCGCCGTACCCGGTGACCGGCTGCGGCTGATCCGCGACGCGCTGGGCGCCGACGCGGAGGCCGTCCGGCTCCTCGACATGCGGGAGGCGGGCCGCAACCCCGGCCGGATCATCCCCGGCGTGCTGCGCGCCTTCGCCGACGCGCTGCCCGCCGGACACCGGGCGCGGATCGTCGGCGAGCCGGTGTGGGCCGGCCGCACCCCGGCCGAGTACCCGGCCTGCGTCCAGCACGAGGCGCTGATCAACGCCGCCTTCCGGGGCCGCGCGGCGACCATCCTCTGCCCCTACGACGCCGCACGGCTGCCCACCCACGTCCTCGACGACGCCCGCACCACCCACCCCACCGTCATCCCCGCCGGCTCCCGCACCGCCCGGCACAGCGCCGCGTACGCCCCCGACGCGGCCGTCGCCCGCCACAACGCGCCGCTGCCGCTCGTCGCGGACGCCCTGACCTACCCGTTCGCGGCCGGCTCCCTCCCCCTGGCCCGGCACGCGGCCGCGGACGAGGCACGGCGGCTCGGCCTGACCGGTCTCCCCCTGGAGGACCTGACCCTCGCCACGGCCGAGCTGACCACCAACAGCGTGGTGCACGGCGGTGGTTCCGGCGTCCTGCGGGTCTGGGGCGAGGGCGGCCACGTGCTGTGCGAGGTGCGCGACCGCGGACGGATCACCGACCCCCTCGCCGGGCGCCGCCCCGCACCCCGCGACCAGCGGGGCGGGCGCGGACTGCTGATGGTCCATCTGCTCGCCGACCTGGTGCGCGTCCACACCGGCGACGAAGGCACCACGATCCGCTGCTGGTTCTCCCGCTGACCGGCCCTTGCCGCCGTCAGGCGCCCAGCGGGTCCAGCACCAGCGGCGCGATCCTGCCCTCCAGCATCGCGCCCAGCCCCTCCACCGCACACAGCTCCGGCCGCTCCGCGATGTGCACCGGCATGCCCGTCGCCTGACGCAGCATCTGGTCCAGACCCGGCAGCAGGGCGCTGCCGCCGACCATCATGATGCCCCGGTCGGCGAGGTCGGCGACCAGATCCGGCGGGCACTCCCGCAGCACCTTCCCGATCCCGTCGAGCACCGCCGTGAGCGGCGTCTGGATGGCCCGCCGCACCGCCGCCGTGTCGACCTTCACGGTCCGGGCGAGGCCGGTGGCGACGTCCCGCCCGTGGATCTCCGTCGACTCCGGGCCCTGCGGGGTGAGCCCGTTGCCGGACAGGGTGAGCTGCAAGGGCCGTACCGACTGGCTCGGTAGCATCAGCTCGTGCTGGTGGCGCAGATGCTGCACGATCGCGTTGTCCACGGCCTCGCCGCCGACGGGAATGCGCTGCGCCTGCACGATCGACCCCAGCGAGAGCACGGCCACCTGGGTGGCCGCAGCACCGCACACCATGATCATGGTGGCCTCGGGCTGCTCCACCGGCAGACCGCAGCCGACGGCGGCGGCGATCAGCGTGTCGACCAGCTCCACCCGGCGGGCACCGAGCCCGACCATCGTCTCGATCGCGGCGCGCTGGGCCAGCGGATCGGCGTCGTGCGGGGTGCAGGCCGCCGCCCGCAGCCGCGGCCTGCGGCGCAGCGCCCGGCGGGTCCGGTCCCCGATCAGCTGCCGCAGCATGCGCTGCGCCATCTCGATGTCGACGACCGTGCCGCCGTTCACCGGCCGCACCACCCGGATGTAACCGGGCGTGCGGCCCGTCATCTTCTCCGCGAACTCACCGACCGCGATCAGCGCGCCGGTCCGCGTGTTCACGGCGGCCACGGACGGCTCGTCGACGACGAGTCCGGCGCCCTTGACATACACCCGGGTACGGGCCGCCCCCAGGTCGACGGCGAAGTGGCAGCGGCGCAGCTGCTCCAGACTTGCGGTCACGGCAGACCCTCCCGAGTGCGGAGCCGGCGGCCCGCCGGGCGGCGGACCTCTCAGGCATCGTGCGCGGCGGGCGGGGCGGGCGCCTTTCCTGGACGGCCGGGTGGGGGGCCGCCGAACGGGGGGTGCGGACCCTGACCGCGGGTCAGGACGTGCTGCGGGGCGGCAGGGAGCGGACCGTGTCGAGCACGGCGCCCAGCCCTTCCACGACGAGACACGGCGGGCC
>KL568569.1:825-4661 GCA_000715605.1 Streptomyces speibonae | reverse complement strand
CGGCGGCGCTCTCGACGGCGGTCGACCCGATCATCACGCAGCGGTCCGGGGTCGTGCCGAGCCGCCGGAGGGCACGGTGCAGCACGTCCGGATGCGGCATCAGCCGCGCCAGGTCGGCCGACCGGCCGTGCGCCCCGCCCCGCAGGGTGCGGTCGAGACCCGCGTACATCAGGAAGGTGTCGGCCGCGTCCGCCGCGTGATCGGTGACCACGGCCAGGCCCAGCCGCCGGTCGGACAGCTCCCGTACGAGTTCGACGGACAGGGGTTCGGGGCGGGCGGTGTGGGCGGCCGCCGACTCGTAGCGGTTCAGCTCGACCCGCAGCTGCTGCACCGACGGGTGGTCCGCCAGCTCCCGGAGCAGCCCGGCAGGGGTGAGGCCGGCCGGACGCTCCCGCTCGTCGCCCGCGAGGCGCGCGAGGTCCTGCACGATCTCGGATGCCCGGGACGGGGGCCACAGCGTGGTGAGGGTGCCGTCGAAACCGAGGATCACCGCGTCGGCGGCGCGCAGTATCGCGGCGGGGTCGGTCACTGTGGGCCGTGCTCCCGGACCGAGCGGCTGGGCACTGACCGTGAGCTTCCAGCGGACGGCGCAACCGGGCACGTCGTGGGGTCCGAGCCGGTCCATGAGCGTCTGCCGCAGCCGCCACAGACCCTCGGAGGGGAGGCGACGGGCCGCTTGCCGCACCTGTTCCCGGAGGTGGCGGCCGAGAAAGGCCTCCGGGTCGCGCGGGCCCTCCTCGACCAGGGCGACCGGGTCGGACACCCGCCAGACGGCCTCACCCTGGACCACGGCCACGAACGTCTGCGACGGGCCCGGTTCGCCCCGCGCCTCCAGCACCGTCCTGCGCTCGGCCAGATCGACCTCGTAGTAGTGGTCGGCGTCATGCCCTCGGACGGTGTCCCACTCCCCACCGGGCCGCCCGTGGACGACCGTCCGCGTCAGGCCCAGCGAGGGGGGGAGATGGCCGGCGGGCAGGGGGAAAGGACCCAGCACCGGAGGCGTCGGGGCGGGGTCGCGGTCGACGAGTACGTACCAGCCCGCCGCGTCATCGTCGTCGAGAGGCCGGAGCGAGGCGTCGAGGTTCCGGTCCTGCTCCAGTTCCCTCCGCAGGGACGGGGCGAGGGCGAACACGCCGTGGGCACCGGAGGAGATCAGTGCCGCACGGGCCCCCGACTCGTCCGGCAGTTCGGTCCCGCTCTCGTGCCACACGCGCCACGCGGTCACCATCAGCCGGGGCAGGCCGGTTTCCCTGAGCAGGTCCCGGAACCCACGCAGGGCGGCACGCAACAGTGGTGCCGCGGGGGTGGTCGACCACACGACGACGGTGTAGCCCTCGTCCTGCCCGAAGAGCTCGTAGGCCCCGTACGGCAGGCCGGAGGCCGTCAGGATCCTGGTGACCGCCCGCCCCAGGGCCGCGAGTGTGTCGGACGACTCGGGATCCACCAGGTCGAAACGGAAGCAGGTGCGGGCGTCGCCCTGGTGCGCCGGGCCGGGCTCGACGGGCTCGGAGGACGCGGCTGAAGGCCCGCCACCGGACGGATCCCACGCGGGATAGACGCCGTCGGGCAGCTCGTCCGGCGCGGCGAGCGGGTCATAGGCCGGTTCCTCGGAGGCGAGAGGCGGCAACTGCGGTGTGCCGTCGGCGGCCTCCTCGCGCAGTTCGCGTCCGAGGGCGAGCAGTTCGGGATCCTGCCCGCCGGCCATCTCGTACTCCTCGTACGCCGCCAGGGCCTCCTCGGTCCGCCCTTGAAGGCGCAGCGCGAGGACGTGGAGGCGGCGGAGGTCCTCGCGGAAGGGGTGGGCGGCCACCAGGCGTCCGAGGTCCGCGGACGCGCGCTCCGCCGCCCCGAGGTCCAGGTCGATCTCCGCGAGCTTGCGGTGGAGGTCCAGACGGAGCCGGACCAGCCGGGTCCGGGCGCTCCGGGCGGCGGGCCCGGGCACCCCGGCGAGGACGGCACCGTCGCTCCACAGGGCCAGCGCGTCGGAGAGCAGCAAGCGCGCCTCGGCGAGGTCGCCCTTTCTGCGCGCCTCGTCGGAGCCGCGGACCAGGCTGTCGCAGAGCAGCAGGTCCACGTGGTCCGGGCTGGTGTGCAGGACGAAGCCGTCGGGAAGCGTCCCGAGCACTCCCCGGCCGAGGACACGGCGCAGCCGTGCGGCGGTGGCGTCCAGGACCTTCGAGGCGTCGCGCGGCTTCTCCTGTGTGCTCCACACGCCCTGCTGAAGTTCGCCGAACGTCACCGTGCGGCCGTGCTGGAGCAGCAACATGGCCAGCACGGCGCGTTCGTTCGGGCCCAGATCGGCGGGCCCGCTGTCCAGTTCGACACCGAAGCGGCCGAGCATCCGGTAGAAGCGCCGTGTGTACGCCGCTTCGGCCCGGCGCGCGAGTTCCGGGTCGAGGAGCAGGTCCCTGCCGCGCAGCTGTTTCTCCGGGGAGGAGGACATCAGCAGGTCGAGGACGTGCGCGTACGTCGCCCGCAGCTCCGGCGGCAGAGGGCCGAGGTCGTCCGGCTGCACGGGAACGGGCGGCCGCGCGGATCCCCACGTCAGCATCAGCAGCACCTCGCCCAGCGCCCGCAGATCCTGCGCCCGCCCCGCCGGGCCCGGGGTCCGGCCGGGTTCGGCGAGGGTGAGCCTCACCGTTCCGTCGGGCAGCAGCATCACCCGGGACACGTTGAGCCCGCCGTAGGTCAGGCCCACGGCGTGCACCGCGGTGAGGGCCCGTGCGAGCTGGGCGCCGACCGACACTAGCAACGTGGGCGGGAGACCGTAACCGTCCGGCGCGGCGAGGGAGTTCAGGGGTACGCCGTCCAGCCGCTCCATGACGACGAACAGGACTCCGTCGTGGAAGCCGGTCCCGAGGACCCGCACCAGGTTCGGATGGCCGAGCCCCTCCAGCAGCCGTACGTCGCGCCGCAGCGCCGTCCGACGCTCCGGGTCGGTGATCGTCGGGTGCAGCCGCAGGACCACCGTCCGGTTCGCCTGCGGGTCCTCGGCCTGCCAGAGGGCCCCGGACGTCGAGAGCCGCCGCACCAGACGGTACCGGCGCGCCACGACCACCCCCTGGCCCTCACCGGGACCGGGCGGCACCGCCGTGACCTCGCCCCCCGTCATCCGCCGGGCGCTGTCCTCGCCCACCGACGCGAACGCCTCACCGTCCACACCGGCCGCCGTGCCCGTCGGAGCCGGGACGAACGCCTGGAACTCTCCCGGCACCCGGCCCGCCCGGTCCTCGATCAGGGCACCGACGCGCTCCAGCAGGGCGGCGGTGTCGTACCGGGCCGAGCGGGGCAGGCTGCGCAGCAGCAGGTCCGGTACGCCGGGACGGAAGGCGTAGGAGCCGGGGGGACCCGGGACGGCGGTCAACAGCCCGCTGAGGATGACCTCGGCGATGTGCTGGGGCCGCGGGTCCGGGTCGATGGCGGCCTGCACCAGGCGCATGACCGGCAGATCGGGGCGGCCCAGGGCCAGATGGCCGGCCAGCCGGAAGGCCTCCGTGGAGGCGCTGCCCCGGAAGCGCAGGACCAGTTCCTCGGGGGTGAGGCGGCCGAGGTCCGCACGGTGGTCGGCGTCCGCCGGAATGGCGGGGCACCAGTCGGCCACGGCCCCCGGGAACGCCGTCCCGCCCGGCGCGGCGACCAGCCGGGCCCAGTTCGACAGCCACTCGGGGGCCGGTTCCAGCACCGGCAGCGGGAGCGTTCCCTCCGGTGGGAGCCGGTGGCCGGGGCCGGAGGCGTCGTAGGGGGTGAAGGTGAGCGTCGCGGAGGGTGCGACGGGGTGCGGGGCGGAGAGCCTGTCTCTTATACACATCTCTGAGCGGGCTGGCAAGGCAGACCGT
>KL568569.1:0-637 GCA_000715605.1 Streptomyces speibonae | reverse complement strand
GGGCAGGGCGGTGTCCCGCCACAGGTGTTCGGGCAGCGGCTGGACGACGGCCACGGGCATCCGGCGGGACCAGCGGCGCAGGGTGCCGTACCACAGCTCGCCGGCGCGGCCGGCGCGCCACTGCGGGCCCATGCAGTCGCTGATCACCAGGGTGACCTCGCGGCCGTCGGCCGGGGCGTGCGCGCCCGCACCGCGCACCGTGCCGTCGGCGCCGACGGAGAGCAGGGCGACGGTGCGGAAGATGCCGGACTGGGCGAGCGCCGTGTGCAGTTCGCGGACCAGCGGGCGCCACACCGGCATCGTGGGACCGGTGTCGTGCACCAGGGTGAGCCGCAGCCAGCGTTCCCGGGCGGGGCGCATGACCGGCAGCCACCAGTCGGGGGTGGAGCCGAGGCGGGCGATGCGGTCGGCGGTCGCCCGCTCGTCCAGTTCGCTGCCCAGCGGTGCGTCGACCCGGCGTTTGAGGGGGCGCAGCGACCGCTGGAGTGCCAGGGGCCGGCGCAGCATCGGGGGCGCCGGGGCGAGCAGGGCGGTGTGCGGTTCCTTCGGCGGGAGGCCGGGGGACGGGCCGGGGCCGTCCGGATCCGCCGGGTCCGCCGGGGACGGCAGACGCAGGGGCGCACGCGGCGGTTCGGCC
>KL568568.1:95621-96977 GCA_000715605.1 Streptomyces speibonae | reverse complement strand
CAGGGTCTTTGAGAAGTGATCTTGTGTCCGGGTCTGTCATGCCAGGCCGAGGGCAGTGAGGGGCCGCAGGTGGTTTCGGGCGCTGTGGCGGAGGGCGGCTGCGATGTTGGTGTGGCCGTCCTGACGGTGGACGCCGATGGCCAGGTTGCGTAGGCCGGCCATGACGCGGGGTAGGTGGCGGGTGCGGATGTGCGAGGCGTCCTCGTGGAAGGTGCGGTCGCGGACGTGGTGCAGCTGGTTCTCGATGCGCCAGTGGCCGCGGATCCAGGCCGCGAGTTCGCTGCCGTCGGCCGCACCGGGCGGCAGGCTCGTGACCAGGTAGATCCGTTCGATCGTCAGCTTGCCCGTGCCCATGTCCTTTCTCCGGCGCACGACTTGGAGTGCCTGGCGTGCGTGGGGATAGTCGATGTGGGCGAACGCGGCGGTCTTCAGGCGGCGGATCTCGTCGCGGTGGTGGGCCCGGGTGCGGTCGACGTGGTCCAGACGGATGTCGCGCCAGGGAAGGCGGCTGATCCGCTCATGCAGTCCGGGGTGGTTCCGTTTAATGACGGCCAGGTAGTGAGCCCCGCGTTCGTGCAGGTAGGAGGCGTGATCGTGCTGGGTGTGCAGGGCGTCGGCGGTGATCACGGCATCGGTCAGGTCGATGCCGTCCAGGAGCGGGGCGAAGGCCGGGATCTCGTTGCTCTTCCTGTCGATCTGTCGTTGGGCGAGGACCTGGCCGCTGTGGGTCATGGCGGCGATCAGGGCGGTGGCCGTCCGCTTGGAGCTGCGGGAGCCGCGGAGTGTCTTGCCGTCGACGGCGATGACCTTTCGTCCTGGGGACGGGGCCTGGCGTTCCTGGAGGAAGTCGCCGATGGCGCGGTCGAGGGCGTCTCCGTCCGCGGCGGCCAGGACGAGGCGGACAGTCGTGGCATGGGGTGGGCGGATCAGGCCGGTCAGCGGGTCGGGCCGGAACCCGAGCAGGGCCAGGACGCGTTGCGGCGCGTCGGCTACCCACTCGCCGATCGCCGTGATCGAGGCGGCACCGGCCAGGACGGCGGCGGCCGCAGAGGTGAGCAGTGCCGTCCATGGGTGACGGATACCGCGACGGGCCCGCGGGTCAGGCACTGTGGCCAGATAACTCCGCAGGTCAGCGGCTATCTCCAGCGGGGCTGAACTGGAGGCTTCCCCCAACTGCTGAAGGAATGACGGCATGCGGGAAGATGGGCGCGCAGGCATGGACTCGCTCGGTGCTCATACGGACTCGACACCCACATGATCACCAGCGGCCATGCCTGTTCTGCGTCCAGGGGTCCTCCGGCAGAAGCCGACAAGCCGTCACATCCAGCTCCCAGCAGGCGAACCGCCCACCTCGGC
>KL568568.1:89496-95353 GCA_000715605.1 Streptomyces speibonae | reverse complement strand
CCTCGGCGCTTCTCAAAGGCCCTGCGCGTCGCGCTGATCCCGCTCATGTCCTCCTACGCCCGTTACAGTGCTCAGCTGAAGGCGCTCGCGTGACCAGATTGTCACGCAGGGTGTCGCACTGGCTGCAGGTCGATGCCGTGATTCGAGTGCCCAGGTGGCCGGCGTCCCCACTTCTCGGTCATGCGATGGTGTCAGTGTCGGTCGGTATCCTCTGGCACGACCGTCGGCCTCAAGGACGGCGCGGGCGCGGGTATCTGCTTGAGCCTGTTGGCCACGGCGTAGGCGAGCGTCGTCTTCCCTGGGCAACTGGGCCGGTGAGCTTGAACAGCATCGCGCCATGTATGAGTGCCACTGGACTTTCCTCGGCCGGTCTTTAGGCCGTGCCCTGTCTGCTGCCGGGTGTACTGCCTTGGAGGAGGTGAAGCGGAGTGTTGAGCCCCGGCTCGCATTGTCCGATGTTGACAAGTCGGCTGCATTAGGAAGTTGGGGGTCGCTGTCCGGGACTGGAGTATCACCGACGGCGACCAGGGGAGCGCAAGGGGAGCGCGGACGCCTTTGGACGGTGCAACATGGGGTACGAACAACGGGACCGCGACACGTGCTCTGATCTGGGAAAACGGGATCTGGTGTGATCGTATGACACGGCCCGGCACGATTCCTATCGGCCTCGTAATGCGTAGGTCTCGGGTTCGAATCCCGAAGGCGGCTCCAACTGAATTCGCTGGTCACAGGCCAGCGTGGTCACTGCCCGTTCGGAGATGCCCGAGCGGGCAGCAGGCATTGGGCCTCAGGTCCGTTGTGCGTCCTGCAACCGCTCGACCTGCCGGCTGACCAGGTCGGCAGGGAAGGACGCGCTTTCGCCGACGTTCAGCTTCGTGAACGTCACGATCGTGTTCCCGGCCCGCACCAAGGTGATCTGCTCGATGCGGTCCCTGGGGTCGTCCGTGGGGATGGTCTCCCGGAATCGCACGGCTTCGTCCCCGACGTCGGGGGCCTGCTCCATCGTCAGTGTGGCCTTGAACTTCCCAACCCAGCCTGTGCCTTCATACGAGCGGCAGGAGCCGAGTGCGTGCTTGAGTTTCGCGAAGGCCTGCTGGGCCTTCCCGTCTTCGTAGGCTGCAAGCGTCGAGCCGCCACCCCAGATGTCGCCCTTCCAGTTGAAGACCTGATGGACGACGGTGGACGCGTGCCTCCCGTTGCGGATGTCGAGCATGGTCTGGCACGCGGGGTCGGACACCGGCGGGAGCGAGCGCCTTTCGTCTTCCGGCCGGGGGTCCTGCACCGCGATCCCGCCCTCGGACGCCCCCGCAACCTCGCCGTCCTTGAAGGCGAGCGCACGCAACTGCGCCCGCGTCAGAGGCGCTACGGCGGCCTTGGACGATGCGGTCGCCCGCGATCCCACCGAGTCCGATCCTGCATCTGAGCCTGCGGAACACCCGGAGGCCATCAAGACCCCTGCAAGCACGGTGCCGAGTGCCGGCACCGGCCGCAGCGCGCGGACGTACATGGATGTCCCCCCAAGGACCGTAAGAGTGCGGACGGCAACGGTAGCCGTGCCGGATCGTCCATGACCAGGGACTTCTTGGACAAGGCCGCGCGGCGCGGTTTCAGGCTCGCTCATACTGCCGAACGGCTGAGGGGACTGCTGGGAGCGGACCCGTCGGACTGCTCCACGCAGGGCGTTGTCACGCTGAAGTGGGCCTGACCGTGGGCTCCGACGAGCACCGCAGCTTGAATCCGTCCCCGGTCCTGTAGCCGGCCGCCCTCCGGCCACGGACGGGGACATCTCCATGCCGTAGTGCCGGGCGGTCTGAGCGGACGTCATCGGGGGCTGCCCCGGGGGCGGGGGGATGGTCGCTCCGGGGCAGCGGTCGAAGGGGCCTCGCGCGGGAGGCGGAGGTGCGGTGTGTCAGGCGCGCGGGACGAGCGTCATCACGGGTACGTTTTCCGCCACTTCCCGGAAGTCCGCCCGCGAGCCGTCCACCGAGTAGCCGTACAGGTGGGGCAGCAGGCGCTTGGCCAAGTGCCGGTTGCGCCAGTAGTAGGCCTCCATGAAGTCGACCGCCTCCTCCGGCGGCATCGGCACCGCCGTGACCGGGATGCTGCGGTTGCCGACCTTGATCGTGACATCCGGGGTGTGCAGGAGATTGCGATACCAGGCCGCCTTGTGTCCCCAGCCGGAGGCGACCACGTAGCGGCCCTTCTCGCGGTCGTGCTCGATGAGTTCGAGCACGACCTGGCGCTGCTTTCCGGTGACCCGGCCCACGTGATTGATCAGCAGCATGCGGCTCCCGAACAGCCATCCGAGACCGGCGTTGTAGAAGTGGACCGGCAGCCGGAGCAGCAAACCGAGCGGCCCGGACGGCGGTTGCACCTTCTTGACGACTTCCATGGTTCTTCTCCCGCAGTCGAAGGGCCGTGGCTCGTGGACCGGCCGTCAGTGCCGGGGAGGAGGAGCGAGGCCCGTAGACCCCGGGCCTCGACCTGCGCCCGACGCGGCCGCCGGGGTGGTGCGCATCGGTTTGGCCGATCATCTTGGTCGAACGTCTTGGTCGAACGTCCAAGTTCGTGGCCACAACGTAGCACACCCGATCGACGTCCCCTAGTGCTCCGCGAACCGGCTGCTACCTTGGGGGCATCAACTTGGTCGATAGTCCAAGGCGATTGTCCAAGGTGATGGTTCACGTTGTTCGGGAGACGCCGAGGCCTACAGTCCGGATCGTTCACAGGATCGTCGAAGCAGATGGAGGAAAGCGCGATCATGACGACGGATTCCGCCGCCCGAGGCCAGCAGACCAGGGCAAGCCTGCTCGAGGCCGCGGTGCAGCTGATCGTGGAGGAAGGCTGGGGCGCCGCCACCACCCGGAAGATGGCCGAGCGGGCCGGCGTACGGCCCGGAGTGGTGCACTACCACTTCGGCACCGTCACCAACCTGCTCGTGGAAGCGGCCCTCGACACGATCCGGCGGGAACTGCAACGGGTGGTCGCCCTGTTCGACGGCCATGACGCGCCGACCGGCCTGAACGACATGCTGAAGGTCGTCGGGCAGTACACCGCGGACGATCCGCTGACGGTGCTGATGAGCGAGACCCTGCTCGCCGCCACCCGGGTCGAACGGCTGCGTGTCGAGGTGTCGGCGTTGCTGCGGGAGTATCGCGCGGCCACCGGTCAGTGGCTCCGTGCCCAGGGCGTCGAAGACGCCGAGGCCACCGCCGTCGTGCTGAGCGCCGCCCTCGACGGCCTGGTGCTGCACCGCATGCTCGACCCCGAGCTGCGTGCCGCATCCCTGACCGGCCCTCTTCTCCGGATGGCCGGCGTGGACCCCATGGCGGCGAACTCCCCCGAAGACGCCGACGTGGACCCCACGGCGGCGAACTCCCCCGAAGACGCCGGCGTGGACCCCACGGCGGCGAACTCACCCGTATCCGCTGAATGATGACGCGTGTCGCCGACGGCACCCCGGCCGCCGAGGACACCGCGCCATCGCCGAATCTCCGAGGAGAGACCGATGGCAGAAGTGACGGCGCCACGCGGCAGCGTGCGCCTGCGTTCAGTGACGAAGACCTACGGAAGCGGTGAGACCGCACTGACCGCGCTCGGCGGTGTCGACCTGGAGATCGAGCCCGGCGAGATGGTGGTCGTGCTCGGTCCCAGCGGCTCCGGCAAGACCACACTGCTCAACGTGATCGGCGGCATCGAGAGCGCCGACGGCGGAGAGATCCAGGTCGCAGGGGTCGACCTGACCGGCCGCCCGCCACGGGAGTTGGTCGCTTTCCGCCGGGACCGGATCGGCTTCGTGTTCCAGTTCTTCAACCTGGTCCCCACCTTGACCGCACGCGAGAACGTCGAGGTGATGATCGAACTCACCGGCCGCGGCGACCGCCGCCGGGTGCCCGAACTGCTCGCGGCCGTCGGACTGACCGAGCGCATGGACCACTTCCCCGCCCAGCTCTCCGGCGGTCAGCAGCAACGGGTCTCCATCGCCCGCTCCTTGGCCACGGACCCCGACCTGCTGCTGGCCGACGAGCCCACGGGTGCCCTGGACCAGGCCACCGGCAAGTCGGTCCTGAAGCTCCTGCAGGAGACCAACCGGCAGGGCCGCACCGTGCTGATGGTGACCCACAACGCCGCGGTCGCCGCCATCGCGCACCGCGTCATCACCATGAGGGACGGCAACATCTCGTCCATGGAGAAGAACGCGACGCCCGCCGACGCCGTTTCCGTGGGCTGGTGACAGGCGTGCACGGCATCCTCCTCGCCAAGACGCGTCGTGACCTGCGCCGCAGGCTGCCGCAGTTCATCGCGATCGCGATCACCGTCATGGTCGGTGTGCTGCTGTTCATCGCCAGCTACGACGCCTTCCGCAATCTGGACACCTCCTACAAACGCAGTTATGAGCGGCTGGACTTCGCCGACCTGACCGCCTCCGGCGGCGACGCGCAACGCACCGCCGACGCCGCGCGGAAGGCCCCCGGCGTGAGTGCCGTGGCCAACCGCACCCAGCAGGATCTGCCCGTTCGCCTCGGCAAGGACAAACTGCTCGGGCGGGTGGTGGGCATGCCGGCCACCGGGCAGCCCCCGGTCAACGCCGTCGACCTCAAGTCCGGCAGGGCCCTGAGCGCCGACGCGCCCGACGGCGTGCTGCTGGAGACGCACGCCGCGGACACCTTCGGCCTCGGACCGGGTGACCATCTGCGGGCCTTCGACGGCCACGACTGGCGCACGCTCACCGTGCGCGGCGTCGTGGTGTCCCCCGAGTACCTGTGGCCCGCGCGCAACCGGCAGGAAGCCCTGTCCGACCCGCACTCCTTCGCGGTCGTCTTCGCCCCCGAGGCGACGGCCCGCGAGCTGGCGGGCCCGGACGCGGGCCTGCAGACCCTGGTACGGATGAAGGACTCCGCCTCCGACGACGATCTCGCGAAGGCGGCCGACGCGTTGCGCCGGGCCGGGGCCACCGATGTCACCGAGGCCGACGACCAGGCGTCCAACGCCGTGTTGCACGAGGACCTCAAGGGCTTCCAGCAACTGGCCGTGCTCTTCCCGATGCTGTTCCTCACGGCGGCCGCCGTCGCCGCCTACGTCCTGATCACCCGCCTGGTGCTGTCCGAGCGCAAGGTGATCGCGACCTTCCTCGCCGCGGGTGCGCCGCGCGCCGTGGTGGTACGGCACTATCTCGGGCACGGGCTCATCGCCGGCACGGCGGGCGCGGTGGTCGGTGCCGGCCTGGGCGCCCTCGCCACCTCGGGGCTGACCCACGCCTACACCGAGGGGCTCAGCATTCCGGACACCGTGGTCGAGGGGCGGCCGCTCACTCTGGTGCTGGGCGTGCTGTTCGGCGTGGTGGTCGGCCTGGCCGGCGGAATCGCTCCGGCGCTCGCGGCGTCCCGGGCCGCCCCCGCGGAGGCCATGCGGGGCGACGGGGGCACCCTGAAGCCACCGGGACCGTGGAGCCGCGCGGTGGCACGTGCCCGCCGTGTGCCGGTGATCGGCCGTCTCGCGCTGCGTGAACTGACCCGCAGCAGGCGGCGGACGGTGGCCACGATGACCGGCACCCTGCTCGCTCTCGTCGTGGTGCTGTCGTCCGTCGGGCTGCTCGCCAGCATGCGGTCGATGATGGACACGCAGTTCAACGAGGTGCAGCGGCAGGACGCCACGATCACCGCCGCCCCCGGCGCACCGGACCTGACGCGGGCGCTGGGCGCGGTGGACCACGTCGCGGAGGTGGAGCGGGTCACGACGGCCCCGGTGTCGGTCGGCGCGGACGGCCGCTCGTACCGGACCTCGCTGACCGGCTACCGCCCGGACACCCGGATGCACGGTTTCCGCGGTGCTGACGGCGGCAGCGAGAAACTGCCGG
>KL568568.1:88515-89290 GCA_000715605.1 Streptomyces speibonae | reverse complement strand
CAGAGATGTGTATAAGAGACAGCCGACAAGCTGGGTGTGTCGGTCGGCGACACCGTGACCGTGAGCAGCGGCGGCCGCAGTACGGAGGTGCGCCTGGTCGGGCTCCTGGACGAACCGCTCGGCACCGCGCTCTACGGAACGCCGGAGACCGTCCGGTCGCTGACCGGCGCCGAGCCCGGCACCTACGAGGTGCGTTTCACGCCGGGCACCGGTACCTCGGCTCGTGACCAGGTGCGATCGGAGATCACCGGGATGACGGGTGTGGTGGCCTATGCGGACGCGCAAGCGGTCAAGCGCCAGTTCGACAGCTTCCTCAAGCTGTTCTGGATCTTCGTGGGTGTCATGCTGGCGCTCGGTGCGGTGCTCGCGCTGACCGTCATCTACGTGACCATGACCGTCAACGTCGCGGAACGGACCTCCGAGCTGGCGACGCTGAGTGCCGCGGGCGTACCGCTGCGGCGTATCGCGGGGATCCTCGCGGTCGAGAATCTGACGGCCACCGCGATCGCGACGCCCATCGGGCTGCTCGCCGGGGCGGGGGCCGCCTGGGCGTCCATCCAGTCCTTCAACAGCGACATGTTCTCCATGGAGCTCACCCTGGGCTGGTCCTCCCTCCTGCTCGCCGCCGTCGCCGTGCTGGCGGCGTCGCTGCTGTCGCAGATCCCCGCGGTACGCATGGTGCGGTCCCTGGACATCGCGCGGGTGGTGCGGGAGCGGGCGCAGTAGCGCACGGCCCGCGCACGTGGTGGGGCCCCGGGCCGCGGCCCGGGGCCCC
>KL568568.1:87134-88276 GCA_000715605.1 Streptomyces speibonae | reverse complement strand
GCCGCGGCCCGGGGCCCCACCACGCGGGACACGTCTCAGCGGAAGACGGAACCGCGGTGCCGCACCGTCTCGCTCAGCCGGTGCTGGATCGTGTCCTTCACCTCGCCGGCGAGCTTCTCCACCACCAGCGGGTCGTCCGCCGCCTCCGGCGGGAACATGTCGGTGTGCACCGGCGGTTCGAACCGGAGCGTCCACTTGGTCGGCAGCGGCACCAGGCCCAGCACCCCGAGCAGGGGGAAGGTGGGGGTGATCGGGAAGTACGGCAGGTTCAGCAGCCGCGCGAGGGTGCGTGACTCGCCGATCATCGGGTAGATCTCCTCGGCGCCGACTATGGAGCACGGAACGATCGGGCGCCCCGTGCGCAGTGCCACGGCCGCGAAGCCGCCCCGGCCGAAGCGCTGCAGGCGATAGCGCTCCTCGTAGGGCTTGCCGAGCCCCTTGTAGCCTTCCGGCATCACGCCCACGAGTTCACCGTCGGAGAGCAGCCGCAGAGCGTTCTCCGGGCAGGCCCTCACATGGCCCAGCTTGCGGGTCAGGTCGCGCAGCACCGGGAAGTCGAACGCGAGGTCGGCGGCGAGCATCCGCACCGCACGCCGGGCGGGGTGCTTCTCGCGCAGCGCCACCTGAAGCATGAGCGCGTCCACCGGCAGGGTCCCGGAGTGATTGGCCACCACCAGGGCGCCGCCGTCGTCCGGCACGTGCTCCAGGCCCTCCGCCTCGACCCGGAAGTACTTCTCGTACAGCGGGCGGAGCAACGGAAGCAGCGCACCGTCGACCAGGTCGGGGTCGAACCCGAAGTCGTCGACCGCGCCGTCCTCCGAGGCCAGCCGGCCGAACAGGTCCATTCCTTCGGCCAGCAGCTGTTGTACGACTTCCATGACGAGGGAGGGGTCCTTGCTCTCCGTCCCGGCGCCGGGTGCGGACGCCTCGGTCCGCTGCCCGTCGCGGTTCCGGGCGCCCGGGGCCGGGTCCTCTTCGATGGACATCTCGTCTCCTGTCACGCTCGCCGTCTTCCTCGGGTGATCCTTCCTGTCGGGGGCTCACTTGGCCACGGTCCCTGACCGGTTCGCGACCTCGTCGCCCGGCGGCACGGCAGCGCCGGAGCGGCCCTTCCGGACGCCGTTGCCGTTGCCGTTCACCGA
>KL568568.1:85212-86938 GCA_000715605.1 Streptomyces speibonae | reverse complement strand
CCCGCGCGCCGTCTGCCGGCCGAGGGCATGTCACGGCGGGCGGCCGGTGCGGCCGGTGCCGTCGGCGCGTCCTCGTCCTCGGCCATGTCCAGACCGCCGACCATGCCGTCGCCGCTGTCGTGGACCGCCTCGTTGCGGCGTTCCCTGGCTTCCCGCAGGAGCCGGGCGCGGGTCTTGATGAACTTGGCGTTCATCTCGTCCACCGGGATGAACTTGTTGACGCCGCCACCGCTGATCCGGGGTTCCTGCTTCGCCATGATCTTGTAGTCCTGCGGATCCTGGACGTACTTCTCCAGATACACCTGGAGCGTGGACATCATGCGCCGCAGCGACTCGAGCCGCAGGAAGGGCTTCAGCTGCGGGAACTCGTACACGCGGAAGATGTGCTGGGTGTGCTCCTCGTCCACCGGCATGAACCACGACGTCGTCTCGAACGCCTCGGTCTGCACGTGCACCATGCACGGGAACGAGAACGTGATCACGTAGTGGATGCTCTTGCCCGGGTCGTCCTCCTCGCCGTGGTCGAACGAGTAGCGGAAGGTCATTCCGTCGTCGTCCGTCTCCACGTGGTGGTTGTGGATCATGGTGGCCTTGAGGAAGTTCTGCTTTCCGTCCAGGCCGAGTTTGGCGAGCGTCCCGTACAGGAAGTTGAAGTCCAGGTAGTTCAGCCAGTGATCCCGGTGCACATAGGTCACGTGGTAGAACTCCTGGACGCTCTCGATGTACCGGGTGTAGTGGACCGGCTTTTCCCACGAAATCGTGGAGTAGAGCTTGTCGTTCTCCTTGATCTCCGTGGGCGCGATGATGTCCGGACGCTCACTCTCCGGACGGTCGTCGCCCCACCACATCCAGATGAGGCCGTACCTCTCCTGGGCCGGGTACGAACGGATCTTCAGCGAGCCGGGTATGCGGGCGCCCCTGCCCATGGCCGGGGTCAGCGTGCACGCGCCCTCGGCGTTGAACAGGAAGCCGTGGTACGGGCATTCGACCGCGTTGCCCTTCATGCGGCCGTCGCCCAGATTGGCCCCCTTGTGCGGGCAGCGCGCGTCCTGGACCACGATCCTGTCGTCCAGGTCGCGCCAGAGCACCAGGTCCATGCCCAGGCGGCGCAGGCCCGTGGGCTTCTTCTTGGTGACGTCCGTGGAAATCGCGATTGGGTACCACAGATCAGGGATCATCCGTCTCTCCTCACCGGCCCGCCGACGCGGCGGCGGGCATCGTCCTGCGGTCTGGCTCTTCGCCCTTTCCTGTCTCTTCGTCTGTCACCGGCCGTTCCGGGCGCGGCCCTCCGGCCGGCGATGTGCCGCGGCCCCGTGCGGAACCGCCGTCAGGAGCCGGTGGATTCGGCGACCTCGACCGTTCCGGCGTCGCCGTCGACGACGATCAGGTCTCCGGTCCGGATGACCTGGGTCGCGTGCTTGGTGTTCACCACCGACGGCACGTTGAACTCCCGGGCCACGATCGAGCTGTGCGAGAGCATCGAGCCGATGTCGGTGACGACACCGCCCGCGATGGCGAACAGCGGGGTCCAGGTGGCGTCCGTGAAACGGGTGACGAGGATCTCCCCCGCCTCGAACTCGTCCGCCTGCCAGACCAGGTCCTCGACGATGCGGGCCCGGCCCATCACCCGTCCGGGGCTGGAGCCGAGGCCCTCGAGGATCTCCCCGTCCGGCACCGGCCGTACGGCGGTGGCCGGGTCGTGGTGGCCGATGAAGGTGAGCGGCGG
>KL568568.1:77760-85023 GCA_000715605.1 Streptomyces speibonae | reverse complement strand
CCGATGAAGGTGAGCGGCGGTTCCGGCAGCCGCTTGTTGTACTCGTGCTGCCGGCGTGCCGCCTCGATCCGGGCGCGGTCGAACGCCTCCGTCTCCGCGGCACCGCCGGCGAGGTAGCGGCGTACGTCCTCGAAGTCGAGGTACATGACCTCGTCCAGGGACTTGAGCACACCGGCCGCCACCAGCCGGCGCCCGACTTCGTAGACGACGGCCCGCACCAGCCAGATCGACGTGATCATCGACATCCGGGTGGTCTCGCGCAGTTCGCTCGTCCCCTCGTACAGGGAGATGACGCCCTGCAGCGCCTTCCGCTTCGGGAGCGGGAGACGGTCCAGGGCGGCACGGGAGTCGTCGTGGTGGCTGCTGCCGCGTTGCAGGATGTCGTCGGCCGAGAAGCCGTCGGCCGCGTAGCGCCGGGTCATCTGGAACAGGTACGAGGGGTCGTCCACCCAACGCGGGTGGGACAGCTCCATCTCCTGCGGGCCCCGGGTGCCGTTGGCGCGCAGGAAGGGTTCCATGTGCCGTTCCCAGAAGGCGAGCCCCTCCTCGTCCGCGCGCAGGGCGCCCGCGACGGCGTCCAGCGGTTCCTCCTGGATGATCCTCAGCACGTCCGGCCGCTCCTTGGCGGCCTGCGCGATGGCCCAGATCTCCTTGGCGCAGCCGACGGTCCGCAGATTCGACATGTCCGTCTTGACGCGGTTCTGCAGGTTGGCGCCGTCCTCGCCGAGCCAGCGCGAACACAGCTCGGCAAGCACCCCGTAGAAGCCGAACGCGTTGATGTAGTACGGCATGTAGCCCACGTGCATGTCGTGGAAGTAGCTCAGCCGCCGGTCGAGTTCGGCGTGCAGTTCCCTGCGCGGCATCCGCGTCAGGTCCAGGCCGCGGGCCCGGTCGAACTCGTACAGCCGGGAGTCGGCCATCTCCTTGGACCGGGGCACCGCCCGTGCCATCTCGTTGGCGGTGGTGCGGACCCAGAAGGCGACGGACAGGGCGTCCGGGATGCCGGAGGGAAAGGTGCCGAACGGGTTCTCGTAGTGGGTGGTGTCGACGTCCTCGCTCACGAAACGGTCGGTGAACCGGCGCTGGTCGCGGGTGGGCAGCGCCTGCTGCATCGCGTACGCGCTGTAGGAGATGTTGAGGTAGACGTGCCCCTGGACGTACCCCATGGGCAGGTCGGGGTCCCCCGTGGTGCGCACGCCGAGCGCGGAGGTGCAGTCCAGGTGGACGTGCTGCTGGTAGTACTTCGCGAAGCTCAGTCCCAGCGGTGTCATGAGGCCGACGAAGATCTCGCCGATGTCCATGCGCGACCACAGGGTGCCCTGCTCGATGTGCTCGGGCTGTGGTGAGACGTACGGGCTCGGCACGGTCGGCTCGGCCGCCGGACGTGTGGTGACGGGGCGGGTCTGGAACAGATGGAAGGCGCCGTCGCGCAGGCCCCACTCGATGTCCTGCTCGCAGCCGTAGTGGTCGCGCACCCGCAGCGCCAGGCGCGCCAGTTCGGCGAGCTGGTCGTGGGTCAGGCACGGCGCGGTGCGTGCCGTGCCCTCGACCTTGGTCACGCCGATGCGGCCGGGGGCGAGCGGGGCGCACTTGGTGACCTTGTGGCGCACCTGTTCCTCGACGACCTCCAGGCTGCGGTCGTCCACGATGAAGTAGTCACTGGAGACACGGCCCGCGACCAGGCCTTCGCCGAGGCCGACGCACGCCTCGACGACGATCCGGTGCGGTCGCGCGCCGACCGGGTCGACCGTGAACAGGACCCCGCTCACGTCGGTGTTCACCATCTCCTGCACCACCACCGCGATGGAGCCCGGCGGTTCTCCCTCCTGGCGGTAGGCGGCGGCCCGGTCGGACCAGAGCGACGCCCAGCACCGCAGGATCGCGTCCAGGAGGTCCTCCTCGCCCGCCACGTCCAGAACGGTGTCGTGCTGGCCGGCGAAGGACTGGGTCGCGGAGTCCTCCTTCAGGGCGGACGAACGCACGGCCACGCGGGGGCGCCCCAGCGCGGCGTACGCGGCGCGCACGGCCTCGGCCATCGGGGCCGGCATCGCCGTGGCGAGCACCCGCTCACGGGCGGTGCGGCTGTCCAGGCCGGGCAGCTCGCGGGCCAGGTCGGTCGCGTCCAGGAAGGCGTCGAAGAATGTCGTGGTGAGGCAGAAGGCCGGCGGCACCGGAAGTCCGGCGGCCACGAGGTCGGCGAGCCGGGCCGCCTTGCCACCGAGGACCGCGGGGTCGGCGCCGGGTGCGGAGCCGAGGCGGACGAGGTGGTCGGACCAGGTTACGGAGTCGGTGCCGGGCGCGTGGATGGTCATGGTGGGTGCCCTAAGGATGTGAGGCGGTCGGGGAGGACCGGGTGTGGCGGATGGCCGGCTGCCGTCGGCGGCCCCGGGAGACGGGCCGCCCGCTGTACGGGCGGTCAGGACCGCACGGGGCGGACGCTGGTGCCCACGAAGGACCAGAACTGCTCACCCGGGACGATCCGGGTTGCCTCCACGTCGACGAAGCCGGCCCGCTCCATCTGGTCGGCGAGTTCGGCCTCGCGGGGCAGGGGGCCGCCGAAGTCGGCGTTGGTGAACCAGAGGTTCAGCACCTCCAGAGCGATGTTGCCGCCCTGGCAGCCGGTGGTGAGCAGCAGCTTCCCGTTCGGGGCGAGCAGCGAGCGGACCCTGCGGAGCACCTCGACGCGCTCGGCCACGGGGAAGTAGTAGATGTTGTTGTGCATCGTCACAAGATCGAACTGGGGCTCCAGTGCGAGGGTGCGCAGATCGCCCTGCCGGGTCTCCACGCGGTCCGCGAGTCCCCAGGCGGCCATGTTCTCGGCCGCCTGGTCGGCGACCTCCTTCTGCAGGTCGATCGCGACGGCGGTCAGCCGCGGGTTCAGCTCCGCCGCGTACCGCACGTGGACGCCGCTGCCGCAGCCGACCTCCAGCAGCCGCAGCTCGCGGCCGCGGCCGAGGGTCCGCGAGACCGCCTCCTCGACGAAGGGCTGCACGACGCGGGTGGACCGTGCGATGACGGCACCGTCCTGGTCCCCGAGGGTGAACCGCCGGCCGTCGCGCAGCATGGCGGGGCCGTCGAGGAGCGCGGGCACGTGGAAGCGGGCGACCTCCTCGAGCATGGCCGCGATCGCGTCGTTCCCGGGCTCGGCCAGGGCCCTGGCCGGGATGCTGGCCGGCTGGTAGCAGCCTTCCACGGTGACGCTGAGATCGCCCAGCCGTACTCCCAGGTCGAGCCAGGCGCGCAGGCGGTCCCGGTCCTCGGCCGGGACGCCCAGGCGGTCGGCCAGCGAGGCCACGTCGCAGGGCCGGTAGGCGAGGCAGGCGAGCACCCCGGAGCCGGAGGCGGCGGCCAGGAAGGACACCCGGTAGACGGGCTCGATGACTCCCTTCGACAGCGCGAGCAGCAGCGGCATGCGTGGATTGCCCAGGAGCTTGGCCGCCGTGAGGATGTCGGTGAGCGGGTCCTCCACACGGGTGCGGAGGGTCCGGGCGAGACTCAGTATGTCCATGCTGCGTTCCTTGCCGGTAAGAGGGGCCGTGTGTCGTCGCCGGGGCCGGAGCGGGGTGTGCCGAGCTGGGCCCGCACCTCGCGCAGCAGCCGGGAGCGCGCGGGACCGTTGAGGAAGAAGTGGCCCCCCTCCAGGTGGCGGCGGAGGAAGGAGCCGGCGGTGTAGGGGCGCCAGGACTCCACCGCGGACTCCGGGGCCAGCCGGTCGCCGGCGCCGGAGAAGGCCGTCACCGGGCACGACAACGGGGTGGACGGGCGCCAGCGGTACTCGTCGCAGGCGCGCAGGTCCGCCCGGAGCGCGGGCAGCCGGCGGGTGAAGTAGGCGCTGCCGACGGAGGGTTCGGGGCCGAGCCCGCCGAGGTCGTCGACCAGCCGGAACAGCTCGTCGTCGCTCAGGGTGTGATCCGTGCGGTCTCCGTAGAGGTGCGGCGCCCGGCTGCCGGACACGAACAGGTGCCGGGGCTCGCGCTCCCCGGCGAGGGTCAGCGCACGGGCCACCTCGTAGGCGAGCAGGGCTCCCATGCTGTGACCGAACAGGGCGTAGTCCGAGGTGAACCCGCGGGTGATCAGGGCCTGGGCGAGGGCCTCCGCGAGCGGCCGTATCGCGGTGTACGCCGCCTCGTGCAGGCGCGGCCCGCGGCCCGGCAGCAGCACGGGGACCACCCGGCCGGGCCAGCCGAGGCCCGCCAGCTCCCGCTGCCAGTCGCGGTAGACCGACGCGGTGCCGCCCGCATAGGGCAGGCACACCAGGTACGGGCCCGTGGCCGTGCGCTCGCGGTCCGCACCGGCGGAGGCGGGTTCGGGGAACCAGCCGCCTCGCCGGGTGAGCGGGTCACCGGGCGACATGACGGTGCCCCTCGTCCGAGTCGAGCCACGCGAGGGTGCGGCGCATGCCTTCCGCGAAGTCCACCTCGCTCTTGAACCCGAAGTCCTCCTGGGCGCGGTGGATCCCGTACGACTGGTCGCGGTCGAAGAGGTGGACGGCGTGCCGGGTCAGCACCGGCCTCGACGTGACGCGCAGCGCTTTGTACAGCCCTTCGGAGCAGACCGCGAGAGCGGTGGCCAGCGGTGTCGGCAGGCTCAGCTTCGGGGTGCCGGTGCCCATGCCCTCGGCGAGTGCCTCGATGTACTCGCGCCAGGTGGTGCGGTCCGGGTCGCGCAGGTTGTAGGCGCGGCCCACGGTGCGCTCCGAACCCGCGGCCGCGATCATCGCGTCGACCGCGTTGTCCACGTAGAGCAGACCGGCGGGCACCTCGCCCTTCCTGATGTAGATCATCTGGTTCTGCCGCAGCAGACCGCCGATCTCGATGACGAAGTCCTTGCTGGCGGGCCCGTAGACGGACACCGGCCGGACGATCGTCACCGGCACCCCGGTGGCCTCGGACGCCTGCTGGACCGCGCGCTCGCCGAGGACCTTGCTGCGGTTGTACGGCAGCCCGATGTCGCGCGGGGGCCGGCTCTCGTCGCAGGGTTCCTTGGGGTAGCCGTACACGTCGGTGGTGCTGACGTGCAGCACACGGGCCACCGAGCCGGCGTGGTGGGCGGCTTCCACGACGTTGCGCGGACCGTCCACGTTGGCGCGGCGGAACTCCTCCCAGGGCCCCCAGTCCGCCGACACGCCGGCGCAGTTGTAGACGTGGGTGACACCGGCGGCGGCCCGGCGCAGGCTCTCGCGGTCCTCCAGTGATCCGGTGACGACGTCGTCGGCCGTGTCGGCGAAGGGCGACCGGTCGCTGCCGGGACGGGCGAGGACGCGGACGCGGTGTCCCCGCTCGGCCAGCCCGCGGACCAGATGCCGGCCGAGGAACCCGCCGGCTCCGGTGACGAGGACGTCGGGCGCGTGGCCGGCCGGGGGCGGCGCATCGGGGGCCGTGGCGGGCATGGGCTCGTTGCTGTGCGAGGTCATGGATCACACCAGAAGGTCGAGGGAGTGTTCGAGGTCGGCTTCGCTGTGCTCGACGTTCACGAAGAAACGCAGGCGGCACCGGTCGCGGGGGACGGCCGGGTAGCCGATGGGCATCACGTTCACGCCCTTGCCCAGGAGGGTGTTGGACAGCTCGATGGTCCTCTCCCAGTCCCCGGTGATCACCGGGATCACCGCGGAGGCGCGGGACACTCCGACGTCCAGGCCGCGCGCGCGGGCCCGGGTGCGGAAGAACTCGGCGAGTTCCCGCACCCGCGCCACGCGCTCCGGTTCGTCGCGCAGGACACGGATCGCCTCCAGCGCCGCCGCCGCGCCGGCCGGGGCGATGCCCGTACTGAAGATGTGCAGCGGCGCGGTGTACTTGAGGTAGTCGACGAGCGGGGCACGGCCCGCGATGTATCCACCGAGGCTGCCGATGGCCTTGCTGAGCGTGCCCATCCACAACTCGACGTCGGCGGGGTCGGTGCCCCAGTGCTCGCCGATCCCCCGGCCGGTGCGGCCGAGCACGCCCAGCGAGTGCGCCTCGTCGATCATCAGCAGGGCCTGGTGGCGCCGCTTCACCTCGATGAAGCGCGGCAGTTCGGGAATGTCGCCGTCCTGGCTGTAGGCGCCCTCGAGCACGACGAGCGCGCGGCGGTGGCCACCGCGGGCCGTGGACAGGATCCGGTCCAGGGCCTCCCAGTCGTTGTGCGGGAAGGGGCGGCGGCGGGCGCCGGACAGGATCGCACCGCGCACCGTGCTGTCGTGTATCCACTCGTCGTGCACGATCAGGTCCTCGGGGCCGAACAGGTGGCCGACCGTGGCGACGTTGGTGGCGTGGCCGCCGGCGAACACGATCGCGTCCTCGGTGCCGAGGAACGAGGCGATCTCCGCTTGCAGTTCGTGGTGGAGCGGGGTCTCGCCGAACAGCAGCGGGGTCGCCGAACTGGAGGTGCCGTAGCGGTCGATGGCCGCCCGGGCCGCCTCCCTGACCCGCGGATGGTGGGAGAGACCGAGGTAGTTGAACGACGCGAAGTTGACGACCTGCTGTCCGCCGACCTTCGCGACGGCGCCGTTGAACCCCTCGTGGACGCGACCGTACGGGTTGCGGGGACCACTGCCGACCCGCCGCAGGCGCTCGAGATGCGCGGCGTACTCGGGCCACTCCTCGAAGGCGTACTCCGGCCGCACCGGGACCGGTTCGGGCGGTCGTACGGCGGCCGGCGGCACCGGGTCCGGTGGCGGGGCGACGGGCCGCGCGGGCGTGCTGCGCCCGGCGAGGCGGTCGGCCACGTCCTGGACCGTCGGATCCTCGGGCAGCCCGTGCCGCAACCGCTCGGCCTCGCGGGGGAACCGGGCGGTGATGCGACGCCGGAGATCGGTCTGCATCAGCGAGTCGAGGCCCAGGTCCGCACCGAGCCTCGCATACGGCGCCAGCCGCTCCACGGGGAACCCGGACACCAGCGCGACACATTCGCGGACGAACGGCAGGAATCCCCCCTCCGGTGTGCCGTCGCCGTAAGGAGACCCCGTCGGCACACCGTGGGCGTCCGGCAGGGGCGCGAAGCCCGGTGCGGCGGCCTGAGGGCCGGCCGGGTGGGCGGGTGGCGTCGGCCACGCGCCGGGGTGGGCGAAGGGGGCGGGCGGCGCCGGGACGTAGGGCATGCCGGGCAGCACATAGCGGACGCCGTCCCACACGAGGTAGGGGCCCCATGGGGCGAACGGCGCACCCGGCACCGGGTAGGGGGCACCCGGCGCGGGAGCCGGAGGACCCGCGGGCACCGGCGTCGTCGCGGGGCCGGGGGCCGCGCCCGCTGCCGTACCGGGGGCGGAAGCGGTCGCCGGTTCCCCGG
>KL568568.1:74695-77522 GCA_000715605.1 Streptomyces speibonae | reverse complement strand
GCTCCATGGGCAGGTGCGGAACCGGGACCCGGGCGGCGGTCGCCCGCCCGTCGAGGCCGGACCAGTCGACCTCGCCGCCGGCGCAGTGCAGCCGGCCGAGCGACTGCAGGAAGGTCCGCCGGCCGCCGCCCTTCCTGCTCAGCGAGGGCAGCCACAGCAGCCTGCCGGGCTCGCCGTCGGCTCCGCCCTGCCGAGCGACCGTGCTCCGGCACAGGTTGAGGAGCGTCGGGTGCGGGCCGATCTCGACGAAGGCATCGCATCCCCGCCGGCGCAGCTCGGCGAAACCGTCCGCGAACCGCACGGTGGAGAGCATGTGCTCCACCCAGTAGTCGGCGTTCACGTGCTCCGCCGGCCCGCCGGTCAGGTCGGAGATCCACGCGATGCGCGGCGTGGTGAAGCCGATCCGGCCCGCGGCCTCGCGCAGTGGTGCCGCCGCCGCGGCCATCAGCGGGGAGTGGAAGGCGTGCGAGACGGCGAGCGGGCGCACCGCGACACCGCGGTCCGTCAGCAGCTCGCGCACCGGGCCGATGTCCTCGGCGGCTCCCGAGAGCACCAGGTGGTCGGGGGTGTTGACGGCCGCGACCGCGACCGAGGCGAAGCCCGCGGCGACCGCCCGGACGGCCTCGGGGTCACCGACGCACGAGATCATCGCGCCGTCCCCCGGCTGCTCGTCCATGAGCCGGCCCCGCTCCACGGCCAGGGTGAGGGCGTCCTCGAAGGACAACGCGCCCGCCGCGCAGGCCGCCCCCAGCGCGCCGACGCTGTGGCCGAGCACCGCCGTCGGGCGCACGCCCAGGTCGGTCCAGAGCCGGGCCAGGGCGACCTCGAACGCGACCAGTGCGGGCTGGCAGTCGCGTGTGCCGCGCAACGCGTCCTCGTGCTCCGGGTCGAAGAGCAGGTCGAGCAGGGGGATGCCGAGGTGGGGGCGCAGCACTTCGCGGGCCCGGTCCAGGGAGGCCGCGAAGCCCGGGTGGGCCTCGTACAGGTCCTTGCCCATGCCGGTGTACTGGGTGCCCTGGCCGCTGAAGAGGAACGCGATGCGGGGCGTGGGCCCGGTGGCCGCGTTGCCCCGCAGGACCGATGGCGCGGGTTCGTCCCGTATCAGCGCGTCGAGGGCCGTGTCGAAGTCGGCGTTCGAGCCGGCCGTCAGCACGGCCCGGTGCGGCAGATGGGCCCGCCCGGTGTTGGCGGCGCGGCACAGGTCCGCCACGGGAACGTCCGGGTGCGCGGCGAGGTGGGTGCGCCACGAGCGGGCGAGGGTGGTCAGGGCGGTCGGCGTGTGGGCCGACAGGCACAGTGCGTGCACCGCACGGGGGTTCGTCACGGTGAGGGTCTCCTCCCGTAGGGGGGCGGGCGGAGCTTCGAGGACCAGATGGGCGTTGGCGCCGCCGAACCCGAACGAGCTGACGGCGGCGCGGGCCGTGCCGCCGGCGGACAGGGCACGCCGGCGGGTGGGTACGGCCAGACCGGAACCCTCCCAGTCCAGACGGTGACTGGGCCGGTCGAGGTGCAGCAGGGGCGGCACCTCGCGGTCCCGGACGACGAGGGCGGCCTTGATCAGTCCGGCGATCCCGGCGGCCGCCTCCAGGTGCCCGATGTTGGTCTTGGCCGAGCCGACCTGACAGGGCCGGTCCGCGGACCGGCCGCGGCCGTACACGCCGGTCAGCGCCTCCCACTCGACGGGGTCACCGAGCGAGGTGCCGGTTCCGTGCGCCTCGACGTAGTCGATCTGGCCGGCGCGCAGCCCGGACCGCGCCAGCGCCTCCGCCATGACCTGCCGCTGGGCGGAACTCCTGGGCGCGGTCAGGCCGTTGCCGCGGCCGCCGTGGCCGACCGCGGAGCCCCGGATGACGGCGTGGATGCGGTCGCCGTCGGCGAGGGCGGCGGACAGCGGCTTGAGCAGGACGAGCCCGGCGCCCTCCCCTCGTACGTATCCGTCGGCACCGTCGTCGAAGGTGCGGCAGCGGCCGCCGGGGCTGAGCATGCCACCGGCCGCGAGGGCCACGGACAGGCCGGGAGCCAGCATCAGGTTGACCCCGCCGGCCAGCGCGACGGAGCACTCGCCTTCCCGCAGGGCCCGGCAGGCCATGTGCACCGCGACCAGCGACGAGGAGCACGCCGTGTCCACGGCGAGGCTCGGGCCGCGCAGGTCGAAGACGTACGAGAGCCGGTTCGCGGCGACCGACTGCGCGGTGCCGGTCGCCGCGTGCACGTCGGCGCTGTCGAGTCGCGGCATCTGCAACTGCGCGTAGTCCTGGCTGCTGATGCCGACGAAGACCCCGGTGCGGCTGCCGGCGAACCGGGACGGCGGCGCTCCGGCGTCCTCGAAGGTCTGCCAGGCGGTCTCCAGGAGCAGGCGCTGCTGCGGGTCCATCCGGTGCGCCTCGCGGGCGGAGATCCCGAACAGGCCCGCGTCGAACTCGTCGGCCCGGCCGAGGAACCCGCCGTGCCGCGGTGCGGCCACCCCCGTGGTGTCCCAGCGGCCCGGCGGGACCTCTCCCACGGCGTCCCTGCCGTCGAGGAGCAGCCGCCAGTAGCTGTCCACGTCCGGCGCTCCCGGCAGCCGGCAGCCCATGCCGACCACCGCGACGGGTTCGCCGTGCGCCGGGGTGGGGGCGGCCGTGTCGGGGGCCGGTGTCGGTTCCGCGCCCCCGGAGCCGAAGCGGTCCGCCACGGCCCGGATGGTCGGGTGGTCGAAGACGGTGGCGGCGGGCATCTCCTGGCCGAGCAGATCGCCGAGTTCGGCGCCCAGGGCCACCGCCTGCCTGGAGCCCAGCCCCAGCGAGGCGAACGGACGCGTGACGTCGACGACGGAGGCCGGCAGCCC
>KL568568.1:73465-74553 GCA_000715605.1 Streptomyces speibonae | reverse complement strand
CCGAGTGGCCGGTGCCCGCCGCGGGCACGGCCTTCTCCGTGCTCTCCGTGCTTTCCGTGCTTTCTGTGCTCTCTGCGCGCTCCGGGCTTTCTGCGCGCCCAGCGGGCTCCGCGTTCTCGCCGAGGCAGAGTTCGACGAGCCGGGCGGCCTGCGGGCGCACCAGAAGTTCACCGACCGGAACGCGGATGCCGAGCCGCGCTTCGAGGGTGCCCACCGCGTCGAGGAGCCGCGGATAGTCGAGGCCGAGCTCGGCCAGCGGCCGGGAACTGCCCGCATCGGCGACCGTGACCGTCCGCCCGGCGGCTTCGGTGAGGGCACGGGCCACCGCGCCGGCGACCCGGGCACGGCTCTCGCCGGGCGTCAGCCCGTCGAGGTCCACCCGGTCCCCGGCCCCGGTTTCGGGGGCCGGGTCCGTGGCGCGCACCACGCTCGCCGCCACCACGGGCAGTTCCAAGGCGAGCAGGGCGGCACGCACGCTCCGGCGCTGGGTCTTGCCGCTCGTCGTCTTCGGTACGGCGGAGTGCCGGACCAGGGCGACGGTGTGCGGCGCGATCTCGTGCTCCTCGGCCAACGCGCCGCGCAGCGCGGCCAGTACGGCACCGGGGTCCCCTGCGCCGGGGCCGCCCAGCTCGTGGACGAGGCAGAGCTGTTCGCCGTCCGGGGCGGGGATGCCGAAGGCCGCGCCGTTGCCGGGCCGCACGGCCCGACTGGCCCTCTCGGCGGTGAGTTCGATGTCGTGCGGGGCGAAGTTCCGGCCCTGGACGACGACGATCTCCTTGATGCGGCCGGTCAGATGCAGCCGGCCGTCCCGCAGGAAGCCGAGGTCGCCGGTGCGCAGCCAGCGGGTGCCCCGCTCGCCCGCGATCGTCGCCCCGAACGTGTCCGCACCGGCGTCCGGCCGGCCCCAGTAGCCCTGCGCCACGCTGGGTCCCGCGAGCCAGACCTCGCCGATCGCGTCCGCGCCGAGGCGCCGCCGGGTCCGAGGGGCCACGACGGCCACCTCGACGCCCGGGACGGGCGAACCGCAGTCCACGACCCGGCGGGCGCGTGCCGTGTCGGGTCCGGCCGGCTCGGCGACGCCCGCCTCC
>KL568568.1:67967-73233 GCA_000715605.1 Streptomyces speibonae | reverse complement strand
CCCGCGGGCGGACGCCGGTCGCCATGAGAGTGGACTCGGCGAGCCCGTAGCAGGGCATGAACGCCGTGCGGGCGAAGCCAGCCGGGGCGAAGTACTCGGCGAACCGGTCGAGGGTGCTCGCCCGCACCGGCTCGGCTCCGTTGAGGGCGAGCCGCCAGTTGCTCAGGTCCAGGGCGTCCCGCTGCTCGGGGGTGACCCGGCGCAGACACTGCTCGTAGCCGAAGTTGGGGGCGGCCCCGAGCGTCGCGCCGGTGGCGGAGAGCGTCTCCAACCACAACAGGGGCCGCTGGACGAACGTCCTCGGCGCCATGAGGTGGGCGGGGAATCCGCCGTACATCGGGTGCAGGATGGCACCGATGAGCCCCATGTCGTGGTACGGCGGCAGCCAGGACACCAGTTGCGCGTCCGCACCGTGTTCGAGCCAGGAGTGCATCGCCCGCAGGTTGTGCAGCAGGTTTCCGTTGCTGACCATGACGCCTTTGGGTGTCGAGGTCGAGCCGGAGGTGTACTGGAGGAAGGCCAGGGTCCCGGCGGTGGCGTCGGGTTCCCGCCAGGCGCCGGCGAGCTCCGGCGACAGTTCCTCGCTCGCGGTCCACTCCAGCCCCGCGAGCCCCGTGGCGCGCGGTTCCGCCTGCCCGGTCCGTACGGCATCCAGGACCGCGCGCGTGGTGAGGGCGTGCCGGGCGCCGGAGTCGCGGACGACGGCGGCCAGCCGGGTGGCCGTACGGCCTGCTCCGGTACGGTCCGGCGGGTAGGCGGGGACGGCCAGGGCGCCGGCGTACAGGCAGCCGAAGAACGCCGCGATGTAGTCGAGGCCCGGTGGGTGCGACAAGATCACGGGCTGACCGGCGAGCTTCCTGTCCTGGAGATGGGCCGCGACGGCCCGTGCCCGTGCGTCGAGTTCGCGGTAGGTCAGTGATGTGCTGGTGCCCGCGCCGTCCTCGAGGAAGCGGTAGGCGACCGCGTCGGGCCGCTCGTCCAGCCGTCGCCGCAGCAGAGCGGCCACCGTCTGCGCGTCGCCGTCCGGACGTGCCGCGCCGCTCGGCGTCGGTTTCACGGTCTTCCCCCTTCCCTCGCCGCCGGCCGGCCGGCGCGGGTGGTCCCCGCGGAGGGCGGGGGCGGGGCCCCGTCGAGCCGGCGGTGATCGACCTTTCCGTTGGCGTTGTGCGGCATCGTGGCGAGGCGCTGCGCGGCATGCGGGACCATGTAGGTGGGCAGCAGCGCCGCACAGTGGCGTTTGAGCTGGATCAGGCCCGGCGCCTCGGCGCCCTCGCGGAGCGTGTAGTAGAGCGTGAGACGTCCACCGCCCGGACCTTCACAGAAGCGGACCGCCGCCTCGGCCACCGACGGGTGCCGCTGCACGGCCGCCTCGATCTCACCGAGTTCCACCCGGTAGCCGGAGATCTTGACCATGCGGTCCTTGCGGCCGCGGTAGACGAGCAGTCCGTCCTCGTCGTAGGAGACGAGGTCGCCGGTGGGGTGCAGACCCTGGCAGTGCAGTGCGGCCGCCGGGTCCCCGGCGCGCCGCCAGTACCCCGGCGTGACGCAGTCGCCGCCCACGACGAGTTCACCGATCGTGCCGGGCTCCGTCACGGTGCGGCCCTGCTCGTCGAGGACGGTCAGCAGGGCGCCGTCGACGGGACCGCCGATGGGCACGGGGGCCGTGCGGTCCAGGTCCTCGGGGCGGACTCGGTGGAACGTGCACACATTGGTCTCGGTCGGACCGTAGAGGTTGTACAGGGTGGTGCCCTCGGGCAGCAGGCCGGCCAGGGCGCGCAGGCGCGGCATCGGGAACACCTCGCCGGCGAACAGCACGTGGCGCAGGCTCTTGGCCCCGTCGGCGGTGAGCGCGCCCGAGGAGACGAGCAGGCCGAGCGCCGAGGGGACCGAGTACCAGACGCTCACCGCGTGCTCCCGGATTCCCCGCGCCAGTGCTGTCACGTCCTTCGCCTCGTCATCCGGCACGATCCAGAGCGCGGCACCCGAAGTGAGCGCGACGAACAGGTCGAAGGTGCTCAGATCGAAGTTGAAGGAGGCGTGGTTGGACAGCACGTCCCCGGGGCCGATGCCGAACTCCGCGCGGGCCCAGCTCACGAATCCGGCGAGGTTGCCGTGTGAGATCTGCACCCCCTTGGGGGTGCCGGTGGAACCGGAGGTGTACAGCAGGGCGGCCAGATGGCCCGGGCCCAGGGCGGGCATGAGGGTGACCCGGCCCGCGGCCGCCCGCACGAAGTCGTCCCAGGGACGCACCGGGACGCCGCCGACCGTGTCGGGCAGGTTCTCGCCACGCGCCACGACCACCCGGAGCGAGGCCGGCAACGGCTCCCGGCCGAGCAGGTCCAGGTGGGCCCGGTCGGTGAACAGCGCCACGGGCTCGGCGTCGGCGAGAACGGCCGACGCCCGGCCGGCGGGCTGTCCGCCGTCGAGCGGGACGTAGGCGCAGCCGGCCTGGAGGGCGGCCAGGATGGTCTCGGCGTAGCACGGATGCTTGTCCATCCAGATGGCGATGCGGTCACCGATGCGGACCTCCAGCGTGTCCACCAGCCGGGACGCGATGGCGTCCACCTGGGAACGGACCTCGCCGTACGTGGCACCGTCCGGTCCCACGAAGGCAGGGCGCGCATCCGCCGCGGTGCTCTCGCGCGGCGGCAGACGGAGGGCGACCGGGGGCGTCGGCCCCGTGCCGCGTGAGGCGGGCGTGCTCATCGCGCCCCCGGCAGGACACCGGTCTCGCGGGCGGCGGCGGTGAAGATCTCGGTGGCCAGGTCCAGGTCCCGCCGGGTGTGTTCACAGGTGACGCTGATCCTCAGCCGCGCGTCGCCGAGGGACACGCCCGGGTGGACGACGGTCTGGCAGAACAGGCCGCGGGCGCGGACCGCGCGCCCCATCTCCATCGCCTTGCGTTCGTCACCGATGACGACCGGCAGGATCGCGCTCTGCGAGCGCTCCAGGTCGAACCCGGCGTCCAGCAGGTTGCCGCGCAGCACGTCGATGTTGACCCACAGCCGCTTCAGCCGCTCGGGCTCGGCCTCGATGACGTCCAGGGAGGCGAGGAGACCCGCCGCGACCCCCGCCGGGATGTTCGCCGCGAAGACGTAGGAGTTCGCGTAGTGGCGCAGGTACTCGATCACGTCCTCGTCACCGACGACGAAGCCGCCCATTCCCGCCAGCGCCTTGCTCATCGTGCCGAGTTCGAGGTCGACCTCGCCCTTGAGACCGAAGTGCTCGGAGGTGCCGGAGCCGCGCGCGCCGAGGACACCGGTGGAGTGCGCGTCGTCGATCAGGACACGGGAGCCGTACGTCTTGGCGAGCCGGACGATCTCGGGCAGGTCGCAGATGTCGCCGTGCATGCTGAACACGCCGTCGGCGACGATGAGGCTGCCCCCGTCGGACTGCTCGGCGGTGCGCGCGAGGATCCGTTCCAGGTCCGCCATGTCGTTGTGCCGGTAGATCTTGCGGCCGGCCCCCGACAGCCGGCCGCCGTCGACGATGCTCATGTGGTTGAGCTTGTCGACCACGAGTGTGTCGTAGCTCTTGACCAGGGCGGAGACCGTGCCCAGGTTCGCCGCGTAACCACCGGGGAAGACGATGCAGGCGGAGCGCTGCTTGAAGGCCGCGAGCCGTCGCTCCAGTTCCTTGTGCAGCGTGTTGGTGCCGCCGATGAAGCGCGAACCGGTGTGCGTGGCCCCGTAGGTGCGGGTGGCGTCGCAGACCGCCTCGACGACCCGCGGGTGATTGGCGAGCCCCAGGTAGTTGTTGGAGGCGAACATGAGGAACTCGCGTTCCCGGCCGGCCTGTTCGTCGTAGATCACGGCGCGGTTGGTGCACCGGGAGCGCAGCGGCATGCCGTACCAGTACAGCTGCTCCCGCTCCCGCCCCCGCAGGTAGGAACGGAAGCTGCGGGTCTTGGCGAAGATGTCCCGGTCGCGCTGCTCGACGAAGTCCTTGGCCGAGCGGGGGTCCCAGGTGTCGCTGTCGGCGCCCGGCACGGGCGGACCGGCGGCGGACGGCGCGCGGCGGGAGGCCAGCGCGGCGGTGACGTCGCGCAGCGTGGTGGCCTCCACCGGACCGAGCGCCGTCCCGCGCAGGCCGAGCGCCCCCGCGGCCTCGGCCGTGATGGAGGCGAGCACCACCGAGTCGATGCCGAGTGAGCTCTCCAGGTCGGCGTCCGGGTCCAACTGGTCGCCGCGGTAACCGGTCTGGCGCACGGCGGCGGTGAGCACGGCCTCGAGAACCGGGTCCTCGGACGGCGCACCCGTCGCCGCTGTGGCCACGGCGTCCTGCCGGAGGCCCGCAGCGGCGTCCGGCAGGCCCAGGGCGCTGCCGACCGCGCCGACGAGTTCACCGACCGTGGCGGGCTCGGCGAGAAGGCTGTCGTCATCGATGCGGAAGCGCTCGCGCACCGTTTCCAGAATGGATCGCAGGATGACGGAGTCAATGCCGAGTTCCGCCTCGAAGTGACTGTCCGGCAGCAGGAAGGACGTGTCGTAACCCGAGCGGTCCGCGATGATCCGCACGATCTGCTCGTGCAGGTGTGCGAGGTCGAGCGCGTCGTCCGTGCGGTATGTCATGCGGCGTTTCCCCCTTGGCTCTCCTGCAGACGGTCGACCAGCTCGGCGATCGCGTTGACGGACCGGAAGTTCTTCAGCGATATCTCCTGCACCGGAATACTGATCCGCAAGGTGCTCTGCAGGTGGTGAACGAGATCGAAAACGCCCACGGAATCGATGATGTTCAGTTCCGCGATCGGGGTTTCCGGCTCCAGGCCTTCGGCGTCGCCGTCCATCCAGACATCGACGATGTAATCGGTGATCAGTTCCCGAGAGGTCATGACCGTCCTTGATTGGATCCTGCGATGGCTTGGCTCGGGTGCCGGCTCCCGCCGGCGTCAGACCCGGTCGATGCCGGGCCAGATGAGCGTGGTGGCTCCCCAGGTGAGCCCGCCGCCGAAGGCGGCCAGCAGCACGCGGTCGCCGGGGCGCAGCGCGCCCTCGGCGTGTGCGTGGTCCAGAGCCAGCGGCAGGGAGGCCGCCGCGGTGTTGCCCACTTCGGCGATGTGGTTGTAGCCGCGCTCCCGGGGAAGTCCGATCTCGTCGGCCAGCCGCAGCAGGATGCGGTGGTTGGCCTGGTGGCCGACGAACCGGTCCACGTCCTCGATGCGCCACCCTGCCTGGTCGAGGGCGGCCCGGATGCTCTCCGCCATCCGCTGGACGGCGAGCCGGAAGACCTTCTTGCCCTGCATCTGTCTCTTATACACATCTCTGAT
>KL568568.1:63443-67748 GCA_000715605.1 Streptomyces speibonae | reverse complement strand
GCGCGGCACGGTGATCAGATCCTGGCCGCTCCCGTCGCTGCCGAGTACGAGAGGCCCCAGGGCGCCGGGCTCCGCCGGGTCGCCCGCGCGCACCAGGACCGCGCCGGCCCCGTCGCCGAAGACGACCGATGTGGTGCGCTCGGCCGGGTCGAGAATCCGCGTGAACGTCTCCGCCCCGATGACCAGCACGGTGTCGACCGTGCCGGCGGCGATGAGACCCGATGCCGTGGCGAGTGCGTAGAGGAATCCGGTGCACACCGCCGAGACGTCGAAGGCCGGTATGTGCCCGAGGCCCAGCTTCTCGGCCACCAGGGGAGCGGTGGCCGGGCAGGGGCGGTCCGGGGTGGTCGTGGCCAGGAGCACGGCGTCCGCCCGCGAAAGACCCGCCGACTTCAGGGCGAGGGCCCCGGCTCCGGCGGCCAGGTCCGAGGTGAGCAGCCCGTCGGTGGCGACGTGGCGCTGCCGGATCCCGGTGCGGGTGCGGATCCACTCGTCGGAGGTGTCGAGCCGGCTCACCAGTTCTTCGTTGGTCACGAGCCGGGGCGGCAGGTGACTGCCGAGGCCGGCGAGTACGGCCGCCCGGCTCATCGTCCGGCTCCGGTCCGGACGGCGCCGCGGCGGGGCGGGTGAGCACGGTGGCAGACGACCAAGGCGTGACTCCTCGCGAGAACGGTGCGGCCGGACGGCCTCGACTGGCAGGAGTCTCGCGGCCCTCGCTTACCGCTCGCTGACCGATTTCTGACCGGAGACCAAGTCAGAAATCGGTCAGCGAACGGTAAGCGAGCGGCGCGAGAGTGTGCGGCAGCCGCCGATTCACTGTCCGTGCCATGTGGCCGACTGCCGGCGCGCAGCCGCGCGTTCTGACGGCCGCACAGTGATCCGGTCAACTCAGCAGAGAGGCAGATCACCTTCATGAGCGCTACTTACGAGAAGCTCGTCGACCTGCTCGTCACTCACTTCGCCGTGGAGCGCGAGAAGATCAGGCCGGATGCCACATTCGAGGAACTCGATCTGGATTCGCTGTTTCTCGTCGAACTGCTGCTCGTGCTCCAGACCGAGCTCGACATGGAGCTCGCCGATGACGCGGTGAACCGGACCGACACGTTCGGCCACCTGGCCGAACTCGTGGAGGGCCGTCTCGGGGTGACGCCTTGACGCCGGGCCCCGGTATCGCCGTCACCGGCCTCGGCCTGGTCACCGCCGCCGGGATCGGCACGGACGTGTCCTGGCGGAGCGTGTGCGAGGGCCGGTCGAGGGCCACGAGGAACCCGGTCCTCGACGGCCTGCCGATCGACATCTCCTGCACGGTGCCGGATCTCCAGCCGGCCCGGGACGTCGGGCCGCGCAGCGCGCTGATGCACGACCGCTTCATCCAGCTGGCGATCGTGGCCGCCCGTGAGGCCGTCGCGGACAGCGGACTCGACCCGAAGACCTGGGACGGCGCCCGGGTCGGTGTGGTGATCGGATGCGGTCTCGGCGGCATCGCGACGTTCGAGAAGCAGCACCGCCGGCTGCTCGAGAAGGGACCGCAGGCGGTCTCCGCCCTCCTGCTCCCGATGCTGGTGCCGAACATGGCCGCGGGCCATCTGGCGATGGATCTGGGCGCCACCGGCCCCAACTTCGTCACCGCCAGCGCCTGCGCCTCCGGTGCCACCGCCCTCGGCGCCGCCGCGCAGCTGCTGCGGGACGACCTCTGCGACGTGGTGCTCACCGGCGGCACCGAGGCCAACGTCAGCCGGCTGATGGTGACGGGCTTCGCGCAGATGGGGGTGCTCTCCCGCCGGGTGGACGATCCCACCGCCGCCTCCCGTCCCTTCGACGCGGCCCGCGACGGCTTCGTCATCGGCGAGGGCAGCGGAGTTCTCGTACTGGAACGGGAAGCGGACGCCCGGGCACGCCGCGCCCCGGTGCGGGCCCGGTTCGCCGGGTACGGCGCCTCCGCGGACGCCCACCACATCACCACCCCCGAGCCGGAGGGGCGCAGTGTCCGCAGGGCGATACGGAGCGCGCTCGCGCAGGCCGGGGTGGGGCCCGAGGAGGTGCGGCACGTCAACGCGCACGGCACGTCGACCCAGGTCAACGACGTGATCGAGGCACGAACGCTGCGTGCGGTGTTCGGTGACGGCGTGGCCGTGACCTCCACCAAGGGGGTGCTCGGCCACACCCTCGGCGCCGCGGGGGCGATCGAGGCCGCGCTCACCGTGCTGGCCGTCCAGCACTCCACCATCCCGCCCACGGCGAACCTGGACCAGCTCGACGCGGACGTCGACCTGGACGTGGTCTCGGGCACGGCCCGCGAGGAGAAGGTCGACGTGGCCATGAGTAATTCGTTCGGATTCGGAGGGCAGAATGCCGTGCTCGTCTTCACCGCCGCCTGAGCATCGCCCCGGCCCTGCGGCGTCCGGGTGGAGGGGGTGACGGCGCCTCATGGCCTTCGTTCTGCCCGAGCGGGACATCGCCGCGCTTGAGACGCGGGTGCAGCACGCCCTGCGCACCGCCGGCCACGCGGAACTGCCCGTTCTCGGGTTCGGCGAGGTCACCCTCGTGCTGCGGCTGGACACCGCACAGGGCTCCTTCGCGTGCAAGAGGCTTCCGGTCTTCCCCTCCTACGACAGCTTCCGGCGCCACGAGTCGCTGGTGGAGGAGTACGTCCAGCGTCTGGAGAAGGCCGGTGTACGCGTGGCCGCCACCCGGCTGTGGCACACCCGGCTGCCCTCCGGCAGGGTCGTCGGCTACTGCGTCCAGGAGGCACTGGACGGCGACCGGCTGTGCTCCCGGCTGCTGCGCACCGAGAGCGGCGCGTGGGCCGGCGACTTCTACACCCGCTTCCTCGCGCTGGTCGAGGGGGCGGTGACCCCAAAGGTCGGGCTCGACGCCCAGGCGTCGAACTGGATGGACCTCGACGGGGAACTGGTCTACCTCGATGTGACCACCCCTCTGCTGCGGGACACCAGGGGGCGCGAACGGCTCGATGTACGGCTGTTCTTCACCTCGCTGCCCTGGATCCTGCGTGACGTGGTGCGCTTGTCCCGGACCCGGGCGATCTTCGACAAGTTCTACGAGCCGCGCGGCGTCGTGCTCGACTTCCTCGGCAACCTGCACAAGGAACGCGTCGCGCACCTCGTTCCGGACTTCCTGGCGCGGAGCGAGGGCCGTTTCCTCCCTCCGGTCACCTCCGAGGAGGTCGCCGCCTGCTACCGCGAGGACGCCCGCATGTGGGAAGTGCTCCAGGCCCTGAAGCGGGCGGACCGCTTCTGGCACCGCAGGATCCGGCGCCGCACCTATCCGTTCCTGCTCCCGCCCCGTGTCCACCGCTGAGACCGCGCCGCCCGGCGGAGCCCGGCACCGCCCGGGCCGTGACTCCATCCGGCTCGACCCGGCAGCGCCGCTCCGGGTCTTCCGGCCCGCGCCGCGGCTGGCTCTGACCGTCGTGTCACTCGCCTGGCTGCGCGCCGCCGGGCCGGAGGCCCGGGCCCGGCTCGAGGCACGGCACCTGACGCCGGCCGAGGCCTCCTACGCGGACGTGCTCACCCTGCCGCGCCGGCGCCAGGAGTGGCTGGCCGGCCGGATGGCGCTCAAGTACGCCGTGCGCGCCCACGCGCGGCACACCGGGAGGACTCCGGTCGTCTACGACGACGTCCGCGTCACGCGGGTGGCGGAGGGGATGCGCGCCGGGAAGCCCACGACCGACCTGCCGGTGGAGGTGAGCCTGACGCACTCCGGCGACTACGCCGTCGCGTTGTGCGGGTCCGGGCCGGTCGGAGTGGACCTGGAGCGTCCGCGTTCGTTTCCGCCGGAACTCGTCCGCATCCTCTTGTACGACGACACGACGGCCGGGGCCGACCTCGCCGCCCGGCGACGCCTGCATGCCATGCCGCTGCCCCTGCGCTGGACCTGCAAGGAGGCCGTCCTCAAGTGCTACGGGTTCGGTCTGCGGGTCGACACCCGTGAGGTGCGACTGACCGGCTGGCACGAGGACGGACGGTTCGCCTGGCAGGCGGGCCCCGGACTGCTGCGGCACGTGCCCGCCTCGCGGACCCGGCTGCGGACCTGGGCCCGTGAGCTGGACGGCTACCACTTGGCCCTGGTGTGGGAGTGACCCCGCACACCGGCAGTCGGAGAAGGTGAGGACCGTGCCCGCCCCACGTCCGCCCGCGGCTCCTGCACGGCGGTTCGAAGACGCACTGGCCGACGCCGCCGCGTTGGCCTCGCTCAGCCCTTCCTCCCACAACTGCCAGCCCTGGGCGCTCGCCCGGGCGGACTCCGCGGAGGCCCGGCGGATGGCCGCCGACGTCCTCGGCACGG
>KL568568.1:59849-63255 GCA_000715605.1 Streptomyces speibonae | reverse complement strand
ACCGCCGACGTCCTCGGCACGGCCGGCGAAGCCGGTGCCGAGTACCTGGTGCTCGCCCTGGACCGCCGCAGGGAATTGCGCGCGCTGGACGCGCACGCGACGGAGATGCGGGTGAGTTGCGGCGCGTACTGGCGGCTGCTGCTGCGGGCGCTGGCCGCCGCGGGGTGGCCGGTCCTGCGCACGTACGCCGTCGAGGACGCCGCGCGGGTCCGGCCCGCCGCGCGGTGGCCGTCGCACTGGTCGCCCCTGGCCGTGGCGGAACTGCGCCGCGGCCGGCCCTCGGCGGAGCGGCTCGAGGACCTGTGGGCACTGGCCCGCGGCCGGCGAACCCACCGCGGCCCGTACCGGAACACCGCCCTCGGCCACGGGACACTCGACGCGCTCACCCGGGCCGTCGCCGCCCCGCCCGGAGCGGAACGGGACGGCATCGCGGTACGTCACCTGACGTCGGCTCAGGACAGGGCCTCGTTCGCCGACCTCCTCGGACGTCACGCGGGGCGCGACTTCAGCCACCCGGGTGCATGGCGGGAGACCCATGCGTACGTGCGGTGGAGTGCCGCCGAGGCGCGGCGGCACCGCGACGGCTTCACGGCGGATCAACTGTTCGGACCCCTGACACCGCCGCAACGCCTGCGAAAACGCCTCACCTTGGCCCCTCCCGTGATGCGGGCCCTGTGCCTGGCCGGCTACCAGCACCGGCTCGCCGCGCACACGGCCGAGGCCGTGCGGCGCCGCACGCCGGCCGTGGTCGCGCTCGGAATCACCGAGGACCCCGACGGACCCAGCGGTGTGGCGGAGCAGCTGCGGGGCGGCGAGCGGCTGTTGGACTACTGGCTTGCCGCCACGGAAGCGGGGCTGTCACTGCATCCGCTCAGCATCGTGGTGCAGCATGACGATTTGCGCCGTGAGACGGCGGCGCTCTTCGGCCTGGCCGGACACCCTTTCTTCGTCAGTCGCCTCGGCATTTCTCCCGGCGAAGCGCCGGCTTCCCTCAGGCGCCCGGAATCCGCCGCATACTTGTCGGTGTGAGCGTAGAGGTCTTCGCGGCACCATGACGGCCGAGCCGCTTGGCCAGATGTTTGCTCCGCCTTCGGGCTGACGCCTGCACGGCCGTCCGCGCCTGCCGCCTTCCCGCTGAGCGGGCAACCCCTCGAGTGAACCCAACGGCCTCCACTCTTTGTTGACGTGTGGAGGGTTTCTTCAACGAAGCGTTGAGCCATCAATACTTCGTTGACCGTCCATGTAGGCGTGAATTGATCCGGCCGATCGATGACCCCGGTTGCGATGCCTGTCAGGATGGGCGCCTGAGGGTGGATCATCGCCGGGGCTCCTCGGACCAGGGGAATAGTGGAGCAAATCGGAAGGGTGTTGATGATCAAGTCCCAAAATGCTCTGCGCCGCGCCCGTCGTGGACGGATCTGGTCTGATCCGAGCCGACCCACTGCGATGCACTGCCACCCTCGGGCGAATCTTTGAAATCTCAGTGCGCAATGTCCAAAATGCCCATTCGGGCACCCTTGACAAAAGTCTTGGGTGTTCATTTTCTGATGCGTGAATGCCTGGCGCCCGCGCCGACGTGTTCTCGCATGAGACCGCGAAGCATAATGGGGATACGCTGTGCATATAGATCTTCTCGGTCCTGTATCCGTCACGGTGAACAATCAGCAGCGTGCGGTGGGATCCATAAAAGTCCGGGCCATGCTCGCCACCCTTGCCATGGAGACCGGGCAGGCCGTTTCTCACCTTGACCTGGCCAACGAGCTCTGGTCGGGCGACACCATCCGCAATCCGCGCAACGCCCTGCAGGCGCATGCCACCCGGGTCCGCAGGGCGTTACAGGGCCAGGCGGGCACCAAGGGAAGCACCGTGCTGCGTTCCGTGCCCAACGGCTATGTCCTGGAGGTGCCTCGGGAGGATGTCGACGGGCATCGGTTTCTCGACCTGGTGTCCCGGTCCAAGACGAGGCTGGCGGCCGATCCCGAACAGGCACTGAGGCTGCTGGACTCGGCGCTGACCCTGTGGCGTGGCCCGGCGCTGCTGGACGCGGGCGACGGGCTGCGCTGCCGCAGCGCGGCTCAGCTGTTCGAGGAGACGAGGATCTCGGCTCTGGCGGATCAGATGCGGGCCCGCATGATGCTCGGGGACCACGCTCGGGCGATCGCCGAACTGCACCAGCTGGTGGCCCAGTTCCCGCTGCGGGAGGAGTTCTGCGACCTGCTCATGCTGGGGCTGTACCAGGTCGGACGGCAGAGCGACGCGTTGGAGCAGTTCCGGCTGGCCCGCCAGCGCCTCGACACGGAACTGGGCGTCAGACCCGGGGAACGCCTCCAGCGTCGGCATGCGGAGATCCTGGCGCAGGATCCCGCGCTGACCCTCGTCAGCGGCCTGTGAGCGGGTGGCGCGCCGATACGGCCGGCGGGCGGCCCGGTCGGGAACGGGGCGTTCATCATGACCTCTGAGTCGCGCGCGTGTTCCGAGGAGCACCACCTCACGGCCGCGTCCGAGCCGATCGCCGTGGCGGGCATCGCGGCGTTGTACCCGGCTGCCCGTGGGGTCGAGGACTACTGGCGGTACCTGACCGCCCCGGCGACCGATGACGCCGGGCTTTCCACCGCGGACGGACTCGACGATCTTGACATCGATGTCACCGATTTCGGGATCCCACCGGCCCAGACGGGGTCGATGTCCCGGATGCAGGTCCTCGCGCTCGAGGCGGCCCGTCAGTGCCTGGCGGACGCGGGCTACCGGCGACGGCCGTTGCCGTCGGACCGTGTCGACGTGGTGGTGGGCACGTGCCTGGGCCTCGACCGCCAGTACGCCAACGCCCTGAGGGTCGAGGGCGCCCGCTATGCCGAGGAACTCGAGCGGGCGCTCTCGGCGTACGGCGATGACGCACGGCCAGGGAGCGTCGGCACCGCCGAGGAGTTCCGCGCCGCGCTGATCCGCCGGCTCGGCGCGTCGCCGCACGACAAAGTGGGAGAGCTCGTCAGCAGCATCCCGGCGCGGGTGGCCTCCGCCTTCAAACTGCGCGGGAGGACGTTCGCGCTGGAGTCCGCCGACGTCACCTCGCACCTGGGACTGGCGTACGCCGCGGACACCCTGCGCGCCGGACTGACGGACGCCGTCCTCCTGATCACCGGGCAGCGGCACGAGGGTCCCTTCGCGGCGCGGGCCTTCGCCGCGAAGGGGATCGGGGAGCAGGCCTCCGCCGGCACGGGCCCGTTCAGTGAGGGTGTCGGCGCGTTGCTGCTCAAGCGGCTCTCGTGCGCCGAGCGGGACGGCGACCGGGTGTACGCCACGGTGCGCGAGTGCGGCGTGCGGCACGAGGGCCGCCCCGGCGTCTTCCGGTACCCGACCCGGGCGGGGCTGTGGGAGGAGGCGGCAGCCGCCGGGCGTCGGGCCGGCG
>KL568568.1:54376-59630 GCA_000715605.1 Streptomyces speibonae | reverse complement strand
GGCCGGCACCGTGCAGTACGCCGAGTGCTCGCGGTACGGCGCCGGTGCCGGGTCGCGGGCCGAAGAGGAGGCGCTGATCGCCCTGTTCGGCCGCTCGGAGCCCGGATCCGTGGCGGTCGGCTCGGTCCGGGACCGGATCGGACACACCCTCGCCAACGCCGGGGTGGCCGGGGTGAGCAAGGTGGCACTGGCCCTGTACCACGGCACACTGCCCGGCGGCGGAACGACAGCGCGGTCGCCGCAGGGGGACGCCTTCCGTGCGGTGGCCGACACCGAGGACTGGCCGGAACCGCCCGGTGGCGGGCCACGCCGGGCGGCGCTGCTGGGATCGTCACTGACCGGAACGGTGGCCCACATCGTCATGGAGGAGTACCGGGCCCCGCGGCGTGGCGGCCGAGCAGCCGCCGAGGTCCTCCGGCCGGTGAGCCGGGCACGCGCGAGCGGGACCGGGCCGGAGCCGATCGCCGTGGTCGGTTTCGCCGGGCGGTGTGCCGGGGCCCCGGACGCGGAGACGTTCTGGGCCCGCACGCTGGCCGGCCGGACCATGGTCGGACCGGTGCCGGACGACGTGCTCGACCGGCACCTCTACCACGCGCCGGGAGCGATCAGCCTCGACCGTTCCTACAGCGATCAGGGGGCGCCCCTGCCGAGGCCGGTCGGGCCACCGCCCGGACTGAGCCTCCCGCCGGGCCGCTACGCCGCTCTCGACCCGGCCCAGCGGGTGGCGCTCGGCGTCGCCGCCGCACTCTTCGCCCAGCGTGGGTCCCCCTCCGGTGGACTGCCGGGCGCCGGTCTGATCGCGGTCGGCAGCAACCTGGGGCTGCACAACGAGCGCCGCCTCAACTCCCTGCTCGCCGCCGATGTGCTGGAAGAGGTGGCCCAGGGCCTGGACGCCCTCGGCCCGCTGACTGCGCGGGCGAGAGGGGAGGTGCTCCGGCTCGTCCGGGAGCGGACGGGCACCGGCGCGGACGTGGACCTCACGCACGCGCTCGACGGCTCCCTGGCCAGCGGCATCGCGGCGCTGATCGCCAACGAGTTCGCCCTGGACGCCGTGCCGGTGGCCGTGGAGGCGGCGTGCGCCTCGTCGCTCGCCGCGCTGGACCTGGCAGTCGGCCGGCTGCGCTCGGGCGCGGTCGACTACGCGCTGGCCGGTGGTGTCGAACTTCCCTGCAACGCCCGTGACATGGTGCTGTGCTCCTCGCTCGGCCTGCTGTCGCACGACCGGATCACCCCGTTCGACGAGGCCGCCGACGGGTTCTCCCCCGGGGACGGCTGCGCGCTCTTCCTGCTCAAGCGGTACGAGGACGCGCTGCGGGACGGCGATCCGGTGCACGGCCTGTTGCGCAGCATCGGCGCCGCGAACGACGCGAAGTCGCTGATCGCGCCGGACGCCGTGGGCCAGGCGGCTGCCATGCGCCAGGCCTTCGACCAGGTCGAGTTCGACCCGTCCGACGTCGGCTACCTGGAGGCACACGGCACGGGCACCCGCGTCGGCGACCGGGTGGAGATCGCGGCGGTGACGCAGGTCTACGGTGCCGTGCCGCGTCGGCGGCCGCTGGACATCGGCAGTGCCAAGTCGTTCTTCGGCCACACCTTCGCGGCGGCCGGCGGGACCGGCCTGCTGCGTGCGCTGCACGCGGTGCGGACCGCGACCGTACCCCCCAACACCGGCCTGCGCACCCTCAGTCCGGACCTGGCGCTGGACCGCATTCCCGCGCGCATACGCACCGCTGCCGCCCCCTGGACGACTCCGGACGGAGAGCCGCGAAGGGCAGCCGTGAGTTCCTTCGGAACCGGCGGCATCGACTACCACCTGCTCCTCGAGGAACACACGGACGGGCCACGATGAACTCCATCCCAGACCTCGACTTCGATCCGCAGACGCGGGACATGCGCGACATGGTCCTGCGGTTCGCCCGCCGCGAACTCCCGGCGACGGACGGTTTCGACCCGGACGGCTTCCGGCGCCGCTGGGAGGCGGCCGGCAAACAGGGACTGGTCGGGAGCAGCGTCCCGGTCGCCTACGGAGGCAGCGGCCTCGGCGCCGTCGAGGCGGCCGCGATGATGGAGGCGCTCGGGGAGGGCAGCCAGGACACCGGCTTCGCCTTCTCCGTGGCGGCGCATCTGTTCGCCGCGGTCATGCCCCTCGTGGAGTTCGGCACCGAGCAGCAGAAGAACCGCTGGCTGCCGCCCCTGTGCTCCGGGGAACTGATCGCGGCCCACGGCATCACGGAGCCGGGAGCCGGTTCCGACGCGCTGAGCCTGGAGACCCGCGCGCGGCGCGACGGCGACCACTATGTGCTCAGCGGGGAGAAGTGCTTCACGACCAACGCCCCGGTCGCGGATCTCTTCGTCGTGCAGGCGGCCACCCGGGACGGCGGCGGCTTCTTCGGCCTGACCACCTTCCTGGTGCCGGCCAGTGCGCCGGGGCTGACGGTCGGGCGGCCCTACGACAAGGTGGGGCTGCGCGGGTCGCCGATGGCCGATGTGCGCTTCACCGACTGCCCGGTGCCCGCGGCGAACATGCTGGGCTCGGAGGGCGCGGGCGCCGTTGTCTTCTCCACGTCGATGAAGTGGGAGCGGACCTGCCTGTTCGGCATCTATCTGGGAGGCATGCGGCGCACGCTGGACTCCACGCTCCGCCACGTGCGGGAGCGGGAACAGTTCGGTACGGCCATCGGCGGATTCCAGGCGGTGAGCCACCGGGTCGTCGACATGCTCGCGCGGTACGAGACCGCCCGGCTGATGCTGTACCGGGCGGCGCGTGGGATCGACACGGGAAGCGAGGACGGGATCGGGCCCGCCCTCGCCAAGCTCGTGGTGAGCGAGGCGGCAGTGCAACTGGGGCTCGATGCCATCCAGTTGCGCGGCGCGCTGGGGATTCTCGACGGCGAGGCGGAGTCGCTGCTCCGTGATGCCCTGCCGGCCAGGATCTTCTCCGGAACGAACGAGATCCAGAAGAACAACATCGCCCGTGAACTGGGCCTGGGCGAGCGCCGCCGAGCGCGTCGGCGCTGAGCGGAAGGGGCTGGAAGAGCATGCACGTCATCGTTCATCGCATCCGACTGCACGAGGGAATCGATCCCGTCCGGTTCGAGACCTGGGTACGGGAGAGCGACTACCGAGCCGCGCCCGAACTACCCAGTTTGATCTCTTTTGCCGTGCACCGTGCCGCAGTGGATGCGAATGCCGCCTTCCATTATTTTGAAGTGATTTCGGTGACCGGTCCCGAGGAGTTCGAACGGGACATGAAGACCGAGGTGTTCCAGTCTCTTGTCGCCGCTTTCGACACCATGGCGTCCGTGGTGGACGAGATTTCCGGGGACCGGATAGAACCAGGATATTCCGCGGGCTGACACACCCGGTGTTGTTCCCTGCCCCGGCACCACAAGCCGTAAGCCGCCCAGGCCGCGACCGCACCTGACGGTGCACGACAACGGCGTGGGCGGCTCTTCCTCGTTTCAGGAACTCCCGTCCTGCTGCGTGATCGCGTCGATGAGGCCCGACTCGTAGGCGATGGCGATCGCCTGGGCGCGCGTCCGCGCGTTCAGTTTCTGCAGGACGTGATGCACATGCGACCGAATGGTCGCGCTGGAGACGGTCAGCCGCTCGGCGATCTCGGCGTTGGACCTGCCCTGGGAGAGCAGCAGCATGACTTCGCGCTCACGTCGGGTGAGATTGGAGCCCGTCGCGGCCGATGGAGCGGCCGGGTGGGTGGCGGCGAACTCCAGTGACCAGCGAGCCTCGTCCGGCAGCACCATGGCGTTCACCTCGGTGACCGTCCTGATCACGTGGATGAGGTCCTCCACGGTGCTCTCCACCGAGAGCACCGCGCGCACCCGCATCTGCAGTACTTCCAGCGCGCGATGCGCGTTCTCCGGTTTGCAGAGCAGAATGACTCTGCTGTGGGCCGCCAGTTCGGCGAGCTCCCGGCGATCGTCGACGGTGAGCAGCGGGGAGACGACGAGAGCGGCCTCCGGTGCCGTCTCGACGGCCACGGTGATGGCGCGGCGCACCGATGCCTCCACGCTGGCCTTGAAATGATACTGCTCCAGTAGTGCCTGAATCCCCGCTCCGATGATGGTGTTGCTACAGCACACGAGTAATCGGACGCTCATCGCGTAATGTGCCGCCCGCCATGATCCGGAAGCGGATGTTTCGACTGTGGGATTCTGCTTCGGAGAGAGCAGGTGTTGGTTTTCGGACTGCGCAACAGTCGATGAAGCATTTCGACCGAGACGTTCGTCAGCATTCTTCTCCCCGGGTGTCAAAACGCCAGTCAGACGCTATCACGGCGACCCTTAATCCTGCCGGATTTCTGTACGGTGCACTCACATCTTCGCGGTGCGATCACTTGCGCGTCGAGTTTGTACTTCCTGGCTTTTGGTCAGGGTCGGCACGGCCCTGGGGCCCGGCGCCGGCGGGCCCCGGGACGACGTCCACCGCGACCGCGTCCGCTTCACCGGGTTCGATACTGTGCGTACTCGAGGCGTCCCCACCGTGAACGGTGGGCAACGCCCGTCACGAGCAGGCCGGTCGAGTTGGGGTGAGGGCATGGAGACGACGCCGAGGATCGCCGTCGCCGTGGTGACCATGGGGAACCGGCCGGCCGAGGTGGACGCCCTGCTGGAGTCCGTGGCGAAGCAGGACGTGCCGCCCGCGCGGATCGTGATCGTGGGCAACGGCTGTCCGCTGCCCGAGTTCGCCGAGCGACTGTCCCTGCCCGGCGAGGTCACCACCGTCGAACTGGACGAGAACCTCGGCTGCCCCGGCGGACGGAACGTGGGCATCCAGCGGCTGCGGGAGTTCGGGGACGTGGACGTCGTCGTGGAGCTGGACGACGACGGTCTGCTCGTCGACGCCGATGTGCTGCGCCGCGTGCGGGACCTCTACTCCGCCGACGCGCGGCTCGGGGTCGTCGGATTCCGGATCGCCGACGAGCTGGGGGAGACCCAGCAGCGGCATGTGCCGCGCCTCGGGAAGGCGGACCCGATGAAGGGCGGCTACGTCACCGGCTTCCTCGGCGGCGGGCACGCGCTGCGGATGGAGATGCTCGACGAGATCGGCGACTGGCCGGGGGAGTTCTTCTTCGCGCACGAGGAGACCGACCTCGCGTGGCGCGCCGTCGACGCCGGGTGGCGGATCCTCTACGCACCCGAACTGCTGCTCCAGCACCCGAAGACCTCGCCCGCCCGGCACGCCATCTACTTCCGGGTGAACGCCCGGAACCGGGTCTGGCTGGCCCGGCGGCGGG
>KL568568.1:52469-54178 GCA_000715605.1 Streptomyces speibonae | reverse complement strand
CCCCCTGCCGCTCCCGCTCGTGCCCGTGCATCTCGGCGTGTGGATGCTGCTCACCGTGGCGCGGAACCGTTCCGCGCGCGGGCTGCGTGCCTGGTTCGGCGGGTTCGCGGAGGGGTGGCGGGAGCCGGCCGGGGAGCGGCGGGCGATGCGCTGGCGGACGGTGTGGCGGCTCACCCGGCTCGGACGGCCGCCGGTGATCTGACCCCGCCGGGTGCGGGAAGACCGAGGGCCCGGTCGTTCACCTCGTCGACCGGGAACCCTCGTTTCCGGACCGGGCCGCGACGGTGGCACTCCCCCGAGCTGCGCGTTCTACGCGCGCACCCCCGGGCCGGGTCCGATGAAGTGATCACATCAGAACTTGCCAACGGATCGCTAACATGTGGCCAATGGATGTCCCCCGTCACCCGGAAGGCAGTGGTGCGCGTGACACGGCGCGGGCTGCGGTTCGGACTGCTGGGAGCGCCGGTCCTGTACGACGGCGGGGACGGGCGTGACCTCCCCGACGGCGGCGTGCGGGACATCCGCAGCCCCAAGCTCCGTGTCCTGCTGGCGGTGCTGCTGCTCGACGCCGGGCGCGTCGTCTCCGTCGACGCGCTGAAGGACGCGATGTGGGGCGCGGCGCCGCCCCTCTCCGCGCAGCCCTCGCTGCACAATCACGTGGCCCGGCTGCGGCGGCTGCTCGACGACCCCGAGCGGCTGGCCACCGTGCCCACCGGGTACACGCTGCGGGTGGACGACGGCGAGCTGGACGTCCACGTCTTCGACGCCCGCACCGCCGCGGCCCGTGCCGCGCACACCGCGCGCGACTGGGAGCGCGTGGTGCGGGAGTGCACGGCCGCGCTCGCGCTGTGGCGGGGCGCCCCGCTGGCCGGGCTGGCTCCGGAGACTGGTGGGTACGCTCTCGTGCGGCGGCTGTCCGAGGCGCGGCTGCTGCTCCTGGAATGGCGCTACGACGCCGAACTCGCCCTGGGCGGCGCGCGCCTGGCCGACCTCGTGCCCGAGCTGGCGGCGCTGGCCGCGGAGCATCCGCTGCGGGAGGCGTACCACCGGCAGCTGATGCTCGCCCTGCACCGCACCGGACGCCAGGCGGAGGCGCTGGTGGTCCACCGTGATCTGCGCGCCCGCCTGGTGGACGAACTCGGCATCGAACCGGGGCCGGGCGTACGCGCGGCCCACGTGGAGGTGCTGCGGGGGAGCGGCGACCGGGAACTCGAGGTCCAGAGGCACGACCCGCCCCACAGCGCAGGCACCGACGCCGGCGGCAGCACCAGCGCCACCCCGCCACGTCCCGCCCAGCTCCCCCCACCCCCCGTCCACTTCACCGGACGCCGGTGCGCACAGGACCGGCTGAGCCGGGTGCTCACCCGCCCCCCGCGGCCGGACGTGCCCCCCGTGGCCGTGATCTGCGGGACCGCCGGCGTCGGCAAGAGCGCGCTCGCGCTACAGGCCGCCCACACGATGAAGGAACGTTTCATCGATGGACAGCTCTACGTCAACCTGCACGGCGCGACCCCGGGGATGACGCCCCTCACCCCCGCCCAGGCCCTCACCGCGCTCCTCCGCGACCTCGGCACCGACCCCCGCGCCATCCCCGGACACCCCGACGCCGCCGCCGCGTTGCTGCGTTCCCTGCTCGCGCCCACCCGCACCCTCCTGGTGCTGGACGACGCCGCGAAGGCCGCGCAGGTACGGCCGCTGCTGCCGGCGGG
>KL568568.1:50068-52258 GCA_000715605.1 Streptomyces speibonae | reverse complement strand
GTGATCGTCACCAGCCGCTCGCCGCTCGCCGCACTCGACGGCGCCGTCCGGGTCCCTCTCGCCCCGCTGACCGACGAGGAGAGCGCCGCCCTGCTGCGGGCGGTCTCCGGCCGGGACGGGCTCGACGCCGGGCATCCGCTCGTCGCGCTCACCGGCCGGCTCCCGCTGGCCCTGCGGGTCGTCGCGGCCCGGCTCGCCGCGCGCCGGGCCCTCACTCCGGAGGCGCTCGCCGGGCAGCTCTCCGACAGCGACAGCCGGCTGCCCCATCTGGAGTACGACGATCTGAGCGTCCGCCGTTCGCTGGCCGTCGCCCACGACGCGCTCAGGGTCTCCGACCGCGAGGCCGACCGCGACGCGGCCCGCGCCCTGTGCCGCATCGGCGCGCTCGACCTGCCCGGTTACGGCGTCCCCCTGATGGCCCGGCTCACCGGCACCGACGAGCGCCGGGCCGGGGCCGCGCTGGACCGGCTGGTCGACGTGGCCCTCATGGAGGAGACGGCGTACGGCCAGTACGTCCCGCACGACCTGGTCCGCGACTTCGCCCGGGAACGCGCCGCTGCCGGGACGCCCGCCGGTCCCCACGAGGACGCCGCCGAGACCGCCCTGCGCTGGTACGCCGCCGTCGCCGAACGCGTCCTCGCCGCCGTCGTCGAACCCGGCCCGGACCTGGAGGACCGCCGCCGCCCGACACCGTCCCAGCCGCCCGGCCACACCGCGTACGTCGACACCGTGCCCCCGTTCGCCGACGCCGCGGCGGCCTTCGCCTGGGGCGACCGGGAACTGGAGAACATCGTCACCCTGGCCGAGCGGTACGCCGGCGACACCACCGGCCCCACGGGTGCCCCGGACCGCCGTGACGCCCACCTCTCCGTGCTGCTGCGCCTCCTGTACCCCTGCCTCCTGCGCCGCGGCCGCGTCCCCGAACTGGAGGTGCTCGGGCGGGCGGCGCTCCAGGTGGCGCGGCGGCTCGGGGACGAGGCCGCCGAAGCGTACGCGCTGGGCGACCTGGCCGGGTTCCACTTCCTGACCGGCCGGCACAGCAACGCCCTCGCCCTCACCGACCGCGCCCTGGAGATCTGGCAGCGGCTCGGCGTCGTCTCCTGGATCCGGCGTTCGCTCAACAACCGCGGTCTGCTGCTCGAAGGGCTGGGCCGGTACACCGAGTCGGGTCGGGCGCTGCGGCAGAGCCTCGCCCACTCACGGCAGTTGAACGACCCCTACGGCGAGGCGGTCACCCGCAGCCATCTGGGCAACCTGTACGAGCACACCGATCCGCGGGCCGCGATCGAGCAGCACCGGCGCTCCCTCGCCATCGGGGACGAGATCGGCGCGGTCATCGTGCAGCACTCCGCGCACTGCAACATCGGCTACGCGCACCTCCGGCTGGGCGAACCGGCCGCCGCGCTGCCGCACTTCGAGGAGAGCCTGCGCATCCTCGGCGGGGACGGCGACTGGCACGGCGAGTCCCAGACCCGGCTCGGCCTGGTCCGCGCCCTGCGGCTGCTGGGACACTGCGACCGGGCCGCCCGTGAGTGCACCGCGCTGCTGCGCGGCGCGGACGGCCGTGCCGACGGCTACACCGGGGGCCTGGCCCGCCATCAGTACGGGCTGCTGCTGCGGGAGCTGGGGCGTATCGGCGAGGCGCGGGAGCAGTGGCGGTCCGCGCTGGAGGCGCTGGACGGGACCGATGAGCAGGCGGTGGTGGAAGAGCTGCGGGAGCTGCTGGCGGGCGCCCGGGCGGCGGACTGATCATTTGGCGTCGGCATAGCACTCCACCACCGCCGTCGTGAACGGGAAGCGCACCGGTGTCTCGCCGAACGTCAGCCGGCCGGCGAGGTCCGCGGCCTGCCGGATCGCCTCCGTCACCGTCGCTGCCTCCTCCTCGGGGCAGTGCACGATCACCTCGTCGTGCTGGAAGAAGACCAGCTCGGCCGCCATGCCGGCGAGGGTCTGCCGCAGCGCGGCGAGCAACAGCAGCGCCCAGTCGGCGGCGCTGCCCTGGACCACGAAGTTGCGGGCGAAGCGTCCGCGGGCGCGGGCGTCGGTCGAGGCGTAGCCGGGGACCCACGGGCGGGCGTCGGCGCTCCGGTCGTCCTCGGCGGGGGAGGCGAGCGGGATGCCGGCCTCCTCCGCCGCGTCGTCCGTGGCGCGGGCCGCCGGCGGGCAGGTGTCTGTCTCTTATACACATCT
>KL568568.1:49087-49879 GCA_000715605.1 Streptomyces speibonae | reverse complement strand
AGCCAGGTCCGCACGAGCCGGCCCTCCTCGCCCGCGCGGGCGGCCTCGTCGACGTAGGCCACCGCCCTGGGGAAGCGGCGCCGGAGGGCGGCGAGGTTCTTCAGGCCGTCGCCGGAGGTCTGGCCGTAGACCGCGCCGAGGACGGCGAGCTTGGCCTGCGCGCGGTCGCCGGAGAAGGCACGCTCGGACACCGACTGGTACAGGTCGGTCTCCCGGCCGGCCACCTCCATCAGCCCGGGGTCGCGGGAGATGGCCGCCAGCACCCGCGGCTCCATCTGGTCGGCGTCGGCGACCACGAGCCGCCAGCCGGGGTCGGCGACGGCCGCGCGGCGGATCACCTTGGGGATCTGCAGCGCGCCCCCGCCGTTGGTCACCCAGCGGCCGGTCACCGTCCCGCCGGCGAGGAACTCCGGCCGGAAGCGGCCGTCGCGCACCCAGTCCTGGAGCCAGGACCAGCCGTGCGCGACCCAGATCCGGTACAGCTTCTTGTACTCGATCAGCGGCTTGACCGCGGGGTGCTCGACGGTTTCGAGCTCCCAGCGGCGGGTCGAGGACACCTTGATGCCCGCCTGGGCGAACGCCTTGACCACATCGGCCGGCAGATCGGGCCGGACCCGGCGGCCGAAGGCGGCGGATACCTCGTCGGCGAGCTCGGCGAGCCGGCGGGGTTCGCCACCGCCCGCGTACCGCTCGCCGAGCAGGTCGTGCAGCACCGCGCGGTGCACGTCCGCCCGCCAGGGCAGCCCCGCGCGGTTCATCTCGGCGGCCACCAGCATCCCCGCCGACTCGGCG
>KL568568.1:48373-48856 GCA_000715605.1 Streptomyces speibonae | reverse complement strand
GCCGCATCCGGTCGGGGTGCGCGGTGGCGTCCGTCCGCCGCTGCTGCTCGGCGTAGACGGCGAGGAGGTCGGCCAGCGGCAGGGGAGTGCCGCTGGGTTCGAAGAGCGGTGACTGGGCGCCCGGTTCGGCGTGCCGCTGCGGCGGATCGGGCGGTACGGGGCTCCCGCGCAGCCGGGCCAGCGCGGCCGCGGCCGAACGGGGTTCCCCGTACCGCCCCTCATGGCCGAGGAGGAGGGTCTCGGCGGCCTCGATGTCGTATCCCCGCTCCACTCGCACCCCCGTGGCGAGCAGGCGCGGGTAGACCTCGGCGGTGGACCGCCACACCCACCGCGCGACTCCGGGGCGGCTCCGGACGGCCTCGGCGAGGTCCGCCTCCCGCCGCACCGGCCCGGCGGGCAGCCCGTCCGGACCGAGGGGAGCGACGTCCACGCCGCCTTCCTCGGCCGGAGCGAGCGCCCACCTGTCGGCCATGCCGCGAGTGT
>KL568568.1:44277-48141 GCA_000715605.1 Streptomyces speibonae | reverse complement strand
AGTGTGGCAGCAGGGTCTGACAACCGCCCCTGATCAGCCCTCCTGCGCGTGCCCCTCCTCCGTGCGCGTCTCGATGTACTGCGCCAGCACCTCGGTGACGTACCGCTCGGTGGCCGCCTTGTCGATGCCGAGGCCGCTGAGGAGGCCCTCGCCGTTCTCGTGCTCGAGGAGCGCCAGCAGGATGTGCTCGGTGCCGATGTAGTTGTGACCCAGGCGGAGGGCCTCACGGAAGGTCAGGTTCAGCACCTTCTTGGCCGCCGCGCCGTACGGCACGAGCTCGGGGGCGTCCTCGACGGCCGGCGGGAGCGCCGCGCGGGCGGCCTCGCGGACCGCGTCCACGGTCACGCCCTGCTGGGTGATCGCCTTGACCGCCAGGCCCTGCGGCTCGGCCAGCAGACCGAGGACGAGGTGCTCGGGACGGCCCTCGGCGTTGCGCGCGGCCTGGGCCTCGTTGTGCGCGGCCATGACCGTGTTGCGGGCGCGGGGCGTGTAGCGGTCGAAGCCCTGGCTCGGGTCGGGGTCGTTGCCTCCCTGAGGGACGAAGCGCTTCTGGGCGGCCTGGCGGGTGACGCCCATGCTCCTGCCGATGTCCGTCCAGGAGGCGCCCGAGCGCCGGGCCTGGTCCACGAAGTGGCCGATCAGGTGGTCGGCGACGTCACCGAGGTGCTCGCCGGCGAGTACCGCGTCCTGGAGCTGTTCGAGGGGCTCCTCGTGGACCTTCTTGATGGCCGCGATGAGGTCGTCGAGGCGTACGGATGACTTGATGGCGGGGTTCGTCGTCATGCGTCAACCGTAAGTTGACAGTGCGGGGGTGTCAACCTGAAGTTGACACTTCCGGGTGACGTCTCCCTGTCGTGGCACCATCGGCTCGTGAGTACCTCCAGCACCGTCGAACGGGCCTTCCGGACCGCCCTCCACGACACCGGTGACGCCGCCCTCGACACCGGCGCCTCCCTGCTCGCCGCCGACCCGGCGGCCGACGGGGAGCTGTCCCGGCGTGGCGAGGAGTTCGTGGCGGCCGCCTGGCGGCGCGACTGGCAGCCCGCCGACGTCGTACGGATCGTCCGGCGCGAACTGGACGACGTCCATGTGCGGCTGGCCGAGGCGCTGATCCGCGCGCAGGCACCGCGCGACGACCGGCCCCGGGGGCCGCGCTGGACGGCACAGCTGGCCCGGATCGACGCGCGCGCGGCGGAGCACCCCGGCGCAGCCCCGCGCGGTGACCGCTTCTCGCATGCCACGGCCGTGCTGGAGCTGTACCGCCTGCTGCTGCGCCTGCCGGTCCTCGAATCCCTCGACGACGCGGCGGACCCGGGTCCGCCGGACCGGCGGCCGGAGTCCCGCGCCCTTGGCCGCATCCGCGCACTGCTGGCCAAGGCGGAGGCGACGGGGTACCCGGAGGAGGCGGAGGCGCTCAGCGCCAAGGCGCAGGAGCTGATGGCGCGGCACAGCCTCGACGAGGCGCTGCTCGCCGCGCGGGCGCCAGCGGCGGGGATGCCGGACGCCTGCCGGATCGGGGTGGAGCCGCCCTACGAGCAGGCCAAGGCGGTGCTGCTGGACGCGGTCGCCGGCGCCAACCACTGCCGGGCCGTGTGGAACGAACCCCTCGGCTTCTCCACCGTGGTCGGCTTCGCCTCCGACCTGGAGGCGGTCGAACTCCTCCACACCTCGCTGCTGGTGCAGGCCACCGCCGCGCTGACCAAGGCGGAGGCCGCACAGCGCGCGGGCGGACGCAAGCGCACCAAGACGTTCCGGCAGTCCTTCCTCGCGGCCTACGCGCACCGCGTGGGGACGCGGCTCGCGGCCGCCGCCGAATCACCGGTGAGCGAGGACCTGCTCCCGGTGCTCGCCTCCCGCGCGGTGGCGGTCGCCGACCGGACCGACCGTCTGTTCCCGGAGACGACCACCACGCGGCTTCGCGGCGTGAGCGACGCGGCGGGCTGGCAGGAGGGCTCCCGCGCGGCGGACGACGCCCGGGTCGGGTCGCGCCGGCCGCTTCCCTGACGCCCCGCCGGACCGGCGGTCGGTGCTCAGGTGCCCAGCCCCGCCGTCGGGAACCCCGTCGGAAGCTTGCCGCCCTCGGCCTTCGTGTAGGTCTCGGTGCCCAGGGAGCCCTCCCAGGTGATCTTCAGGGAGGTGTCGTCGACGGACGTGACCGTGCCCCTGGCCCGCTCCCCGCTTCCGTCGTCGCACGTCAGGCTGATCGACCGGGTTCCGGCCTCCTCCTGGGTGCTGCCGCTGCACACGGGCCCGCCCGTGGCGAAGAGACCCGCGCGGTCGCCGGTGACCATCAGGGCAACGGCCTTGCCCCCGGCCGTGGTGAGCCAGCTGCCCTCCAGTTCACTCGCCGGGGCCGTGCTCGTCCCGGACCCTCCCGTGCCGCCGCCGGAGTCCGCGGTCGCTGTGGCGGACGGGGTGGAGTTCGACGGGGCGTCGTCCGCGTCGTCGGACCCGTCCCCGCTGCACGCCGTCAGCGCGAGCGTGGCGGCCAGTCCCAGGGACGTGGCGGCCACCCGCGCGCGCCGGGAGCGCGGCCCTCGCTGCCTTCGGGGTCCCCGCGCCCCGCCGATCGCGTCCATCGAGCTCACCGAAGCCTCCGAAGTCACTGCCGTCCCCCTGCCTGTTGCCGGCCCCGCGGACCGGTCGACCGCCGTCAGCTAACAGGAACCGCACGCCGCCCGGCCAGCCCTCCGTGACACACCTCGCACCCTCGGCGACCCTCTTCACCGAAACGGCACAGGATGGAACACAACCGCCCCCGCGTGCGTCTACAAAGCAGCGGGCCTTCGGTAAAGCGTCCGTCAAGGCGGCACGGCACGACCGGCGACGCTGTAATCGCAGGAACACCCCGCGTGCACGTGCATCTGCCCATGCATCTGCACGTGAACGAAGCTATGATCCGGGTCAGTTGACCATTGCATCAATGGCCACATCAGCCAGTGCATCAGCGGGGAGCGACCTGTGAACCACGACGTGTTCGACGGTGACGTGTACGACGGTGCCGACGCGCCCGGCGTGTACAACGGCATGGCTGCCACCGGGCTCGACGGCGTGGCCTGGCAGAAGAGCCGGCACAGCAACTCGCAGGGGTCCTGTGTGGAGTTCGCCCGGCTGCCGGGCGGGGACGTGGCGGTGCGCAACTCCCGCTTCCCCGACGGGCCGGCGCTCGTCTACACCCGCGCGGAGATCGAGGCCATGCTGCTGGGTGTGAAGGACGGCGAGTTCGACCACCTGGTCCTCGGCTGAGACGCCCCCGCGCGCGGACGGCACGGGGTCCCGCGCGCGGACGGCTCACACGACCGCCGCGCGCGGGGCCTCGACGGCACCGGGGTCACGAGAGGCGGCGACGCGCGTAGACGCACGCCGCGCCGACGTGCCGCGGCGTGTCACACCCCGCGGTTACCGGGCCCCTCGGCGGGCCGCGGAAGGCGGAACAGCGCCCAGACCACCTTGCCGTCGAGCGCGCCCGCCAGCGGGTGCCAGCCCCAGCTGTCGCTGAACGACTCGACGAGGAACAGCCCCCGGCCGGACTCGGCGGAGAAGTCGTCGGAGTCGCGGGCGACGGGGTTCTCGTCGCTGGGATCGCGCACCGCGCACACCAGCCGCTCGCTCCAGCGCAGCAGATGCAGCCGCACCGGCGGGTCCTGCGGCCCCGGTCTCGGGGGGCCGCTCGGTACGGCGTGCCGCAGGGCGTTGGTGACCAGCTCGGACACCACCAGGCACACGTCGTCGAAACGGTCGCTCAGGTCCCACTGGTCGAGCGTCTTGCGGGTGAACCGGCGTGCGTCGCGCACCGCTTCGTAGCGGGCCGGGAGGGCGCAGGAGGCGGCGTCGGAGGCGGCCGCGAGGTTCAGCGGCGGAAGG
>KL568568.1:39759-44054 GCA_000715605.1 Streptomyces speibonae | reverse complement strand
CCCTGCCGTAACGGCTCGAGCATGGTCGATCCATTCGTCCCCATGCGAGGCACTCCCGGGAATTCGCGGTCGTAGCGAGCGGCGGTGGTGCGGGGACCATGGTTTCGGATGCGAACAGCAGATGCAAGGGCAGATGCACGTGCAGCTGACCGGAATCACCCTGCCCGTACTGGTTTGTTGGCCAATTTTTCCGTCATCTTCACCCCCTCACCTGGCGGCCCTCTTGCCTCTCTGGTGCTCCTTCCCTGCCCTTTCGGTGCCGCTTCCTGAGCGAAAGGCTCGGCTGGATTCCGTTTCCGTAACCGGACGAGTACAGCTCGGAGTGTTTTAGTGGCAGACTGCGGGCCCTGAAGACGTTGGGGAGGCTGGCGAACGTGAGCGCGGGAGAGCCGGGATCGGTGGTGCGGCGCATGCTGCTCGGATCACAACTCAGGCGACTGCGTGAGGCGCGGGGGATCACGCGCGAGGCGGCGGGCTACTCGATCCGCGCCTCCGAGTCGAAGATCAGCCGGATGGAGTTGGGCCGGGTGAGCTTCAAGACCAGGGACGTGGAGGACTTGCTGACCCTCTACGGCATCACGGACGAGCAGGAGCGCACCTCGCTGATCTCCCTCGCCAAGGAGGCCAACGTCGCCGGGTGGTGGCACAGTTACTCGGACGTCCTGCCCAGCTGGTTCCCCACCTACGTGGGACTGGAGGGCGCGGCCTCGCTGCTGCGCGCCTACGAGGTGCAGTTCGTGCACGGCCTGCTCCAGACCGAGCAGTACGCCCGCGCGGTGGTGCGGCGCGGGATGAAGAGCGCGAGCGACGCCGATGTCGAGCGACGGGTGGCGCTGCGCCTGGAGCGCCAGAAGTACCTGGTCGCCGAGAACGCCCCGGAGTTCCACGTCGTTCTCGACGAGGCCGCGCTGCGCCGGCCGTACGGCGACCGCGCGGTGATGCGCGGTCAGCTCCAGCACCTCATCGACATCTCCGAGCGGCCCAATGTCCGGCTGCAGGTCGTGCCGTTCAGCCTGGGCGGCCACTCCGGGGAGTCGGGGGCGTTCACCATCCTGAGCTTCCCCGAGTCCGACCTGTCCGACGTCGTGTACTTGGAGCAGCTGACCAGCGCGTTGTACCTGGACAAGGCCGAGGACGTGGCGCAGTACGAGAAGGCGCTCAAGGAGCTCCAGCACGACAGTCCGGGCCCTTCGGAGAGCCGGGACCTTCTCCGCGGACTGCTGCAACTGTCCTGAGTGTCCAAAGACCGCCTTCAACTCGTATGAAACGCAAGTACGATGACGTGCACTCAGAACGCGCAGTCGGTCAGTCAGTGCTCTGCTGATGCAGCAAGGATCGAGGGATCACATGTCGTCGTACTTCACCGACCTGGCTCAGCAGTACATCGACGGTGAGTGGCGTCCGGGGACGGGCTCCTGGGACATCATCGACTTCAATCCGTACGACGACGAGAAGCTGGCGTCGGTCACCATAGCCACGGTCGACGAGGTCGATCAGGCGTACCGGGCGGCCGCCCGCGCGCAGAAGGAGTGGGCGGCGACCAATCCGTACGCCCGCCGCGCGGTGTTCGAGAAGGCGCTGAGACTGGTCGAGGAGCGCGAGGAGGAGATCGCCGAGGCGATCGTCGCCGAGCTCGGCGGTACGCGCCTGAAGGCGGGCTTCGAGCTGCACCTCGCCAAGGAGTTCCTGCGCGAGGCGGTCCACCTGGCGCTGCGCCCCGAGGGCCGGATCATCCCCTCGCCGGTGGACGGCAAGGAGAACCGCGTCTACCGCGTGCCGGTCGGTGTCGTCGGCGTGATCAGCCCCTTCAACTTCCCGTTCCTGCTGTCGCTGAAGTCGGTCGCCCCCGCGCTCGCGCTCGGCAACGGCGTGGTGCTCAAGCCGCACCAGAACACGCCGATCGTCGGCGGCACCCTGGTCGCGAAGATCTTCGAGGACGCCGGCCTGCCCGGCGGACTGCTGAACGTGCTCATCACGGACATCGCCGAGATCGGCGACGCGTTCCTGGAGCACCCGGTCCCGAAGGTCATCTCCTTCACCGGCTCGGACCAGGTCGGCCGCCACGTGGCGACCGTCTGCGCCGCCCACTTCAAGCGCTCGGTGCTCGAACTCGGCGGCAACAGCGCCCTGGTCGTCCTGGACGACGCCGATGTCGACTACGCCGTGGACGCGGCCGTCTTCAGCCGGTACGTCCACCAGGGGCAGGTCTGCATGGCCGCCAACCGCGTCCTGGTGGACCGCGCGGTGGCCGACGAGTTCACCGAGAAGTTCGTCGCCAAGGTCAAGTCCCTCAAGGCCGGCGACCCGCGTGACCCGGAAACCGTCATCGGCCCGGTGATCAACTCCCGGCAGGCGGACGTCGTCTCCGGCGCCGTCGAGCAGGCGCTCGCCGAGGGCGCCACCGCCCTGGTGCGCGGCAACCGCACCGACAACCTGGTCGAGCCGTCCGTGCTCACCGACCTGCCCGCGGACTCGGCGCTGCTCCGGCAGGAGGTCTTCGGCCCCGTCGTCTTCCTCGTCCCGTTCGACGGCGAGGAGGAGGCCGTACGCCTCGTCAACGACACCCCCTACGGACTGAGCGGCGCCGTGCACACCGGTGACATCGAGCGGGGCGTGAACTTCGCCAAGCAGATCGACACCGGCATGTTCCACGTGAACGACGGCACCGTGCACGACGAGCCGATCGTCCCCTTCGGCGGCGAGAAGCACTCGGGCATCGGCCGGCTCAACGGCGAGACGATGCTGGACGCCTTCACCACCATGAAGTGGATCTCCGTCCAGCACGCCCGCAGCGGCTTCCCCTTCTGAGCCCCCGCGCCCGCACCGGCCCGCGGATGGCGGGGCCGCTCCTGGTGGCGGCCCCGTGCGGCCTACTCTGGAGCGCATGTCAGTGATCCGTCTCCTGGTGCTGGGCGCGGTGCGGCAGCACGGTCGGGCCCACGGCTACCAGGTGCGCAACGACCTGGAGTACTGGGGCGCGCACGAGTGGTCCAACGCCAAGCCCGGCTCGATCTACCACGCGCTGAAGCAGATGGCCAAGCAGGGACTGCTGCACGCGCACGAGGTCGCCCCGTCCACGGCCGGCGGCCCGCCGCGCACGGAGTACGAGGTCACGGAGCAGGGCACCGAGGAGTACTTCCGGCTGCTGCGGGAGGCGCTGACCTCCTACGACCAGAAGCCGGACGTGCTCTCCGCCGGGCTCGGCCTCATGGTCGACCTCGACCGCGCCGAGGCCCTCGCCCTCCTGGAGCGGCGGATGCGCTCGATCGAGGAGTGGCGCAGGGCCGTCACCGAGTACTACGTCCCCGAGGACGGGCCCGGTCAGCTGGGGCACATCGGGGAGATCATGGACTTCTGGGTCCACTCCGCGGACTCCGGGGCCGAGTGGACCCGCGGGCTCATCGAACGGATCAGGGGCGGCGCGTACACGTTCGCCGGGGAGGGTGAGCCGTTCGTCGGCGTGCTGGCCGACGGCGAGGAGAACCCCTTCGCGACCGGGGACCGGGAGCCGCATCCCGGGGACGCTCATTAATCAAGTTTGACCGCCGCTGGGTCGGGTATTACGCTCCGCGGGCAGGTAGTCAAGTTTGACTAGCAAGGGAGTCCCTGTGGCCGACGCGGCGATCATCGTCGAGGAAGCACGCAAGACCTACGGCAAGAGCGGCCGTGGACCCGGCGCACCCGCGCTGGACGGGCTCGACCTCACGGTCGGGCGCGGCACGGTGCACGCGGTGCTCGGGCCGAACGGCGCGGGCAAGACCACCCTGGTGCGGATCCTCGCCACCCTGCTGCGCCCCGACGCGGGCCGCATCGAGGTGGCGGGGCACGACGTCGCGCGCGAGGCGTACGCCGTACGGCTGCGCATCGGCCTGCTCGGCCAGCACGCGGCGCTCGACGAGGAGCTCGGCGGCCGGCAGAACCTGGAGCTGTTCGGCCGGCTGCACCACCTGGGCGCGCGGCGTGCACGCGCGCGTGCCGGCGAACTGCTGGAGCGCTTCGACCTCTCCGGCACCGGGTCCAAGGCCGTCGGGCAGTACAGCGGCGGCATGCGGCGCCGCCTCGACCTCGCCGCGTCCCTGATCACCGAACCGGAGGTGCTCTTCCTGGACGAGCCGACCACCGGCCTCGACCCGCGCGGCCGCGCGGAGGTGTGGAACTCCGTCCGCTCCCTGGTCGGCGACGGCACGACGGTCCTGCTCACGACCCAGTACCTGGAGGAGGCCGACCAGCTCGCCGACCGCATCTCCGTGGTGGACGCCGGCCGCGTCATCGCCGACGGCACGGCCGACGAACTC
>KL568568.1:35275-39549 GCA_000715605.1 Streptomyces speibonae | reverse complement strand
GGCAGGGCCGACGAACTCAAGGCGGCCGTCGGCGGCGACCGCATCGACGTCGTCCTGCGCCACGCCGGACACCTCGGCGCGGCCGTCGCCCTGCTGCCCGTACCGAAGGACACGGTCACCGTGGACACCGACCGGCGGCTGCTGAGCGCCCCGGTGACCGACCGTATGGCCGCCCTGACCGGCGCCGTCCGCGCGTTGCAGGACGCGGGCATCGAGGCCGAGGACATCGCCCTGCGCCGGCCCACCCTCGACGAGGTCTTCCTGCACCTGACCGGACCCGACGACCGCACGAAGGAGGCCGTGTGACCACCTACGCGCTGACCGACTCCTGGACCATGACCCGCCGCGAACTCGCCCGCTGGGGGCGGCGGCCGGTCGCGGTCGTCGTGGGCCTGGTCTTCCCGGTGATGCTGCTGCTGATGTTCGGCTACCTGGTCGGCGGCGGCCGGGGCGTGAGCGGCGAGTACCTCGACTTCCTGGTGCCCGGCATGCTCGCCCTCACCATGGCCTTCGGCCTGGAGGGCACGATGGTCGCCGTCACCCAGGATCTCAACAAGGGCGTCATCGACCGCTTCCGCTCGATGCCCATGGCCAACGGCGCGGTCCTGGTGGGCCGTTCCGCCGCCGACATGCTCCAGTCGGCGCTCGGCCTGGCGGTCCTGCTCGCCGTCGCCGCCGCGCTCGGCTGGCGCACCCACGGCGGCCCGGCGGGCTTCCTGGGCGCCGTGGGACTGCTCCTGCTGCTCCGGTTCGCCATGCTGTGGATCGGCATCCACCTGGCACTCGTGGCCGGGAAACCGGAGCTGGTGCAGGCCGTGCAGATCCTGGTCTGGCCGGTCGGCTTCCTGTCCAACGCCTTCGCCGACCCCGGCTCCATGCCCGGCTGGCTGGGCACGGTCGTCCAGTGGAACCCCCTGTCCCAGACCGCCACGGCCGTACGCGACCTCTTCGGCAGCCCCGGCGGAGAACCGGGCCACGTCTGGGCCGCCGTCGCCTGGCCTCTCGCCCTCCTGGCGGTGTTCTTCCCCCTGGCGGTACGCCGCTTCGCCCGCCTCAGCCGGTGACAGCGGGGCCGCGCACCCGCAGCCGGGCGCCCCTGCTCTCCGTGGCGTTCGTCGCGGCGGTCCGCAGCGGCGGCTTGCGCTTCTGACTGCCCCCGCCCACAGGGTCTCGCCCCCGCTCATAGGGCGAGCGGGGGCGAGACCCTGTGGGCGGCAGGCACCCGGTGTCAGCGGCGCCCGCGGCGCATGGGGACCAGGTTGCCGCGCCGGTGGGCGGCGATGAGCATGGGGATGGCGATCAGCACGCTGATGACGACGGGCACGATCGACGCCTCGAGGCCGAACTCCCCGCCGGTCACCAGGTCGGGGCCGGTCGGAGTGGTGGTCATCAGGCCCTCCGAGGCGTGGCCGGAGACGGGGATGCCGATCAGGCCCAGGCCGGTGTTCCAGGCGAAGTGCAGGCCCACGGCGAACCAGATGTTGCGCTTCCACAGGAACGCGGCACCGAGGAGGACACCGGCCTCGACGGCGATCGCGGTCGAGCTCCACAGCGTGGCGCCCGGGTTGGCCGCGTGCAGTCCGCCGAACAGGGCCGCGGTGATCGCCAGAGCCGCCCAGCTGCCGCACAGCTTCTCCAGCGCCTGGAGGGCGAGGCCGCGGAAGAGCAGTTCCTCGGTCACGGCGGCGCCGACCTGTACCGCGGCCATGCTCGCCACGATCGACAGGGCGTTACCGGGCCGTTCGTCGAACGAGAACTCGGTGAGGAGCGTGAGCATCGACACGGTGATGAGCCCGAAGCCGATCACGGCACCGGACAACGTCTGTGTCACGGCCCCCGACTTCGCGATCTCCGGTACGTCCCGGTGGGCGACGTGGCGCATGACCGCCCAGTAGACGGCAACCGCCACGGCCGCACCCAGGACGGCGACCACCCCGCCCGCCGAGACCAGGCTGGACGCCAGGCCCACAGCCACCATCCCGATCAGCATCCAGCCGAGGGGGGACCGCAGGAAGCGGCCGGCCTTCCGGCCTGCGGGCTGGGGGGACGCGGTGTGCGTCGTGCTCATGGTGACCTCCGTATGGCATCGGTCGCGTGCCTTCCGCGATCTGCCATGGACGCTACGAGAGCGGCGACGTCCCCGATTCACCCCTGAGTGGACAGAACGAGTAGCTCCCACGGGGGACCCTCCCGGAGCACGCAGGTCAGTGATGGAAGCCGGTGGCCGCGTTCCTGTCCTCCGTGAGGGGATGGGGCTGCCGGCGCAGGTCCGGGAGGAGGCGGGTCAGGTCCTCGGCGAAGACGTCCGCGAGGTCCTCGGAGAAGCCGTTGCGGCACACCACGCGGAGGACGGAGAGGTCCTGGCGGTTCGCCGGAAAGGTGTACGCGGGCACCAGCCAGCCGTGCTCCCGCATCCGCCGGGACACGTCGAAGACGTCGTACGCCTTCACCTCCGGCGCGGTGGTGAACGCGAACACCGGGAGCTGGTCGCCCCGCGTGAGGAGCCGGAAGTCGCCGAGGGACTCGATCCGCGCGGCGAGCCCCGTGGCCACGTCCCGGGCGGCCTGCTGCACCGCACGGTAGCCCTCCCGGCCCAGCCGCAGGAACGTGTAGTACTGCGCGACGACCTGCGCGCCCGGCCGGGAGAAGTTCAGCGCGAACGTGGGCATCTCGCCGCCCAGGTAGTTCACCCGGAAGACGAGCTCCTCCGGCAGCGCGTCCGCGTTGCGCCACAGCGCCCATCCGACACCCGGATAGACCAGCCCGTACTTGTGCCCCGAGGTGTTGACCGACGCCACGCGCGGGAGGCGGAAGTCCCACACCAGGTCCTCGTCGAGGAAGGGCGCGACCATCGCGCCGGACGCCCCGTCGACGTGTACGGGGATGTCGAGCCCGGTGCGTTCCTGGAGCCCGTCCAGCGCCGCGCACAGGTCCGCGACCGGTTCGTAGGACCCGTCGAAGGTGGAGCCCAGGACGCCGACGACCCCGATGGTGTTCTCGTCGCACAGCGCGACGGCGGCCTCCGGGTCGATGTGGAACCGTTCGCCCTCCATGGGCACCTGACGGGGCTCCACCTCCCAGAAGGTGCAGAACTTGTCCCAGCACACCTGGACGTTGACGCCCATGACGAGGTTCGGCCGGGCGTCCCGCGCGGGGGTGCGCCGGCGCCAGCGCCGCTTCATCGCCATCCCGGCGAGCATGCACGCCTCACTCGAACCGGTCGTCGAACAGCCCACCACGGCCGACGGGTCGGGCGCGTGCCACAGGTCGGCGAGGATCGACACACAGCGCCGCTCCAGCTCGGCCGTGCGCGGGTACTCGTCCTTGTCGATCATGTTCTTGTCCCGGCACTCCGCCATCAGGACACCCGCCTCCCGCTCCATCCACGTGGTGACGAAGGTGGCGAGGTTCAGCCGCGCGTTGCCGTCCAGCATCAGTTCGTCGTGCACGAGCTGATACGCCGTCGACGGAGCCATGGGCCCGTCGGGCATCCGGTGCCGGGGCGGCGCCCCGGTCATGTCCCCGACCGGGTTCGCCGCCCCCACGAACGGGTTGACGGACATGGGGCGCTCGTCGCGCTGCGCGGCCTTCTGGAGCGGCATGGATGCCTCCGTGCGGTGTCGGGGAGCCCGTGAGGGCGGTGCGGTTCCAAGGACGGCGGTTCACCGGACGGCCGTCCCGTCCGGCCGTAGCTGCATGTGCGGGCGGCCCGTGACCAGCAGCCAGGCCGGCAGGGAGGCCAGGCACAGCAGCGCGAGCACTCCGGGGGCGGCGACCAGGACGGCGGCGACGAACAGGCTCACCCAGCCCTGCCGGGTGACGGCCAGCAGGATCCCCAGGACGGCCGCCGACACGCCCACCGCCGGATGCACCGCGGGCACCAGGGCGTGCGCGCACAGCCCGAGCGCCGTGCCCACGAAGACGGCCGGGAAGATCCGCCCGCCGCGGAAGCCGCAGGACGCGGCGACCAGCAGCGCCGCCAGCTTCACCACGGTCATCGTGGCGAACTCGCCCGCCGTCCAGCCGTCCGGGTCGGCCGCCAGCTCCGCGATCTCGTCGAGCCCCTTGAACAGGGTCAGCTGCCCGCCCACGGCCGCCAGGACGCCCAGCACCGCCCCGCCGGCCGGAAGCATCAGCATCGGGTGCCGCAGCCGCGCGAAGGCCCTGTGGACGTACGGGAAGGCGTACACGGCGCACATGCCGAGCGCCGCGCCCGCCGACGCCACCACGAGCGACGCCAGCAGATCGCCCCAGCCGGGCCGCCCGAACGGCGG
>KL568568.1:33213-35034 GCA_000715605.1 Streptomyces speibonae | reverse complement strand
CAGCTGCCCCTTGATCCGCTGCCCGGCCAGCGCCTCCGAGATGACCAGGGCGGCGGCCACCGGCGTACCGAACAGCGCGCCGATCGTCCCGGCCTCCGCGAGCGCCACCCAACCGCGCTCCCCGGTCCGCGGAAAGGCCCGCAGACCGGCCCACACCGCCAGCGAGACGTTCACCGCGATGATCGGATTCTCGGGCCCCAGGCTCGGCCCGCCGGCCAGCACGAACGCGGTCGCCAGCAGCAGCCCCGGCAGCACCCCGAGCGGCAGCACCGGCGCCTCGAGGCCGGTGGTCGCGGGGTCGGGGCCCGCGTGGCCCGGTGCCTTCCACACCACCAGCCCGACGGCGACGCCGGTGGCGACGAGCACCACGAACATCCACAGGACGGAGTACCGGCCGACGCCGAGGGCGTCCGGCAGGGTCTGCCACAGGACGTCCTGCAACTCCTCCGCCGCCGCGCTCACCCCCAGCAGCACCAGACTCGTCACCACGCCCACCAGCAGCGCCGGGACGATGGTCGGCAGCAGGGCGCGCGCGGTGGCCGCTGTGGCGGCGGAGGGGGCGGGCTGCGCGCTGTCCTGGGACACGCGCACACGATAAACGGGCGAGACGGACAATTCGGGAACCCGCTTGCACCTCACGTGGCGTGAGGACCCAGGCTGGGGCGCGGAACCGAAAGGAGCGGAAGTGAGCTACTCCGTGGGACAGGTGGCCGACTTCGCCGGCGTCACGGTGCGCACCCTGCACCACTACGACGGCATCGGCCTGCTCGTGCCCGGCGAGCGCAGCCCGGCCGGACACCGCCGCTACAACGACGCCGACCTCGACCGGCTGCAGCAGATCCTGTTCTACCGCGAGCTCGGCTTCCCGCTCGAGGAGGTCGCCGTCCTGCTCGACGACCCGGACGCGGACCCGCGCGCGCATCTGCGCCGCCAGCACGAGGTGCTGACCGCCCGGATCGAGAGGCTGCGGAAGATGGCGGCGGCCGTGGAACACGCCATGGAGGCACGCAGGATGGGGATCAATCTGACGCCCGAGGAGAAGTTCGAGGTGTTCGGGGACTTCGACCCCGACGCCTACGAGGAGGAGGTCCAGGAACGCTGGGGCAACACCGACGCCTACCGTCAGTCGCAGCAGCGTGCGGCCTCCTACACCAAGGAGGACTGGCAGCGGATCCAGCGCGAGGCCGACGAGCTCACCCGGCGTTTCGTCGGGCTGATGGAGGCGGGCGAGCCGGCCGACTCCGAGGCGGCGATGGACGCCGCCGAGGCCCACCGCCAGGGCATCTCCCGCCACCACTACGAGTGCGGACACGAGATGCACACCTGTCTGGGTGAGATGTACGTCAACGACGAACGCTTCACGCGGAACATCGACCAGGCGAAGCCCGGTCTCGCCGCCTACATGCGGGACGCGATCCTCGCCAACGCCGTGCGGCACATCTCCTGAGCGGTCGTGGCCCGGTTCTCGTCCGGGCCACGACCAGCACGGATGCCCCACGGCGCCGGATCGCGGCTTTCTCCGGGCCACAGGACGGTGCATGCTGGGTACCCCCGCGGAACCTGGGCCTCGACGGCTGCGTTCATAATTTGGGCAGCCAGCCCAGCCCGTACCTCCCCAGCTGCAGGAGCCACATCCCCGTGACCACCCTTGCGCTCGGCCCCGAGTGGCTGAGCCCGGACTACCTGATCGAGACGTTCAGCCTTCCCGGCATCCTTCTGATCGTCTTCGCGGAATCCGGACTCTTCGCGTTCCTGCCCGGTGACTCCCTGCTGTTCACGGCGGGTCTCTTCGTGGCCGAGGGCAACTACATCAGCCAGCCG
>KL568568.1:31048-33013 GCA_000715605.1 Streptomyces speibonae | reverse complement strand
CCAGCCGCTGTGGCTGGTGTGCACGCTGATCGTGATGGCCGCCGTCATCGGCGACCAAGTCGGCTACATGATCGGCAAGTTCTTCGGCCCCCGGCTGTTCAGCCGGCCCAACTCCAAGCTCTTCAAACAGGAGAACCTGGAGAAGGCCCACGAGTTCATGGAGAAGTACGGCCCCAAGGCGATCGTCCTGGCCCGCTTCGTGCCGATCGTGCGCACCTTCGCCCCCATCGTGGCCGGCGCCGGCCGCATGAAGTACCGCACGTTCCTCACGTTCAACGTCATCGGCGGCGTGGCCTGGGGCTGCGGTGTCACCCTCGCGGGCTACTGGCTCGGACAGATCGAGTTCATCAAGACCAACGTCGAGGCGATCCTCGTCCTGATCGTCTTCGTCTCCGTGGTGCCGATCATCATCGAGTACCTGCGCGAGCGCGGGAAGAAGAAGCGCGCCGCCGCCGAGGCCCCGGCCGGCGCCCCGCAGCACGCCCAGGCCCCGGTCATGGACGACGCCACCACCCAGCTGCGCCGCATCACCCCGGCCGCCGCCCCGCAGCAGCCCCGGCAGCAGCACTACGGCAACCAGGGCTACCCCCAGCAGGGCTACCCGCAGCAGCCTCAGCAGCCGTACGACAACGACCAGTACCACAACCAGCAGCCCTACAACGGCGGCTACTGAAGCACGCCCCGCAGGGGCGCGGGGAACCGCGCGGACCACCTCGACCGGCCCGCAGCCGCCCCCGCGCCCCCGGGACCGAGCCGGACGGCCCGGCGCTGCGAGCCGGACGGCAACGGCGCTAGAAGCCCCGTGTCCGCTTGGCCGCCCGCCGCTTCTCCGGGGAGCCGATCCGCAGGAAGATGCGGGAGATCTCCGACCCGAAGTTCACCCCGATCGCGATGGCCATGGCCAGGGCCACCGCCTTGGTGAGCGACCCGAGACCCGAGGTGACCTCGTTCTGGGCGATGCCCAGCAGACCGAAGTACGTCGCGGAACCGGGCAGCAGCGGCCCGATCGCCGCCGTGGTGTACGGCAGCGCGGACGCGAACCGGTACCGCGCCAGCAGCTGCCCGAACAGGCCCACCACACCGGCCGCCACCGCCGTGGACGCCACCGGTGAGATGTCACCCGTCACGTGCATCGCCCCGTAGACCACCCAGGCCACCCCGCCGTTCAGGGTCGCCATGAGCACCGTGGAACGTTCCTGCTGGAGCAGGATCGCGAAGGCCAGGGACAGCGCCATCGACGCGGCGATCTGCGGCACCGGGTGCGACTGGCCCCCGAGCGCGGCGTCCGGATTCAGCTTGGCACCCAGCTGCACCCCGAAGTACAGCACCGTCAGCACGCCGGCCACGATGCCCACGAAGAAGTACAGGACCTCCAGCAGGCGCGCGGACGCCGTGATGTAGAAGCCGGTCAGACCGTCCTGCACGCCCGCCACCAGCGCCCGCCCGGGCAGCAGCGCGAACAGCCCACCGGTGATCACCGCGGACGCCTTCACGTCCACGTGCGCCACGGTGAGCGCCACCCCGATCGCGGCCGGCGGCGTGGCGGCCACCGTGAACTGGTAGAACTCCGGCAGCCCCCGCCCCGCGCACAGCCACGCCAGCCGGTCGCCGAGCATCGCGCCGGCCGCGGCGGCCAGGAACACCACGAAGCCACCGCCGACCAGCACCGAGGCCGCGCCCGCCAGGAGCCCGCTCGCCGCGGTCAGCGCCCAGCCGGGATACGGGTGCCGGTTGCGCCGGATCTCCGCCAGCCGCCGGTAGGCCTCCTCCAGGGAGACGTGCGTCTCGTCGTCGCTGAGGTCGTCGACCAGCTGGTAGACCGCCGCGAGACGGGTGTAGTCGGGGCTGCGGCGGCGCACCGTACGGGAGGCGGTCACCGGGTCGTCCACCAGGGAGGGCTGGTAGGAGATCGCCAGCAGGGTGAAGGTGACGTTGGGCTCGCAGCGGTCCAGGCCGTAGGAGCGG
>KL568568.1:28033-30841 GCA_000715605.1 Streptomyces speibonae | reverse complement strand
GCAGCTCCCCGATCCGCAGGGTCAGGTCGAGCACCCGCGGCACGGCCGGGCCCGCCTCGTCGTGCCGCTGCGCCGACTCCGGCGCCGGCCGCTCGGTCACCGGCATCCGCAGCATCGTGCGCATCCGGTCCTGCCACGGCACGTCGCGGGTCAGGCTGACGGCCGGCACACCGCTCGGCGGGGTGAACGCCGGCGGCGGCTGCTGCGCGCTGTACGTACTGGGCGGGTTGAACGCCGACCCCTCGGCCTCGACGGGCTGCTGCGGCGCCACGTCCAGCCCGTCCGGCACCGCGAACTCGGAGGTCGTCTCGGACTCCGTGGAGGTCCTGGAGACGGCCAGCCCCTCGGGAAGCGCGAACTCGGACGTCGTCGACGCATCGCCCTCCGCAGCCGCCGCCGCGACACCGGCGGGCGGCATGAACGCACTCCTCGCCTCGTCCGACTGCGGCTTGCGGTCCTCCGCGTCCGTCACTTTGCCCTTCGCTCCTTGTCACGACACTGTCCGCAGGACCGTTTCCCCGGCCTGTCCCTCCCACTGCCTCAGTATGCGCACGCACAACAAAACGGGCCGCACGTGCGCGTGCGGCCCGTTCTGCGTCTCGCAGCGGGGGAGGGCTCAGTGGCCGCCCGACTCCTTGAAACGCTTGTAGGACCGCTCGATCTCGGCCTCGGCATCCACCCGGCCCACCCAGTTGGCGCCCTCGACCGACTTGCCGGGCTCCAGGTCCTTGTAGACCTCGAAGAAGTGCTGGATCTCCAGGCGGTCGAACTCCGACACGTGGTGGATGTCGCGCAGGTGCTCGACCCGCGGATCCGTCGACGGGACGCACAGCAGCTTGTCGTCGCCGCCGGCCTCGTCCGTCATGCGGAACATGCCGATCGCGCGGCAGCGGATCAGGCAGCCCGGGAACGTCGGCTCGTCCAGGATGACCAGCGCGTCCAGCGGGTCGCCGTCCTCGCCGAGGGTGTTCTCGACGAAGCCGTAGTCGGTCGGGTAGGCGGTCGACGTGAAGAGCCGACGGTCCAGGCGGATCCGACCCGTCTCGTGGTCCACCTCGTACTTGTTCCGCGAACCCTTCGGGATCTCGATCGTGACGTCGAACTCCACCGGACGCTCCTCCATGATCAGCACATAGTTCTGGTGGTTAAGTGTCCCTCACGCAGGTATGTGTTCGCGAAAGGGGCTGGTGGTCGTGCCGGAGCTGAGGCCTTGGCGGGCCGCGGGACCGCACGTCGTGCGGATCGCGGACGCCCTGCGGCCGCGTCTCACCCGGGCGGCGCAGAGCGTACGGTCACGTACGGCGCGCGCCGCCGCGGCCCTCGGGCCGCCGTCCGCACGGCCGGACCGGCCGGGATCACCGCAGGTCAAACGGGTTACGCGGCCGAAGACCTGGCAGTTCACCGCGACCGCCGCCACCGCCGGTCTGGCGCTGGCCGCGACAGTGGTGACCGTCGCCGGCCCCTGGGACTCCTCGGGTCAGCGTACGGCCGAGCGCGACCGGGCCGTGGCCCTGGAAGCCTCGCGTGGCACAGATCACGGCGGCAGCCGCGCGAACGCCGGCACCCCGCCGAAGGGACCGCGGACCGCCCCGCCGGCCGCCTCGGTGCTCACCGGACTCGGCGGCACCGCCACCACCGCCCGGTCCGCGCCCGCCGCCAAGACCCTCGCCGGCCTGCTCGACCCGCTGCTGAAGTCCCCCGCACTCGGCCGCCGCTCCGCCGCCGTCGTCGACGTGGCCACCGGCAAGCGGCTGTACGGGACCAACTCCGGGGACGCCCTCACCCCCGCCTCCACCACCAAGATCGCCACCGCTGTCGCCGCGCTCTCCGCCATGGGCCCCGACCACCGCCTCACCACCCGCGCGGTGTACGAGCCCGACACCGAGGAGGTCGTCCTGGTCGGCGGCGGCGACCCCACGCTCACCGCCCGCAAGGGGACCCGGGGTCTGGCCGGACTGCACGACCTCGCCGAGCGGACCGCGGCCGCCCTGGCCAAACGCGGTGTGCGCAAGGTGACGCTGTCCTACGACACGACCCTGTACAAGGGCACCACGCGGCACCCGATCGGGGTCAACACGAACCTCGCCCCCGTCACCCCCCTGATGGCCGACGAGGCCCGCACCGACGACTCCACCAGCGGCCCCGCCCCGCGCGTCGCCGACCCGGCCGCCGACGCCGCGCGGAAGTTCGGCGACCTGCTCGGCAAGCACGGCATCAGGACCACGCCCCCCGGCCCTTCCAAGGCCACCACCCGGGCCACCACCCTCGCCACGGTCGCCTCGCCCCCGCTCTCCGCCCTCGTCGAACGGATGCTGACCCACAGCGACAACGACCTCGCCGAGGCCCTCGCCCGGCACACCGCCCTCGCCACCGGCCGCACCCCCGACTTCGCCGGCGCCGGTGCGGCCGTCACCGCCCGCCTCGAGCACCTCGGACTCCCCGTGGGCCCCGGCGTCCACATCAAGGACGGCAGCGGCCTCGACCGGCGCGGCAGACTCACCGCCGACCTCCTCACCGCCCTGCTCGTCACCGCCGGCGACCCCGCCCACCCCGAGCTGCGCCCCGCCCTCACCGGCCTGCCCGTCGCCGGCTTCACCGGCACCCTGGCCGGCCGCTACACCGACGGCGCGGCCGGCGTCGTACGCGCCAAGACCGGAACCCTCACCGGCGTGAACACCCTCGCGGGCACCGTGGTCGACCGGGACGGCCGCCTGCTGGCCTTCGCCTTCCTGGCCAACGACACCCCCGGCCCGACGGCCGCCCAGACGGCCCTCGACAAGGCGGCCACGGCCTTGGCGACCTGCGGCT
>KL568568.1:27235-27786 GCA_000715605.1 Streptomyces speibonae | reverse complement strand
CCCCCGCCCCCTCTCCGCGGCCGCCCCCGCTCTCGCCGCCCTGCCCGTAACCGACCCCCTCACGTACCGTTGACGCATGACGAGCATCGGTGGTGCTGCCTCTTCCGGCATGGTCGACTGGAATCTCGCGGTCGCGACCGCGACCCGGCTCATGCGACCCGGCCCCGACGTGAGCCGCGACGAGGCCCGCGCCGTCGTCGCGGAGCTGCGCAGGCACGCGAAAGCCTCGGAGGAACACGTCCGGGGCTTCACTCGTCTGGGCACCGAGGAGACCCACGACACCCCCCTCCTCGTCGTCGACCGCCCCGGCTGGGTCCGGGCCAACGTCGCCGGCTTCCGCGAACTCCTCAAACCGCTCCTCGGCAAGATGCAGGAACGCCGCGGCACCGGCCCCGGCAACGCCGTACTCGGCGCCGTAGGCGGCAAGGTCACCGGCGTGGAACTGGGCGTCCTGCTGTCCTTCCTCGCCTCCCGCGTCCTCGGCCAGTACGAGACCTTCGCCCCCGCCACCCGCGACCTCCCGGCCGGCGCCCTGTCTCTTATACACATCT
>KL568568.1:18226-27017 GCA_000715605.1 Streptomyces speibonae | reverse complement strand
CTGCTGCTCGTCGCCCCCAACATCGTCCACGTCGAACGCGAACTCGACGTCGACCCGCACGACTTCCGCCTGTGGGTGACCCTGCACGAGGAGACCCACCGCACCCAGTTCACCGCCGTGCCCTGGCTGCGGGACCACCTCGAGGGCGAGATCCAGTCGTTCCTGGAGGAGACCGACGTCGACCCCATGACCCTCCTGGAACGCGTCCGCGAAGCCGTCCAGTCGCTCGCCGGCGGACGCCCCGAGGGCGAGGAGGGCGACGAAGGGCGCTCCCTCGTCGAAGTCGTGCAGACGCCCGCGCAGCGCGAGATCCTCGGCCGGCTCACCGCCGTGATGTCGCTGCTGGAGGGCCACGCCGACTTCGTGATGGACGGCGTCGGCCCCCAGGTCGTGCCGACCGTCGCCGAGATCCGCGAGAAGTTCCAGCAGCGCCGCGCCAAGGGCGCCTCCCGCCTGGACATGGCCCTGCGCAAGCTGCTCGGCCTGGACGCCAAGCTGCGGCAGTACCGCGACGGAGAACGGTTCGTCCGTGCCGTCGTCGAGGAGGTGGGCATGGACGGCTTCAACCGGGTGTGGACCTCCCCCAACACCCTCCCCACCAAGGCGGAGATCGCCAAACCGGCGGACTGGATCACTCGGGTGCACCGCAAACCGGAAGCATGAGCCCCGTGCCCCTGGCATGCGACGGATCCGGCCGATGGCAGACGGACGCCCCTCCAATCACCCGTCCGAGGGACCGTGGGCCCTGGGCAGGCGTGCAATGCTCGGGGAACGGCCCGGTTCTGTCACCATCTACACACTCTGCGTGACCGAACCCCGGGCTCACCCCCCGAAAACTTCATGAAGGGAACCGGACATGGGTCCCCATCCTGCGGTCGCGGCGATACGCCTGGCGGTCCGCCGCGTCCTGACCGACATCCTCGACGACCACGGCCGAACCCCCGGCCGGCACCCGCACGAGCCGTCCTCCTCCCCGCTCGTGCTGGTGGCCTGCTCCGGCGGCGCCGACTCCATGGCGCTCGCCTCCGCCCTCGCCTTCGAAGCCCCCCGGCTCGGCATCCGCGCCGGCGGCGTCACCGTTGACCACGGCCTCCAGGCCGGCTCCGACCTGCGCGCCGCCGAAGTCGTCGCGCGCCTGCGCGAACTCGGCCTCGACCCCGTCGAGTCCGTCGCCGTCACCGTCGGCAGCGAGACAAAGGTGGCGCACGGCACTGCGTACCGCGGCGGCGGAGGCAAACGCGCGGGCGGACCCGAGGCCGCCGCCCGGGACGCCCGCTACGCCGCCCTGGACACCGCCGCCGAACGGCACGGCGCCGCCGCCGTCCTGCTCGGCCACACCCGCGACGACCAGGCCGAGACCGTCCTGCTCGGCCTCGCCCGCGGCTCCGGCATCCGCTCCCTGTCCGGCATGGCCGCGGTCTCGGGGGCCGACGGCCGTTACCGGCGCCCTTTCCTCCAGCTCGACCGGCAGACCGCCCGCAAGGCCTGCATGGTCCAGTCCCTCCCCGTCTGGGACGACCCGCACAACGCCGACCCCGCCTACACCCGCTCCCGGCTCCGCCACGAGGGCCTGCCCGCCCTGGAGAAGGCTCTCGGCAAGGGCGTCGTCGAGGCCCTCGCCCGTACGGCCCAGCTCTCCCGCGACGACGCCGACGCCCTCGACGCCTGGGCCGGCCGGGCCGAGGCCGGCGTCCGGGACGCCGACGGACGTCTGGAGTGCGCTGCCCTGTACGACTTGCCGCCCGCCGTGCGCCGGCGCGTGCTGCGCCGCGCCGCCATCGAGGCCGGATCCCCGGCCGGATCGCTGTTCGCCCGCCACATCGAGGAGGTCGACCGGCTGATCACCGGCTGGCGCGGTCAGGGAGCCATCAATCTCCCCGGCCGGGTCGTCGTCCGCCGGCAGGGTGGCAGACTGGTCATTCGGCAGGGCTGAATCCGGACCCCACCGACCCGTACGAGTCGCGGGGCGGACCGGACCGGCCGGTGGGACGACCGAAAGTGATGCGGTGGACGCGAACGACATGGGTGCCGACCTCGAGAAGGTGCTCATCACCAAGGAAGAGATCGACGCCAAGCTGGTGGAGCTGGCCGCCAAGATCGACGCGGAGTACGCGGGCAAGGACCTGCTGATCGTCGGCGTGCTCAAGGGCGCGGTGATGGTGATGGCCGACCTCGCGCGGGCGCTGTCCACCCCCGTCACCATGGACTGGATGGCCGTGTCGTCGTACGGGGCGGGCACCCAGTCCTCCGGTGTGGTGCGGATCCTCAAGGACCTCGACACCGACATCAAGGGCCGGCACGTCCTGATCGTCGAGGACATCATCGACTCCGGACTGACCCTGTCCTGGCTGATCTCCAACCTCGGCTCGCGCGAGCCCGCCTCCCTCAAGGTGTGCACGCTGCTGCGCAAGCCCGAGGCCGCCAAGGTCGCCATCGACGTGGAATGGGCCGGCTTCGACATCCCCAACGAATTCGTCGTCGGATACGGCCTGGACTACGCCGAGAAGTACCGCAACCTCCCGTTCGTCGGTACGCTCGCCCCCCACGTCTACGGCGGCTGAACCCAGGGGCCCGGCCGGCCGTACGGTGATCGGGAACCCCGGCGGGCTCCGCGGCGTTGGAGCATGCGTGGACGCGAATGTCGGCCGTCCCCCGCAGCTTCGGGGGACAATGCTGGGGTACCGTCCGAAGAACAGCCTTTATCAAACTCACTATGGCAGGAGGGACGGGGCGGCACCGCTCCGTATGGATGGACGTGAAGCGATACTTCCGTGGGCCGGTCATGTGGATCGTGCTGGCCGTCCTTGCCGTGGTCGTGTTGATGCAGGTCGTCGGCTCGTCGGGCGGCTACAAGACGGTGGACACGGGCCAGGTCGTCCAGGCGATCAATGAGAACAAGGTCGAACAGGCCAAGCTGACCACCGGCGACGAGCAGACCATCAAGGTCCAGCTCAAGGACGGCCAAGAGGTCGAGGGCAGCTCGAAGATCCAGGCGAGCTACATCGGCGACCAGGGCGTCACCATCGCCGCGACGCTGCAGGACAAGTTCCAGAACGAGCAGATCCCGGACGGCTACACGGTCTCGCCGTCCAAGCAGAACCCCTTCGTGAGCATTCTGCTGTCCCTGCTGCCGTTCGTCCTCATCGTGCTCGTCTTCCTGTTCCTGATGAATCAGATGCAGGGCGGCGGCTCCCGCGTCATGAACTTCGGCAAGTCCAAGGCGAAGCTCATCACCAAGGACACCCCGAAGACGACGTTCTCCGACGTCGCGGGCTCCGAGGAGGCCGTCGAGGAGCTCCACGAGATCAAGGAGTTCCTCCAGGAGCCGGCGAAGTTCCAGGCCGTCGGCGCCAAGATCCCCAAGGGCGTGCTGCTGTACGGCCCGCCCGGTACGGGCAAGACCCTGCTCGCGCGTGCCGTCGCGGGCGAGGCCGGCGTGCCGTTCTACTCGATCTCCGGTTCCGACTTCGTCGAGATGTTCGTCGGTGTCGGTGCCTCCCGGGTCCGCGACCTGTTCGAGCAGGCCAAGGCCAACGCCCCGGCCATCGTCTTCGTCGACGAGATCGACGCGGTCGGCCGCCACCGCGGCGCCGGCCTCGGCGGCGGGCACGACGAGCGCGAGCAGACCCTCAACCAGCTCCTCGTCGAGATGGACGGCTTCGACGTCAAGGGCGGCGTGATCCTCATCGCCGCGACGAACCGGCCCGACATCCTCGACCCGGCGCTGCTGCGGCCCGGCCGCTTCGACCGCCAGATCGCGGTCGACCGCCCGGACATGCAGGGCCGGCTGGAGATCCTCAAGGTGCACCAGAAGGGCAAGCCGGTCGCCCCGGACGTCGACCTGTCGGCCGTCGCCCGCCGCACCCCCGGCATGACCGGCGCCGACCTGGCCAACGTGCTCAACGAGGCCGCGCTGCTGACCGCGCGCAGCGATCAGAAGCTGATCGACAACCACATGCTGGACGAGGCGATCGACCGCGTGGTGGCGGGCCCGCAGAAGCGGACCCGGATCATGTCGGACAAGGAGAAGAAGATCACCGCGTACCACGAGGGCGGACACGCCCTGGTCGCGGCGGCCTCACCGAACTCCGACCCGGTCCACAAGATCACCATCCTGTCCAGAGGCCGCGCCCTCGGCTACACCATGGTCCTGCCGGACGAGGACAAGTACTCCACCACGCGCAACGAGATGCTGGACCAGCTGGCCTACATGCTCGGCGGCCGCGCGGCGGAGGAGCTCGTCTTCCACGACCCGACCACCGGTGCCGCCAACGACATCGAGAAGGCCACCGGCCTGGCCCGCGCCATGGTCACGCAGTACGGCATGACCGAGCGGCTCGGCGCGATCAAGTTCGGCGGCGACAACACCGAGCCGTTCCTCGGCCGTGAGATGGCTCACCAGCGCGACTACTCGGAAGAGGTCGCCGCGCTGGTCGACGAAGAGGTCAAGAAGCTCATCGAGACCGCGCACAACGAGGCGTGGGAGATCCTCGTCGAGAACCGCGACGTCCTCGACAACCTCGTCCTGGCCCTCCTGGAGAAGGAGACGCTGGGCAAGGAGGAGATCGCCGAGATCTTCGCACCGATCGTCAAGCGCCCGCCCCGGCCCGCCTGGACCGGCTCCTCGCGGCGCACGCCGTCCACGCGCCCGCCGGTCCTCTCCCCCAAGGAGCTGGCCCTCACCAACGGGGCGAACGGCGCGACGCCGGCCATCAGCACCGCCAAGAGCACCACGGCGGAGCCCGCCCCGGCGCAGCAGGAGCGGCGGACCCCGGAGGAACGCCCGGAGAGCTGATCCCAGCCTCCCCGCGCCCCACCGGGCCCGGAATGGATGCCGCGCCCCCCTGGTTCTAGCCTGGGGGGCGCGGCATTTGCATCACCGCACTTGAGACGCGTGCCCCTCACGCGTGAAGGCACAGGAACGAGGCACCCCATGACCGACCCCGTGACGCTGGACGGCATAGCCCCCATCGGTGAGTTCGACGAGAAGCGGGCCCAGAACGCCGTACGCGAACTCCTCATCGCGGTCGGCGAGGACCCGGACCGTGAGGGCCTGCTCGAAACCCCGGCACGGGTGGCGCGAGCGTACCGGGAGATCTTCGCGGGCCTGTGGCAGAAGCCCGAGGACGTCCTGACCACGACCTTCGACCTCGGCCACGACGAGATGGTCCTGGTGAAGGACATCGAGGTGTACTCGACCTGTGAGCATCATCTGGTGCCGTTCAGGGGCGTGGCCCACGTCGGGTACATCCCGTCCACCAGCGGCAAGATCACGGGGCTGTCCAAGCTGGCCCGGCTCGTGGACGTCTATGCCCGCCGTCCGCAGGTGCAGGAACGACTCACCACGCAGATCGCGGACTCCCTGATGGACATCCTGGAGCCGCGCGGGGTGATCGTCGTGGTGGAGTGCGAACACATGTGCATGTCCATGCGGGGCATCCGCAAGCCGGGTGCGAAGACCCTCACCTCGGCGGTGCGCGGTCAGCTGCGCGACGCGGCCACCCGCAACGAGGCAATGAGCCTGATCATGGCGCGCTGACGCGCGGCGTGTCGCCGGCTCACGCCGCCGGGGCGGGGCCCGGGCCGTGGTCGTTGTCGTCGTCCTCCGGGAGTTTGCAGACGCGTTCCAGGAAGATCGCGGCCGCTATGACGCCGAGGCCGGCGAGGACGGAGAGGCCGGCGTAGATGGCCTGGTCGCGGCGGGCGGGGACGTCCAGGGACTCCAGGAGGAAGACGCCCGTGCCGCCGTACATGCCGGCGACCAGGGCGGCGACCAGGGCGCTGGCCTGGCCGAAGACGACCGCGCGGGCCGCCATCAGCGGGTCGACTCCCTTGGCGTCGTGCTGCCGCTCGCGCTGGGCCTTGAGGCGGGCGCGGAGGGAGAGCGCGGTGGCCACGAGGACCACCGCGATCACGGCGAGAACGATGGGCGCGGCCACGGGCACGCTCGGGAGGGTTCCCAGGGAGTTCCACAGGCGGGCGACGGCCCAGGCCAGGATCCCGGCGACGACGAAGACGCCTGCCAGCACCCTGATGCGCAGCTCTTTCACGGTGTCCCTTCGCGTTCACCCGGACCGGTGCCCCGGATACGGGGCGTCTCGACCTTAACGGCTACTCGGGCAGCCGGAGTTCCAGGTCCGTGCGCGGCGTGACGCCGTCGCGGGTGACGGCTCCGAGGAGGTCGGCGACCGGTCCGCGGCCGGGGAGTTCCGCCTCGGGGTCGACGTCGTGCCAGGGGACGAGGACGAAGGCGCGCTCGTGGGCGCGCGGGTGGGGGAGCGTGAGTCCGGGGTCGTCGGAGTGCAGGTCGGCGTAGGCGACGATGTCCACGTCCAGGGTGCGCGGGCCCCAGCGCTCGTCGCGGACCCGGTGGAAGGCCTCCTCCACCGCCTGCGCCCGCTCCAGCAGGGAGGACGGGGGCAGCGTGGTCCTGAGGACCGCGACCGCGTTGAAGTACGAGGGCTGGCTGCCGGGCTCGACGCCCCACGGCTCCGTCTCGTACACGGGGGAGACCGCCTTGACCCGGATGCCGGGGGTGTCCTCCAGGGCGTCGACGGCGCCCTGGAGGGTCTCCAGGCGGTTGCCCAGGTTGGCGCCGAGGGAGATCACGGCCCGTTTGGGGTTCTGGAGGGTGCTGTCGGCGGCGTCGACCTGTTCGACGACGGAGGCGGGGACGGGCTGGACGGTCGGGTCGGTGTGGCCGGTGGCGGACGGCCTGGTCATACGCGGCTCCGGGTGATGGTGACGGTCACGTCGTCGAAGGGCACGGTGATCGGCGCGTCCGGCTTGTGGACGCACACCTCGACCTCCTGCACCACGTCGTGCTTCAGACAGACCTGGGCGATGTGCTCGGCGAGCGTCTCGATGAGGTTGACGGGCTCGCCCTGGACGACGGCCACGACCTCCTCCGCCACGATGCCGTAGTGCACCGTCTTCGTCAGGTCGTCGTCGGCCGCGGCCGGCCTGATGTCCAGGCCGAGGACGAGGTCCACGATGAAGGTCTGGCCCTCCTCGCGTTCCTTCGGGAACACACCGTGGTGCCCGCGGGCCTTCAGGCCGCGCAGCGCGACACGATCCACGCGAATCACTCCTGCAGTCGTCGGTCCGGCCGGTCGGTGCCCTGTGCGGGGGCACACCGGCCTGCTCTCGAATCTACCTGCGGCCGCCGACAGGGCTGGTGTGCCCCGGGGCCGGGGTGTTCAGTCCGGGGTGCCCGGGGTCTCGCCGTTCTCGGTCTCCTCCTCCTCGGCGAGGACCGGGGAGGCGTGGTGCGACCAGAGTTTCCAGCCGGCCGGTGTGCGCCGGAACACGTTGGTGGCGACCACGAGCTGGCCGACCAGCGGCCCGAGCTCCTCACCGGCCTCGGGCGCGGGGCCGCCGCTGAGGATGTTCTCGGTGCAGGTCACCAGGGCGGTGTCGCCGGTGACGGAGACGTGCACGTCGGTGAGGAAGAACTGGATGTAGTCGGTGTTCGCCATGATCAGGGCGTACGACCTCAGGACCTCGCCGCGTCCGGTGAGCACGGGCCAGCCGGGGTGTACGCAGGAGACGACTCCGCTGTCCGCGGGGTCGTGGTACGTCTCGTCGATGCCGAGGTCGGCCGGGGTGAGCCAGAGCGACGCGACCTCTTCGAAGTCGCCCCTCTCCAGTGCCTCGTAGAAGGCGGTGTTGGCGGCTTCGACCTGTTCGACGTCGGTGTGGGGTGCGGTCACCGGGCTCCTTCTGCGCCGTGTGCGCCGTGTGCGCCGGGTTCGGACGGTGTGGCGGGCGCCGCGTGCGCCCGTTCTGCCGTGCGGACCTGTTCTATCGCGCGGGTGACCCGGACGGCGTCCGCGGTCGCGCGGACCTCGTGCACGCGGACCGCCCAGGCGCCCGCCTGCGCGGCGAGGGCGGAGACGGCGGCGGTGGCCGCGTCGCGCTCCCGCGCGGGCGGCGGCGGGGCGTCCGGGCCGGCCAGGACGCGGCCGAGGAAACGTTTGCGGGAGGCGGCGACCAGCACGGGGTGGCCGAGGCCCAGGAGGCGGTCGAGACGGGCGAGCAGGGCCAGGTCGTGGCCGGCGTCCTTGGAGAAGCCGAGGCCGGGGTCGACGATCACGCGGTCGGCGGCGATGCCGCCCTCCAGAACGGCCAGCACGCGCGCGTGCAGCTCGTCGACGACCTCGGTGACCACGTCGGTGTACACACCTTTGACGTTGCCGCCCTCCAGGAAGCCGCGCCAGTGCATGACGACGAACGGGGCTCCGGCGGCGGCCACCACGGGGATCATGGCCGGGTCGGCGAGACCGCCGCTGACGTCGTTGACGAGTGCGGCGCCGGCGGCGAGGGACTGTTCGGCGACGGCGGCGCGCATGGTGTCGACGGAGACGGTGACGCCCTCGGCGGCGAGGCCGCGCACCACGGGGATGACGCGTTTGAGCTCCTCGGCCTCGTCGACGCGGGTGGCGCCGGGCCGGGTGGATTCGCCGCCGACGTCGACCAGGTCGGCGCCCTGGGCGACCAGGTCGAGGCCGTGCTTGACGGCGGTCGTCGTGTCGAACCAGCGGCCGCCGTCGGAGAAGGAGTCGGGGGTGACGTTCACCACTCCCATGACCGCGCAGCGGTCCCGCTGGGGAAGGCCCGCGACGTGTCGGCGTCCGCTGTGGTTGCTCATATGTTCAGCGTAGGCCCAGGGGACGGCCGTGCGGTGCCTCGCCCCGGGTGCGGCGGCCGGGCGGTGCGGCGCTTCACGCCCGGGTCGGGGTCCGGCTTCAGGCCCGGGTCGGGTTCGGCTTCAGGCCCGGGTCGGGTTCGG
>KL568568.1:16710-18021 GCA_000715605.1 Streptomyces speibonae | reverse complement strand
CCCGGGTCGGGTTCGGCTTCACGCCCGGCCAGGTCCGGTGTCAGGGCCGGTGGGGTGCCGTCCGGACCCCGGGCGTGGCGTGCAGGACCGCCTTCAGGTCGCCGTGCTCGGCCCTCGTGGGGGCGGGGCGGCGCGTCCGGGACCCGCCGAGGTCACGGACGTGTCGTACCGGGGTCCGACGACCGGCTCGCGCGATGCGCCTCACCGTGTGGTGCACGGTGCGCGTCGCACGGCCGGCCAGGGGGAAATCCGCGGTGTCCACCACCGCCTCGTTCCCCTCGTCCCCCTCGTTCCCCACGTCCCCCTCGTTCCTCGGTGCGAGGACGTGGAGCCCGGTCTCGCGGGTCCACACCTCGCCACCGGTCCGCGAGCAGCCCCGCACTCCGGGGATCCAGGAGTTGGCTCTGGCCACGTCCATGAAGCGTTCGATGGCGCCGGGCCAGGCCTCGACGTCGCCGATCGGGTCGCCGTCGGCCATCATCACCCCGGAGACCACGCGGTAGGTCACCGCGGCCTTGCCGCTGGGGGAGAAGACGACGGCCGTGCCGCGGGGCAGCGGGGTGTGCCCGTGGGCGCCCCGGTGGCCGTGCCGGTCGAGCAGGGCGCGCAGCTGTGCCTCGTCGTCCCCGGTGGGCCGCGTGGCGGGGTGCTCGGGCCGCAGGGCGAGGTAGAGGGTGGTGACGGCGGTCAGCAGGCCGAGCGCGGCCAGGGAGAGGGAGACGGTCCAGGAGGTGTCGCCCCGGTAGTGGATCGGGCCCTGGAGGCCGAACAGGCCGTACAGGACGTGGGCGAGGCGGTCGGCGAGGCTCGGGTCGTCGATCAGCGGCCCGGGGTGGGCGTTGACGACGATCAGGCCCAGGAGCAGCGATCCGGCGCCCATGAGGACGAAGTTGGCCAGTGCCCGCCATCTGCTGCGCGGGTCGGGCGGTGCGGTGAATTGCCCGCGGTGGTGCAGCAGGGGCACGAGCAGCACGGCGGTGAGGAGGACGCCCAGGATGGAGTCGCGGTAGGCGAACTGGGCGGCGGCGCCGACCGGGAGTACGGCGACGACGGCCCGCCAGGCCCTGCGCTTGCCGCGCTTGAGTCCCTGCGCGAGCAGCAGCAACAGCACACCGGCGCTGAGGGAGACGGCGGCCGCGATGGGGCCGAGCGCGTCGGGGAGCAGCACGGCGACGGCGTACGTGTAGCCGTGCCGGAAGCGGGGGAGGACGCCGGCGGCGATGTCCAGGATGCCCACCAGGACGCAGGCGCGTCCGGCGAGGACGGGGATCTGTCTCTTATACACATCTCTGAGCGGGCTGGCAAGGCAGA
>KL568568.1:10833-16531 GCA_000715605.1 Streptomyces speibonae | reverse complement strand
CCCCCGGCCGCCCCGTCGTCCCGTGGTCCGCCCCCGGGGCGCCGCCCGTCCGTGGGTCTCGGCACCCCGTCCGGCATTTCCTCACCCGTCCTGACAGACATCGTGTCCCGTAGTTCCGCGAGAGACCGTGGTTCCGGCGCCGATTCGGGCATCCGGCGACATTGCGCCCTCTAGGACGGTGCCGCGGCCAGGGAGGTTCACTCCGCGCGGCCGGATGTTCGCAACGGGTTCACAGGACGCCGGGAGCGGCGCCGGGAGCGGCGCCCGCAACGTCACCATCGGCGGTGCCCCGTACGGGAAACGGAATACGAGGGAAGGGACTTCACGGTCCGCCGGTGATGAAATGATCTTGATGAAATCGGGTCGTGTGTCTATTCACGCTTGTTCCGCGTTCCCTGATGCCCTGTGAAAGCTTGGATGTGGCTTTGTTTTTGCGGCCCGGGGCACCACGATTCCCCTACGCGCGGTAAGTTTCTGGCCATGCCACGTGGACGTCACCGCCATTCCCCGCCTCTGCACAGGATGCTGCCCCCGTCGGCGATCGCAGGCGTCTCCACCGTCTGCGCCCTGGGGTCCTGGGTGTTCACGCAACCGATGGCGCTTCGTGTCCTGGCCGCGATCGCCGCGGTCACCGCGATCGCCGGCGCCGTCGTCATGCGGCACTGGGATGCCCAGGCGGGTAAGCGCGTCGCCGATCTCACGCGCGCGCGTGCGAGCGACGAATGGCGTTTCGAGGAACGGATCGCCGAACTCGAGTCCGATCTCGAGGAGTCGCGCGAGCTGCGGGTGAAGCTGGAACAGCGGCTGCGCGCCAAGCGCGCGGAGCTGGCCGGGCTGCGCAACGAGCACGCGTCGCTGCTGCGGCGGTACGCGGCGTCTGAGGTCGACCGGGCGACTGTCCTGGAGGAGCGCCGGGTGCTCGAGATCGAGGCCGCGGTCCCGGCCCGTGCGCTGCCGGCGGGGACGTCGGATTCCGAGGAGCCGGAGGCCGCGGACGCGTCCGGGGAGGCCGGGGACGTGGCACCGGCCGGGGACGGGACCGGCGCCGAGGACGCGGACGCGACGCGCGATGTCTTCTCGCCGGAGGGGTCGAAGCTGTTCCTGAAGGCCGACGCCGCGCTGGCGCGGCTCGCCGGGGACGCGGCCCCGAACACCGCCGGGACCACCGCGGGAGAGGCCGCCGGGGAGGCCGGCGAGGGGACCGGCGGGCAGACGGACGGGCAGACCGGTGAGCCGGCGCAGGGGCAGACCCGGGAGGAGACCGGACAGCCCGACGAGGCCGGGGAGCCCGCCGAGGCCTCCGACGACGCCGGGACGGCCGGGAACGACGACGCCTCCGTCCGGCCCGCCTCCGACGCGGCGGACCACGGCACCGCCCCTGAGCGGAACGACGGTCCGAAGGGCGACGGCACCCCCGAGGACGACGGCCCCGAGCCCACCGGGAAGCGCAAGCCCGAGCCGGCGCAGGAGGACGAGGCCGAGGGCCGGCCCGAGGCGGCCGACGATCATGAGCGCGCGGCCGCCTCCGGCGCACCGGCCGCGTCTCCGGTCCCGCCCGTGCGGCAGCCCTCCGGACACTTCACCGTGCCGACCGCGGTCGCGGTCGTACCGCCGACCGAGCCGGTACGGCGTCCGGTGACCGAGGGCGGGTTCGACTTCTTCGGGACGAAGCAGGACCAGGACGCGGACGGGTCCGCCCTGGACACCGTCCAGAACGAGGACCTCGCCGATGTCGTCGGCCAGGAGGCGCTCGCGCTGCACAAGGCCGAGAACGAGACGGCGTACAAGCCGGCCGGCGAAGCGGCGTACGAACCGGCAGACGAGGCGGAGTACAACGCGGTCGGCGAAGCGGCGCACGAGCCGGCCGGCGAGACGCAGTACAACCCGGCCGACGAGACGGATCACAAGCCGGTCGGCGAGGCGGCGCGCGGCGCTGCCGGTCAGGTCATCGACCTGACGGAGCACGACGAGACGGAACACATCGACGTCGAGGGCCTGCGCAGCGCGGCGTCCTGAACGGACCCGGACCACGGGCCGCACCGGCGGGGCCCCGCGCGAGACACGTGCGGGGCCCCGCCGCCGTTGTCCGTCAGGCCATCCAGCGATCGGGGCGGGCGTCCCGGCGTCCCGTGCGGGAGCGTTCGGCCTGTGCGTGCAGCAGGGCCGCCGCCTCCCCCGCGTCCCTGAGACGGGCGCTGACCGACTTGTTCGCGCCGGTGTCCACGACGACGTCGGCGACCCCGCGGGCCCGCTCCCAGGGGCCCTGGACGAGCCGTACGCTCTGCACCTTGGCGTGCGGCACGAGGGCCAGGCTGCGCCGCAGCAGCCCGTGCCGCGCGGCGAACACCGTGTCGGTCACGGTGAGCCCGTGGCCGCGCCACCACACCGGCACGCACCACCGCGCGCGGCGCGGCGGCGGGACGAGCGCCTCGCGCGGGGGCACCCTCACCCCGGGCAGCACCCGCGCGACGACCGACTCGGCGAGGTCGCGCGGGGCGACCGGCAGCAGCAGGGAGTTCGACGACCCCGCCACGTCGAGTTCCACGCGCACCCAGCCGCGCCGCCGCCACAGCAGCGGTTCGACGATCCGTACGGTCTGCACGCGTCCGGGCGGCACCGTCTCGTGCGCCCGGTCCAGCAGCCCGTGGTCGATGCGCAGCCCGTCGGGCGACTCGGCGAGGGTCCAGTCGTACTCGGTGACGAACCGCCCCACGCTGCTCGCGCCCGCCGCGCCCAGCATGGGCACCGCCGCGGCGAGCACCGTCCACAGGCTGTGGGTGGCCGTCCACAGCGACGGCACCGCGACGCAGGCGACGACGAGCCAGACCCAGGTGGACCCGGTCAGCAGCAGGGAGACGGCGAGGACGCGCGGCGGCACCCGCAGCATCTGCCGGGACGGCGCCTCCCCGACCTCGTGCGCGGTCTCCGGCGCGAAACCCGCCGCCCGCGCGAGCAGTTCGGCGCGCAGCGCGCGAGCCTCGCCGGCGTCGAGGAAGGCGAGCTCGTCCTTGCTGTCGGTGCCTATGACGTCGAGCTTGAGTTTCGCCACGCCCGCGACCCGCGCGAGCAGCGGCTGGGTGACGTCGATGGCCTGGATCCGCTCGAGCCGGATGTGCGCGGTGCGCCGGAACAGCAGCCCGGTACGGATGCGCAACTCGCTGTCGGTCACCGCGAAGTGGGTGAACCACCAGCTCAGGAAGCCGTAGAGGGCGGCTGCCGGGACGAGCACGGCGAGCACGATCAGCAGGGTCGTGGTCGTCAGCCGGCTCAGCTGCCGCTGCGCCTGGTCGGGATCGTGCAGCGCCCAGCCGATCAGCACCGCCACGGGCGCCCAGGCCCGCCTGAACGGCGTGACGGGGTGCAGCCGCCGCTCGGTCACCGGCGGCCGGTCGCGTACGTCCTCCTGGGCGCCGGGCGCCGTCACAGCCCCGCCGATCGGGCCTCGCCCAGCTCGGTGAGCCGGTCGCGCAGCCGTTCCGCCTCGGCCGGATCGAGTCCGGGGATGGTCGCGTCGGTCGCCGCGGCCGCCGTGTGCAGCTGCACGCTGGCCAGCCCGAAGTGCCGCTCCACGGGCCCGGAGGTGACCTCGACCAGCTGCATCCGCCCGTACGGGACGATCGTCTCCTCGCGCCAGAGCACGCCCCGGCTGATGAGCAGGTCGTCGGCGCGCTCCGCGTACCGCCAGGAGCGCCAGTTGCGCCCCAGCATCACCCAGCCCCACAGCAGCAGGGCCAGCGGCAGCGCCGCGAAGGCGGCCCAGGCGGGTCCCGCGAGCAGCCCCGGCACCAGGGCGGTGGCGAGCGTCAGCAGCCCAAGCCACACCACCAGCAGCAACCGCCGCAGCTTCAGCAGCCCCGGTGGCAGCGCGATCCACACCGGTTCGTCCCCGGCGCCCACCGGCCCCGCCGCGTGCGCCGTCCCGTCCGTCACCGTCGGCCCCCTGTCCTGCGGGCTCCCCGTCTCCATGAGGCCAGCGTACGTAGGAGAGACTGTGTTCATGACGCCTACGACGGAGACCATGGTCGGTATCGGCGGCGCGGCGGAGAGCACCGACATGGTGCTGAACATCGGACCGCAGCACCCCTCCACGCACGGCGTGCTGCGGCTGAAGCTCGTCCTGGACGGCGAGCGCATCACCCGCGCGGAGCCGGTGATCGGCTATATGCACCGGGGCGCGGAGAAACTGTTCGAGGCCCGTGACTACCGGCAGATCATCATGCTGGCCAACCGACACGACTGGCTGTCGGCGTTCTCCAACGAGCTGGGCGTGGTCCTCGCCGTGGAGCGGATGCTCGGCATGGAGGTCCCCGAGCGCGCCGTGTGGCTGCGCACGCTGCTCGCGGAGCTGAACCGGGTGCTCAACCACCTGATGTTCCTCGGCTCCTATCCGCTGGAGCTCGGCGGCATCACCCCGATCTTCTACGCCTTCACCGAGCGCGAGGAGCTCCAGCACGTCATGGAGGAGGTCTCCGGCGGGCGCATGCACTACATGTTCAACCGTGTGGGCGGCCTCAAGGAGGACCTGCCCGCCGGGTGGACCGCACGCGCGCGTGCCGCCGTCTCCGGCGTGCGCTCCCGCATGGACCGCTTCGACGACCTGGTGCTCGGCAACGAGATCTTCCGTGGCCGCACGCGCGGCGTCGGCGTGCTGTCCCCCCGGGCCGTGCACGCCTACGGGGTGAGCGGGCCGATCGGGCGCGCCTCGGGCGTCGACTTCGACCTGCGCCGGGACGAGCCGTACCTCGCCTACGGGGAACTGGGTGACGTCCTGAAGGTGGTGACCCGCGAGGAGGGTGACTGCCTGGCCCGCTTCGAGTGCCTCCTGGAGCAGACCCACAACGCCCTCGACCTCGCCGACGCCTGTCTCGACCGGCTCGCCGAGCTGCCGCCCGGCCCGGTCAACCAGCGCCTGCCGAAGGTCCTCAAGGCGCCCGAGGGCCACACGTACGCGTGGACCGAGAACCCGCTCGGCATCAACGGCTACTACCTGGTCAGCAAGGGCGAGAAGACCCCGTACCGGCTGAAGCTGCGCTCGGCGTCGTACAACAACATCCAGGCCCTCACCGAGCTGCTGCCGGGGACGCTGGTGGCCGACATGGTGGCGATCCTGGGGTCGCTGTTCTTCGTCGTGGGCGACATCGACAAGTAGCCCGCCCCCGAAGCCGCGGACCGCGGGCACCGCGCCCGCGGTCAGCCGCCGAGTACGTCACCGATGCCCACCGGCTGCACCAGCCACCCGAAGTCCCCGAACCCGCCCGGCGCGGTGAGTTCGGCGGCCTCCCCGGCCTCCGCGAGGGCGCGCACGTACCCGGCGGGGTCGGTGGCGGCCAGGGCGAGCGGGGGGCGTGCGCCGCTCACGCCCAGGGCGTGCAGGGCCGCCCGCTGCGTCAGCAGGCGCGCGCCGGTGTGCGGCCCGGCCTCGGCGCACGCGTCCAGCGCCACGTGGGCGGTGATGTCGCACGACCCGTCCGGCACGGGCGCCGTCTCCCGTCCCTCCCGGAAGGCCGTGAGGGTGCCGAACGGCGGCCGCGCGGCGGCCGTGTGCGCGTAGTCCACGGCGACGGCGAGCCCCCGCGCGACGGTCCCGGCCGCCGCCGCCCACGCCCGGTCGCGGGGCAGCCCGATCTCCGCGCGGAGCCCCGCCTCCGTGCCCAGCGGCCACCACCGTGCCAGCCACGCGGCGTCCGCACCGGCGACC
>KL568568.1:6337-10579 GCA_000715605.1 Streptomyces speibonae | reverse complement strand
CCACTCGATCCGCTGATCGAGCCCGGCGGGCCGCCCGGCGAGCTCGACGGCGTGGGCACGCGCGCGTGCCGCCACCTCGGCGGGGAGCGCGGCGAGGACACCGGTGACCAGTTCGCCCCGCCCGGCCGCCATGTCCACGAAGTCGAGCCGCGCCGGCCTCCCCAGCGCCTCGTCGACCCGGCACAGCAGCCGCGCCACGGCGCCCGAGAACAGCGGCGAGGCGTGCACCGACGTACGGAAGTGCCCGGCCGGGCCCGCGCCGGACCCGCGGTAGAAGCCGTCCGGCCCGTACAGGGCCTCCTGGGCCGCCGCCCGCCAGCCCCGCCGGCCGTCCTCCGCAGCCCCTGTGGTCACCGGTTCCGCTCTCCTGTCCCTGCCGTCGTCATCGGCCCAGGTTAGACGCGCGGATCAGCCGGGCCTCCACCTTGCGGAGTACGCGTACCGGCAGGGGATCGGCCCTTCGGTTGACCCCTGCACGCATTTCACTTCTTTACGCTGGGTTACGTGCAGCGCCTCTACGACTTGCTCCGCAGACACCCGACCTGGGTCGACGGCTTCTGGGCCGTGGTCCTGTTCGGGCTTTCGGTGATCGGCGGAGTGGTCGAGGAGGACTCCCAGGGGACCGATCTGCCGTTCCTCACCGTGCCGGTGATGCTGCTGTTGTCGCTGGTCGTCGCGCTGCGCCGGCGGATGCCCGAGCGGATGCTGGTGCTCGCCCTGGCGGTGGGCGTGGGACAGCTGGTGACGGACGTGGCCACGATGCCCGCCGACTTCGCCCTGCTGGTGATCGTCTACACGGTCGCGGCGATCGGCGCCCGCTGGGCGTCCCGGTTCGCGCTGACCGCCGCCCTGTGCGCGGCGCCGCTGGCGACGCTGCGCTGGCCCAACGAGGACGCCAGTACGGCGGAGAACATCGGCGTGATGGTCTTCCAGACCGTGCCCTTCGCGCTCGCCTGGGTGCTCGGCGACTCCATCCGCACCCGCCGCGCCTACTTCGCGCAGCTGGAGGAGCGGGCCGCCCGCCTGGAGAAGGAGCGCGCGGCGCAGGCCAAGGTCGCGGTCGCCGCGGAGCGCGCCCGGATAGCCCGTGAGCTGCACGACGTCGTCGCGCACAACGTGTCGGTGATGGTGGTGCAGGCCGACGGCGCCGCCTACGTCCTCGACGCCGCGCCCGACCAGGCGAAGAAGGCCCTGGAGACCATCTCCTCCACCGGACGCCAGGCACTCGCCGAGATGCGCCGCCTGCTGGGCGTGCTGCGCACTGGCGAGCACCAGGAGGCCGGTGAGTACGTGCCGCAGCCCGACGTGCGGCAGATCGAGGACCTCGTCGAGCAGTGCCGAGGGTCCGGACTGCCCGTGGACTTCAAGGTGGAGGGCACCCCGCGCCCGCTGCCCAGCGGCGTCGAGCTCACCGCGTACCGCATCGTGCAGGAGGCGCTCACCAACACCCGCAAGCACGGCGGCCCCGACGTCGGCGCCAGCGTGCGTCTGGTGTACTTCGACGACGGGCTGGGCCTGCTCGTGGAGGACGACGGCAAGGGCGCCCCGCACGAGCTGTACGAGGAGGGCGGCCTCGACGGCCAGGGGCACGGACTGATCGGCATGCGCGAACGGGTCGGCATGGTCGGCGGAACGCTGGACGCGGGACCGCGTCCGGGCGGAGGATTCCGCATCAGTGTGCTGCTGCCGCTCAAAGCCGCGCCGTGAGGCCGACGACCAGCGCCCCGAGTCCGCCGCACGCCCCTGCCAACACCCTGTCACAACCCCTGTGACGGCCCGACGACGAACCGAACGGAAGAGGCCCCGATGACGATCCGCGTGATGCTCGTCGACGACCAGGTGCTGCTGCGCACCGGATTCCGGATGGTGCTCGCCGCCCAGCCGGACATGGAGGTCGTGGCGGAGGCGGGCGACGGCGTCGAGGCCCTCCAGGCGCTGCGGTCCACCGCCGTCGACGTGGTGCTGATGGACGTCCGCATGCCCAAGCTCGACGGCGTGGAGACCACCCGCCGGATCTGCGCCGACGCCGACCCGCCGAAGGTGCTGATCCTCACCACCTTCGACCTCGACGAGTACGCCTTCTCCGGGCTGAAGGCGGGCGCGTCCGGCTTCATGCTCAAGGACGTGCCGCCCGGTGAACTGCTCACCGCGATCCGCGCGGTGCACAGTGGCGACGCCGTGGTCGCCCCGTCCACCACGCGGCGGCTCCTCGACCGCTTCGCGCCGATGCTGCCCAGCTCCGGCAAGCAGCCCGAGCACAAGACGCTGGAACGGCTCACCGAGCGCGAGCGCGAGGTCATGGTGCTGGTCGCCCAGGGCCTGTCCAACGGCGAGATCGCGGCCCGGCTGGTGCTCTCCGAGGCGACCGTGAAGACCCACGTGGGGCGCATCCTCACCAAACTGGGCCTGCGGGACCGGGTGCAGGTGGTCGTCCTCGCCTACGAGACGGGACTGGTGCGGGCCGGCGGACACGGCTGAACGCACGCCCGCGCGCCGGTAGGGTCGGCGCATGCTCCTGTGGATCAACGGGCCCTTCGGGGGCGGCAAGACACAGACCGCACACGAGATACGGCGCCGACTGCCGGGGAGCGTCGTCTGCGATCCGGAGTACCCCGGGTTCGGCCTGCACCGCATGCTGCCGCCCCGACTGCGCGGCGACTTCCAGGATCTGACGGCATGGCGGCAGGGCGTGGTGGAGGTCCTCGACCTCACCCTGACCCAGCACGACGGCGTGGTGATCGCCCCCATGACCGTCACCGACCCCGGGTACTTCGCGGAGACCGTGGGCCGGCTGCGCGACATGGGCCACGACGTCCGTCACTTCACCCTCCTCGCCGAACGCGACACCGTGCTGCGGCGCCTGCGCGAGCGCACCTTCGGCCACGTCCTCGCCTCCGTCATGGGCAAGGCGGCCCTGCGGCGGGAGAGCTGGGCGGTGCGGCGGCTCGACCACTGCCTGGAGCGGCTGGCCGAGCCGGAGTTCGCCGAGCACCTGTGGACGGACCACACCACGGTGCCGAAGACCGCGGACCGCATCGCCGTGCTCGCCGGGCTGACCCTGCGCCCCAACCACGAAGGCCGGATGCGCACCCGGCTGCGTCAGGCGGCCGTCGGCCTGAAACACATCCGCCTCGGCTGACGGACCCGGCAGGCGCCCCCGCGCGGCCGTACACCCTCCGGCGGGGGCGGCACACCGTCAGGACCCGAGCAGCCGCCGCGCGAAGTCCACGGCCGCCGCGCGGACGTCGCCGGCCGTCCACTCCAGCGCCGCGGCCCGGACATACACCTCGGTGAAGGACAGCCCCGGGCCCTTGGGGTCCCAGTAGTTGGCGAACAGCATCGCCCCGGTCTCCTCCGCCGCCGCGATCGCCGCCTCGGCCGCCACCTCGGGCTCGTACGGCACCCACACCTGGAAGTCGTAGGTGTGCGGCACCTCGGGATGCACCCGGGACCAGGGCAGCCCCCCGGCGTGCAGTCCCTCGCGCAGCGCGGCGGCGACCACGCGCGCGTGCCGTACGTACTCCGGCAGCCGGGGCAGCTCGCGCTCCAGCCCGATCAGCGCGGACAGCGCGGTCGGGAACTGCTGGAACACCGCGCCCCCGTACCGGTGCCGCCAGGCCTTCGCCTCCTCCATCAGCGTGGCCGGGCCCGCGAGGGCGGCACCGCCGAAGGCGTCGAAGGACTTGTAGAACGACACGTAGACGCTGTCCGCGAGGCCCGCGATCTCCTCCAGCGGGCGCCCGAAGTGCTCGGTGCACTCCCACAGCCGGGCGCCGTCGAAGTGCACCACCGCCTCGCGTTCCCGCGCGGCGTCCACCACCTCGGTCAGCTCCTCCCACGTGGGCAGCACGAAACCGGCGTCCCTGAGCGGCAGCTCCAGCATCAGCGCCCCGAAGGGCTCCTCGAAGTCGCGCACCTCCTCGGCCGTGGGCAGCCGGGGTTCGCTGGTCACGCGTACCGGGCGCAACCCGCTGACCTGGCTGAACGCGCCGCGCTCATGCACCTCCGGATGGCTGAGCGGATGCAGGGCGACCGTCGGGTCGCCGGTGCGGGCGGCCCAGCAGCGCAGCGCGACCTGCTGCGCCATCGTGCCGGTCGGGAAGAACGCGGCGTCCTGAGTGCCGAGCAGGCCGGCGACCCGCTGCTCCAGGGCCGCCACGACCCCGTTGCCGTACAGGTCGGAGTCCTCGTCGAGGTCGTACACCTCGCCCGCCGCCTCCAGCAGGGCCAGCCGCTGCGAGA
>KL568568.1:2281-6229 GCA_000715605.1 Streptomyces speibonae | reverse complement strand
GAGGTCGTACACCTCGCCCGCCGCCTCCAGCAGGGCCAGCCGCTGCGAGAGCGGGGCGAGGAAGCCGAGGCGCGCGAGCACCCGCGGGGCCTCGCGCCACGCGGCGAGCCGCCGTTCGCGCGGCGTCGGCAGGTGTGTGCCGTCCGCCGTGGATCCGGGCCGCTCGTCCCCGGCCGTGGTGTCGTCGATGCCGTCCGCCGTATCGCTCATGCCCGCGATCATCCCGTCCCCCGGCCCGTGCGGGCACTCGGGTTTCCCGTCCCGCGCCCTTCCCGCACATTTCCGCACGCGCGTGTGCCGCCGCGCCGCACGGAAACCCACAGCCTGTGGACAACCGGACGCCCCCGGAACCGATCGCGTTAACATGACGAGAAATCGTCCGGTACCCCGAGCGGACTGGAACGGGAAGGCCGCCGTCGCGTGAACACAACCCCACAGCCCGATCCCAGGGACCGCCCCGCGCGGCTCACCGTCGGCGTCGTCGGCGCCGGACGCGTGGGCCCCGCCCTGGCCGCGTCCCTCCAGCTCGCCGGACACCGCCCGGTGGCCGTCTCCGCCGTCTCCGACGCCTCCCGCAGGCGCGCCGAGCAGATGCTCCCGGACGTGCCGGTGATGCCGCCCGCCGAGGTCCTCCGCCAGGCCGAGCTGGTCCTGCTGACCGTCCCCGACGACGCGCTGCCCGAGCTGGTCTCCGGACTCGCCGACACCGGCGCGGTGCGGCCGGGACAGCTGCTGGTGCACACCTCCGGCCGGTACGGCGCGAAGGTCCTCGACCCGGCCCTGCGCGCGGGCGCCCTGCCGCTCGCCCTGCACCCCGCGATGACGTTCACCGGCACCCCCGTCGACGTGCAGCGCCTCGCCGGGTGCTCCTTCGGCGTGACCGCGCCCGAGGAGCTGCGGCTGGCCGCCGAGGCCCTCGTCATCGAGATGGGCGGCGAACCCGAGTGGATCGCCGAGGAGAACCGCCCGCTCTACCACGCGGCCCTCGCCCTGGGCGCCAACCACCTGGTCACCCTGGTCGCCCAGTCCCTCGAACTGCTGCGCACCGCCGGCGTCGCGGCCCCGGACCGGATGCTCGGACCGCTGCTCGGCGCCGCCCTGGACAACGCCCTGCGCTCCGGCGACGCGGCCCTCACCGGCCCGGTCGCGCGCGGCGACGCGGGCACGGTCGCCGCGCACGTCACCGAGCTGCGCCGACACGCCCCGGGGGCCGTGGCCGGCTATCTGGCGATGGCCCGCGCGACGGCCGACCGCGCCCTCGCCCACGGCCTGCTGAAGCCGGAACTCGCCGAGGACCTCCTCGGGGTGCTCGCCGACGGCGCCCAGGCACCGGGGGAGGACCGATGAGGACCACCGACCGCACCACCACCCGCGCGCCTGGATACGGAGTCGCCCGATGACCGCCACTGTGCTGCGCACCGCCGCCGAACTGGGCGCACGCGCGCGTACCGGCCGCCGCGCCGTCGTGATGACCATGGGCGCGCTGCACGAGGGCCACGCCACGCTGATCCGCACCGCGCGCGAGATCGCGGGCACCGCGGGCGAGGTCGTGGTCACCGTCTTCGTCAACCCGCTGCAGTTCGGCGCGGGCGAGGACCTGGACCGCTACCCGCGCACCCTGGACGCCGACATCAAGATCGCCGAGCGGTCCGGCGCGGACGTCGTGTTCGCGCCCGCCGTGGACGAGGTCTACCCCGGCGGCGAACCCCAGGTGCGGATCAGCGCCGGCCCCATGGGCGAACGCCTGGAGGGCGCCGCCCGGCCCGGCCACTTCGACGGCATGCTCACCGTCGTCGCCAAGCTGCTCCACCTCACCCGGCCCGACCTCGCGCTGTACGGGCAGAAGGACGCCCAGCAGCTCGCCCTGATCCGCCGCATGGTCCGCGACCTGAACTTCGGCGTCGACATCGTCGGGGTGCCCACCGTCCGCGAGGAGGACGGGCTCGCCCTGTCCAGCCGCAACCGCTACCTCTCGCCCGCCGAGCGGCGCACCGCGCTCGCGCTGTCCCAGGCCCTGTTCGCGGGCCGCGACCGGCACGCCGCCCAGCAGGCGCTGCGCGCGCGGGCCAGCGAGGTACCGGCCACCCGCGCGCGTGCCGAGGCGCTCAGCGCCATCGGCGAGTCCCGCGCCGCGGCCGACACGCACGCCGTCGCCACCACCGCGGGCGGCCCGGCGGCCATCCGCGCCGCCGCCCGCCTGGTCCTCGACGAGGCCGCCCGCCTCGACCCGCCCCTGGTGCTGGACTACCTGGCCCTGGTCGACCCGTCCGACTTCACCGAGATCGGCGACGACTTCACCGGGGAGGCCGTCCTCGCGGTGGCCGCCCGCGTGGGCACCACCCGCCTGATCGACAACATCCCCCTGACCTTCGGAAGCTTCGGAGCCGCCTCGTGACGAGCACAGGCATAAGACTGCACGCGCCCGCGCCCGGGTGGTCCATCGACGCGGACGTCGTGGTCGTCGGCTCCGGCGTCGCCGGACTCACGGCGGCGCTGCGCTGCGAGGCCGCGGGCCTCACCACGGTGGTCGTCACCAAGGCCCGCCTCGACGACGGCTCCACCCGCTGGGCCCAGGGCGGCATCGCCGCCGCCCTGGGCGAGGGCGACACTCCCGAGCAGCACCTGGACGACACCCTGGTCGCCGGCGCCGGCCTGTGCGACGAGGAAGCCGTCCGCATCCTGGTCACCGAGGGCCCCGACGCCGTACGCCGCCTCATCGCGACGGGCGCGCAGTTCGACGAGTCCGGCGAGGGCGGCCTCGCGCTCACCCGCGAGGGCGGCCACCACCGCCGTCGCATCGCCCACGCGGGCGGCGACGCCACCGGCGCGGAGATCTCCCGCGCCCTCGTCGAGGCGGTCCGCGCACGGGGGCTGCGCACCATCGAGAACGCCCTCGTCCTGGACCTCCTCACGGACGCCGACGGCCGCACGGCCGGGGTCACCCTGCACGTCATGGGCGAGGGCCAGCACGACGGCGTGGGGGCGGTGCAGGCCCCCGCCGTGGTCCTGGCCACCGGCGGCATGGGCCAGGTCTTCTCGGCGACGACGAACCCCGCCGTCTCCACCGGCGACGGCGTGGCCCTCGCCCTGCGCGCGGGCGCCGAGGTCAGCGACCTCGAGTTCGTCCAGTTCCACCCCACGGTCCTCTTCCTGGGGCCCGAGGCGGAGGGCCAGCAGCCCCTGGTCTCCGAGGCGGTACGCGGCGAGGGCGCCCACCTGGTGGACGCCGACGGCGTGCGCTTCATGCAGGGGCAGCACGAACTGGCCGAACTCGCCCCGCGCGACATCGTGGCCAAGGGCATCATGCGCCGCATGCGGGAGCAGGACACCGAGCACATGTACCTCGACGCCCGGCACTTCGGCGCCGAGATGTGGGAGCACCGCTTCCCCACGATCCTCGCCGCCTGCCGCGCGCACGGCATCGACCCGGTCACCGAGCCCGTCCCGGTCGCCCCGGCCGCCCACTACGCGTCCGGCGGCGTCCGCACCGACTCCCGCGGCCGCACCACCGTGCCCGGCCTCTACGCGTGCGGCGAGGTCGCCTGCACGGGGGTGCACGGCGCCAACCGCCTGGCCTCGAACTCCCTCCTCGAGGGCCTGGTCTACGCCGAACGCATCGCCGGGGACATCGCCGGCACCGGAAGCGCCCACCACGCGCGCGTGCCGCAGCCGCTGCCCGTCACGGAGCGCCCGGCGCACCCCCTCCTCCCCCCGGAGGCGCGCTTCACCATCCAGCGGATCATGACCCGGGGCGCGGGCGTCCTGCGCTCCGAGGCGTCCCTCTCCGAGGCCGCCCAGCGCCTGCACCGGCTGCACGCCGACGCGCGCGACGCCCTCGACGAGAACGGCAAGACCGCCGAGCCGGGCGTCGACACGTGGGAGGCGACCAACCTCCTGTGCGTGGCCCGGGTCCTGGTGGCCGCCGCCCAGCGGCGCGAGGAGACCCGA
>KL568568.1:0-2111 GCA_000715605.1 Streptomyces speibonae | reverse complement strand
GCCCAGCGGCGCGAGGAGACCCGCGGCTGCCACTGGCGCGAGGACCACCCCGAGCGCGACGACACCATGTGGCGCCGCCACATCGTCGTCCGGCTCAATCCGGACCGGACGCTGGCGGTGCACACCACCGACACCACAGACTTCCCCCCTACCCTCCCCCGGCACCAGGAGCAGTGACAGCAGTGACCACCCCCGACCTTCCCCTCGTCTCCTCCGGCGGCTGTGGCGACGGCTGTGCCTGCGGCGCCGACGAGGAGACCTATCTGGAGTGCGGCCTCGACCCCGCGCTCGCCCAGCTCCTGGCCGACGCGGGCCTCGACCCCGTGGAGGTCGAGGACATCGCCAACGTGGCCCTCCAGGAGGACCTGGCGCACGGCGTGGACGTCACGACGGTCGCGACCATCCCGGAGGACGCCGTCGCCACCGCCGACTTCACCGCGCGGGAGGCCGGCACGGTGGCGGGCCTGCGGGTCGCCGAGGCGGTCATGTCGATCGTCTGCACGGAGGAGTTCGAAGTCGAACGCCATGTGGAGGACGGCGACCGCGTGGAGGCCGGCCGGAAGCTTCTGTCGATCACCACGCGCACGCGCGACATCCTCACGGCGGAACGCAGCGCGCTGAACCTCCTGTGCCGCCTGTCGGGCATCGCGACGGCCACGCGCGCGTGGGCGGACGCCCTCGACGGCACCAAGGCGAAGGTCCGCGACACCCGCAAGACGACGCCGGGCCTGCGCAGCCTGGAGAAGTTCGCCGTGCGCTGCGGCGGCGGCGTCAACCACCGCATGTCCCTCTCGGACGCGGCCCTGGTCAAGGACAACCACGTGGTGGCGGCCGGCGGCGTCGCGGAGGCCTTCCGCGCGGTCCGCGAGCGCTTCCCGGACGTCCCGATCGAGGTCGAGGTCGACACCGTCGACCAGCTCCGCGAGGTCCTGGCCGCCGGCGCCGACCTGATCCTGCTCGACAACTTCACACCCGCCCAGTGCGAGGAGGCGGTGTCCCTGGTGAACGGCCGCGCCGCCCTGGAGGCCTCCGGCCGCCTCACCCTCGCCAACGCGAAGGCGTACGCGGACACCGGCGTGGACTACCTGGCCGTGGGGGCCCTGACCCACTCCGCGCCCATCCTGGACATCGGCCTCGACCTGCGAGCGGCGGAGTAGCCATGCTGCTGACCATCGACGTGGGAAACACCCACACCGTCCTGGGGCTCTTCGACGGTGACGACATCGTCGAGCACTGGCGCATCTCCACGGACGCCCGCCGCACGGCCGACGAGCTGGCGGTGCTCCTCCAGGGCCTGATGGGCATGCACCCGCTCCTGGGCGACGAGCTGGGCGACGGCATCGACGGCATCGCGATCTGCGCGACGGTCCCGTCCGTGCTGCACGAACTGCGCGAGGTCACGCGCCGCTACTACGGCGACGTCCCGGCGGTGCTGGTGGAGCCTGGCGTGAAGACGGGCGTGCCGATCCTCACCGACCACCCCAAGGAGGTCGGCGCGGACCGCATCATCAACTCGGTCGCGGCGGTCGACCTCTACGGCGGCCCGGCGATCGTCGTCGACTTCGGGACGGCGACGACGTTCGACGCGGTGAGCGCGCGTGGGGAGTACGTCGGCGGTGTGATCGCGCCCGGCATCGAGATCTCCGTGGAGGCGCTCGGGGTGCGCGGCGCGCAGCTGCGCAAGATCGAGGTGGCGCGCCCGCGGAGTGTGATCGGCAAGAACACGGTCGAGGCGATGCAGTCCGGCATCATCTACGGCTTCGCCGGTCAGGTCGACGGCGTGGTCAACCGAATGGCGCGGGAGCTGGCGGACGATCCGGACGATGTGACGGTCATCGCTACGGGTGGGCTGGCGCCGATGGTGCTGGGGGAGAGCTCGGTGATCGACGAGCACGAGCCGTGGCTGACGCTGATCGGGTTGCGGCTGGTGTACGAACGGAACATCTCCCGCATGTGACGCGAGCGCGAGCGTGGGCGGGGGGTGCGCCGCACAGCGGGCGCGTGAACACCGGCCGGCGTTGGTGCGGCCCGGGGGTGCTGCACACCCGGCGCGAAAACGCTGGCCCGCGTGGGTGTCGGCCGGGGGGGGGGTGTCCGCGCAGCCCGGCGCT
>KL568567.1:23447-29960 GCA_000715605.1 Streptomyces speibonae | reverse complement strand
CCCCCAACCCGCCCCCCTCCGCTTGCGCCCCGCACAGGGGACCGGCAGCGTGGGCACGTGCAGACGCGCCCGCCACACCGATCGCCCCGCGCGGCCCCCCAAGGCCCCGCGGTTCACAAGGACGTAACAGGCCATCGGCACGAATGGATAACGGCACCGCGGAACCCCGTTCCCAGGAGTGTCTACGCGCGTTAATGTGCGCCGAACCGAGCACCCGCTGCGGGGCTTTGGAGAATGGGGAGCTTCAGATGCGTCGGATATCCAAACTGACCCGCGTCGCGGTGGGGGTCGCCTCGCTCGCACTCGCCGCCACCGCCTGCGGCGGAACCAGCAGTGACAGCAACGACGGCGGCGACGGCTCCAAGGAAGACCTCGGTCTCGCCATCGCCTACGACATCGGCGGCAAGGGCGACCAGTCCTTCAACGACGCCGCCTTCGCCGGCCTGACCAAGGCCAAGGACGAGTTCGGCTACAAGACCGCCGACGTCGAGCCCACCGAGGGCGAGACCGACGCGGACAAGGAGCAGCGGCTCGCCTCGCTGGCCCGCCAGGGCTACAACCCGGTCATCGGCGTCGGCTTCGCCTACGGTCCCGCGATGAAGGCCGTCGCCGCGAAGTACCCGGACACGACCTTCGGCATCGTCGACTCCGTGGTCGAGGGGGACAACGTCGCCTCCCTCGTCTTCGCCGAGGAGCAGGCCTCCTACCTCGCCGGTGTCGCCGCGGCCAAGGCCACCAAGACCAAGACCGTCGGTTTCGTGGGCGGTGTGGACATCCCGCTGATCCACAAGTTCCAGGCCGGCTACGAGCAGGGCGTCAAGGCGACCGACCCCGACGTCAAGGTGATCTCGCAGTACCTGACGCAGACCGCCGAGGAGGGCGGCTTCTCCAGCCCCGACAAGGGCAAGGCCGCCGCCGAGGGCCAGATCGAGAAGAACGCCGACGTCATCTACCAGGCGGCCGGTCTCTCCGGCCAGGGTGTCATCGAGGCCGCCGCGAACGCGAAGGTCTGGGCGATCGGTGTCGACTCCGACCAGTACAAGCAGGAAGCCCTCGCCGCGTACCAGGACTTCATCCTCACCTCCGCCCTCAAGGACGTCGGCGGTGCGGTGTACGCCCTGGCCAAGTCGGTCAAGGACGGCGAGCCGCTGACCGGCACCCAGGTCTTCGACCTCAAGGTGAACGGCGTCGGCCTCTCGGAGAGCAATCCGAAGATGGCCGATGTCCCCGGCCTGAAGGACGCCGTGGCCGAGGCCAAGGAAGGCATCATCGACGGCTCCATCAAGGTCAAGACGGAGTAACCCGCCGAAGCCACACGAAGCGGGCGGGCGCCCGAGCGTGCCCGCCCGCTTCATCGTGTCCACGCACGCCCACTTCATCGTGCCCACGCACGCCCGCTTCATCATGTCCACGCCCGCCCGCCCCCAGGTCACCCACCGCCACCCCGCCTTCGCGATCGGCAATGCCGTGACCAGGCTTCGGGCGGGCTTGAGCACGGCCCGATAACAAGGTGGACAGAAGGGGTTTTCAGGCAGGTCTACGCGCGTTAATCTGCGGCGAAGCCAGCGCCGTAGCTGAACCGTCCCGGCGCTTTGTACGACTAGGAGCACCACACATGCGCCGGATTTCCCGGATCACGGTCGCAGGCGCAGCGACCGCCTCCCTGGCCCTCGCCCTCTCCGCCTGCGGCGGCACCTCGACCTCGTCGGGCTCGTCGGACTCCAAGGAGGACCTGGGCCTCGCCATCGCGTACGACGTCGGCGGCAAGGGCGACCAGTCCTTCAACGACGCCGCGTACGCGGGCCTGGAGCAGGCGAAGAAGGAGTTCGGCTACGAGACCGCCGACGTCGAGCCGACCGACGGCGAGACGGACGCGGACAAGGAGCAGCGCCTGGCCTCGCTGGCGAAGCAGGGCTACAACCCGGTCATCGGTGTGGGCTACGCCTACGCCGCCGCCGTGAAGGGCGCCGCGGAGAAGTTCCCGGACACCACCTTCGGCATCGTCGACGACGCCACGGTCGAGGCCGACAACGTCGCCGACCTGGTCTTCTCCGAGGAGCAGGCCTCCTACCTGGCCGGCGTCGCCGCCGCCGAGAGCACCAAGACGAACGTCGTCGGCTTCGTGGGCGGTGTGAACATCCCGCTGATCCACAAGTTCCGCGCCGGCTTCGAGCAGGGCGTGAAGGACACCGACCCCAAGGTCAAGGTCATCTCGCAGTTCCTGACGCAGACCGCGGAGGAGGGCGGCTTCTCCAGCCCGGACAAGGGCAAGGCCGCCGCCGAGGGCCAGATCGAGAAGAAGGCCGACGTGGTCTACGCGGCCGCCGGTCTGTCCGGCCAGGGTGTCATCGAGGCCGCCGCCGCCAACGAGGTGTGGGCGATCGGCGTCGACTCCGACCAGTACAAGCAGGAAGCTCTCGCCAAGTACAAGGACTCGATTCTCACCTCGGCGATGAAGGACGTCGCCAAGGCGGTGTACAACCTGGCGAAGTCGGTCGAGGACGGCAAGCCCGCGACCGGTATCGTCAAGGGCGATCTGAAGACGGGTGAGGTGAGCCTGTCGAACTCCAACCCGAAGTTCGCGGACGACGCCGAGCTCCAGGAAGCCATCGAGACGGCCAAGGAGAAGATCATCAGCGGCGAGATCAAGGTCAAGTCGAGCTGAGCAACTCTTTGCACCACCGCGGGGTCGCGACCGCCGGCCGGGGTGCGGGAAGCGTGGCTTCCCGCACCCCGTCGGTCAGGGGCGCCACCCCTTTGTATGCCGTAGGGGCGCTACGCGCGTAGACGGCCCCCGTCCCCAGGAGAGTGCGTCATCAACGCGTCCAGCAGCCCTCCGGCCGGAGCGGCGGTCAACGATTCGGTGACCGCCGTCGAGCTCGCCGGCATCACCAAGCGTTTCCCCGGCGTCGTCGCCAACCACGACATCCATCTCACCGTCCGCAAGGGCACCGTCCATGCCCTCGTCGGTGAGAACGGCGCGGGCAAGTCGACCCTGATGAAGATCCTCTACGGCATGCAGAAGCCGGACGAGGGCACCATCACGGTCCACGGCGAGAAGGTGAGCTTCTCGTCCCCCGCCGATGCCATCGCGCGCGGCATCGGCATGGTGCACCAGCACTTCATGCTCGCCGACAACCTCACCGTCCTCGAGAACGTCGTCCTCGGCAGCGAGAAGCTCCACGGCATCGGCGCCCGCGCCCGCCGCAGGATCAAGGAGCTCTCCGAGCGCTACGGCCTCGGCGTCCGCCCCGACGTCCTGATGGAGGAGCTCGGCGTCGCCGCCCGCCAGCGCGTGGAGATCCTCAAGGTCCTCTACCGGGGCGCCACCACCCTGATCCTCGACGAGCCCACCGCCGTCCTCGTGCCGCAGGAGGTCGACGCCCTCTTCGACAACCTGCGCGAGCTCAAGGCCGAGGGCCTGTCGGTCATCTTCATCTCCCACAAGCTCGGCGAGGTCCTCTCCGTCGCCGACGAGATCACCGTCATCCGCCGCGGCACCACCGTCGGCACCGCCGTGCCCTCCGAGACCACCCCGCGCCAGCTCGCCGAGCTGATGGTGGGCAGCGAGCTGCCGACGCCCGAGACGGCCGAGTCCACGGTCACCGACCGCCCCGTCATCACCGTCGACAAGCTGCGCCTGGCGGCCCCCGGCGGCAAGGCCCTGCTCGACGACATCTCCTTCACCATCCACGAGGGCGAGGTCCTCGGCATCGCCGGCGTCGAGGGCAACGGCCAGACCGAACTGGTCGACGCCCTGATCGGCCTGCGGCACGCCGACTCCGGCGTCATCCGGCTGGCCGACGAGGAGATCACCGCCTGGCCCACCCGCAAGCGACGCGAGCAGGGCATCGGCTACATCCCCGAGGACCGCCACCGCCACGGCCTGCTCCTGGAGGCCCCCCTCTGGGAGAACCGCATCCTCGGCCACGTCACCGAACGGCCCAACGCCAAGGGCGTCTGGCTGGACCCGAAGTCCGCCCAGGAGGACACCCGCCGCATCGTCAGGACGTACGACGTGCGCACCCCCGGCATCGACGTCACCGCGGCCTCCCTCTCCGGCGGCAACCAGCAGAAGCTGATCGTCGGCCGCGAGATGAGCCACAAGCCGCGCTTCCTGATCGCCGCCCACCCCACCCGTGGTGTGGACGTCGGCGCGCAGGCCGCCATCTGGGACCACATCCGCGAGGCCCGCCGCGAGGGACTGGCCGTGCTGCTGATCTCCGCCGACCTCGACGAGCTCATCGGCCTGTCCGACACCCTGCGCGTGATCTACGACGGCAAGCTGGTCGCGGACGCCGACCCGGCCACCATCACCCCGGAGGAACTCGGCACCGCCATGACCGGCGCCGCCGAGGGCCACCTCGAACACGACGAGACCCCCGAGACCCGGGCCGACGTGTCCAAGTCCCCCGAGTCTCCGGAAGACGAGGCCCGCTGATGAAGAAGTTGGACAAGGAGCGCGTGCTCCTCGCCGTGGCCGGGCCGGTCATCGCGCTCGCCGTGGCCTTCGTGCTCAGTGCGATCGTGCTGGTCGCCTCCGGCAAGAACCCGGTCGAACCGTTCGCCCTCATGTTCGAGCAGGCCGGCTTCTCGGACATCCAGGTCCTCATCATCAACCAGGCGTCGATGTACTACATCGCCGCGCTGGCGGTGGCCATCGGCTTCCGGATGAACCTGTTCAACATCGGCGTCGACGGCCAGTACCAACTCGGCGCCATGATGGCCGCCATCGTCGGCGCCCACATGAACCTCCCGGCCGTCCTGCAGATCCCGCTGCTGCTCCTCACCGCCGTCTTCACCGGAGCCTTCTGGTCCGGCATCGCCGGCGTCCTCAAGGTCACCCGCGGCGTCAGCGAGGTCGTCGCGACGATCATGCTCAACGCCATCGCGACCTCCGTGATCGGCTACCTGTGGCTGCCCACCGTCTTCGGCGTCAAGGTCGGCAACAACAACACCACCGGCGAGATGCACGAATCCGGCTGGATCCCCGGCATCGACATGGGCGCCGCCGGCGAGATCTACGGCCTGGTGATCCTCGCCGTCCTGCTCGGCATCGGCTACTGGGTCGTCCTCAACCGCACCCGCTTCGGCTTCGACCTGCGCGCCTCCGGCGCCTCGGAGTCCGCCGCCTCCGCCAGCGGCGTCGACCCCAAGCGCATGGTCCTCACCGCCATGCTGCTCTCCGGAGCCATCGCCGGTCTCGCGGGCCTGCCGATCCTGCTCGGCGACTCCCACACCTACAACCTCAGCTTCCCCACCGGCATCGGCTTCCTCGGCATCGGCATCGCCCTGCTCGGCCGCAACAGCCCCGTGGGCATCGCCTTCGCCGCCCTGCTGTGGGCCTGGCTCGACAAGGCGTCGCCCGAGCTGGACTTCCACGGCTACGACAAGGAGATCGCCGTCATCATGCAGGGCCTGATCGTCCTGTCGGTGGTCGTCTCCTACGAGGCCGTCCGTGAGTGGGGCCTGCGCCGCCAGCAGCGCCGCGTCGGCGCGGAGCTCGCCGCGGGCCACGTCCTCGGCGCCAACAACACCACGAAGGAGGTGGCCGGCCGATGACCGCTCCGACCACAGCGACCGACGTCAACCAGCCGTCGCTGGAGCACGCCCCGCAGACCGGCCGCCGCATGTCGCTGCCCGTCCTGATGCTGGTCATCGCCGGAGCCCTGGCCCTGACCTCGATCGTCCGCCTGATCACCGGCGCCAACGGCATCACCAACGTCAGCCAGATGTCCACCGCCCTCCAGCTCGCCGTCCCCATCGGCCTCGCCGGACTCGGCGGCCTGTGGGCCGAGCGCGCGGGCGTCATCAACATCGGCCTCGAAGGCATGATGATCCTGGGCACCTGGTTCGGCGCCTGGGCCGGATTCCAGTGGGGCCCCTGGACCGGTGTCCTCGTCGGCATCATCGGCGGCTGCCTCGGCGGCCTGCTGCACGCCATCGTCACCGTCACCTTCAACGTCAACCACATCGTCTCCGGTGTGGCCATCAACATCCTCGCCCTCGGCGCCACCCGCTACCTCGCCCCGCTGGCCTTCGTCGGCCACCAGGGCGGCTCCGCCAAGCAGTCCCCGGCGGTCGACTCGCTCGGCCACTTCACCGTGCCGGGACTGTCGGACGCACTGAGCGACCTCAACGGCAAGGGCTGGTTCTTCGTCTCCGACATCGCCGGCCTGCTCGGCGGACTGGTCACCGACGTCTCCTGGCTGACCCTGATCGCCGTCGCCCTCGTCCCCGCCACCTGGTGGGTCCTGTGGCGCACCCCGTTCGGCCTGCGGCTGCGCTCCTGCGGCGAGAACCCGGTCGCGGCCGAGTCCCTCGGCGTCAACGTCTACAAGTACAAGTACCTCGCCGTGATCATCTCCGGCGGTCTGGCCGGGCTCGGCGGTGTCTTCCTGTCCATCGTGGCCAACCCCTTCTACCTGGAGGGCCAGGTCAGCGGACGCGGCTTCATCGGCCTCGCCGCCATGATCTTCGGCAACTGGATGCCCGGCGGCCTCGCCATCGGCG
>KL568567.1:19135-23229 GCA_000715605.1 Streptomyces speibonae | reverse complement strand
CTCAACCTGCGCGGCGGCTCCGCCAACGTGCACGCCCTGCTGCTGCTCGGCGCGCTGCTGCTGCTCATCGGCGCCATCTGGCTTGCGGTCCGCAAGAAGTACGTCAACGCCGCGATCACCCTGGTCATCGGCGGCCTCGTCTTCGCCTGGTACGCCGGCACCAACGAGGTCCCCAACCAGGTCGTCGCCGCCACGCCGTACGTCATCACCCTCGTCGTCCTCGCCCTGTCCGCCCAGCGGCTGCGGATGCCCAAGGCCAACGGCATGCCGTACCGGAAGGGACAGGGCAAGTGACCGCCGACGACGCCGACTGGGAGGCACTGCGCGCCGTGGCCCGCGAGGCCATGACGCACGCCTACGTCCCCTACTCGGGGTACCGGGTCGGCGTCGCCGCCCTGGTCGACGACGGGCGCACGGTGTCCGGCTGCAACGTCGAGAACGCCTCGTACGGACTCGGCCTGTGCGCCGAGTGCGGCCTGGTCTCGGAGTTGCACCGCACCGGCGGCGGCCGGCTCACCCACTTCACCTGCGTGGACGGCAACGGCGACATCCTCGTCCCGTGCGGCCGCTGCCGCCAGCTGCTGTACGAGTTCGGCGGCGACGGACTGCTGGTGGAGACCCCGGAGGGAATCCTGCCGCTGTCGGAGATGCTGCCCCAGGCCTTCGGCCCGCAGCACCTCACCCCGTAACTCCCGTGCGGCCCCTCCGCGTGACGGCCGGCACCGCCGGTACCGTCGGCCGGAGGGGCCGCGCCCTTCGCACCCCGGAAGGAACCTCAGCCATGGCCATGGACGCCATCTCCGTCATCCGCACCAAGCGGGACCGCGGCGAACTCAGCGACGAGCAGATCGACTGGGTGATCGACGCGTACACCCGCGGGGAGGTGGCCGACGAGCAGATGTCGGCCCTCGCCATGGCGATCCTGCTCAACGGCATGAACCGCGGCGAGATCGCCCGCTGGACGGCGGCGATGATCGCCTCCGGCGAGCGCATGGACTTCTCGTCCCTGTCCCGCCCCACCGCCGACAAGCACTCCACCGGCGGCGTCGGCGACAAGATCACGCTCCCGCTCGCCCCCCTCGTCGCCGCCTGCGGCGCGGCCGTCCCCCAGCTCTCCGGCCGCGGCCTCGGCCACACCGGCGGCACCCTCGACAAGCTGGAGTCCATCCCCGGCTGGCGGGCCCTGCTCTCCAACGAGGAGATGCTGCACGTCCTGGACACGACCGGCGCGGTGATCTGCGCGGCCGGCGACGGACTGGCCCCCGCCGACAAGAAGCTCTACGCGCTCCGCGACGTCACCGGGACGGTCGAGGCGATCCCGCTCATCGCCTCCTCCATCATGTCCAAGAAGATCGCGGAGGGCACCGGCTCCCTGGTCCTGGACGTGAAGGTCGGCACCGGCGCCTTCATGAAGACCCTCGACGACGCCCGCGAACTGGCCCGCACCATGGTCGGCCTGGGCACCGACTCCGGGGTGCGGACGGTCGCCCTGCTCACCGACATGTCCACCCCCCTCGGCCTGACCGCCGGCAACGCCCTGGAGGTCCGCGAGTCGGTCGAGGTCCTGGCCGGCGGCGGCCCGGCGGACGTCGTCGAACTGACCCTCGCCCTCGCCCGCGAGATGCTCGACGCGGCCGGCCTGAAGGACGCCGACCCGGCGAAGGCCCTGGCCGACGGCTCCGCGATGGACGTCTGGCGCCGCATGATCGCGGCCCAGGGCGGCGACCCCGACGCCGCCCTCCCGGTGGCGCGCGAGCAGCACGTCGTCACGGCCCCGTCCTCCGGCGTCCTGACCCGCCTCGACGCCTACGGCATCGGCGTCGCCGCCTGGCGCCTGGGCGCCGGACGCGCCCGCAAGGAGGACCCCGTGCAGGCCGGCGCCGGCGTCGAACTCCACGCCAGGCCCGGCGACACGGTGACCGAGGGCCAGGCCCTCCTGACCCTGCACACGGACACCCCCGACCGCTTCGCGTACGCGCTCCAGGCCGTCGAGGGCTCGTACGACATCGCGCCGCGGGGCACGGACTTCACGCCCACGCCGGTCGTCCTGGAACGTATCGCCTGACCAGCGCCTTCCGCGGTGCTGCGATCCTCGCGGCGTCCCGCGCGATGAGTTACGCGTCCACGCCCGGTCTACCGGTTGTGGATGCCATGACACCGCCCGTACTCGTGCTCAGCGGCCCTCTCACCCCGGACGGGGTGGACGGGCCGTGCGACGAGCTGCGGACACTCCTGGACGGCGGAGGCGGAGCGGGCCGGGTGGTCGTCTGCGACGTCGGCGGGCTCGGGCCGCCCGGGCTCGCCGCCGTGAACCTCCTCGCGCGGCTCCAGCTCACCGCCCGCCGCCGCGGCGGCCGGATACGGCTGCGCGACCCGTCACCGGCGCTGTGCGCCCTGCTCGACCTGGTCGGCCTCCGCTTCGAGACGGAGGGGCAGCCCGAACAGCGGGAACCACCGCTCGGTGTCCAGGAAGCAGTGGAACCCGGTGATCCGGCCGTCTGAGATCTCCAGCGCCTGCACCGCCCACGGCGTGTAGCCGCCGGCCTCCGGGTCGGGCTTGTACTGCGCGAACCCCGGCAGCCCGTTGACCTCCACCGGGACCAGCCGCGAGTTCGCGCAGGCCGCGCCCAGTGTCGTCATGAAGCCCGTGATGTCGTCGGCGCCGGTCAGCCACAGGTCGAACGGCGGCATCGTCATGATGGCGTCCTCGTGCAGCAGCGCGGTCAGCGCCGACATGTCGTACCCCTCGAACGCCGCCACATAGCGCTCGAGCAGCTTCTGCTGCTCTTCGTCCAGCGGGTCGGACACCGACGCCTCGGCACCGGGCTGCTGCCGCTCGGCGAGCGTGGCGCGGGCCCGCTGAAGGGCGCTGTTGACCGACGCGACGGACGTGTCCAGCAGCTCGGCCACCTCGGCGGCCTTCCAGGCCAGCACCTCGCGCAGGATCAGCACCGCCCGCTGCTTGGCCGGCAGCTGCTGGAGCGCGGCCATGAAGGCCAGCCGCACCGACTCCTTGGCGACCGCCGCCTCCGCCGGGTCGGCGGGCGTGGGCAGCACCCGGGAGTCGGGCATCGGCTCCAGCCAGGTGTTGTCCGGGCGGGGCGACAGCGCGGCCTGCGCCAGCGGTGTGGACTCCGTGAGGTCCATCGGGCGGGCGCGCTTGTTGCCGGCCGTCAACATGTCCAGGCACACGTTCGTCGCGATGCGGTAGAGCCAGGAGCGGAGGCTGGAGCGGCCCTCGAACTTGTCGTAGCTGCGCCAGGCGCGGATCATCGTGTCCTGCACCGCGTCCTCCGCCTCGAAGGACGAGCCGAGCATCCGGTAGCAGTACCCGGTCAGCTCGACCCGGTACTTCTCCAGGCCGGCGTCCACGCCGGTCGTCGTCGCCGTGCCGTTCGTCATCGTCCACCCACCCCATGTGGCCTCGTCGTGGCGCACCTTCGCACCCACCACTCCGGAAGCTACCGCAGCCCACTGACAACGGCCCCCCGAGCGAACGAACACGCAGGTGAGACCCGGTTGCCAGCACCGCCCCCGGGGCCGGGAACGGGAAGGGGCGGCGGGGGCGAGAACCGTCGTCAGGCCGGCCGCAGCGCCGCCCGCGACGCCGCCCGCGTCCCGGCCAGGGTGATCGCCGCGACCCCGGCCACCGCCACCAGCCCCACGGCGACCGTCCCGCCCCACCCCGCCGCGTGGAACGCCAGCGCCCCCACCGTGCTCCCCGCACTGGACCCGACGTAGTACGCGGACTGATACAGCGCCGACGCCTGCGCACGCCCCACCCGCGCCGCCTTCCCCACCGCCGACGACGCCACCGCATGCCCCGCGAAGAACCCCGCGGTGATCAGCACCAGCCCGGCCAGCACCAGCGGCAGCGACCCGGCCAGCGACACCAGCAGCCCCACCGCGGTCGTTCCCCCGCCCGCGTACAGCGCACCGCGCCGCCCCAGCCGGTCCACCAGCCGCCCCGCCGCCGAAGCCGAGACCGTGCCCACCAGATACACCAGGAAGATCGACCCGGCGACACCCTGCGGCAGCGAGAACGGCGCCTCGGTCAGCCGGTACCCGATGACCGTGTACACGCCCCCGAAGAC
>KL568567.1:17435-18950 GCA_000715605.1 Streptomyces speibonae | reverse complement strand
GTGTATAAGAGACAGCCCGATGACCGTGTACACGCCCCCGAAGACCGTCATGAACAGCGCCCCGATCGCGAACAGCCGCCGCAGCAACGGATCGGCCAGATGCCCGCGGACCGTACCGGCCAGCACCCGGGGCCGCAGCGACCCGGGACGGAAGTTCCTCGGCGGGGGCAGCAGCAGCCTGAAGGCCACCGCGCAGGCCACCGCCAGCAGACCGATCACCCCGAGGGCGACCCGCCAGCCCCACTCCTGCGCCACCCAGCCGGTGATCACCCGGCCGCTCATCCCGCCGACGCTGTTGCCGGCCACGAACAGTCCGATCGCCGTCACCAGCGCCCGGGGCGTGACCTCCTCCGCGAGATACGCCGTCGCCGACGCGGGCAGCCCGGCCAGCGCCGCGCCCTGCAGCGCCCGCAGGACCACCAGCACACCGAGCGACGGGGCGAAGGGCACCAGCAGTCCGAGGGTGACCGCGACGGCGAGCGAGGCGGTCATGACGGTGCGCCGGCCGAACCGCTCCGACAGCGCGCTCATCGGCAGCACGAACAGCGCCAGACCGCCGGTCGCCGCCGACACCGTCCAGCTCGCGTCGCCCGCGCTCACCGCGAACTCGCCGGAGACCAGCGGCAGCAGGGCCTGGGTGGAGTACAGCAGCGCGAACGTCGCGACACCCGCGAGGAACAGCGCGAGACTCATCCGGCGGTAACCGGGCCCGCCCGGAGACATCCGCCCGACGGAAGCCGAGGAAGCCGAGGAAGCCGAGGAAGCCGAGGAAGAAGAAGAGGAAGAAGCAGAGGGAACACGAGCGACGGCGCCCACAGTCGTGGACGCCCCGGTACTGGCGGGAGTCATGCCACGAAACTACGTACGCCCCCGCTCATCCGTCCAATGCATGGAATCGTCATAATCGTTCCCATGGAGCATCAGCAGAGGTCACGGAGCCAGCTGTCACAGACCAGTGACACACGAGACATGGACGACATGTCCCGGCTGCTCGCCCCCCGCCTCGCCCACTTCGCCGGCGTGGCCCGCACCGAGCACGTCACGCGCGCCGCCCAGGAGATGCAGGTGCCGCAGTCCACCCTCTCCCGGGCCATGGCCCGCCTCGAACAGGACCTGGGCGTCGAACTGTTCGCCCGCCACGGCCGCACGGTGTCCCTGACCCGGGCCGGCCGCACCTTCCTCACCTCGGTCGAACGCGCCCTCGCCGAGATCGAACGCGCCGCCGAGGAGGTCCGCGCCGACGCCGACCCCGCCACCGGCAAGGTCGCCTTCGGCTTTCTGCACACCATGGGCGCCGAGACCGTGCCCGGCCTGCTGCACGCCTTCCGCGCCGACCACCCGCGCGTCCGCTTCAGCCTGGTCCAGAACTACGGCGAGGCCATGCTGGAGGGCCTGCGCGCGGGCGAACTCGACCTGTGCCTGACCTCCCCGGTGCCCGACGCCCCGGACCTCGTCGCGCGCCGCCTCGACGAGCAGAAACTGCGCCTGGTCGTCCCCGCCGACCACCGGCTCCCC
>KL568567.1:16230-17209 GCA_000715605.1 Streptomyces speibonae | reverse complement strand
CGAGCCGCCGACGAGACGTTCGTGACCCTGGAACCCGGTTACGGGCTGCGCCGCATCACCGACGACCTCTGTGCGCGGGCGGGCTTCAAACCCCGTATCGCCTTCGAGGGGGAGGAGGCGGAAACCCTGCGCGGCCTGGTCGCCGCGGGCCTGGGCGTGGCTCTCCTGCCGCCGCCCCCGTTCCCGCGCCCGGGAGTCGTGGAGCTGACGGTCACGGCTCCGCGGGCGGCACGGGAGATCGGAGTGGCCTGGCTCGCCGGCCGCCCCGACACACCCCCCGTGGCCGCCTTCAAGAAGTTCCTGCTCTCCAAGAGGGGCAGCCTGCTGCCCGCCTAGGCAGGCCCGGGGCGCGGACGCTACCGCCGGCGCAGCGACGACCCGAACCCCGCCGCGAGCGGCATCCGCAGCCCCAGTGGCGGAGGCGCCGCCAGGGCATCCTGCACGGGCCGCGAGAACGCCCGCCCGAACAGCGCCCCCATCACGAAGTCCTCGACCAGCGCCAGCACCTCGTCCCGGTACTGGCTCAGCCCGTGCCCGTCCGCGTGGACCTCGAACCGGCACACCTCCCGGTTCGCCTTCTTCGCCCGCGCCGCCAGCCGGAACGACAGTTCGGGGTCGGTGCGCGCGTCCTTCGTGCCGTGCACGATCAGCACCCGCCGCCCGACGAGCTGTTTCACCGGTTCGGGTGGTGCCGCGGCGTCCTCCTCGGGGAGCCAGGGTGCCAGGGCCACCGCGGAGTTGACGGCCTCGTGGCCCCCCGCGCGGAGCGCGGCCCGGCCGCCCATGCCGGATCCGACCAGGCAGACGGGCACGTCCCCGTAGCGCCGTACGGCCTCGCCGGCGGCCCAGGCGGCGTCGTGGGCGAGGTGGGCCTCACCGCCGTTCCAGCCCCGGTAGCGGTAGTGGACGACGTGAGTGGCGAGGCTCTGCTCCTGTCCCGCGCGGGCGAGGTGGCGGCCGATCCCGCGTACGGAGGCGG
>KL568567.1:14275-15990 GCA_000715605.1 Streptomyces speibonae | reverse complement strand
CTCGCCGCCGGGGAGCAACAGCACCACACCGCCCACCTCGGCCGGCTCCGGGCCGAGCACCCTCCCCAGCCGGGCCGTGCGCGCCGGCGTCGCTTGCTGTGCCATGACAGAACATTCTCAGAAGCGGCGGTGTACACCACCCGCCCGGGGGGTCACCTTTGGGTATCGACGGATGCGCGCACACCGCGCGACCGGTGATCTACGCGCGTAGGCGTTAGAGTGCGGAAATGACGAGCCAGACCATCGCGAACACCCCGACCGCGGACCAGATCCGCCGGGCGCCCAAGGTTCTGCTGCACGACCACCTCGACGGCGGGCTGCGCCCCGGCACCGTCGTCGAACTGGCCCGCGACACCGGGTACACCGGCCTCCCCCACACCGACCCCGACAAGCTCGCCCTCTGGTTCCACCAGGCCGCCGACTCGGGCTCGCTGGAGCGGTACCTGGAGACGTTCTCGCACACCGTCGGCGTCATGCAGACCCGCGACGCCCTCGTACGGGTCGCCGCCGAGTGCGCCGAGGACCTCGCCGCGGACGGTGTCGTCTACGCGGAGGTCCGCTACGCCCCCGAGCAGCACCTCGAGGGCGGGCTGAGCCTGGACGAGGTCGTCGAGGCGGTCAACGAGGGCTTCCGGGAGGGTGAGCGGCGGGCCCGGGAGGACGGCCACCGCATCCGGGTCGGCGCCCTGCTGACGGCGATGCGGCACGCCGCCCGCGCCCTGGAGATCGCCGAACTCGCCAACCGCTACCGGGACCTGGGAGTCGTCGGCTTCGACATCGCGGGGGCCGAGGCCGGCTATCCGCCCACCCGGCACCTGGACGCCTTCGAGTACCTGAAGCGGGAGAACAACCACTTCACCATCCACGCCGGCGAGGCGTTCGGACTGCCGTCCATCTGGCAGGCCCTCCAGTGGTGCGGCGCCGACCGGCTCGGGCACGGGGTGCGCATCATCGACGACATCCGCGTCCGCGAGGACGGCTCGGTCGCGCTCGGGCGGCTCGCCTCCTACGTCCGGGACAAGCGCATCCCGCTGGAGCTGTGCCCCAGCTCCAACCTCCAGACCGGCGCCGCACCCTCGTACGCCGAGCACCCCATCGGGCTGCTGCGCCGGCTGCACTTCCGGGTCACGGTGAACACCGACAACCGCCTCATGTCCCACACCAGCATGAGCCGGGAATTCGAGCACCTGGTCGAGGCTTTCGGTTACACGCTCGACGACATGCAGTGGTTCTCCGTCAATGCGATGAAATCAGCGTTCATTCCTTTCGATGAACGACTGGCCATGATCAATGACGTCGTCAAACCCGGATATGCGGAGCTGAAATCCGAATGGCTGTTCCGGCAGACCGCCTCCACCAGCGGTTCTGTGGAATCGGAGAGCTGAACACCGCGTCCCGGGGAAACGTGAACACCGGCGGTGTTCACAATCTATCCGCATTTCGATGTTTGCGGCGGGCGGTGCCGCCTGTTTACCGTCACAGCACCGCTCACATCCCCGTATCCCATTTCGAGGACGCATTTACATGAAGCAGTCTGCTGCCAAGACCCTCGGTGTCGCCGCCCTCGGTGCCGCCTTCGCCGCCACCGGGGCGGGCGCCGCCAACGCGGCCCCGGCCGTCCCGGACGCCGTCCCGTCCCTGGACACCGTCACCCAGGCGCTCCCGGCGGAGCGGCTGACCGACGCGGTGCCGGGCACGTCCAAGGCGCTCGCGGC
>KL568567.1:13274-14088 GCA_000715605.1 Streptomyces speibonae | reverse complement strand
CGTCCAGCCGGTCGCCGAGCAGGCGAGCCCCGTCGCCCCGGAGGCCGGCCTCCTCGGCGGCCTGCCCGTCAACCAGCTGCCCGCGCAGGGCATGATGGTCAACGGCGTTCCGCTCGGCAGCTGAACCGCCGCGCACACCGCCGATGGGGCGCACCCGGGATGCCCGGGCGCGCCCCATCGGCGTACTCGCGGGGGACGGTGGCCGGATGTCCGTGATCACCAGACCGTGCGTGACTTCTCCTCCGCGGGCATCAGCACCCACAGCGCGATGTACAGGAGGAACTGCGGGCCCGGGAGCAGGCACGACGCCAGGAAGATCACCCGCATCGTGGTCGTGGACGTACCGAAGCGCCGGGCCAGCGCGGCGCACACTCCAGCGATCATGCGGTCGTCGGCCGGGCGGGCGGGGAGGCTCATGACGGCTCCTCGGTGGGTGATGCGAGGCCTCCCGGATGGCGGCCTCCGTACACTCCACGTTACGGAGAAGAAGGGGGCAAAGCGTCGCTCCACGGGGCGATCCCGACCCTGGCGATCGTAGGGGTTCTCCCCTGAGGCTCCTCCTCCGGGAGGAGGGCCGTCCCGGGCGCGTACCCCGCCCTGCGGCGGAGCCAGGCGCGTCCCGCGGGTACGAACGCCGCGTGCGCGAGCGCCGCACCCGCCGTGTTCAGCAACAGCGAGTCGATGTCCACGACCTGCCCCGGCACCGCGGTCTGCAGCAGCTCCACCGCGAGCGACACCAGGGCGGTCGCGGTCATGGCGCGGATCAGCGACCCCAGCCGCGAGGCGGCCAGCCGGCCCCCGGCCATCGGCAGGA
>KL568567.1:12369-13056 GCA_000715605.1 Streptomyces speibonae | reverse complement strand
CCAGCCGGCCCCCGGCCATCGGCAGCAGCACACCCAGCGGCGCCAGCAGTGCCATCGCCTCACCGGTCCGCCGCACGCCCGTCGCCCACCCCAGCGCGAAGTCGGCACGGATGCCGTCGAACGGCCGGAGATTCGCCGGCATCACCCAGGGGACGTCCAGCGGGCGCAGCGTGTACCAGGCGACGAAAGCGAGATGCGCGGCCAGGAGGAGCCCCCCTGTCACACGGATGCGGAATGCGGCGGTGCCGCCGATGAAGCCTTGACGCTGCACGATCCCCAAGACGCGGCGTTGGGCACGCTCGGTTCCGGGATGCCACCCGTTCACCGTATGAGGCATACGCCACACTCCCACGCCCACCCGATGTTGGGCGCGCCCCAGGCCGGTCCGCCCGGGTGACTCCCCGAGTCTCGGCCCTCGGTGGCCCGCGCGCCCGGTGTCCCGGCCGTCGACGGCTCGCGCGTCTCGGGTGCTGGTGTCTGTGCGTTCCGTGCCGGTCCGTGCGGCGCCTCAGCTCCGGTACCTCTTGCCGCTCAGTCTCCGATGGCGCCCCGTGCCCCGCCGCCGGTGGCCCCGTGCCTTGGTCCCGGGCGGCTCCTCGCGCCCCGGGCGTCTCGGTCCTCGGTGGCCCGCGCGCCTGGTGTCCCGGCCGTCGACGGCTCGCGCGTCTCGGGTGCTGGTGTCCTGTG
>KL568567.1:11846-12168 GCA_000715605.1 Streptomyces speibonae | reverse complement strand
GGCGGCTCCTCGCGCCCCGGGCGTCTCGGCTGTCGTGGCCTGCGTGTCTCGGTCGCCGGTGGCGTCTTGTGCCGGTCCGTTGGTCGGCCCCCGTGGCGTTCCGGGGCTCAGTCCTCGGTGGCTTCTGAGGAAGGGGGTTCCTTTTCTCCCGGGCGGGAGCGGACCTCGTCCGTGCATTTGTAGCGGCGTGGCCGGCTGTTGTCCGGGCCGCCCAGGACCACCGAGCCGTCGCTCTCGGCCGCCGCCGAGTCGGAGAAGGTGCAGACGATCTGCGCCAGCGCCGACGCGGACAGGCTCCCCGGCACGGCGCCCAGCCGCAGGG
>KL568567.1:9691-11679 GCA_000715605.1 Streptomyces speibonae | reverse complement strand
CCCCAGCCGCAGGGCGTCCCGCGGATCGCCGGGCCGCGGACCGCTCACCGTCGTCCCGGGCCGCACCCGCGTCGCGTACCCGGCCTCCCGCTCGGCGGCCGACGGCCGCTGCGACAACTCGTCCAGCAGCCCCTGCGCCACCAGCACCCGCCGCGCGTCCGCCGCCCCGTCCGGCACCCGCACCGTCCGGTCCACCGCCACCAGCGACGACCCGCACAGCAGGAACACCTGCACCGGCAGCCCTCGCTCGGCCTGGGTCGTCGCCTCCGGCTCGGCCAGCGAGCAGCGCACCCGCGAAGGCGCCGGACCGAAGTCCGTCGGCACCTCCGTGGCCCGGATCCCGCACCCCGCCAGCAGCGCCCCGAGCGCCCCGGCGGCCAGCAGCCCCCGTCCGCCCCGCAGGGCCGCACGCCGTACCGCCGTCCGCCGTCCGCTCATCGGGCCTCCCCCTCGGCGCCTTCCTTCCCGGCGTCGCCGTCCTTCTGTGAAGGATGCCGTGCGGAGACGTCCCGCGGCAGCCGCAGGGTGAAGATCGCGCCGCCCTCGGGGGAGTTGGCCGCGGTGATCTCGCCGCCGTGGATGTGGGCGTTCTCCAGGGCGATGGACAGCCCCAGTCCACTGCCCTCGGAGCGCGGCCGGGAGGCACTCGCCTTGTAGAAGCGGTCGAAGACGTGCGGCAGGACCTCCTCCGGGATGCCCGGCCCGTGATCCCGCACCTCGATGATCACCGTGCCCCCGTCGCCCGCGCCCTCCAGGTCCTCCGGGGCGTCCGGGGCGTCCGGGCCCTCCGGGGCTTCCGCGGGGGACTCCCGTACCGCCACCCGCACCGGCGAACCGCCGTGCTTGAGCGCGTTGCCGATCAGGTTGGCCAGGATGACGTCGAGGCGGCGCGGGTCGATCCGCGCGTGGATGCCGCGCTCGGCGTCCAGGTCGACCGCGTCCAGCCAGGCCCGCGCGTCGATGCAGGCGGTGATCTGGTCGGCGACATCGACGTCGTCGAGCACCAGACGAGCGGTGCCCGCGTCGAAGCGGGTCACCTCCATCAGGTTCTCCACCAGGTCGTTCAGCCGCCGGGTCTCGCTCACCACCAGCCGTACCGCGGGCTGGATCATCGGGTCGATGCCGCCGCCCTCGAACTCGAGCTCCTCCTCGAGAACCTCCGTCACCGCCGTGATCGCGGTCAGCGGCGTACGCAGCTCATGGCTCATGTCCGCCACGAACCGCCGCGAGGCCTCGTCCCGCGCGGCCATGTCGGCCACCCGTTTCTCCAGCGCCTCGGCCGCCTTGTTGAACGTACGGGAGAGATCGGCCAGTTCATCCGTGCCGGACACCCTGAGCCTGGTGTCCAGCTTCCCCTCACCGAGCCGCCGCGCGGCCACCCCCAGCCGCTGCACCGGCTTCAGCACGGTCGTCGCGGCGGCGTGCGCGAGCAGCGCGGAACCTATCAGCGCCAGCGCCGTGGCGATCCCCAGCGACCAGGCCAGCGAGTTGAGATCCTTGGCCTCCGGCTCCAGCGACTTCAGCATGTAGCCGGTCGGCCCGCCGCCGATCACCCGCGTCCCCGCCACCAGATACGGGGTGCCGCCGTCCGTCGTCCGCTGCCAGTACAGGTGGTGCGGGTACTTGTTGTTGGACGTGATCTTCTGCCGCTCGGTGACCGCGTCACGCAACGAGGCCGGCACGTCCCGCAGCGAGAAGCCGTTCATCCCGCCCGAACTGCCGTACACCGTCCGGCCGTCGGGATCCTCCGCGACCAGCAGCACGGTGAAGCGCTGGCTGCTGGTGGCCATCTGGCTCGCGGTGCGCTGCAGTTCGTCCTGGGTGGGGTGCTCGGGCAGCGCGCCCGCCCGGTTCTGCATCTCCTGCTCGAAGTCGCGCAGCACCGCGTCCTGGGTGCGGGTCAGCACGGACTCACGGTTCAGCCAGTACGCGATACCCGACGCGGACACCGCCGCGGTGAGCGCGACCAGCCCTGTCTCTTATACACA
>KL568567.1:608-9433 GCA_000715605.1 Streptomyces speibonae | reverse complement strand
ATCAGAGATGTGTATAAGAGACAGACCGCGCACGGTGCGGATCAGCGTCGGGGACGAGGGCACGTCCTCGACCTTGGCGCGCAGCCGCTGGACACAGGCGTCCACGAGGCGCGAGTCGCCCAGGTAGTCGTGCTCCCACACCAGCCGCAGCAACTGCTGCCGGGACAGCGCCTGGCCCGGCCGCCGGCTCAGTTCCAGCAGCAGCCGCAGCTCCGTCGGCGTCAGCTGGAGGTCTTCGCCGTTCTTCGTCACCGTCATCGCCGAACGGTCGATGACCAGGCTGCCGAAGCTCGCCGAGTCGCTGGACTCCCGCTCGCCGCGCCGCAGCACCGCCCGGATGCGGGCGTCCAGCACGCGGCCCTGCACCGGTTTGACGACATAGTCGTCGGCGCCGGACTCCAGGCCGACCACCACGTCGATGTCGTCGTTGCGCGCGGTCAGCAGGATGATCGGCAACTGGTCCGTGCGCCGGATACGACGGCACACCTCGAAGCCGTCGATGCCGGGCAGCATCACATCCAGCACGATCAGATCGGGCCGCTGCTCACGCAGCAGCTTCAGACCGTCCTCTCCGCTGGCAGCGGTCGCCACCCGGTGACCCTGGCGCGTCAGTGAGAGCTCCAGGGCCGTCCGGATGGCGTCGTCGTCCTCGATCAGCAACAGGGAAGGCACCCGCTCATTCTGGCCCATGAAGGGCTCCCTGTTCGACCCGCGGGCGGGAGATGCCCATTGAGCACGCATACGTGCCTCTACGTGCACGGACACTTGTGAAGGACCTGTGCCCGCCGCGTGCCGGACCCCTGTGACACGCCTGTGACAGTCGGCGGACACGGCGATGAAGGTCCCCCGGCAAGCTATTCGGCACAAGCACAACAGCAGGACAGAACACCGGAAGTCCACGACGGGAGGCGCGAGATGAACATGCTGCACGGCACCAGCACCAGCGCAGTGGTCACACGCCTGCACGACGTGCACCGGGGTTCCGAGAAGTCCGGTGCGGCGGGCATGCGGGGGTGCGCCCGCGGCACCGGGCGTCAGCACACCACGATCATGACGGTGGTTGACGCGTCCACGGGGGACAAGGACGGGGGAACCGCGTACGGGGAGGGCTCGGGGGAGCGCCGCTCGCTGACGGAGGCGGAGTTCACCGCCTACGTCCAGGAGCGCCGCGCCTCCCTGTACGCCACCGCCTACCACCTGACCGGCGACCGCTTCGAGGCCGAGGACCTGCTGCAGAGCGCGCTGTTCTCGACCTACCGGGCGTGGGACCGGATCAGCGACAAGGCGGCGGTCGGCGGATACCTCCGCCGCACCATGACCAACCTGCACATCAGCGCGTGGCGCCGCCGCAAGCTGAACGAGTACCCGACCGAGGAACTGCCGGAGACGGCCGGCGACACGGACGCGATGCGCGGCACCGAACTGCGCGCCGTCCTGTGGCAGGCACTGGCCCGGCTGCCCGAACTCCAGCGCACCATGCTGGTCCTGCGCTACTACGAGGGCCGCACGGACCCGGAGATCGCGGACATCCTCGGCATCAGTGTCGGCACGGTGAAGTCCAGCATCTGGCGGTCCCTCCGCCGGCTGCGCGAGGACGAGGTCCTCAGCTTCGGCCGTGACGAGGAGAACGCCTTCGGCGAGCTCGTCGCCTGAAGGTGAGGGGGAACCGGGGGGCCCGGGATCGGGGGATCCAGGGGACCGGGTAACAGGGGGGACCTGCGGGGATGCCGGGGGGCGTCACCGCGGCACGTGGGGGACACGGGGGAACCGGAGGGGGACACAAGGGGGGACAACGGGGGGCGGCCTCTGAGATCCGGGGGAGGGATCGACGAGGGACCGGAGAACCCACGGGGGATCCGAAAAGCCCCGAGGGCCCGAGGGGGGACTCCCGGGAACACGGGGGTCACTGGGGGGGCACGGGGGATCACGGAACAGCGGGACTGCGGAGGGCCGGGGGGCCCGCCCGGTCCCGCTGTTCGTGTGTGCGGGGGCCGTGTGTGGCACTCCGTGCGCGGGCCGGGTCAGGCCGGCGCGATGGTGCTCGTACTCGTGCCCGTCGCCGTACGCCCGGCGACCGCCGCTGTCGCGAGGCGGGTCAGGGCCTCGTCGCGGTCGCAGGCGTGGGCGCCCAGGGCGGTCTGGCGGGCGATGATGGAGCGCTCCAGGCGCATCAGACGCCAGCCGCGGCGCAGCAGGAACGGCACCGACTTGCGGCCCTCCTTGAGGTCCCGCAGGAAGCGTCGCCGGAACGTGCGCACCGGGCCACGGCTCAGGCAGAGCGCGTCGGCGAGCAGGCCCAGATCGCGGCAGCGGCCGATGATCTCCGCGGCGAAGATGCCCTCCGCGATGAACAGCGGGGTGCCGCCGATGTCGACGGTCTCCTCGCCCGTACGAGCGCTCAGGGAGATGTCGTAGAGGGGGACTTGGGCGCGACGCGTCCTGCACAGCCGTTCGATCGCGGCGACGGCGATGTCCGCGTCCCAGGAACCGGGGTCGTCCCAGTCGATGTCCGACGTGCCCGCCACCAGGGGCAGGGTCGGGTCGTCGCCCTCCTTGTAGAAGTCGTCGAGGCGCAGCACCGGAAGGCCGGAGCGGGCCGCGAGCAGGGACTTGCCGGAGCCGGAGGGGCCGCAGAGCAGCACGACTCGCGCGGATATGGGCGACTGGGAACTCACGGGACACCAGTGTGAGGCATCGTCCGGGTGGCGTACGACCCCGAGGTACGGCTTTGAAGCGGGCGTCACACCTCCGTTACCCTTCGCGTCGGTCCGATCACTCAGCGAAGACAACAGGTGGCACAGTGATGGCACGACACAAGGCACCCAGGACGCCGGCCGCCCGACGCGCCCTGGCCGTCCTCGCGACCGCGGGAGCGGCGCTCGGCGCGGGCGCGACGACCGCGGCCGCCGTGGAGACCGGGGTGCTACCCGACAACGCCGGCCAGGTCGTGGGCACCGTCGCGGACCTCAAGCCCAACCCGCTCGCCGGGACGGGCGTGGACCCGCTCGACAACGGCCTGCGGACCCAGGTCGCCGACTTCCGGGCGGTCGACTCGCGCGCCGTGACCGGCCCGGTCGCCCAGGCGCCGTCCGTCGGGGGCATCCCGGGTGCCGGGCAGGTGACGGAACTGCTCAGGGGCTGACGGCCGGGAGCGGGCGGGACTCGAGCGGGAGCCGGGCGGGAGCCGACCGGGAGCCAGGCAGGAGCGCCGCACCTCACTCCCGGACGGAGGAGGGGGTGCGGCGCTCCCGTGTGGGGGGTGGCTTGCTCAGTAGGCGGAGCCCGACGCGCCCAGGGAGCCCGTCGGGTGCCAGACCGTCTTGGTTTCCAGGAATGCCGTCATGCGGTCCGTGCCGGAAGTTGCCGCCCAGTTGTCCACAGGCTGTGGACGAAGGACGCGCTTGAGGTTGTCCGCGGCCGCGATCTCCAGTTCCTTCGCCAGTGCCTCGTCGGCGCCCGCGAGGTCGATCGCGTTGACGTCCTGGTGCGCGGCGAGCGGGGCGGCGATCTCCGCCGTACGGCCGGAGAGGATGTTGACCACACCGCCGGGCAGGTCGGAGGTGGCCAGCACCTCGCCGAGGGAGAGGGCGGGCAGCGGTGACGTCTCGCTCGCGACGACGACGGCCGTGTTGCCCGTCGCAATCACCGGGGCGATCACCGAGACCAGGCCCAGGAACGACGACTTCCGCGGGGCCAGCACCGCGACCACGCCCGTCGGCTCCGGCGAGGACAGGTTGAAGAACGGGCCCGCGACCGGATTGCCCCCGCCCACCACCTGGGCGATCTTGTCCGTCCAGCCCGCGTACCAGACCCAGCGGTCGATCGCCGCGTCCACCTGCTCGCCGGCCTTCGCCTTCGACAGGCCCTCGGCCTCGGCGACCTCACGGACGTACTGGTCCCTGCGGCCCTCCAGCATCTCCGCGACGCGGTAGAGGATCTGGCCGCGGTTGTACGCCGTCGCGCCGGACCAGCCGCCGAACGCCTTGCGCGCGGCGACCACCGCGTCACGGGCGTCCTTGCGGGAGGCGAGCGGGGCGTTGGCCAGCCACTTGCCCTTTGCGTCGGTCACCTCGTACACCCGGCCGCTCTCCGAACGCGGGAACTTCCCGCCGACGTACAGCTTGTAGGTCTTCAGTACGTTGAGTCGGTCAGACATCGAGGTACGCCTCCAGGCCGTGGCGGCCGCCCTCGCGGCCGAAGCCCGACTCCTTGTAGCCGCCGAACGGCGACGTCGGGTCGAACTTGTTGAACGTGTTGGACCAGATCACGCCCGCGCGGAGCTTGTTCGCGACCGCCAGGATGCGCGAACCCTTCTCCGTCCAGATGCCCGCCGACAGGCCGTACGGGGTGTTGTTGGCCTTGGCGACCGCCTCGTCGGGCGTCCGGAAGGTGAGGACGGAGAGCACGGGGCCGAAGATCTCGTCGCGGGCGACCGTGTGGGCCTGGGTGACGTTGGTGAACAGCGTCGGCGCGAACCAGTAGCCGTTCTCCGGCAGTTCGCAGGCCGGCGACCAGCGCTCGGCCCCCTCCGCCTCGCCCAGGTCGGCCAGCTTCGTGATGCGGGCCAGCTGCTCGGCGGAGTTGATCGCACCGATGTCGGTGTTCTTGTCCAGCGGGTCGCCGAGACGGAGCGTGGACAGGCGGCGCTTGAGGGAGTCGAGGAGTTCGTCCTGGACCGACTCCTGCACGAGCAGGCGGCTGCCCGCGCAGCAGACCTGGCCCTGGTTGAAGAAGATGCCGTTGACGATGCCTTCGACGGCCTGGTCGATCGGCGCGTCGTCGAAGACGATGTTCGCGCCCTTGCCGCCCAGTTCGAGCGTGACCTTCTTGCGGGTCCCGGCGACCGTGCGCGCGATCTCCTTGCCGACCGCGGTCGAGCCGGTGAAGGCGACCTTGTTCACGTCGGGGTGGGCGATCAGCGCGGCTCCGGCGCGGCCGTCACCGGTGAGGATGTTGACGACGCCCTTGGGCAGGCCCGCCTGGCGGCAGATGTCCGCGAAGAACAGGGCGGAGAGGGGCGTGGTCTCGGCGGGCTTCAGCACCACCGTGTTGCCCGTCGCCAGCGCCGGGGCGATCTTCCACGCCAGCATCAGCAGCGGGAAGTTCCAGGGGATGACCTGGCCCGCGACGCCCAGCGGCCTCGGGTCCGCGCCGTAGCCGGCGTGGTCGAGCTTGTCCGCCCAGCCCGCGTAGTAGAAGAAGTGCGCGGCGACCAGGGGGAGGTCCGCGTCGCGGGTCTCCCTGATCGGCTTGCCGTTGTCGAGGGTCTCGAGGACGGCGAGCTCGCGGCTGCGCTCCTGGATGATGCGGGCGATGCGGAAGAGGTACTTCGCGCGCTCGGAGCCCGGCAGCGCCGACCACTTCTCGAACGCCGCGCGGGCGGCCTTCACCGCGCGGTCGACGTCCGCCTCGGTGGCCTCGGCGACCTCCGAAAGGACCTCCTCCGTGGAGGGGGAGACCGTCTTGAAGGCCTTGCCGTCGGCGGCCTCGGCGAACTCGCCGTCGATGAACAGGCCGTACGACGGGGCGATGTCGACGATCGAGCGGGACTCGGGCGCCGGTGCGTACTCGAAAACAGGTGCCATGGTGATCAGTCCACCGTCACGTAGTCGGGGCCGGAGTAGCGGCCGGTGGCCAGCTTCTGGCGCTGCATCAGCAGATCGTTGAGCAGCGAGGAGGCGCCGAAGCGGAACCAGTGGTTGTCCAGCCAGTCCTCGCCCGCGGTCTCGTTGACCAGGACCAGGAACTTGACGGCGTCCTTCGACGTGCGGATGCCGCCGGCCGGCTTCACGCCGACCTGGACGCCCGTCTGGGCGCGGAAGTCGCGGACCGCCTCCAGCATCAGGAGGGTGTTCGCGGGGGTCGCGTTGACGGCGACCTTGCCGGTCGAGGTCTTGATGAAGTCCGCCCCGGCCAGCATGCCGAGCCAGCTCGCCCGGCGGATGTTGTCGTACGTCGACAGCTCGCCGGTCTCGAAGATGACCTTCAGGCGGGCGCTCGTCCCGCAGGCCTCCTTCACGGCGGTGATCTCGTCGTACACCTTCATGTAGTTCCCCGCGAGGAACGCCCCGCGGTCGATGACCATGTCGATCTCGTCCGCGCCGGCGGCGACGGCCTCGCGGACGTCCGCCAGCTTCACGGCGATCGGGGCGCGGCCGGCCGGGAACGCGGTGGCCACGGAGGCGACCTTGACGGCGGAGCCGGCGACGGCCTCCTTCGCCGTGGCCACCATGTCGGGGTACACGCAGACCGCCGCCGTGGCGGGAGTGGTGCGGTCGGTCGGGTCGGGGCGGACCGCCTTCGCGCCGAGCGCCCGGACCTTGCCCGGGGTGTCCGCGCCTTCCAGCGTCGTCAGGTCGACCATCGAGATGGCCAGGTCGATGGCGTACGCCTTCGCGGTCGTCTTGATCGAGCGGGTGCCGAGGGACGCGGCACGGGCCTCCAGGCCGACCGCGTCGACGCCGGGCAGCCCGTGCAGGAAGCGGCGCAGTGTGCTGTCGGACGCGGTGACGTCGCTGAGAGCGTTTGGTGCAGTGGTGGGCATGGTCACCAGACGAGCATATCTACGCGCGTAGCGGCTGTACAGCCCTGTGCGCATCCCAGAGGCGGCTCGGGGGCGTGTCGGTGGCGTCTCGGAGAGGTCTCGGGGGGTCTTCGGGGGGTCTTCGGTGGTGCTTCGGGGGCGCTTCGGTGGTGCTTCGGTGGTGCTCCGTGGGCGTCTCGAGGGCGCCTCGTGGGGTCCCACCGCGTACGAGGTCCCGTCGGGCGTCGTGCAGAATCGGGAGCATGACGACCCCCGAGCACCAGTCGCCCGAACCGGAGCCCACGAAGCGGCCGGCCGGGTCCGCGGAGCCCCAGGAGCCCCAGGAGCCCCAGTACAAGGACCGGATCTACCGCTCGCTCGCGGGTGTCGTCGGCGGTGTGCTGCTGCTCGCGATCATCGGCTGGCTCGGCATCGACGCCGTGGTCGCCGGCGAGGGCCGCACCCCCTGGCTCTCCCTCGCCACGATGCTCCTGCTGGTCCCACTGGTCGTCGCCTACACCCTGCGTCCCGCCGTCTACGTCAACGACGACCGGCTGCGCGTACGCAACCCGTTCCGCGTGATCGTGCTGCCTTGGGGGCGGGTCGCCTCGCTGCGGTCCGGGTTCTCCAACGAGGTCGTCGACGACTCCGGCACCAAGTACCAGCTGTGGGCGCTGCCCGTCTCCCTGCGGGCCCGTAACAGGGCGGCCCGGCACGAGGCGCGGGTGGCTGCGCAGGCGGCGCGGCGTGAGCGCGGGGGGCGCGGGGGGCGTGGGGGTGACGCCGGCGGGCGTGCCGGTGGGGGTGCAGGTCGGGGGAGTGGGCCCGGGGTTCCCGAGGCGCCGCGGCAGGCCGAGAGTGACCGGGCCATGGCCGAGATGCGTGAGCTGCACGAGTGGCGGAAGGACGCCGAGGCCGCGCAGGGCGAGGTGTCCGTGCGGTGGGCCTACGAGATCGTGGGGCCGGCGGTGGCGGGGGCGGTGTTGCTGGCGGTGCTGCTGGGGGTGGGGTGAGGGGTGTCGTGCGGGGCGGGTCGATCCGCCCGCCCCGCGTGAGGTGCCTGCTAGATGCCCGCTGCCTCGGACAGGTCCCGCTTGATCCGCGCGAGGAGTGAGGCCGCGCGGGCCCGGGCCTCGGGGAGACCGGCCCTCGTCCCGACCGGGATCACCACCTCCAGGTAGCACTTCAGCTTCGGCTCCGTGCCGCTGGGGCGGACGACGACGCGTGCGCCGTCCAGGGTGTAGCGCAGGCCGTCCGTGGGCGGGAGCTTCTCCGTGCCCTGCGTGAGGTCCTCCGCCCTGGTGATGGGCAGGCCCGCCAGCTCCGTGGGTGGCTGTGCGCGCAGGCGGTGCATCGCGGAGGCGATGAGGCCGAGGTCCTTCACCCGGACCGAGAGCTGGTCCGTGGCGTGCAGGCCGTGCTCCACGGCGAGGTCGTCGAGCAGGTCGAGAAGCGTACGGCCGCTCTCCTTGAGCTCGGAGGCCAGTTCCGTGAGGAGCAGCGCCGCCGTGATGCCGTCCTTGTCCCGTACGCCGTCCGGGTCGACGCAGTAGCCGAGCGCCTCCTCGTAGCCGTAGCGCAGGCCCTCGACCCTCGCGATCCACTTGAAGCCGGTCAGGGTCTCCTCGTACGGGAGGCCGGCCTTCTCGGCGATGCGGCCGAGGAGGCTCGACGACACGATCGACTCCGCGAAGGTGCCGGTCGCTCCGCGGCGGACCAGGTGGGCGGCGAGCAGGGCGCCGACCTCGTCGCCGCGCAGCATGCGCCAGTCGCCGCCGTCCTTGACGGCGGCGGCGCATCGGTCGGCGTCGGGGTCGTTGGCGATGACCAGGTCGGGGTCCGTCTCGCGGGCCTTGGCGAAGGCGAGGTCCATCGCGCCGGGCTCCTCCGGGTTGGGGAACGCGACGGTCGGGAACTCCGGGTCGGGGTCGGCCTGCTCGGCGACGAGGACGGGGGCGGGGAAGCCTGCCCGGTCGAAGGCGGCGAGGAGGGTGTCCTTGCCGACGCCGTGCATCGCGGTGTAGACGGTGCGGGCGGTGCGGGCGGAGCCGTCGGCCAGGACGTGGGTGGTGCGGGCGAGGTAGGCGTCCAGGACGGTGTCGTCGAGGGTCTCCCAGCCCTCGGTGGGGCGGGGGACCGTGGTGAGGGACGCGACGGCGGCGATCTCGGCGGCGATCTCGGCGTCGGCCGGGGGGACGATCTGGGAGCCGTCGCCGAGGTACACCTTGTAGCCGTTGTCGCGGGGTGGGTTGTGGCTGGCGGTGACCTCCACGCCGGCGACCGCGCCGAGGTGCCTTATGGC
>KL568567.1:0-377 GCA_000715605.1 Streptomyces speibonae | reverse complement strand
CCCGTGGGGGGTCCCCTGCTTCTTGAGGTACGCGGCGAGTCCGGCGGCGGCGCGGATGACCACGGAGCGGTTCATGCGCAGGGGGCCGGCGCCGAGTTCGCCGCGGAGGCCGGCGGTGCCGAACTGGAGGGTGCCGTTGAAGCGGGCCGCGAGCTCGGCGCGGTCGCCGGCGTCGATGAGGCGGGCGAGTTCCTCGCGGGTGTCCGGGTCGGGGTCCTCGGCGAGCCATGCCTGGGCCTGGGCGATGAGGGCGTCGTCTTGCACGGTCGGTCAGCCTCTCGTTGGGTGTGGTGCGCGTCGTGTGCCTGCGGCGCATCTGTTTGTTGGGTGGGGGTGCGCGTAGCGCCCACGGTCTGTCTCTTATACACATCTCTGAG
>KL568566.1:18997-27829 GCA_000715605.1 Streptomyces speibonae | reverse complement strand
GGGGTGCCGAGTGCCGTGCCTCCCGCGCCCGCCGCAGCCGGTGCCGTGCCTCCCGCGCCCGCCGCAGCCGGTGCCGTACCCCCCGCGCCCGCCCCGGCGCAGCCCGACGTCGTGGACGTCACGCCCGTCGACCCCTGGGGGCGTTACGACCCCTGGGCGGTGTCGGCGGGAGCCGCGCCGTTGCAGCAGCCCGCGGGGGCGGACGGCAAGCCGCGCCGCAGAAGTGTGCGGCGGGCGATCGCCGGGGGTGCCCTGCTGCTCGCGCTGGTGTCCGGCGGCATCGGCGGCATCGTCGGCGCGTACCTGGAGCGCAACGGCGGCATCGGCACCGTGACCCTGCCGCAGGCGGAGAAGGAGGACACCGCCCGCGACCCCGGCAGTGTCGCCGGGATCGCCGCCCAGGCGCTGCCCAGCGTCGTCACCCTGCACGTCAGCGGCGCCGGAGCGGCCGGCACCGGCACCGGCTTCGTGCTCGACGAGCGCGGCCACATCCTCACCAACAACCACGTCGTCGAGCCCGCCGGGGAGAACGGCGAGATCACCGTCACCTTCCACAGCGGCGACACCGCCCAGGCCACCGTGGTGGGCCGGGACAGCGGCTACGACCTCGCCGTGGTGAAGGTCAAGGGCGTGCGCGGGCTCTCCCCCCTGCCGCTCGGCAACTCCGACAACGTGCGCGTCGGCGACCCCGTCGTCGCCATCGGCGCCCCCTTCGACCTGGCCGGCACGGTCACCTCCGGCATCATCAGCGCCCGGGAGCGCCCCATCACCGCGGGCGGCGAGAAGGGCGACGGCAGCGACGTGTCCTACGTCGACGCCCTGCAGACCGACGCGCCGATCAACCCCGGCAACTCCGGCGGCCCCCTGCTCGACGCCCGGGCCCGGGTGATCGGCATCAACTCCGCCATCCGCTCCGCCGGCGACGGCGCGGACCTCGACGGCGGGCAGGCCGGTTCCATAGGGCTCGGCTTCGCCATCCCGATCAACCAGGGCAAGCGCGTCGCCGAGGAGCTGATCAACAACGGGAAGGCCACCCACCCCGTGATCGGCATCACCCTCGACATGAATTACAGCGGCGACGGCGCCCGTGTCGCCGTCAAGGGCAACGACGGCGGACCGCCGGTCAGCACCGGAGGCCCCGGTGAGAAGGCCGGGATCGAGCCCGGCGACGTCATCACCGAGGTCGACGGCACCCGCGTCCACTCCGGCGAGGAGCTCATCGTCAAGACCCGCGCCCACCGCCCCGGCGACCGTCTGAAGCTCACCCTCGAGCGGGACGGGAAGGAGCGGACGGTGTCGCTGGTGCTGGGCTCCTCGGACGGCGGCTGAGCGGCATGCGGGTGCCCGGGACAGTACCGGTCGTACGGGATGGACGGGTACCGTGGATCCGGCCCGGACCACGGAGGACCACAGGCGGCCGGTACCGAGGGCCGAGGACCGAAGGCATCGCGAGGAGCTTCAGGTGTTCAATGACATAGGACCGCTCGAGCTGGTGACGCTCATCGTCCTCGCCGTGCTCGTCTTCGGTCCGGAGAAGCTGCCCAAGGTCATCCAGGACGTGACCCGCACGATCCGCAAGATCAGGGACTTCTCGGAGAGCGCCAAGCAGGACATCCGCCAGGAACTCGGCCCGGAGTTCAAGGACTTCGACTTCGAGGACCTCAACCCCAAGACGTTCATCCGCAAGCAGCTGGACAACGACGACCTGGGGCTGAAGGAGATCCGCAACGGCTTCGACCTGAAGAAGGAGATGGCCGAGGTCGCGGACGCCGTCCACGGCCGCGACACGGAAGCGGCCACGCCCTCGCCCGCTCCCTCGTCCGGCGGCCGCGTCGACATGACGAAGAAGCCGGAGATCCCCGCGGCCGACGACCGTCCGCCCTTCGACGCCGACGCCACCTGAGCCCCGGCGCGGGGGCGTACGCCCCCGCGCACGTGACGCGTTTCATACTCCACCCGGCCCCCGTACGGCCCGATACGGCCCTCCGCGCGACCCACGCGCCGGGCGGTTTCCCAGCCTGTGCCCACAGGGTGGCTATGCTGCCGAGTTGTTGTGCGGAACGGACGAGTACGCCCGAAGGGGGGCGGGCCGCCCGGTCCGACGAGAGCGAGGAGGCGTCCGGGCACATGGAGACGACGAGTTCGGCAGTCGCGCAGGCGCCGGCCGCGGAGGACGGACAACAGGTCCCCTCCGCCCGGCGTACCGTCGACGGCTACCTGCGCGCGCCCTTCCCGTGGTACGGCCTGGACGAGGCCTTCACGGGACCGCGCTGGCTGATGCAGGTCGGACTGGCGGCCGACGGGGCCGTCGAACACGGATCGGTCGGGCACGGCGACGAGCCCTCCGTGCGCAGCGAATTCGCGGCCGGGTCCGACCAGGACGCCAAGGAGAAGTTCGCGGTCGTGGTGACCGTGGCCGCCAACCCGGTCCGCCGCAGCGCCGACGGCACCGGTCTGCTGGAGGCCACCTCGGTCTCCTCCGCCGCCTGGCTCGCCGGTGTGGGGCTGCTCTCCTTCACCTGGCCCGGCCAGATGGACCACACCCTGCGCGACGACTGGCTGGAGCAGCAGACGGAGACGGCCTGGGTCCTCGCCGACGACCTGGACGGCGCGGACTGGTCGACGCTGTCCCTGCCGGTGGACGGCGTACCGACGCCGTTCCACTACCGGGAGTCCGAGTTCGGCTGGGTGCTCGCCGGCTCCACCGGGGCGGGCGTGCACGTGGGGGCGTACGGACGGGGCATGAGCGCGTACGGGCTCGGCTTCGCGGTCGTCAAGGACATCACGGCGTACGAGGCCTGAGCGGCGTACGAGGCCTGAGCGGCCTACGAGGCCCGAGCGGCGTACGCACGTGGGTGAGGGCGCCGTCCGCACGGGACGGCGCCCTCACCTTGACCAGCGGCCGACCGCTCAGAACTTGTTGCGCGGCGTGATGCCCAGCGACATGCCCGCGAGCCCTCGCTGGCGTCCGCCCAGCTTGCCCGCGATCGAACGCAGCGCCGAGCCCGCCGGGGACTCCGGGTCGGACAGGACCACGGGCCGGCCCTCGTCGCCGCCCTCGCGCAGCCGGACGTCGATCGGGATGGCGCCGAGCACCGGGACCGTCGCACCGGTCGTCCGGGTCAGGCCGTCGGCGACCGTCTGGCCGCCGCCCGTGCCGAAGACGTCGACCATCTCGCCGCAGTGCGGGCAGGGCAGCCCGGACATGTTCTCGACCACACCGACGATCTTCTGATGCGTCTGCACGGCGATCGACCCGGCCCGCTCGGCCACCTCGGCCGCCGCCTGCTGGGGCGTGGTGACGACGAGGATCTCGGCGTTCGGCACCAGCTGGGCCACGGAGATCGCGATGTCGCCGGTGCCGGGCGGCAGGTCGAGCAGCAGCACGTCCAGGTCGCCCCAGTACACGTCCGCGAGGAACTGCTGGAGCGCCCGGTGCAGCATCGGGCCGCGCCACACCACCGGCGCGTTGCCCGGGGTGAACATGCCGATGGAGATGACCTTCACGCCGTTCGCCGACGGCGGCATGATCATGTTCTCGACCTGGGTGGGACGTCCGTCGGCGCCCAGCATGCGCGGGACGGAGTGGCCGTAGATGTCGGCGTCCACGACCCCGACCTTCAGCCCGTCGGCCGCCATCGCCGCCGCCAGGTTCACCGTCACCGACGACTTGCCGACGCCGCCCTTGCCGGAGGCGACCGCGTACACCCGGGTCAGGCTGCCCGGCTTGGCGAAGGGCACCTCGCGCTCGGCCTGGCCGCCGCGCAGGGCGTTCGCCAGCTCCTTGCGCTGCTCGTCGCTCATGACGTCCAGCGTGACGTCGACCCGGGTGACACCGTCGACCCGGGAGACCGCGTCCGTCACGCGCTGCGTGATGGTGTCCCGCATGGGGCAGCCGGAGACCGTCAGGTACACGGTGACCGCGACCGCACCGTCCGCACCGATCTCCACCGATTTGACCATCCCCAGCTCGGTGATGGGCCGGTTGATCTCGGGGTCGTTCACCGTCGCCAGTGCTTCGCGCACCGCGTCTTCCGTAGCCATAAGGACGATGGTACGGCGCCGGGTACACCCGCCGGTAAGGACGTCAGCGGTCTTCTGCGTCACGTCCCGGCGGCCGTTCCGCCCGCATGGCCGGGAATGACCCGTGATGGTCCTTGTGCCCGTTGTGGCGTCCCTCCAGCTCCTTGACCACGTCCTGCAGCTCGGAGCGGATCCAGTCCCGGGTGGCCACCTCCCCGAGCCCGATCCGCAGGGCGGCGATCTCCCGGGTCAGATACTCGGTGTCCGCGATCGACCGCTCATTCTGCTTGCGGTCCTGCTCCAGGTTCACCCGGTCGCGGTCGTCCTGCCGGTTCTGCGCCAGCAGGATCAGCGGGGCGGCGTAGGAGGCCTGCAGGGACAGCGCCAGCGTCAGGAAGATGAACGGGTACTCGTCGAAGCGCAGCGACTTCGGCATGGACACGTTCCACAGCACCCACAGGATGATGACGACCGTCATCCAGGCCAGGAACCGCCCGGTGCCGATGAAGCGCGCGATCCGCTCCGACAGCCGCCCGAAGGCGTCCGGGTCCCACTCGGGCAGGAGGCGGCGCCGGGGCGGCCGCGGCTGGTCCAGCCGGGGCGTGCGGGGGCGCCCGGCGGCGGTGGCCCCGACCGGCACCCGCTCGCGTGTGCCGTCGCGCTCAGGAGCCATCGGGCGCCACCTCCTCGCCGAGGTGGAACTCGTTCTCCCGCCAGTCGTCCGGGAGCATGTGGTCGAGCACGTCGTCCACGGTCACCGCGCCGAGCAGCGACCCCGCCTCGTCGACCACGGGCGCCGCCACCATGTCGTACGTGGCGAAGAACCCGGCGACCACGGGCAGCGCCGCGTCCGGCTCCAGCGGCTGGAGATCGTCGTCCAGCATCGAACCGACCAGCGTGTACGGAGGGTCGCGCAGCAGTCGCTGGAAGTGCACGGTGCCCAGGTACTTGCCGGTCGGCGTCTCCTCGGGCGGGCGGCACACGTAGACCTGCGCGGCGTGCGCGGGGGAGAGGTCGGGCTCGCGGATCCGGGCCAGGGCGTCGGCGACGGTCGCGTCGGGCCGCAGCACGATGGGCTCGGTCGTCATCAGCCCGCCCGCCGTGTGCTCCTCGTACGACATCAGGCGCCGCATGTCGGCCGCGTCGGCGGGCTGCATCAGGCTCAGCAGCCGCTCCTTGTCCGCCTCCGGCAGCTCACCGAGCAGGTCGGCCGCGTCGTCGGGGTCCATCGCCTCCAGCACGTCGGCGGCCCGCTCCTCCGCGAGCACGCCCAGGACCTCGACCTGGTCGTCCTCGGGCAGCTCCTCCAGCACGTCGGCGAGCCGGTCGTCGTCGAGCGCGGCGGCCACCTCGGCGCGCCGCTTGGGGGAGAGGTGGTGCAGCACATTGGCGAGGTCGGCCGGGCGCAGCTGCTCGAAGGTGGCGAGCAGGTTCTCGGCGCCCTGCGCGTCCTCCTCCAGCGAGAACCCGGTCACCGCGGACCACTCGACGGTCAGCGCCTCCCCCTTGCCGCGCCGGAACGCCCCGCCCTTCTTCCCCTTGCGCACGAAGACCCGGTCGATCTCCCACTCGCGGCGGGCCGGCAGCTGGTGCACCGACAGATCGAGGACGGTGACCTCCTCGCCGGTCTCCACCAGCGTCACCCGGCGGTCCAGGAGCTCGCCGAAGACGAGCCGCTCGGTGGGCCGCTGCTCGAAGCGCCGCACATTGAGCACCCCGGTCGTGATCACCTGGCCGGCCTGCACGGCGGTCACCCGGTTCATGGGCAGGAAGATGCGCCGCCGCGTGGAGAGCTCGACGACCATGCCCAGCAGCCTCGGCGGACGCCGGCCGGGCCGCAGGATGACCACCAGATCGCGCACGCGCCCCACCTGGTCGCCCGCCGGATCGAAGACGGCGACACCGGAGAGATGGGAGACGAAGAACCGGGGGGCACCGGCTGCCATGGCGGCGGCTCCTTTGCGTGCGGGGTCTTTCGTTGCCGTGTACTGCCTGCTGCGTTCGTTATCCGGATTGCCCGCTCGGGTGGGCTTCAGGCTAGCCCGTCCCGATCGGCCGTGCGCCCGCGGCCGGTCCGGACGGACCGGCTCCGCCCGGCCCCCCGGGCCCCGGTACTCTGCGGTACGCCGATCAGGTCCCCCGTCAGAGAGGCAGCCCACCTGTGACTTCGATCTCCCAGGGCCGTTCCCGCAGGGCCGTGCTGGCCGGCGCCGCGTGCGCACTGCTCGTCACGGGAACGGCGCTCACGGGATGTTCCGAGGATCCGAACGAGGGCACCAACGGTGTCGGGAAACTGCCCGCCGACCAGATCCAGGGCAGAGCCCAGCAGGCCGCCGAGTCGGTCGGCACGGTGCGGCTGCACGGCACCGTCGTCACCAGCGGACGCGCCTACACGCTGGACATGCGGCTGAAGGAGGAGGGCGGCATCGGCTCGGTCACCACCAAGGGGGAGACGTTTCGCCTGCTGCGGATCGACGACGAGCTGTATCTGAAGGCCGGTGCCGAGTTCTGGGGGCGGGGGAGCGGTGGGGAGGGCAAGGACGGCGGCAAGGCGGACACGGCGGCGGCCGGCAAGCTCGCCGAGAAGTATGTGAAGGTGCCGCAGGGCGATCCGTCGTACAAGAAGTTCATCGGGTTCACCGATAAGAGTGTGCTGCTCAGCGGTCTGCTGACCCTGCACGGCGAACTGGCCACCGACGGCCACCACGAGCAGTCCGGCCTGCGCACCATCCGCGTCACCGGCGACCAGGGCTCCGGCGGCACCCTGGACGTCTCGCTCGAGGGCAAGCCCTACCCGGTGCGCCTGGTGCGGGCCGGGAAGGCCGGCACCCTCACTTTCTCGGACTGGGGCACCGACTTTCCCCTGGAGAAGCCGGCCAAGGACGAGACCCTCGACTACGGCAAGCAGCTCCCGACGTCGTAGGGCCCGCCCCTCGCTAGCGCTTGCGCCGCTTCTTCTTCAACAGCAGCTTCGGCAGCCCCGCGGGGACCGGCCGCCGCGTGGTCACCGGGGTCGGCAGCGGGGCCTCGGCCAGCGAGCCGTCGGGGAGCGGTGCGAGCGCGCCGGTCGGCTCCAGGCGCAGCACCCGGCACTCGCGGGCCCAGCGCTCCGGCATCGTCTCGGCGTCCGGGGCGTTGAGCCGCTTGCCCTTGAGCTCGGCGACGGCCGCCTCCCAGGCCTCGGAGCCCGGCGGCAGCTCCGCCACCGTCGCGGACCAGGAGACCAGCCGGCCGCCCTTGTCCTTGCTGCGCACGGTGACCTCGGCCGGCCCGCCGTCGGACAGCCCCGGCAGCGGCTGCTCCCCGGGCCCGTCGCCGATCACGCACGCGGCGCCCTCGTGCCACACGTGCCACAGCGCGCGGGCCGGGACCCCGGGCCCCTTGACCCAGATGAGGCCGGACTTCTTCGTGGCCTCCTCGATGAGGGCCCGGTCGAGCAGCTCGCTTGTCATGGCGCCCAGCCTATCCAGGCCCCTCAGAGCCACCCGTTGCGCTTGAGCGTCCGGTGGATGCCCAGACAGATGGCCACCGTGACACCGAGGACCAGCGGGTAGCCGTACCGCCAGTGCGTCTCGGGCATGTGGTCGAAGTTCATCCCGTACACCCCGCAGACCATCGTCGGCACGGCGATGATGGCGGCCCACGAGGTGATCTTCCGCATGTCCTCGTTCTGCGCCACGGAGGCCTGGGCGAGGTTGGCCTGGAGGATGGAGTTCAGCAGTTCGTCGAAGCCGACGACCTGCTCCTGCACCCGGGCGACGTGGTCGGCCACGTCCCGGAAGTACTTCTGGATGTCCGGGTCGATCAGCCGCATCGGCCGCTCGCTCAGCAGCTGCATCGGCCGCAGCAGCGGCGCCACGGCCCGCTTGAACTCCAGCACCTCGCGCTTGAGCTGGTAGATCTGCCCGGCGTCCGTGCCGCGCGGCGTCCCTTTGCGGCCCGGCGAGAAGACCTGCGTCTCGACCTCGTCGATGTCGTCCTGCACCGCGTCGGCGACCGCGATGTAGCCGTCCACCACATGGTCGGCGATGGCGTGCAGCACGGCCGAGGGGCCCTTGGCCAGCAGCTCGGGGTCGTCCTGGAGGCGGTGCCTGAGGGCCCGCAGCGAGCCCTGTCCGCCGTGCCGGACGGTGATGAAGAAGTCCCGGCCGGTGAAGCACATCACCTCGCCGGTCCGCACGACCTCGCTGCTGGCGGTGAGCCGGTCGTGGTCGACGTAGTGGATGGTCTTGAACACCGTGAACAGGGAGTCGTCGTAGCGCTCCAGCTTGGGCCGCTGATGGGCCTGGACGGCGTCCTCCACGGCCAGCGGGTGCAGCCCGAACTCCGCGGCGATTCCGGCGAATTCGGCCTCGTTCGGCTCGTGCAGACCGATCCAGACGAAGCCCCCGTCGCGACGCACCAGGCGCATCGCCTCCTGGGGGGTGAGCTGGCCCTCGGTCTCCAGGCGCCGGCCGTCGCGGTAGATGGCGCAGTCGACGACGGCGGTGGCCGTCACGGGGTCACGGACGGTGTCGTACGCGCCGCTCTCCTTGCGCAGGGAGATGCGGGAGGCGGGGCGGACCACGGCGCGCAGGTCGCGGATCATCGACATGGCGGGCTCCTTCGCATTCACGCAACGAAAGGCGCCGGGGCGACGGGTGGAACAACCCGGAATGAGGACGTCCTGGACTGCGGATGTTTGGCACGTCCACAAAGCGGGGAGCACCGCACCGTCGCGGTGGCGAGCTTCGTCGCTGATACAGCTACTGGGGCAGATCAGGCAGAACGAAACGAAGTGCTCTTCCGATGAAGACGCGCGGGCGAAAG
>KL568566.1:16820-18820 GCA_000715605.1 Streptomyces speibonae | reverse complement strand
CAGGCAGAACGAAACGAAGTGCTCTTCCGATGAAGACGCGCGGGCGAAAGGCGGTAGCCAGACAGGGAGCAGCTACATCAGCGGGCGGAAGAGCGGGTGATACTGCACGGTCGACTTCGGTCCATGCGAGCCTCACCTCCTCCGGCCGGTCCCTCGTGAGGGACGATCCACCATCCCCGTGAGCGGGGAGGGACACACCAGGCGTCCGGGCCACGGGACGCTGCCGCGTGCTGCCCGAACCGCCGACCAAGCGTATCAGCCGACTGGCATGTCAAGGCTCTGCTTTGCCCGGTACTGACGAGTTCTATGCTCGCCGCATGGCTGATGTTCTTCCTCTGGTCGAGGCCCGGTTGCGTACGGCACTGGGCGAACCGGACGCGCGCGCGGCGGTCACCTTCCTGGGCACGGACCGCATCGAGGTGCTGCGCTTCCACGAGGGCGACATCGTGCGCTACGCCACGCTCGGCATGTCCGCGCAGCCCATGGCCGACCCCACGGCGGTGATCGCGGACCAGGTCAAGGGGCCGCGCGCCGAGCTGGTGCTCTCGGTGCGCTCCGGTGTCGCCGACACCGACAAGGCGCTCCGCGCGCTCGCCGTCCTCGCCGCCTCCCCGCAGGTCGAGGGCGTGGTCGTGGCCCCCGGCGCCTCCCTCGACGTGGGCGAACCGCTGTGGCCCGGGGCCCCGTTCACCTCGGTGCTGGTGGGCGAGCCGGGCGGGCTGGTGGAGGACCTGGAGCTGGACGAGCCCCTGGACCCCGTGCGGTTCCTGCCGCTGCTGCCGATGACCCCGAACGAGGCGGCCTGGAAGCGCGTGCACGGCGCCCAGGCCCTCCAGGAGCGCTGGCTGAACCGGGGTACGGACCTTCGGGACCCGTTGCGCGGGTCGGTCGCCCTGGACTGAGCCGTCCGGCCGGCCCCCTGGCCGGAACTCGCCGGTGTGAACATCCTGCTCGTTCGACAAGATGACTGCGCCGGGCGGGTGATCGTCCTTGACGGGACGCGGCGGAGCTAGGACCGTGGGGCTCTATGAGGGGCGAACCCAGTTGCCCGAAGTGCGGTGGCCGGGTCAGGGCTCCCGGCCTCTTCTCGGATGCCTGGCAGTGCGATGTACACGGCACCGTGCACCCGGTGCAGCCCGTGATACCGCCGAGCGTCGAGGCTCTCGAAGTCATCGTGCACCGTACGAAGGTGCCGTTGTGGATGCCGTGGCCGCTGCCCGTGGGCTGGCTCTTCACGGGGGTGGCCTGCGCGGGCGACGACCGCAGCGGAGGCCGGGCGACGGCCGTCGCGTGCACCGGTCCCGGACCGCTGGGCGGAATGGGTGAGCTGATCCTGGTCGCCGAGGAGCTCGGCGTCGGCCTCGGCGCGCGGTACGCGGGCCTCGACGGACCGGACCCGGGGCCGTACATGAACGTCGAGAAGCCACCGCAGGCCAAGGTGCTGGCCGCCGGCCGCCCCACCCCGCTCTGGCATGTCTCCAAGACACCGGACGACCGGGCCGTGTTCGCGGGCGAGGCGCTCGGCATGTGGCTGTGGGCTGTGGTGTGGCCGGAGCAGTCCGGCCTGCTGATGTACGACGAACTGGTCCTCACCGACCTCCGGGACGCGGGCGCGGAGGTGGAACTGGTCCCGTGCGGCGCCCTGTCCCCACGTCTGCTGGAGGCGTAGGGGCGACGGGAGTGGCCGGCTGGCGCCGGCGGGAGGTGCACGGCAGGGGTGGGGGGGCGCTCGACGAGGGCGCTCGGTCGGGGTGGCCGGCTCGGCGTCGGCGGGAGGTGCACGGCCGGGGGCACCGGTTGAGGTGACGGCCGGCCTCTCGGCGCACCCGCGACCCGCCATGCATCGCCCGCCCGCCACCAGCCAGGCACCCCTGCCGATGACCCCACCGCGAGCGCCTACCGGCGACCGCCATGCGCCGCCCGCCGACGGTCCCCCACGCACCTGTACCGACGACCCGCCGTACGCCCCTCCCGGGCCCTGTCTCTTATACACATCTCTG
>KL568566.1:12039-16568 GCA_000715605.1 Streptomyces speibonae | reverse complement strand
CGCCGACGCCGAGCCGGTCACCCCCACCGGCATCCCACCGGCACCATGCCGTGCTCGCGGGAGGTGTGCGCTGGGCGTCGGTGCGGGACGCGGGGCCGGGCTTCGGCGGGGGCGGCGTGGCGGGGGCCGGAAGGCGGCCGGCCGGGTGGCGTAGGGGGCGTACGGTCCGTTCGGGTGTGACCCGCGGGGGGCGAAAATCCGGTTATCCTGGAGCGTCCCCTTCCGTCCGTCACCGCTTGGAGTAACGCGTCGTGCGCATCGATCTGCACACCCACTCCACCGCGTCCGACGGTACGGATACCCCGGCCGAGCTCGTCCGCAAGGCCGCCGCGTCCGGTCTCGACGTCGTGGCGCTGACCGACCACGACACCACGCGCGGACACGAAGAGGCGCTCTCCGTCCTGCCGGCGGGACTCACGCTGGTCACCGGCGCCGAACTCTCCTGCCGGCTCGACGGCATCAGCATGCACATGCTGGCCTACCTGTTCGACCCCGGGGAGCCCGCGCTGCTCGCCGAGCGCGAACTGGTCCGGGACGACCGGGTGCCGCGGGCCCACGGCATGATCGCCAAGCTGAACGACCTGGGCGTGCCGGTCACCTGGGAGCAGGTGGCGCGCATCGCCGGCGACGGCTCGGTGGGCCGCCCGCACGTGGCGACCGCGCTCGTCGAACTGGGCGTGGTGCCGAGCGTGAGCGACGCCTTCACCCCGCAGTGGCTCGCCGACGGCGGCCGCGCCTACGTGGAGAAGCACGAGACCGACCCCTTCGAGGCCGTGCGGCTTATCAAGAACGCGGGCGGCGTCTGCGTCTTCGCCCACCCCGCCGCGAGCAAACGGGGCAGGACCGTGCCGGAGTCCGCGATCGCCCGGCTCGCCGAGGCCGGACTCGACGGCATCGAGGTCGACCACATGGACCACGACCCCGAGACCCGGGCGCGGCTGCGCGGCCTGGCGAAGGAACTGGGGCTCCTGGTCACCGGGTCCAGCGACTACCACGGCAGCCGCAAGTCCTGCGTCCTCGGCGAGTTCATGACGGACCCCGAGGTGTACGGCGAGATCACGCGGCGCGCGACCGGGGCGTTCCCGGTACCGGGGGCCGGCGGAGTCTGAGGCCCGCCCTCTCGCCCTCTCCGCCCCCGTTCCGTTCGTTCCCCGGCAAGGCTGTCATGCTCGACGTCGCCGTCTTCGGCTCTCTCTTTCTGACCCTTTTTGTCATCATGGATCCCCCTGGGATCACCCCGATCTTCCTCGCTCTGACCGCCGGCCGCCCGGCGAAGGCGCAGAAGCGGATGGCGTTCCAGGCCGTCTGCGTGGCCGGCGGTGTGATCACCGTGTTCGGGCTGCTCGGCCACCAGATCCTCGCCTATCTCCATGTGTCCGTGCCCGCCCTGATGATCGCGGGCGGGCTGCTCCTCCTGCTGATCGCGCTGGACCTGCTCACCGGCAAGACCGACGAGCCGCAGCAGACCAAGGACGTCAACGTCGCCCTGGTTCCGCTGGGCATGCCGCTGCTGGCGGGGCCGGGGGCGATCGTGTCCGTCATCCTCGCCGTTCAGAAGGCCGACGGCGTCACCGGCCAGGTCTCGGTGTGGGCGGCGATCCTCGCCATCCACGTCGTGCTCTGGCTGGTCATGAGGTACTCCCTGCTGATCATCCGGGTCATCAAGGACGGCGGAGTGGTCCTGGTGACACGGCTGGCGGGCATGATGCTCTCCGCCATCGCCGTGCAGCAGATCATCAACGGCGTGACCCAGGTGATCCAGGGCGGCTGACCATCCCGGCCGTCCCCGTGGGCACGGCGGAGCCCCCGTACCGAGGGCGGTACGGGGGCTCCGAAGCGTGCGGGCCGGGACCTGGCCCGGGTGGCCGGTGTCCCGTGCGTCCGGCGTTATGAGGCCGAGGTCTCGGCCGGCCGGATCCACAGGCGCTGCCCGATGGCGGCGGCCTGCTGAACGATGCGGTTGACGGAGGCGGCGTCCACGACGGTCGTGTCCACGGGCGTGCCGTCGACGTCGTCGAGTCGCATGATTTCGAAGCGCACAGGCTTCTCCCTTCGTCTGGTCATCCTCCTGAAGGAGAACTACTCGGTGGTCGGCCCCCGGGCCAGTCGAGCCCGCGGTCCCTGACGAGGTCAACGGGATGCGCCATACAAACATTCCCTACGCTAAAGAAATTTTTCGATCGACTAAATACTCACGAGTAAGGGTTTCGAAGGAGACCGACCGGGACCGGTTGTGTTCGTAGCGTGACCACCGGGACAATGGAAGCGATGAACGAAGACCTCGCGGCCCTGCACGCCCGCATCGATCTCACGAACGAGTTGCTCCAGCGCATGCTCGCCGAGGTGGCGAAGACACCCTCGACTCATGCGATCTTCGTCGACGCCGGCTATCTGTACGCCGCCGCGGGGCGCCTGGTGGCCGGGACGGAGGACCGCAGGGCCTTCGACCTCGACGCCGAGGGACTCATCGACGCGCTCATCGACCGGGCCCGCACCGTCTTCGCCGACAGCAGGCTGCTGCGCGTCTACTGGTACGACGGCGCCCGGCGCCGCATCCACACCGCCGAGCAGCAGACCATCGCCGAACTCCCCGACGTCAAGGTCCGCCTCGGCAACCTCAACGCCAACAACCAGCAGAAGGGCGTCGACTCCCTGATCCGCACCGATCTGGAGTCCCTGGCCCGGCACCGGGCCATCAGCGACGCCGCCCTCCTCGGCGGCGACGAGGACCTCGTCTCCGCGGTCGAGGCGGCCCAGGGATACGGCGCCCGGGTCCACCTCTGGGGCATCGAGGCGCCCGAGGGCCGCAACCAGGCGGAGCCGCTGCTCTGGGAGGTCGACAGCCAGCGCACCCTCGACCTCGACTTCTTCAAGCCGTACGTCTCCCGGCGCACGGCACCGGCATACGAGACCACCACGGGCCGGCCCACCCGCGAGGACGTCCGGTTCGTCGGCGCCCAGATCGCCGCGAAATGGCTGGTCGCACGCGGCCGGGAGACCATGGTGGAGCTGCTCCCCGGTCACCCCTATCTGCCCGGCTCCGTCGACCAGGACCTGCTGGTCGAGGCGGAGGGACTCCTGCAGTACTCCCTGCGCGGCCAGGCGGACCTGCGCCGCGCCCTGCGCGACGGCTTCTGGGACCACCTCCAGGGGCAGTACTAGGAGACCGCCCCGGCGGGAGGCAGGCCGTCCCAGAAGCCGGCGAGCGCGCGGGCGGTCGGTGCGGGCCGGTCGGCGGCGGGCGAGTGCTCGGCCCCGTCGATGACGGTGCGGTGCGCCCCCAGCCGCCGGGCCATCTCGTCGAGGTCGGGTACCGGCCAGGTGTCGTCGCGTTCACCGGACAGGACGTGGAACGGGAGCGGCACGGCGGCCAGTTCGTCCACCCGGTCCGGCTCGCTGCACAGCTGGCGGCCGGTGGCGAGCAGTTGCGCCGGCTTCGTGCCCAGCCAGCGGTTACGCAGCAGTTCCGGACCGCCGATCCCGCGGGCCGGTCCGCCCACCTCCTCCGGCGGCCCCATGGCCAGGATCGCCTGCCAGCACTCCGCCATCGACATCACCGCGAGCGCGTCCCGCAGCAGCTTCACCCGCTGCTCCTGGGAGACGGAGATCCGGCCGGGGCCGGAGGACATGAGCGTGAGGGAACGGAAGGGGGTGTGGTCCAGGATGACGGCGGCACGGGCGATCTGACCGCCGAGCGAGTGGCCGACCAGGTGCACGGGCGTACCGAGCGCCTCCGCCTGCGCGAGCACGTCCCGCGCCAACTCCTCCTGCGCGTACGCCGACTCGTCGTCCGCGGGGCCGTCCGACTCGTACTGCCCCCGCCCGTCCACGGCGACCGTGCGGTATCCGCGCGCGGCGAGGGGCTCCTGGATCAGCGCGAAGTCCTCCTTGCTGCCGGTGTACCCGGGCAGCAGCAGGGCGACGCCCCGGGGAGTGACACCGGGGGCGGTCGGCACGTCCACGGCGGCGAACTCGCCGCGGGGGGTGCGGAGTCGGCGGGCACGGGCGGAGGTGGGGTGGCCGGTCACAGGGTGAGCGTAATGGCTGCGGACACGCCGACGGCCCGGCCCCCGGGTGGGGGACCGGGCCGTCGGCGTGAGTGCCTCAGCCCTCCGCGGGCTCCACGGCGGCCGTGGCCTTGCGGGTCCGGCGTGCCTTGGGCTTCGCCTCGTCGACCGCTTCCGACTCGGCCTTCTTGGCGGCGGTCTTGCGGGTCCGTCGCGGCTTGGCCTCGGCGGCTTCGGCCTCGGGCTCCTGCGTGGTCTGCGCCGGGATGTCGGCGGTGGTCTTGCGAGTGCGCCGGGGCTTGGCCTCGACGGCTTCGGCGGTGTCGACGGCCGCCTCGGCCTTCTTGGCGGCGGTCTTCCGGGTGCGGCGCGGCTTGGTCTCCGTGACCTCGGTGGCTTCGACGGTGTCGGCCACCTCGGTGGCGTCGGCCGGGGTCTCGGCCTTGGCGGCAGCCTTGCGCGTGCGGCGGCGCGGCTCCGTGGCCGGGGCGGCCTCGGGCTCCGCGACGATCGGCGCGGCCG
>KL568566.1:11550-11767 GCA_000715605.1 Streptomyces speibonae | reverse complement strand
GACCTGCGGGTCCTGCGGCGGCGCGGCTTCGCGGGGGTTTCGGCGGTCTCAGCAGTGGTGTCCACCGCCGGGCCCTCCGCCGTGCCGACGGCGGACTCCGCCGCGGACTCCGCGGCGGGCGCCGTGGCCGTCGAGGGTGCGTCCGCCGGGACCCCGCCGCGCATCCGGCGACGCCGGCGCGGAGTGCGGACGGCGGTGCCGGCGGCCTCCGCATCCC
>KL568566.1:9165-11378 GCA_000715605.1 Streptomyces speibonae | reverse complement strand
CATCCCCGGCGCCTCCGGCGGCCGGGCTCGCGGGCTGCTGTGCCGCCTCGTCCAGCGGCGCACCGCCACGCGTGCGGCGGCGGCGTCGCGGCGTACGCGTGGTGGTCTCGCGCTCCGCGCGGGAGTCACCGCGCCGGCCACCACGGCCGCGCGGCCCTCCGCGGCCGCCCGTCTCGCCCAGGTCCTCCAGCTCCTCCGCGTCCAGCCCGGCGCGCGTGCGCTCCGAGCGCGGCAGGATGCCCTTCGTGCCCTCGGGGATGCCCAGGTCCGAGAACAGGTGCGGGGAGGTGGAGTACGTCTCCGGCGGGTCGCCGAAACCGAGGTCCAGCGCCTTGTTGATCAGCTGCCAGCGCGGGATGTCGTCCCAGTCGACCAGCGTGATCGCCGTACCCTTCGCGCCCGCGCGGCCGGTACGGCCGATGCGGTGCAGGTACGTCTTCTCGTCCTCGGGGGACTGGTAGTTGATGACGTGCGTGACGCCCTCGACGTCGATGCCGCGCGCGGCGACGTCCGTGCAGACCAGCACGTCCACCTTGCCGTTGCGGAACGCGCGCAGCGCCTGCTCGCGCGCGCCCTGGCCGAGGTCGCCGTGGACCGCGCCGGAGGCGAAGCCGCGCTGCTTGAGCTGGTCGGCGAGATCGGCGGCGGTGCGCTTGGTGCGGCAGAAGACCATGACCAGGCCCCGGCCGTCGGCCTGCAGTATCCGCGCGACCATCTCGGGCTTGTCCATGTTGTGCGCGCGGTAGACGAACTGCGTGGTGTTCGCGACCGTCGCGCCCTCGTCGTCCGGGGTCGTGGCGCGGATGTGCGTCGGCTGCGACATGTAGCGCCGGGCCAGACCGATCACGGCGCCCGGCATCGTGGCCGAGAACAGCATGGTCTGCCGCTTGACCGGGAGGAAGCCGATGATCTTCTCGACGTCGGGCAGGAAGCCCAGGTCGAGCATCTCGTCGGCCTCGTCGAGGACGAGCGCCCGCACATGCCTCAGGTTCAGCTTCTTCTGCCCGGCGAGGTCGAGCAGCCGGCCCGGGGTGCCGACGACCACGTCGACGCCCTTCTTCAGCGCCTCGACCTGGGGTTCGTAGGCCCGGCCGCCGTAGATGGCGGTGACGCGCACATTGCGCACCTTGCCGGCGGTGAGAAGATCGTTGGTGACCTGGGTGCACAGCTCACGCGTGGGGACGACGACCAGCGCCTGCGGCGCGTCGGTGAGGTCCTCGGGCTTCGCCCGGCCGGCCTCCACGTCCGCGGGAACGGTGACACGCTCGAGGAGCGGAAGGCCGAAACCCAGCGTCTTGCCGGTGCCGGTCTTGGCCTGGCCGATGACATCCGTGCCCGACAGGGCCACGGGGAGCGTCATCTCCTGGATGGGGAAGGGAGTGATGATGCCGACGGCCTCGAGGGCCTCGGCGGTCTCGGGAAGGATCCCGAGCTCTCGGAACGTCGTAGTCAGGGTGCTGCCTCTTCTGTGTACGCGGTGCGAGGCGAACGCGGGGGGTCGTGTAGGGACCGTGCCGGGGACGTCGGCTGCCATACGGGCGGAGCCGTAGAACACGGGACCACTGCCCACGCTCGAGCGTTCGTACCGCTGAGGTGTCCCTCCGGATTCCGTACGCACTGTGGCGGACGGCTGGAGGGCTGTCGGGTCGGAGCCGATCGGGCCACCGACCGGGCATCCTCATACATACGGCCTGTCGAGTACGTCAGAGTGCTCAGCAGGCGCATTACCACCATACCCCGGATTCGCGCACATGCCATGGCCGATTTGGTCACGTAGTCGTCGTCACACTGATTGACCAGGGACTTCCGGTGCGTGGAGAGCGGGCTATTGTGCGCTTCATGACGAGCTCTGACAAGCCTGAGAACGCCGCGGACGCCCCCGACACCTCCGCCGGACACACCGGCGTCGCCGCCATGGACTGGGCGGCCGCCTCCGCCGACCCCCAGTACCGTGCCGCCGTCGTGGATCTGCTCGGGGCGCTCGCGTACGGGGAGCTGGCGGCGTTCGAGCGGCTCGCGGAGGACGCCAAGCTGGCGCCCACGCTGGCGGACAAGGCCGAGCTGGCGAAGATGGCCTCCGCCGAGTTCCACCACTTCGAGTGGCTGCGTGACCGGCTCGCCGAGATCGGTGAGGAGCCGACGCTCGCCATGGAGCCCTTCGTCGCCGCCTACGACGGCTTCCACAAGCAGACGGCGCCCTCCGACTGGCTGGG
>KL568566.1:8348-8997 GCA_000715605.1 Streptomyces speibonae | reverse complement strand
CAAGCAGACGGCGCCCTCCGACTGGCTGGAGGGCCTGGTCAAGGCCTATGTCGGCGACTCCATCGCCAGCGACTTCTACCGGGAGGTCGCGGCCCGGCTCGACTCCGACACCCGCGCCCTGGTGCTGGCCGTGCTCGACGACACGGGGCACGGCGGCTTCGCCGTGGAGAAGGTGCGCGCGGCGATCGACGCGGACCCGCGCGTGGGCGGGCGGCTCGCGCTGTGGGCGCGGCGGCTGATGGGTGAGGCGCTGTCGCAGTCCCAGCGGGTGGTCGCCGACCGGGACGCGCTGTCGACGATGCTCGTGGGCGGTGTCGCGGACGGATTCGACCTCGCCGAGGTCGGCAAGATGTTCTCCCGGATCACCGAGGCGCACACCAAGCGGATGGCGGCCCTGGGGCTGGCGGCCTGACGGACGGGCGCAGCGCCCCCCCGGTTCAGTCCCTCCGTGACCGGCGGCGGCCGGTCAGGCGGTCGCCGACCGGCGGCGCAGTCTTCCCGCCGGGCGCAGCAGCAGCGACAGCGAGGCCACGGAGACGATCACCGCCCCGAGCAGGACCGTCGGCAGGCTGCCGCCCAGCGAGCTCTTCATGACGAACGCGCCGAACAGGGCTCCGGCCACACCGGTCGGCAGGACCAGGGCGGCGGC
>KL568566.1:7477-8135 GCA_000715605.1 Streptomyces speibonae | reverse complement strand
GGGGGGGAAAGCCGATGCGACAGGCGGTGATACGCCGCCCATGCCAGAGCCAGGCCGAGGACGGCGGAGCTGAGCGCTTCCAAGAGCATGTCGGGGTCCCTCCCACATGGCCGGGCTGCTCACATCGGTCCTAGCCCGTCTTACCCCTGACCTGCAAAATCCAATCCACCTGTGGGAAGGATCCGTGCGCCATTCGTGAGGGGCGCGAACGGGCCACGGGAACGCGGTCGGCCCCGCGGGTGACGCCCGAACGGACACAGAAGAAGGGCCCGGCGGATTCGCACCGCCGGGCCCTTCCCCGATGTCCGGTCGTCGCGCCTACAGCGCGCCGAAGCCCACCTTGCGCGGGGCCGGCTCGCCGATCTCGACGTAGGCGAGACGGTCGGCCGGGACCAGGACCTTGCGGCCGTGCTCGTCCACCAGGCTGAGCAGCTGCGCCTTCCCGGCCAGCGCCTCGGCCACCACGCGCTCGACCTCCTCGGCGCTCTGACCGCTCTCCAGAACGATCTCGCGGGGCGCGTGCTGCACGCCGATCTTGACCTCCACGGCTATGTCCCTCCGACGGTCAGTGAAGTGCGCGACCTTCCGCGCCGTACCCAGCACACATTAGCCCGGTGAGGGGACCCGCACGCCGCGCCCGGCCACGCCAGGAGCGAAC
>KL568566.1:5282-7281 GCA_000715605.1 Streptomyces speibonae | reverse complement strand
AGCCCGGTGAGGGGACCCGCACGCCGCGCCCGGCCACGCCAGGAGCGAACAGCCGACGGGAACAAACGACCGCCGGTGCCGTACCGCGGCTCAGTGATGCTGCTCGTTGCCGTGCAGCGGGAATCCCGCGATGCCCCGCCAGGCCAGCGAGGTCAGCAACTGCACCGCCTGGTCGCGCGGCACACTGCGGTCGCTGTGCAGCCAGGACCGCGCCACCACCTGCGCGAGGCCGCCGAGCCCCGAGGCGAGCAGCATCGACTCCGCCCGCGACAGACCGGTGTCCTCGGCGATGACGTCGCAGATCGCCTCCGCGCAGTCGTTGGTCACCTTGTCGACGCGCTCGCGCACGGCGGGCTCGTTCGTCAGGTCCGACTCGAAGACCAGGCGGAACGCGCCGCCGTCGTCCTCGACATAGGCGAAATAGGCGTCCATGGTGGCCCGGACGCGCTGCTTGTTGTCCGTCGTCGACGCCAGTGCCTGGCGCACCGACTGGATCAGGGCCTCGCAGTGCTGGTCCAGCAGTGCCAGGTACAGATCGAGCTTGCCCGGGAAGTGCTGGTACAGCACCGGCTTGCTGACGCCGGCGCGCTCGGCGATGTCGTCCATCGCGGCCGCGTGGTAACCCTGCGCGACGAAAACCTCCTGGGCGGCGCCCAGCAACTGGTTCCGCCGGGCACGGCGCGGCAGGCGTGTACCCCTCGGGCGTACCGCGTCTGTCTGCTCGATGGCTGTCACGCCGCCTCCCATTGTCGTCCACATGCGGTGTGAGCCGCGCCGCCATCGTACTTTTCCGGTAATCGTGGTGTGCGCGGTGAGAGCGCAGAATTTCACGGACCGGACGGAGGTGAAAGCCGTACGGACGGTTTCAAAAGCTGTCAGAGCGGGCAAGATCAGCCCCTTTGTGCAGGCAACGGTGCCCTTGAGGACGCACTCCTCACCGGTAGTCGTCCTCGTCGAGGGAGACGACCCGGGCCTGCTCCAGCAGGTCGGCCTCGTTGGCGCGGGCGGGGTCGAGGTCGGTCATCGGATCGTCGCTCTCCGGTGCGACCTCCGTCTGCTGCTCGGCCGCGTCGACCCTGGGTGCCTCGACGTCGAACTCCTCCTCGCCCTCGTGCACGTCCTCGTCCTTCTCGAACGTCTGCGGGTCGGTCGGGTCTGCGGTCATGCCGGGCTCCCTTCCTACGAACGTCCCTGATGAGTACAGGTGCCACATACGGGTGCCCTCCGTACGAGAGTAGGAGACACTCGATCCGGACGCTATGCGATGCGCGACGGCGACATGACAGACCGCGCACCCCCCATGGAGCAACCTTGTGATGCCGAACACGTGAGCTGCCACGTGATCGTCTCGTAACATTGCCGCATGTCTTCGACCGAGCTGCCGTCCGTGCCGCCCGCCACCGTGCTTCCCCAAGTGGCGGCCGTCAGGGTCGCCGAGGGCGAGCGGCTCAGGTCGGTACGGCTGCCCGGCGTCACGCTCTCCGTACGGTCGAGACCCCCCGCGCGCAAGGGCCTGCCGCCCGCTCTGTACGTCCACGGACTCGGCGGCTCCTCGCTGAACTGGTCGGCCCTCATGCCGCAGCTGCACGACGTGATCGACAGCGAAGCGCTCGACCTGCCGGGCTTCGGCGACTCCCCGCCGCCGGACGACGGCGACTACTCGATCACCGCGCACGCACGCGCGGTGATCCGCTATCTCGACGCCTCCGGCCGCGGCCCGGTCCACCTCCTCGGCAACTCCCTCGGCGGCGCGGTCACGACCCGCGTCGCCGCCGTACGCCCCGACCTCGTGCGCACCCTCACCCTCGTGTCGCCGGCCCTGCCCGAGCTGCGGGTGCAGCGCACAGCCGTCCCCACGGCGCTGCTGGCGGTGCCCGGGGTCGCACCCCTGTTCACCCGCATCACCCGCGAGTGGACGGCGGAGCAGCGGGTCCGCGGCGTGCTGCGGCTCTGCTACGGCGACCCCGCGCGGGTGTCGCCCGAGGGGTTCCGCAACGCC
>KL568566.1:883-5036 GCA_000715605.1 Streptomyces speibonae | reverse complement strand
TGCGCCTGCCGTACTTCTGGGACGCCATGGCGCGCTCCGCGCGGGGGATCGTCGACGCCTACACCCTGGGTGGCCAGCACGGACTGTGGCGCCAGGCCGAGCGGGTGCTCGCACCGACGCTGCTCGTCTACGGCGGCCGGGACCGACTCGTCGGCTTCCGCATGGCGCAGCGCGCGGCGCGCGCGTTCCGGCACTCCCGGCTGGTGGCCATCCCCGAGGCCGGGCACGTGGCGATGATGGAGTATCCCGAGACCGTGGCACTCGCCTTCCGCGAACTCCTCAGGGATACAACGGATTCGGCCGATGAAGGGGATACTGGGGAGCCGGGCGCGCAGGGCGCTCAGGGTTCCGCCGCGGCAACCGGTGGCGGTGCCACCGCCGACGACAAGAGGGGCTGAGGCGCGACGTGGGACGCCACAGCCGCCGTGGACCCGCCCCCAAGGGCGGCAGCGCGGAGACGACCGCACGCACCGCCCGGGAGGCCCGTCCGGGTCCCCGCACGTCCGCCGCACCACCGGCCCGGCAGCAGCCCGGGTACGGGGAGCCGTACCCGTATCCCCCGCCCCACCCGTCCGCCACGCCCGCGCACGGTGTGCCGCGCCTCCCGGACGGATGGCAGCCGGACGGCACACCGCCGCGCGGTGTGCCGCAGGCGCGCGGAGGCCACCCCGAGCAGCGCGAACCCGGCGGCGGCTGGGGGACGGTGTACGACCGGACGACAACCGGGGCCGGTTACGCCGGCATGCCCCCCACCGGCCCGGGCCCCTACGGACAGCCGTCGGCGCCCGGCACCCGGGGCGCGCCCTTCCCGCGCCAGCGCCGGGCGCCCGGGGGAGGACCGCGTCAGGAGTACCTCGACGCCTTCGCCGAGGACGCCGACGTCTTCACCTCCCGCCCGCCGGCCTCCGCGCACCGCGCCGACCCGTACGACTTCGTCACCGACTGGAGCAGTGAACCGGCCGTCGGCATCCCCTCCGACCGCGACGACGACAACGACCCGCCGGCCGGAGGGCCCGACGCCAAGGGCGGCAAGGGCAGGGCCTTCACCGGGATCGCGGCCGCCGCCGTCACCACGGTCCTGGCCGTCGTCGTGGCCGGCCAGGTCGCCGAGGAACGCGAGGACTCCGGCGCACAGGCACAGTCCGCGGGTGAACAGGCGCGTGACGTACGGGACTCCGCCTCGCGCGGTGACGACCGGGAGACGCCCGCCGCACCCTCCACGGAGCCGCTGACATACCAGCAGAAGATGGACAGGAAGTACCCGCTCACCCAGACCCGCGCGGGCACCGGGAAGTTCGACGCGATCAACGGCATCGACAAGGCGCCCGGCAAGGGCCGGAAGATCACCTACCGCGTGGACGTCGAGCAGGGGCTCGGACTCGACGGCGAACTCTTCGCCCAGGCCGTGCACCGGACGCTCAACGACAACCGGAGCTGGGCGCACAACGGCGCGCTCGCCTTCGAACGCGTCCAGTCCGGCCGGGTCGACTGGGTGATCACCCTCGCCAGCCCCAAGACGACCGCCGACTGGTGCGCCAAGTCGGGCCTGGACACCACCGAGGACAACGTCTCCTGCGACTCCGCGGCCACCGAACGCGTGATGATCAACGCCTACCGGTGGGCGCAGGGCTCCGAGACCTACGGCGACAAGATCCACGCCTACCGCCAGATGCTGATCAACCACGAGATCGGCCACCGCCTCGGACACAACCACCTCACCTGCGACAAGGACGGCGACCTGGCGCCGGTGATGCAGCAGCAGACCAAGTTCCTCGAGCACGACGGGATCCGCTGCCGCCCGAACCCCTGGGCCTACCCGAACGGCTGACCGCCGGTCAGCAGACCTGAACGCGTTCCGCACGGGAAAGTTACGCCCGTTCACCCCTTTTGGTGGCGTGATGGACAACCGTCCATCACGCCACCTTCTGTTCCGCATACCTTCGTCCCGCTGCGAGCCGCCGGGCCAACGGCGGCTCCCCACACGGGAGATCGGGGGTGCACACGTGCGCATCGGACTGCTTACGGAGGGTGGTTATCCGTATGTGGGCGGTGAGGGCAGGCTCTGGTGCGACCGCCTGGTGCGCGGACTCGACCGGCACGAGTTCGACGTCTACGCGTTCAGCAGCGGCCAGGCCCAGGAGGACGCGGGCTGGGTCCCGCTGCCCCCGCAGGTCCGCAGGGTGCGCACCGCGCCGCTGTGGGCGTCCGAGGACGACGGGGTGGTGTACGGCCGTCGCGCACGCCGGCTCTTCTCGGAGCACTACGGACAACTGGCCGCGACCCTCTGCGCCCCCACGGACGGCTCCGCCCCCGAGGCGGACCGTTTCGCCACCGCGCTGCACGGCCTCGCCGAACTCGCCCGCGACCGGGGCGGCCTGGTGGCCGCACTCCGCTCCGAGACGGCCGTCCGCGCCCTGGAGCGCGCCTGTCGTGCGCCCGGCGCCCGGCGCACCGCGCGCGAGGCCCGCGTCCCGGATCTCCTGGCCGTCGCCGCGCATCTGGAACGCGCCCTGCGCCCCCTCTCGCTCGACTGGTACGACGAGGACGGACTGGGCGCGGTCGACCTGTGCCACGCCACCGCGGGCGGCGTGACGGCCCTGCCCGGCCTGCTCGCCCACCACTTCTTCGGCGTCCCGCTCCTCGTCACCGAGTACGGCGTACGCCTGCGGACGCACTACCTCACCCGCCCCGACTCCCCGGCCGCGGTCCGCTCCCTGCTCGCCGCCTTCCACGGCAGGCTCGCCGCCGAGACCTACCGCCGCGCCGCGTTCATCACGCCGGGCAACGCCCACGCCCGCCGCTGGCAGGAACGGTGCGGCGCCGACCGGACCAAGCTGCGCACCGTGTACCCGGGCATGGACCCCGCGCCCTTCGCCGAGGTGGGGGAGTCGCAGAGCGCGGACCCGCACACGCTCCTGTGGTCGGGCCGGGTGGAGCCCGCCAAGGATCTGGTCTCGCTGCTGCACGCCTTCGCGGAGATCCGCAGACAGGAGCCGAAGACCCGCCTGCGCGTCATCGGCGGCCCGACCGGCCCGGAGGGCGCCGCCTACCTAGGCCACTGCAAGGCCCTGGCCGCCCACCTCTTCCCGGACGAGGCCGACGGCCCGCATGCCGTGGGCGACAACCCGGTCTCCTTCGAGGAGCTCGGCGGCCCCGGCCTGCGCACCTGTGCCGACGCCTACGCCGGTGCGGCGGTGACGGTCCTGTCCAGCGTCGTCGAGGGGTTCCCCGTCGGGCTGGTCGAGGCGATGTTCTGCGGGCGCGCGACCGTCTCGACGGACGTCGGCGCGGTCGTGGAGGCCGTCGGGGGCACCGGTCTCGTCGTACCACCCCGCAACCCGCGGGCGCTCGCCGAGGCGTGCGTCTCCCTGCTGCGCGACCCCGAGCGCCGCACCCGCCTCGGCGCAGCCGCACGCGCCCGCGCACTCGAGCTGTTCACCGTCGACCAGAACATCTCGGCGTTCCACGGCCTCTACCTGGAGACCGTCACGCGCACCCCGGCCCGCCGCGCCCTCCTCGACGGCGTCCAGCCCTTCGCCGCCCCCGCCGAGGCCCGCCTCCCCGGCCACTGGACCGAGCCGGCCCCCCGCCCCGTGCCCACATGGGCCCTGCACACCCCGGTACCCGCAACGGAGACGACCCGATGACCGACCTCAGCGAACGGACTCCGTCGGGTGCGGCCGACCCCGTCAAGGCACTCCTGCACCGCCACAACGACCTGTGCGTCCGGGCGGTGGACCCCCTGGAGATCGCGGCGGGCCTGGAAGCGCACGGCATCACCGACCGCACCGCCGCGCGCTTCCGCCACCGCGACGTCTTCTCCCTGGCCGAGGAGCTCTACGCCCGCACCCCCCGCGACGACGCCGAAACCCGCCCCACACCACCCACCACCAGCCCCCGGAGCACCACGACACTCCTCCTCCCCTTCCTCCCCGGCGCGCTGTGCGCGGCCACGGTCCTCGCGCTCCACCACTCCCACGGCGAAACCCGTCTCTACGCGACGGCCGTCGGCATCCTCGCCGTCGTTCTCGCCCTTCGCGCGGTACTGCGCCGGGGCCCGCTGAGCGCCCCGCGCCGCGCGCACCGCCCCACCACGACGACCTCGACCTGCTGGCTCATCGGTTACGCCCTCCTGGGCGACGGCCTGCTGCGG
>KL568566.1:0-659 GCA_000715605.1 Streptomyces speibonae | reverse complement strand
GGCCACGGACACTGGCCGCTCGCCGCCGCCCCGGCCGTGGCCCTCGCTTTCGCCTGCGCCCCCGCCGCGTGGACCGCCGGCCTCTTCGCCACGCACGCCCGTCGCCGGCTGGCCTCCAGCCGTGGCCTGGAGGACTTCTCCGCGTCGGCGCGGCCCGCGCTCCTGGGCGCGTTCACCGTGTTCCTGGGCGCGGTGGCGGCCCTGTCGGTGATCGTGTCCACCGCCTTCGACGAGCCCTTGGCGCTCCCCGGGACGCTCGCGCTGGGCGCCCTGCTGTTCCTGGCCCGCCTGCTCACGGTGCACCACTTCATGCACGCGCCGAAGGTGATGCTGGGGGTGGCGTCGGTCGCGCAGGCGACGGCGCTGGCGTCGGTCTTCGCGGCGCGGCTGCCGGGGCTCGGTGTGCTGTCCACACCGGTGGAGAGTGTCACCGCGGTGTGGGGCCCGGCGGCCGTCCCTGTCCTCACCTGCGGTGCGGCGGCGCTGATCCTCCTGATCCACGCGGCCCGCACGCTCACGCGGGCCTCGGCGCACCTGACCCCGGAGCAGCTGCGGTGACGCTCCCCGGGCGCGTTGCCCAGTCGGCGCTTCTGCGGGTGCCCTGCGTCGGCGCGGGCCGGGGGTGCCTGCGCAGCCCGGCGCTTGCGGGGTGCCTCCCC
>KL568565.1:16005-20982 GCA_000715605.1 Streptomyces speibonae | reverse complement strand
CTGGACCGCCCTCACCGCCTCCCTCGACGGCCCCCTCCTCCGCCCCGGCACCCCCGCCTGGCCCTCCGCCGCCCGCCTCTACAACACCCGCTTCGACGCGCTCAGGCCCGCCGCGGTCGCCTACGCGTACCACGCCGACGACATCCGCACCGCCCTCACGCACGCCCGCCGTCACGCCACCCCCCTCTCCATCCGCAACGGCGGCCACTCCTACGGAGGCTGGTCCTCCGGCGACGACCACCTGATCATCGACGTCTCCCACCTGGACCACATCCGCGCCGACACCGCCGCGAACACCGCGGTGATCGGCGCCGGCGCCAAACTCATCGACGTCTACCGCGCCCTCGCCGCCCGGGGTGTCACGATCCCCGCCGGCTCCTGCCCCACCGTCGGCATATCCGGTCTCACGCTCGGCGGCGGCCACGGAGTGAGCAGCCGCGCCTACGGTCTGACCTGCGACAACCTCATCCAGGTCACGCTGGTCACTGCCGACGGCAGGCAACTCACCGCGTCCGCCACCGAGAACGAGGACCTCTTCTGGGCCCTGCGCGGCGCGGGAAACACCCACTTCGGCGTCGTCACGGAGTTCCGCTTCCGTACCCACCCGGCGCCCCGCGGCGTCACCGGTTACCTCACCTGGCCCTGGCGGGAAGCCGCCGCCGTCATCGGGGCCTGGCAGGAGTGGGGCCCCGACCAGCCGGACGAGATCTGGTCGTCGCTGCACCTGGAGAACACCGGCGGCCCCGCCGGCCCCGCCCTCTCCCTGGCCGTCTTCTCCCTGGGCACCTACGGCGGCCTGCAGAACGCCGTGGACCGCCTCGCCGACCGCGTCGGCGCCTCCGCGAGCAGCGTGTCGCTGCTCCGCCGCTCGTACGAGGAGTCCATGGAGCTGTACGCCGGCTGCTCGTCCTTCGCCGACGACGCCCGGTGCCACCTGCCCGGCACGACGCCCGGCCGTTCCCCCGAGGGCGCCCTGGACCGTGAAACGTACGCGGCGTGCTCGGACTTCTTCGACCGTCCGCTCGACGCGGCCGGGATCGACACGCTGACCGGCCGGATCGCCGCCGCGCGCGGCGGCCCGGCCACCGTCGCGCTCACCGCCCTCGGCGGCGCGGTCAACCGGGTCGACCCCGCCGCGACGGCCTTCGTCCACCGCCGCTCGCGCGTGCTGGCCCAGTACCTGGTGTCCTGGAGCGCCGGTGCCTCCGGTGCCGCCGCCCGGTCGTGGCTGACGGAGACTCACCGGGCCATGCGCCCGCACGCGTCCGGAGCGGCCTACCAGAACTACGCGGACCCGGACCTCACCGACTGGCGCCGCGCCTACTACGGCGACGCGGCCCCGCGGCTGGCCCGGCTGAAGCGGCGGTACGACCCGGACCGCGTCTTCACCTGTCCACAGGGCCTGTGAGGATCCGGGACGAGGTCACACGGTTCCCGTCCGCTCAGGCGGCCAGATCCCGCTCGTCCGGATCCGAGCCGGTTCCCTGCGTTCCGTACCGCGCGCCGGAGGCCGGCCGCCTCCGCTCGCCGTCCTGCCGCTTCCGGGACGCGATCAGCCATCCGCCGCGCGGCGACCGCTCGATCGCCCGCATCAGCGGGGTCAGCAGCGCCATGGCGAGCGGCGACAGCAGCAGCGCGACCGCGGTACCGAGCGCGAGCCCGCCCACCACGTCGGTCGGGTAGTGCACGCCCATGTAGACGCGGATGAACCCGCCGAGCAGTCCCAGCACCAGGCCGATGATCCCGAGCCGGCGGTTCGCCAGGAACAGTCCCACCGCCAGTGCCATGCAGAGCGTGGCGTGATCACTGACGAACGAGTAGTCGTCCTTGCCGTGGACGAGGACTTCCAGTCCCTCGTGGTCGTTGAACGGCCGTGGCCGCTCCACGAATCCCCGGATCGGCACATTGACCAGCACGGCGATTCCGGCCGCGAGCGGGGCCCACACCAGGGCCGCCACGGTCGGGGCCGCGTCCTCGCCGCCCCGCTTCCTGACGCCCCACCAGCACCACGTGAGCAGACCCAGCAGGGCGAACAGCAGGCCGTACTCGCCCACGTACTCCATGAGCCGGTCGAACCACGGCGGTGCCTGCTTGGCGAGGCCGTTGATGTCGTACAGCAGGTCGACGTCGGGGTTCGACCCGGAATCGGCGAGTCCAGCCATGGTGCTGCGGCCCCTTCGTCATCTCTCTCGGCGCGCGAGTGCACGCCGCTCCTGCCACCACCCCCGTGGTTTGCAGATCCACTCGTCCGCTCGGTTACGACAACAGGAACGCACGGCCCCCGTGAATACGTTCCACGCTCCACCGAATGATCACGCAGACGTTATCGAAGAGAGACGCGTCTCCGCAGCTCAGGGGGAGGGTTAACGCTCCGCTACGCCTTCGTGGGCAATGCTTTCGCGCCATCTTCGGTGACACGGGTGGCACCAAAGTAGTCAGGAGTGTCGATCGGGTCGAAACGGATCACCGCACCCGGCCGGGGCGCGTCGATCATGTACCCACCGCCGACATAAATGCCCACATGCCGGATGGCCCGTGAATTGGTGAGGTCGTCCGAGAAGAACACCAGATCGCCCGGGAGCAGTTCGTCCCGCTTCGGATGCGGCCCCGCGTTGTACTGGTCGTTCGCCACGCGCGGCAGCGTGATCCCCACGCTCTCGTACGCCGCCTTCGTCAACCCCGAGCAGTCGAAACGTCCGCCCTGCTCAGCGGTGCCGTTGCCGCCCCACAGATACGGGGTGCCGAGCTTCTTCTGCGCGTACCCGATCGCCCCGGCGGCCTGCTCCGACGGGTCGACCCGCCCCACCGGCGCGGCGAAGCTCTTCTCCAGGGCGCGGATGCGCTTGACGTAGTTCTGCGTCTCCTTGTACGGCGGCACGCCCCCGTACTTGATCACCGCGTACGCCCCGGCGTTGTACGAGGCGAGCATGTTTTCGGTCAGATTCCCGCCGACGTCCTTCACATAGGAGGCGAGGGTGCAGTCGTACTTCGCCGCCGACGGGATCGCGTCCTTCGGGTCCCATACGTCACGGTCGCCGTCGCCGTCGCCGTCGATGCCGTGCGTCGCCCAGGTGCCGGGGATGAACTGGGCGATGCCCTGGGCCGCGGCGTGGCTCTGCGCCCGCGGGTTGAACCCGCTCTCCTGGTAGAGCTGCGCGGCGAGCAGGGCGGGGTTGATGGCGGGGCAGAGGTTCCCCCACGTCGAGACGAGCTGCTGGTAGGCGGCCGGCACGCTGCCCTTGGCCAGGGTCTTGGCGGCCCCGCCAGCCACCCCGCCGGCGAGGTTCCCGGCGACGACGTAGACCCCGACGACGAGCAGCATCACGAAGGCGAGCGCGGAACCGACGGCAAGGGTCACGCCGACCCAGACCTTACGCACCGTCAACCACCCCTCACCGTCCGGCAGTCCACCGCCGCACGTCAGTGTAGAGGCGGGACGTCCCCTGCGGGGGTTACGTCAGCGGCGGAGCGCCTCCACCGGAGGGATGCGGGACGCCTTCCAGGCGGGGTGGATGCCCGCCAGCAGTCCCGTGGCGAGTCCGATGGCGGGGGCGGCGACGACGGTGAGCGGATGGATGACCGCGGTCCAGTCCCGCAGCACGGCCACGCCGACGACCACCAGGGTGCCAAGGCTCGTGCCGACCAGCCCGCCGACCAGCCCCAACGCCGCCGACTCCGTGAGGAACTGGGCGGTGATGTGCCGGGCCCGTGCCCCCAGCGCCCGTCTCAGCCCGATCTCGCCCGTGCGCTCCAGCACCGCCACGAGGGTGGTGTTGGCGATGCCGACGGTGCCGATCACCAGGCAGATGCCCGCGAGCAGCAGGAACAGCTGGTCGAGGTCGCCGCCGACTCCGCCGCGCAGGGTGCGGGGATCGGGGGGCGGTACCACCTTGAAGCGTTCTGGATGGGCGGGGTCGAGCGCGGTGGCGGCGTTGTGCGCCACCTGGGTGGCGGCCCCCAGCCGGGTGGAGATGAGCATCCGCGCCCTCTCCCCCCGCGCGGGGCCGCCCCAGTGGGCCAGGGCCGTGCTGCTGGGCACGGTGACGGAGAGGAGGAGGTCCTCCTTGCGGTCCACGTCCTCCACGATCCCGATGACGGAGAACGGCCGGCCCCCGATGAAGACGGCCGGGCGCGTCTCCAGGGTGAGGATGCCCAGCCGTTCGGCGAGCCCGGACCCGATGACCGCCACTTCCTCGGCGTTCCTCTGGTGGTAGGCGTCGAAGATCCGTCCCTGCGCCAGCCGCGGTCCCGCCGCCCGGAGCACCCCCGGGGTGGCGGCGACGATCTGCGCCTCCTCACCGTCCGCCAGATCGCCGACGGGCGACGACGTGACGGTCCCGGCCCCGCGCGACCCGCTCGCGGCCTCCGGCGAGGCGATCCAGTACAGCCCCGCGTGCTCGACCCCGTGCAGCCGGCCGATGCGGGCCGGCGCGTCCTCGGGGAACGAGTTCGTGATGTGGTCCGCGTCGTCGCCCCCGGTGTCCTCGACCGTCACCTCGGTCGCCGACAGCGCGTTGAAGCGGGCGTCGATCTGCGAGGAGGCCGTGGCCGTCAGGCCGAGGATCGCCACGAACGTGCCGACGCCGAGCACCGTACCGAGTGCCGTGAGGGCCGAGCGTCCGGGGCGCTGCAACAGTCCCGCGAGCGCCTCGCGGACCAGGTCCTTGACCCGGAGCCGGCTGCGGTGCGCCCGCTTCTCCTTCTCCGTCCGGCGCCCCTCGTGCCGCAGGCGCCTCATCCGGGGACCTCGGCCGGGGTCTCGGACAGCATCCCGTCCCGGATGGTGATCTTCCGCGCCGCCCTCGCCGCCACCACCGGATCGTGGGTGATGACGACGAGGGTCATGCCGCTCGCGTGCAGGTCGTCCAGCAGGTCCAGGACGGACGCCGCGGTCGCGGAGTCGAGGTTGCCGGTGAGTTCGTCGCACAGCAGCAGCCGCGGTCGGCCGACGATCGCCCGGGCGATCGCCACCCGCTG
>KL568565.1:14645-15782 GCA_000715605.1 Streptomyces speibonae | reverse complement strand
CCCCACCCGCTGGCGCTCCCCGCCGGACATGCGGCTGGGCAGCGAGTCCGCGCGGTGGGCGAGCCCGACCTGTTCGAGGGCGGTCCTGGCCCGCTCGGCGCGCTCCGGGGCGGGGACGGCGGAGTACAGCATGGCGAGGGCGACGTTCTCCGCGGCCGTGCGGTGGGGGATCAGGTGGAACGCCTGGAAGACGAACCCGATCAGGCCCCCGCGCAGCGCGGTCAGTTCCGCTTCCGACAGGGCCGTGGTGTCGGCGCCGTCGAGGACGTAGGTGCCCTCGGTCGGCCGGTCCAGCAGGCCCGCGATGTTGAGGAAGGTCGACTTGCCCGACCCCGAGGGGCCGACGACCGCGACGTACTCGCCCTCGCGCACCACCAGCGAGCAGGGGCGCAGCGCGGTCACCGGAGGGGGGCCGGGGTAGGTCAGGCCCACCCGGTCGAAGTCGATCACGGCCGCGGTCACCGGGCGGGTTCCTCGCTTCCCGCCTCGTCCCGGGCACCGGAGGACGCCGCCGGGGCCACGCCCACGACGACGCGGTCGCCGGGTGCGAGGGCGCCGCGGGTGCGCGGGGTGACGGCGACGTACCCGTCGCCCGAGATGCCGGGCCGTACGTCGACGCGTTCCCGGCGCCCGCCCTCCCGCAGCACCGTGACCGTGGTGCGCACATCGGCTCCCGCGGACACCGCGCCGACCGGGACGACGAGCACCTTGCCCTCCGACGCCGCCGCGTTGACGGTCAGCCGTACGCCCTGGTGCACGAGGTCGGCGGCCAGCGGGCGGTCCGGGGAGACCACGACGGTGTAGCCGGCCGCTCCGGAGCCCGGGACGGCGGCCTGCCCCTCCGCCGGATCGGCGCCCTCCCCCTTCGGGCCCGCGTCCGGGGTGCTGAGCCGGTCGGCCACGGAGGTGACCTTCCCGGTCGCCGTCGCCCCGGTCAGCTCCGAGAAGATGTCGACCTTCTGCCCCTTGCGCACCAGTCCCTTGTCGGCTGCCGTCAGCGCCCCGCGGACGACGAGTTCGCCCACCGACACCGACAGCAGGGTGCCGCCCGGCGGCGCGCCGACGGCGGCTTCCACGGCATCGACCCGCGCGGGCAGCTCGGGCAGGAAGACGATCTCCGAGGCGGGCACCATCGGC
>KL568565.1:13830-14457 GCA_000715605.1 Streptomyces speibonae | reverse complement strand
CCATCGGCCCGTCCGCGGCCCGCGCCTCGGCCCGTTCCTCCCTGGCCTCGGCCAGGTCCTCGGCCGCGCGGTCCCGGTCCGTGCCCGGTTCGGCGTCCTGCCAGGCGCGTTCCATGTCCCGGACCGCGCGTTCGGCCTCCTTCAGCCGCTGTGCCCCCTCCGGGTCGGCGGGTACGGGGTCGTAGCCGAGGGCCGCGTACAGCTTCCGTACCGCCTCCTTGGTGCCCGGGCCGAAGGTGCCGGGCGTGTCCCCGCCGACGGGGAGACCCTTCTTCCGCAGGGCCGTCTGCAACTGCCGGACGTCGTCGCCGTGGGCGCCGGGCCGCAGGTCCCGGTAGACGGGAAGGGCCCCCTCGAGGGCGAACAGCGGCCGGCCGGAGATCTCGACGAGTGCGGTGGCGGGCCGGACGGAGTCACCCTGAGCGGCCATCACCTTGGTCACGACCGGGGACACGGACTCTGTGCCGGAGGGCCCCGGCGAGGAGACGGCGATCGTACGGCCGGCCTCCACCGTGCCCCTGATCACCACGGTGTCCGTCAGCACCCGGCGCTCCACGGGCGCGGTCAGCACGTCCGGGGCGGGCGGGCCCGCCTCGGCGGCGACCTGCTGCTGTCTCTTATACACAT
>KL568565.1:9193-13622 GCA_000715605.1 Streptomyces speibonae | reverse complement strand
CCCGCCTCGGCGGCGACCTGCTGCGGGGACTTGACGTAGGCGGTGGAGGCGAGGCCCGCCACGGTCAGCACCACGGCCGACGCGCAGACCCCCACGGTGACCCGGACGCGGTTACGCAGCATCCGCCACTCTGTCCCCGAAGACCCCGGCGGCGGGCCGGCCGGACCGGGGCGCGGTGGCGCGCATGTCGATCCAGCCCAGTTCCTGCGCGCGGGCCCCCAGCGCGAACCGCCCGTTGACGTTCAGCCGCACCATCAGCGCGTGCACCCTGCGCTGCACCGTCCGGTGCGCGAGGCCCAGCTCGCGTCCCACGCGCGCGTCGTCGTAGCCCCGGCAGAGCAGTTGGACTATGCGCAACTCCGACTCGTCCACGTGCACCCGGTCATCCATGGCGCCCCCCTGATGATCGACTTGTCAGGTCCAGAGCACCATACGCGGAGGCCCCGCGGACGAGCACCCGGGCCAAGCGCCCCGAACTCGCCCCAAACCGGCCCAACAAGGTTGACTCGCTTGCGACAGTCCCCTTGCGACAGCCCTCGTGCGACAGCCCCCGCCCCCGCAGCCCGCTCACGCTTTCAGGTGAGAGCCGCGGCCCGCCTCTCCCCTCCGGCCGCCACGCGACCCGGGTCACGCTCACAGCTTGTTGCTCACCATTACCCAGCGTGATACACAGAGTGACGATACGACTCCTCACCCATCTCTTCACCCACCGGTGCGCGCCCCTGCCGGGGTCCGGCGCGCGCCGGTGGCAAGCTATTCGTACGGAACCCGCCAACAGATGACGCCAAGTCGACATACGACAGCGGCATCGTCGGCGACAATGAGGCCTGACCTCTGCACACCGCAGGGGACGCGGAACTACCCATACAGGGGCGGTGACTTACATGTTCTTCGCGGCCGACGAGGGAGACATCAACACCATCATCGGGGGAATCGCCCCGGACTGGGGCCCCTTCGGCAGCCTGGGCAACGAGGCCAAGATCATGATCGAAGTGGTCATGGCGGTCGCCATCCTCATCTGCCTGGCCATCGCCATCTGGGGGGCGGCCAAACAGCGCATCGGCGCCACCGCGTTGAGGGACACGTTCAGTGCCGAACAGGGCAAGGGCCTCATCATCGCGGGCCTGACGGGCGTCTTCATCATCGGTTCACTCGGCACACTGTTCACCATCGTGTACGGCATGGCCGTATAGGTTCCGCACCATCGGTCCGACCGGGCACGCCCGGCTCCCCCTCCATCCCACCCGCCCGTCGTGCCCACCGGCTGAGGTTGCGTTTCCCTGATGTCCAGTCACCACACCGCGCCCGAACGGCAGCCGGCCCGGCTACCGTCGTACGTGGAGTACCCGGAGTACGCGGTGTACCCGCACGACGCTGAGGGGGCGTACGCGGCATGAGTCTCGGAGACGACACGGGCCGGACCCGCACCCGCCTGCCCGAAGGAGGCGGCGACCCGTACGGCGGCGCGCGCAGAGGCGGCCGTTCGTCGTCGCGCAGCCTCGTCACGGTGGTCGGCGTGGTGGTCCTCCTCATCGCCGCGATCGCCTTCGCGAACCGTGGAGGCGACGATTCCGACGCGGAGGAGGGCTCCGGGGACTCCCCCAAGGCGGCGGCGACCGCCCCTTCGGGACAGAAGCCGGTGGGCACGAGGACCGCGGGCATCCCGTCCGGCTTCGCCCACGACCGCCAGGGCGCACAGAGCGCGGCGGCGAACTACGCGGTGGCACTGGGATCCGCCGAGATGTTCGACAAGGAGCGGCGCGACGCGATCCTGAAGACGATCATCGTGCCCGACCGGGTCGCGGAATTCCAGGCCACCCTGAACCAGGCGTACACACCGGAGTTCACCAAGAACGTGGGCCTGAACGAGGACGGCACCACGCCGAAGGGCTTCACCTTCGTCTCCCGCACCAGCCCGCTCGGCACCAAGGTCACCGAGTCGTCCGCCGACACCGCCACGGTCGAGGTCTGGTGCAGCGGCCTGCTGGGGCTCGCGGGCGAAACCTCCACCAATCCGGTCACCAGCAGCTGGTTCACCATCACCATGCAGCTCCGGTGGACCGACGACGACTGGAAGATCGTGACCCGCTCTCAGAAGGACGGCCCGGCACCGGTTCCCGGCGACGAGCGGGCCTCCAGCGCCGAGGAGATGGCCCAGGCCGTCCAGGAGTACGGAGGGTTGACGTATGCCCGCTGACCGCCGCCTGCTGAGCCTGACGGGTGCCCTCGCGGCCGTCCAGACGACAGCCGTCCTGTTCGCCACTCGGGCCGTCGCCGACCCCACGCCGTCACCGACCCCGACGGGCAGCGACGACCCCTGCGAGCCGATCGACGGCCCCGCCAAGGACTACTGCGAAGAGGGCCAGGGCACCGGAGCCGACGGTGCCGGCACCCTCGACGACCCCACCACCACCCTCGACCCCCTCGCCTCCCTCGCCCAGGGCTGCGCCGACGCCGCCGCCTGGACCGTCGACCAGCTCAGCGCCGCCGTGGAGGCGACCGCGGACGTCGACTTCACCAACGACACGTTCCTCCAGCAGTACGCCGTCGTGTTCGCCGCGTCGACGATCCTCACCCTGCTCCTGTGGCTGCTCGCGGTCGCCAAGCGCGCGGTGCGGGGCGTCCCCCTCACCACCGCCCTCTCCGAGGCGATCGGCTTCCTCTGGCTCACCGTCCTCGCCTCCGCCTTCACCCCCCTGGTCCTCTACACCGTCGTCTCCGCGACCGACGGCGTCACCGACGTCCTCGCGAACGCGACCGGCGACCAGACGGACACGTTCTTCGGCACGTTCTCCGGCGCGCTCGAGAAGGGCGACGACATCGGCGGCGGACCGATCATGCTGATCGTCGTCTCGCTCGTCTCCATCCTCGCCGCCGGCGTCCTCTGGCTGGAGCTGATCATCCGCGCCGCCCTGCTCTACGTCGGCGCCCTCCTCGGCACCGTCGTCTACGCCGGCCTCGTCGACAAGAACCTGTGGGGCCACGTCCGCCGCTGGGCGGGCATCATGATCGCGGTGATCCTGGTGAAGCCCGTCATCGTGATCGTCCTCGGCCTCGCCGGGGCCCTGTCCGCCGACGACGGACCCGACGCCTTCTCCGCCGTCGTCTCCGGACTGGCGATCATCCTGCTCGCCATCTTCGCCTCCGCGATGATCTACCGCTTCGTCCCCGGCTTCGGCGACGAGATCGCCGGCTCCCGCAACAACCGCATCATGCAGAGCGCCGAAGGCAAGGCCGCCGCCGTCATCAGCTCCCCGGCGACCCTGGTCGCCCAGGGCATCAAGACCCACAGCAGCCGCGCCGACAACAACGGCGGCGGCCAGTCCTCCGGGCCGCGCCCCTCCAACCCCGCCTCCGGCGGAGTCGCCGCGCACAGCTCACGCCCGTCGAACGGCGGCGGAGGCAGTTCCTCCGCCACCCCCGCACCCCGCTCGGGCAGCCCGGTGAACACCCCCCACGCCAGCAGCAACCGCGACAGCAGCAACCGCACGGGAGGTGAAGGGCGTTGACGACCGAGTCCCATCTGTCCCATCCGGTCACGCCCCGCCGTACGTATCTCATCGGCCGCGCCCGGCCGAACGCGATCGTCGGCCGCAATCGCGAGACCGGAGAGATCGCGCTGATCGTCCTCGGCGCGTTCCTCGGCATGATGTGCGGGCTTCTCGTCCCCGTCCTGTCCGTACGGATCGTGCTGCTCGCCGGCCTGCCCATGCTGGCGCTGGCCGCGGTGTACGTGCCCTACCGGGGCCGCACCTTCTACAAGTGGTTCGAGATCAACCGCAGCTACAAGCGCACCGTGCGCCGCGGCGCCACCTATCGCTCCGGCGCCGTCGAGGCCGGCACCCGCCTGGACGGGCGCGAGGTGGAGATCGGCACGCCCCCGGGCATCGGCAGGATCACCTGGCTCGCCGCCCCCTTCGGCCCCGACGAGATCGCCGTACTGCTGCACGCGGACCGCAAGACCGTCACCGCCGCGATCGAGATCGAGGGGCCGGGCGTCGGCCTGCGCGACTCCGAGGACCAGGAAGCCCTCGTCGACCGCTTCGGCACGCTGCTCAAGCACGTCGCCAACGGCGACGGCTTCGTGACCCGCCTCCAGATGCTGGCCCGCACCCTGCCCGCCGATCCCGACGCCCACGCCAAGGACGTCACCGTCCGCGGCGACGACAAGTCACCGCCCTGGCTCCAGCAGTCCTACGACCAGCTGCAGTCCATGGTGTCGACCAGCAGCGAGCAGCACCGCGCCTACCTCGTCGCCTGCATGCACTACACCCGCGACCTGGCCGCCGAGGCCAACACCATGGCCCGCGCGATGCGCGGCCAGGGCGGCGGCAAGGCCGACCGGGACGCCGGGCTCGCCGTCGTCATGGCCCGTGAGCTCACCGACATCTGCTCCCGGCTCCAGGAGGCCGACATCCGCGTACGGCAG
>KL568565.1:0-8938 GCA_000715605.1 Streptomyces speibonae | reverse complement strand
GCCAGAGCAGACTGTCCTCGCTGGTCCACTCCATGTACGACCCGGACCACCCCATCGACCACATCCAGGCGATGACCCGGCGCAACGCCTGGCCGGCCGAGCTGGACGCCACCGAGCCCACCTACCTCCAGGCCAAGACCCGCGAGTCCGCCACCCGCGCCCCCTGGTGCCACGCCACCGCCTGGATCAAGGAGTGGCCGATGACCCCCGTGGGCGTCAACTTCCTCGCCCCGCTCCTCGTCCACACCCCGGACGTGATCCGCACGGTCGCCGTCACCATGGACCTCGAACCCACCGAGATCGCCATCGAGCGCATGCTGACCGAGAAGACCAACGACGAGGCGGAGGCGTCCCGCGCCGCCAAGATGAACCGCACCGTCGACCCGCGCGACATCGCCGCGCACAGCCGCCTCGACCAGCGCGGCGAGGACCTCGCCAGCGGCGCCGCGGGAGTCAACCTGGTCGGCTACATCACCGTCTCGTCCCGCACACCCGAGGCCCTGGCCCGCGACAAGCGGACCATACGGGCGTCGGCCGGAAAGTCGTACCTGAAGCTGGAGTGGTGCGACCGCGAGCACCACCGCGCGTTCGTGAACACACTCCCGTTCGCCACCGGCATTCGAAGGTAGGGGCTGAGCCGCCATGCGGGATCCGCTGTCCGTCGTCACCGACGCCTTCACGTCCTTCCTGTTCGGGAAGGTCGAGACCACACGGCTGCCGGTGCGCACGTCCACGGGGCAGGCACAGGCGGTCTACCTGCCCACCGCCGCCCCCGGCCTCGGCGACTCCGGCGTCATCATCGGCCGCGAGGTCTACTCCGGCAAGGGCTACATCTACGACCCCTTCCAGCTCTACGGCCAGCAGCTGCCCGCACCGCACTGGCTGGTCCTCGGCGAGTCCGGCAACGGCAAGTCGGCCCTGGAGAAGACCTACGTCCTGCGCCAGCTGCGCTTCCGCGACCGCCAAGTCGTCGTCCTGGACGCCCAGGGCGAGGACGGCGTCGGCGAATGGAACCTCATCGCGCAGGAGCTGGGGATCACGCCCATCCGTCTCGACCCGACGGCCGCCCTCGACCACGGCATCCGGCTCAACCCCCTCGACCCGTCGATCACCACCACCGGCCAGCTCGCCCTGTTGAGGACGATCATCGAGGTCGCGATGGGCCACGGCCTGGACGAGCGCGCCGGCTTCGCCCTCAAGGTCGCGCACGCCTACGTCAACGAGTCCATCGTCGAACGCCAGCCGGTCCTCTCGGACATCGTCGAGCGCCTGCGCCACCCCGAACCCGAGTCCGCCGAGGCGATGAACGTCGCCATAGACGACGTACGGGCGTGGGGCCTGGACGTCGCCCTGGTCCTCGACCGCCTCGTCGACGGTGACCTGCGCGGCATGTTCGACGGCCCGACCACGGTCGGCATCGACCTCGACGCGCCGCTCATCGTCTTCGACCTGTCCCACATCGACCGCAACTCCATCGCCATGCCGATCCTCATGGCGATCGTCGGCGTCTGGCTGGAGCACACCTGGATCCGCCCCGACCGGAAGAAGCGCATCTTCCTGGTCGAGGAGGCCTGGCACATCATCAACAGCCCGTTCGTCGCCCAGCTGTTCCAGCGGCTGCTGAAGTTCGGCCGACGGCTCGGCCTGTCGTTCGTCGCGGTCGTCCACCACCTGTCCGACGTGGTGGACGGGGCGGCGGCGAAGGAAGCGGCGGCCATCCTGAAGATGGCCTCGACCCGGACCGTCTACGCCCAGAAGGCGGACGAGGCGCGGGCGACCGGCCGGGTCCTCGGCCTGCCCCGGTGGGCCGTGGAAATCATCCCGACGCTCACCCCCGGCATCGCGGTCTGGGACGTCAACGGCAATGTCCAGGTGGTCAAACACCTGGTCACGGAGACCGAACGCCCGCTGGTCTTCACCGACCGCGCCATGACCGAGTCCTCGGTCGACCTCACCGACGACGCCCTGCGCGCCGCCGAACTCGAGGCGGAGGAGCGGGCGGCCGCCTTCGTGGAACAGCACATCGGCGACTCCGAATCGACGGTGGCGTAGGGGGAAACGCGTGAGACCGGACGATCACCGTGCACCGGGCCGGACCGGCCAGGGCGGTATCCCCGACGGGCTGCTGATCGGCATCCTCGCCTTCCTCATCGGCCTGACCGCGATGGTGTGGACGGCCACGGGCCTCGCGGGCCTCCTCGCCCACGGCCACTGGCCGTCCGGCGTCACCTTCACCCGCACCCCCGTGGCCCTGCGCCACCTGATCACCGCACCGCAGGACCTGCCCGCCGCCTGGCCCGACGCGCCGAAGGCCGGCCTGTCGGGGTACGGCCTCTTCTGGGGCCTGTTCATCGGCCAGCTGATGATCCTCGCCGTCCTCACGGTGTTCGTCGTCGGCACGCTGGCCCGCTGGAAGGCCGTACGGGAGAGACGGCGCGCCGCGCGGGCGGCGGGAACCCCCCGTTCCGGCCCCGCCCGGCGCCCTGCGCCCGCACAGGGCCCCGACCCCGAGCCCCAGCCGGCCCCCGCGCCCCCGCACGAGGTACCGGCCCCCAGGGAACCCGACCGGCTGGAACAGAAGACCCCGGAGCCGGTACCGGCACCCGAGCCGTCACCCGCGCCCCAGGAAGCACCGCCCACCGGCACACCGGCGGACGCGTGGCACACCCCCCGCACCGAAGGCGCCGGCCTCCGCTACGGCCCCCCGGCCACCCGCCACACCACGGCCACCCAGGCCATACGGGACGCCGCCGGCCCGGCGCTGGTCATCACCTCCAACCCCACCCTCTGGCACGACACCAAGGACGCCCGCGCCAAGCTCGGCCCCACCCACCTCTACGACCCCACCCACCTCTGCGACACCCCCGCACGCCTGCACTGGGCCCCCACGGCCGGCTGCGAGGACAAGCAGACGGCCGCCGCCCGCGCGGCCGCGCTCCTCGCCCCCGTCCGCCCCTCCTCCCGCCTCGACCAGGCGGTCAGCGACACCGCCGAGACACTGCTCCGCAGCTACGTCCACGCCGCCGCCGTCGACGGCCGCACCGTCCGCCACGTCCACCGCTGGGCGCAGGGCCTCCAGGTGCACGAGGCCGTCCGCATCCTCCGCACCAGCCCCAAGGCCGCCCCCGGCTCCGCCGGCGAACTCGAAGCGGCCCTCACCGCCCACCCCGACCGCCGTGACATGGCCCAGCAGCTCACGACGCGGGCCCTGTCCGCCCTCTCCACGGTCAACGTCCGCGAGGCCTGCACTCCCCACCGAAATGATGCCCTCGCCTTGGATTCCTTCATCGACGAAGGGGGCACGCTTTATGTTGTGGGCGAATCCATCGAGGATCCCCGCACCAGCCCGGGCGCGATGCCCCTGCTGACGGCGCTCGCCTCACACGTGGTCGAGCACGGCCGGCGCATGGCCGAACGGTCATCCTCCGGTCGGCTCGACCCACCACTCACCCTCGTCCTGGACGACGTGGCCGCCGTGGCCCCGCTCCCCCAGCTCCCGGAACTCCTGGCCACCGGCACGGACCGCGGCCTGCCCACGCTCGCCCTGCTCCGCTCCCGCGAACAGGGCAGAGCCCGCTGGCCGCACGACGAACTGCCGGTCTGACCCGGCGGGCCCGCCGCCTTCCCCCGGGCACTAACCTGCGATGGTGACCGGAACCGAGCTGGACGAGCTGATCGTTGCCGACGGCGCGGCGCTGCGCGCGTGGCTGCTGGAGCATCACTCCACCTCTCCCGGCGTGTGGCTCGCCCTGACCAGGAAGGGCGGCTCCGTCACCACGCTGACCTGGCAGCAGGCGGTCGACCAGGCCCTGTGCTTCGGCTGGATCGACGGGCAGGCCCGCAAGCGCGACGAGGAGAGTTCCTGGAGGCGGTTCACCCCGCGCCGGCCCCGCAGCATCTGGTCCCGGCGCAACGTCGACAACGTGGCCCGGCTGGAGGCGGCGGGCCTGATGACGGACGCCGGACGCGCCGCGGTCGACGCCGCGAAGGCCGACGGACGGTGGGCGGCCGCCTATGCGCCGTCATCGGAGGCGGAGGTGCCGGCCGACCTGCTGGCCGCGATCGCCGCCGACCCGGCGGCGCAGGCGATGTTCGAGGTCCTCACCAAGACCAACCGCTACGCCCTCATCCACCGGGTCAACGCCGTCAAGCGGGCCGAGACGCGCACCCGGAAGATCGTCGAGTGCGTCGCGATGCTGGCCCGGCACGAGACGTTCCACCCGCAGCGGGCCAGGCCGGCGGACCCGTCGACACCATGACCGGCCGCCCCCGAAGGTCTCCCCCGGCGGTCAGCCGTATCGTTCGACGAGCGCGTTGCCGATCGAGGCCAGGTGGTCCCGGACGCCCTCGGGGCCGGTCACCTCGACCCATTCGACCAGCCCGGCGAGCTCGCCGGCGAGCATGGACTCGCTGTGGCCGCGGATCCCGACCTCGATGCGGCCGTCGGCCGTGGACCCGCCCACGTCGAGCCGGCTGCCGAACGCCCTCCGGAGCACGCCGATCCCGTGGGGCGGGCATACCGCCTGGGCTTCCAGCGGCGTCCGTCTGCGGTCGACCTCGTCGGCGATCTCGCGCCAGCTCTCGGCAAGGTCGAAGTCCTCGGGCCGGCGCACGGGCTCGTCGGTCGGGTCGGCGGACGACACGCGGTCGATCCGGAAGGTCCGCCGTCCGGTCCCGGTGTCGGAGACGAGGTACCACACCGGCCCCTTGGCGACGATGCCCAGCGGGTGGACGGTCCGCAGGGTGTCGACGCCTTGACCGTCGACGTAACCGAGCCGCACCTGGACGCCGCGGATCACCGCGTCCTGGAGTGCGTCGAGGAAGCGGGGCGGCCGGTGCTCGACGCGGCTCGCCCCCCATTGCTGCGGGTCCACGACCAGCGACGACGCCGCTGCCTCGGCCTGCACCCGGAAGGGCTCCGGCAGCGCGTGGACGAGCTTGCGCAGAGCCGCTTTCACGGCCGGCGTCGCAGCCGAGGCCGGGCCGACGGCCAGGAACAGGGCGCGGGCCTCACCGGCGGTCAGCCCGGACAGGTCGGTACGGGCGCCGCCCACGAGGCGCCACCCGCCGCCCCGGCCCTGCACGGAGTACACGGGCACCCCGGCCATGGCCAGGGCGTCGAGATCGCGGCGGGCGGTGCGCTCGGAGATCTCCAGCTCCCGGGAGACCTCCGCCGCCGTCACCCGCTCACGTCGCTGCAGCATGAGCAGGATGGCCACCAACCGGTCGGTTCGCATGCCGACAAACTCTCACACAAACCGGTCATGGGATGACCGGTTTCGGGCCGCAGGATGGCGCCACGACCTCACCGAGGAGGTCGACCACCGGCGGACACCCGCAGAGAGAGAAGGCACATGCTCCATCCAGCAGATTTTCCCGAGCCCACCCTCATTCCGGTCAACGGTGTGGAACTCGAGGTCTTCGAAGCAGGCCGGGAGAACGCGGGAAACCCCATCGTGCTCTGCCACGGCTGGCCGGAGCACGCCTTCTCCTGGCGCCACCAGATGCCCGCCCTGGCCGCGGCCGGCTACCATGTCATCGCACCGAACCAGCGGGGCTACGGCAACTCGTCCCGCCCGGCCGAGGTGACGGACTACGACATCGCGCACCTGTCGGGTGACCTCCTCGCGCTCCTCGACCACTACGGATACGAGGACGCCACCTTCGTCGGTCATGACTGGGGTGCGTTCGTCGTCTGGGGACTGACCCTGCTGCATCCGAACCGGGTGCACAAGGTGATCAACCTGGCCCTGCCCTACCAGGAGCGCGGAGCGAAGCCCTGGATCGAGGCCATGGAAGAAATGCTCGGCGGCGACTTCTACTTCGTCCACTTCAATCGGCAGCCCGGCGTCGCGGACGCCGTGTTCGAGGAGAACACCCACCGGTTCCTCCGTAACCTGTACCGGAAGAACGAGCCCCCCAGGGAGCCCCGGCCGGGCATGGCGCTGATCGAGCTCGCCCGAGCGGAAACGCCACTCGGTGATCCCGTCATGAGCGACAGCGAACTGGCCGTTCTCGTCTCCGCCTTCGAATCCTCGGGATTCACGCCCGGCGTGAACTGGTACCGGAACCTGGACCGCAACTGGCGCCTGCTGGCGGACGTGGATCCGGTCATCCACCAGCCCACCCTCATGATCTACGGCGACCGCGACGTGATCGCGAAGTCCGGACGACTGACGGACTTCGTGCCGAACGCGGAGGTGGTCAGCCTGGACTGCGGCCACTGGATCCAGCAGGAGAAGCCGGAAGAAACGAACCGGGCCATCCTCGCATGGCTGGAGCAGCGGGCTGCCGCCTAGCGACTCGCGATCCTGCGTGCGCACCCCGGTGCCGGACTACCGGTCCGGCACCGGCCGCTCCACAGCGAGCTCCAGCTCCAGATCGTCCGGCTCGTCCCCCAGCGACATGGTCACCCCGGTCTCGACGAAGCCCGCCTTGCGGTAGGACCCCAGCGCCCGCACGTTGTCCGCGTGCACGAGCAGCCGCACACGCTCCGCCCCCTGCCCCCAGGCCCACTCCAGGGCCGTATGGAACAGCGCCTTCGACAGCCCGCTCCCCCGGTACCGGGGATCCACGTACACACCCACCAGGTGCCCCTGCCGCCGCCCGACGACGGACCCGGTCCAGTCCGTCGAACCGGCCTCCTCGATCAGCACGGCCGCGTTGGCGACCCAGCTCCCGTCCGCCGTCTCGGCGATGAACTGCTGCGCCCCGTTCGCCGTACGCTCCTGCCACCAGGAGTCCGGTCGGGCCACCGCCTCCTCGTAGGTGTCCATGTACGCGATGTGCGCGACCGGGTCCCGCAGCGCGACGAGCCGCAGCTCCCGCGACGCGGCCCACTCCTCCGCGCGCACCGGCCGGATCACACAGTCGTCGATGGGCATGGCAGTCATGGCCGCCACCGTAGTACCGGGGTACCACCTCCCTCACCCGAAATACGGCCCGCGGCCGTTCTCCCCGACGGACGCACCCGCCACCATGGACCGCGTGACGAACGATCGGGAGTACCCGGCGGGGGTACGGACGACGGAACCCCTCATCCAGTACATGCAGCGCCTCACTCAGCGGGCGCGTGAGTTCGACCGGCGCCACCCGCTGCTGTGGGACCTGGCCTTCACCGGTTTCTGGGTGACCGCCGCCCTCATCGACGTCACCGGCGGCGGCTGGCTCACCGTCACCTACGCCCCGGACACCCCGGACGTGCTCCTGTTCGTCCTGAGCCTCGGCCTGTCCGTCCCGCTCCTCCTGCGCCGCACCCACCCGGCGGCGGTGCTGCTCGCCATGTTTCCGTTCGCCGTGGTCAACGCCTGGTCCGGCGCCACCCTCCAGGTGGTCCTGCTCCAGCTCGCCGTTCTCTTCCACATCGTCCTGCGGCTGCCCCTGCGCCACCTGTGGTGGGCGCCGGCCCTGATGCTCGTCCCGGTGGGCGTCTCGGCGGCCCGGTACGGCGAGGGCGCGTGGAGCCAGCAGATCGGCTCGCACGCCACGTCCATCGGCGTGGCCGTCCTCATCGGCATCACCGTCCGCACCCGCCAGAACTACACGGAGGCCCTCGAGGACCGGGCCCGCCGCCTGGAGATCGAACGCGACCAGCAGGCCCGCATCGCCACCGCCGCCGAACGCGCCCGCATCGCCCGCGAGATGCACGACATCATCGGTCACAACCTGTCCGTCATCACCGGCCTCGCCGACGGCGGCAAGTACGCGGCCACCAAGTCCCCGGAACGCGCCGCCCAGGCCCTGGACGCCATCGGCACCACCAGCCGCCAAGCGCTCGGCGAGCTCCGCCGCCTCCTCGACGTCCTCCGCGAGGACGACACCGCACTCCCCGCCGCCCGCACCCCCCAGCCCGGCCTCACCGACCTCGACCAGCTCATCGACGGCGTCCGCACCGCGGGCCTGCCCGTCCACACCACGGTCGCAGGGCGGCCCACCCTGTCGCCCGGCCGCCAGCTCACCGTCTTCCGCGTCGTCCAGGAAGCCCTCACCAACACCCTCAAGCACGCAGGGCCCGACACCCGCGCGGATATCGCCCTCGTTCACGGCGACAAGGGCGCCGTCACGGTCACCGTCACCGACACCGGTGGGGGCCGGCCGCCGTCCACGCCGTCCACGCCGTCCGACGGCCGGGGCATCCCCGGAATGCGCGAGCGAACGGCCCTGTACGGCGGCACACTTGAAGCCGGCCCACGCCCGCACCCGGAGCAGGGTTGGCGCGTCCATCTGCACCTCCCGGAGGAAACCCCGCAGTGACCACCGTCCTCATCGCCGACGACCAGCCCCTCCAGCGTTTCGGCTTCCGCATGCTTCTGGAGAGCCAGGACGACATGACCGTCGTGGGCGAGGCGTCGAACGGCAGCGAAGCGATCCGCATGACGGCGGAACTCCACCCCGACGTGGTGCTGATGGACATCCGCATGCCCGGCCTGGACGGCATCGAGGCGACCCGTCGCATCGTCGCCGCCGGCGACCGCACCCGTGTCCTCATCCTCACGACCTTCGACCTGGACGAATACGCCCACGCGGGCCTCCGCGCGGGAGCGTCCGGCTTCCTCATCAAGGACGCCCAGCCGGAGGAACTCCTCTCCGGCGTACGCTCCGTGGCGTCCGGGGACGCGGTCGTCGCCCCCAGTCTGACCCGACGTCTCCTCGACGCCTACGCCCACCGTCTGCCGGCGCCCGGCGGCGACACGGGGGACATGCCCCCTGCGGACGCGCGTCTGTCCGCGCTGACGGAACGGGAACGCGAGATCCTCACGGTCATCGGCAAGGGCTGGACGAACACCGAGATCGCCGCCCGGCTCCACCTGGCCGAGTCCACGGTGAAGACACACGTGGGCCGGATCCTCGCGAAGACGGGCTCGCGGGACCGTATCCAGGCGGTGATCCTGGCGTACGACACCAAGCTGGTGGAGCCGTCCTGAAACGCAGAAAACCC
>KL568564.1:77053-79673 GCA_000715605.1 Streptomyces speibonae | reverse complement strand
CTACCAGCCCGACCCGGCCAAGGCGGCCGAGGTCATGCGCCCGTCCGCCACGTGGAACGAGGCGCTGGCGTCCCTGAGCTGACGCGAGCACCCCGAGCGACCAGCGACCCGCCCCGGCCGGCAGCACGCCCGGCCGGGGCGGTCCCGTGTCCGGCGTTGTCAGTGGTCCGTGCCACCGTGATCCTTGCGTGCACCACCGACCGAGCCCCAGGAGCAACCGCATGACGACCGACGCACCCCCGTCCTTCGAGTACCTCCCCGGCGCCCCGGACTCCCCTGTGATCCTCCATGTGCCGCACTCCGCGCGGGAGATACCGGCGGCGGTCCGGTCCGGGATCGTGCTGGACGACGCCGGGCTGGAGCGGGAGCTGGACCACATCACCGACGCGCACACCGCGTCCCTCGCCGGTGCGGCGGCCCGGGCGTCCGCCGTCACGCCGTGGCTTTTCGTGAACCGGCTGTCGCGGCTGGTCGTCGACCCCGAGCGGTTCCCGGACGAGCGGGAGGAGATGCTGGCCGTCGGGATGGGGGCGGTCTACACACGGACCACGCACAAGGAGGTGCTGCGGCCCGACGGATTCGACGCCGAGCCGCTGATCGAACGGTACTTCCGGCCGTACGCCCGGGCGATGACGGAGGCGGTCGCGGACCGGCTCGCGGCGACCGGGCGGGCCGTGATCATCGACGTGCACTCCTACCCGAGCGCGCCGCTGCCCTACGAACTGCACGGCGGCGGACCCCGCCCGGAGGTGTGCCTGGGCACCGACTCCTTCCACACCCCGCCCGCACTGCTCGCCGCGGCCCGCGAGGCGTTCGCGCGCTGCGGGGAGACGGGGTTGGACAGCCCCTTCGCCGGGACGTACGTGCCGCTGGAGTACTACGGGAAGCGGGCGGAGGTGTCCGCGCTGATGGTGGAGATCCGCCGCGACACCTACATGACGGAGCCGGGCGGCCCGGCGGGCCCCGGCCTGCAGGCCCTCGCCGAGTCCCTGGCCTCCCTGGCCGACGCGGCCCAAACCACCCCCTCCGCCCCACCCAGCCCCTCCGGCGCTTGAGGAGCAGGGGTCGTGGGCCAGCGCCCCCCGGCCCGCCCAACCCCTCCGGCGCTTGAGGAGCGGGGGCCCGGGGGCAGCGCCCCCGGAGTCGGGACGGGAAGGGGCGGCGGGGGCGGAACTCCCCCTCGCCCACCCGCCCCGCAGGCTCACGCCCGCAACCACTCCGTCACCACCACGTCCTCCCCCGTACGCAGCCGCAACGCGAACGGCCCGGACGGCGCCGTATCCGCACGGAACCGCCCCATCTCGTCCGCGGCCAGCGGCACCGCGCCGCCCGGCCCCCCGAGCACCTCGATCCGGGCCGGCTGAGGCGGCATCACCTGCCCCATCAAGCCCTCCGGCGTCACCTCGACGTCCAGCATCACCTCCCCCGCGCTGAACGTCAGCATGCGCGGCGCGTCCGTGGCCCCCCGCACCGGAATCGCGTCGACCAGCGAGTCGAAGGTCAACTCGGCCACCCGGGCCTCGAGGTCGTGCAACGCGTACGCGTCGATCGCGACCTGCAGCAGCGCCGGAGGCAACGGATCCAGCACGGCCGCCGCCCGCCGGAGCTCTTCCTCCAACGGCGCCCCGTCGACCCGCTCGTCGAACCCGTCGCCGTTCACACCGTTCGTGTCCCTCATATGGCCCCCCGTGCCTCGAGCCGGGCCCGCAGCCGGCGCAGACAGCGCTGGCGCAGCGGTCCGATGCTGCCCACCGCGATGCCGAGCGCGGCGGACACCTCCTGATAGCTGGGCGGCGGCGAGGCGATGAGCACACGCAGCAACTGCCGGCACCGTTCGCCCAGTTCCTCGAACTCCTGCCACAGCCGCCGCACGCGTTCGCTCTGCTCACGCGCCGCCTCCGAATCCAGCAGCGACTGCTCGGGCGTGTCGTCCTCGCTGACGCGGTCGAGCAGTTGCGGGTCGTCGGTCAGCATCAGCCGGCGCGCGTTGCGGTGCACCTTCAGGCACTCGTGCCGCGCCGTGCTGGCCAGCCAGGAGCCCGCCTTCTCCGGTTCCCTGATCCGCCCCAGATGCTGGGCGAAACGGAACCAGACGGTCTGGTAGACCTCGTGCGCGTCGGCGTCGGAGAGCCGGTGCGCGCGCACCACGGACCACACCAGGGGGCCCAGACCTTCCACGATCGCCTTCCAGGCCGCCGCGTCGCCGTCGACAGCGGACCGGACCAACGCGCCGACTTCACTACGCTCCACGGTCCCACCCCTCGTGTACGGCACGTCATGGTACGCCGTGGAAGGAGGGACTCCGGTCCTCATGCCCGCGCGGACGGTGGTGAGACGGGCAGCGGGCGCCAGGTAGGCGGCAGCAGCGCGGGAACGTGCGCCCCGCGCACTTCGGCGAAGTCCGCGTTGGCGTCCAGCAGCTGACGGCGGGCCTTGCGCGGGTCGGTCTCCGCCTGCCCGCTCATGTGGGCGGCGATCATGCCGACGGCGACGGGGGTGGCGAACGAGGTACCGCTCCACTGGGCGAGCCCTTCGAACATCACCTGGTCCGGCTTGCCGGAGCCGCCCTCCTCGCTCAGTACCCCGGTGTGACGCGGGTGACGGCAGGTGCAGGCGTAGC
>KL568564.1:73727-76813 GCA_000715605.1 Streptomyces speibonae | reverse complement strand
CCGTAGCGGCAGGCGTCGTAGGTGGAGTGCTGGTACACGTACGGCACGGGGCTGTCGAAGCCGGTGAGGGCGCTGACGAGGCGCTCGCCCGGCGCGTAGGCCTTCACCCAGCCGCCGTGGTTGCTGAAGCAGGCGCCGAACTCGCCGTCCGTGCGCAGGGCGCCGACGGACAGCACCGCGTTCTCGTAGCCGGGCAGGCCGGCGTAGGCGGCGGGCCAGAAGGGGGTGGCGCTGCCGTTGTTGCCGGCGGCGGCGACCAGGAGGGTGCGCTGCTCGCGCAGTTCCCGCATGAAGGCGTCGATGCCGAGGAGGCCGTCGGTCCGGCCGTTGGACGTGCCGGCGGAGAGGCTGAGGACGTCGGGCCAGCCGTCCCGGTCGACCGCCTCGAAGAGCTTCTCGCCGAACTCGGACTCCAGCATCGCGCCGGCGTTGTTGAGTGTGCCCCGCACGGTGATGTCGGTGTTGGGGGCGACGGCGGCGACGAGTCCGGCGATGAACGTGCCGTGGCCGCAGTACTGCTGGAGGACCCCGTCCTCGTCGCACTCGGCGGCCTCGGTGTCGCCGTGGGTGTGGGCGAGCAGCGGGTAGGAGCCGTGGTCGTGCGTGAGGCCGGTGTCGATGACGAGGACGTCGACGGCGGTGTCCGGGTCGTGCGCGGTCTCGGCGGCGGCCGGGTTGGGCCGGCCGCCGCGCGCGACGGGCACGGGTTCGTCGCCGGGGCAGGCGTTGACGGCGATGGACACCACGTGGTTGCGGCTGATCAGCCGGCGTCCGGCGCGGCCCTCGGTCGCCGAGAGCGCGCGCAGGGCGCCGGCGACCGCCGGGTCGCCGCTGCCGTCGCCCTGGCCCGGGTCGGCGACCTGGATGCGGGTGATGCCGGAGCGGTTGGTCTCGGGGCTCGCGCGGCGCACCTGGTCCGGGGTGACTCCGGAGAAGGTGGTGAAGTGCGAGCGCACGGTGTCCTCGACGACGCGGGCCTCCTCCCCGTCGCGGGCGAGGACGACACCCTTCTCGTAGAGGAACTCGCCCGCGTCGTCCGGCCCGATCGCCAGGGGGACGTCGGGCATGGAGCGCTGGATCTGTGCGAACTGCTCACGGAATCGCTGTGGTGCCATGGCATGCCCTCCACTCGGACGGTGGCGGCCGGGGCCGCCGAGCTGTCGTGATGCAGAGCCACAAGACGGCCGTTTGATACAACGACCGGCCTGTGGGGTGCTGTTGAGACCACTACCATCGTGGGGTGACAGCGGGATGCGACACGGTGCTGGAACTGCTGCCGATGGTGTTCGCCGACCCGGGTGAGGCCCGGGCGAGGGCAGAAGAGGTCCTGGACGACCACCCCGCGCCGCTGCACGCCTCCGTCGCCCATCAGGTGCTCGGCATCTGGCAGCGGGACTTCGGCGACATGCGGCTCGCCCTGAGCCATCTGCGGCGGGCCAGGGACTGGGCGGCGCGCGCGGACTCGGCCGAGCGGGAGGCGGACGTCCTGGCCACGCTCGGCGTCGCGCTGGTGCACGCCGGGCGCACCCGGCAGGGCATGGACGCCCTGCGGCGGGGCGTCGAGCGCGGAACGGGGCACACACGCGCGCGCGTGCTGTACCGCCGGGCGTACTCGTGGTGGGTCCTCGGCCATCACAAGGAGGCGCTGGAGGACGTACGGCGGGCGATCCCGGTCCTGCGGCAGGCCGACGACGTGATCTGGACGGCGCGTGCGCTGACGCTGCGGGCGACGGTGCATCTGGCGCTGGGCGCCGTGGAGCGGGCGGACGCCGACTTCACGGCCGCGGAGGCACTGTGGGACACCACCGGCCAGGAGCACGACAAGGCGGACGCCGTGGAGAGCCGGGGGCTGGCCGCGTTCCGCGCGGGCGACATCCCGGCGGCGCTGCGGCTGCTCGACGAGGCGGAGGTGCGGTACGCCAAGCTGGGCACGCCGACGTTCATGCTCAGCATCCGGCGCTGCGAGGTGCTGATGGCGGCGGGTCTGCCCGCGGAGGCGCTCGCCGAGGCGGACACGGCGATCAGGGCACTGGACGGCATCGGCGGGCAGTCGACGCGCAAGGCGGAGCTGCTGCGGGCCGCCGCGCGGGCGGCGCGGGTGGCCGGCGAACCGCAGACGGCCATCGCGCGGGCGGCGCTCGCGGTGCGGCTGTTCGCGGGGCAGCGGCGCACCTGGTGGGAGACGCACGCGCGGCTGGTGCTGACCGAGGCCCGGCACGCGGCCGGGCGCGGGTCGGGCCGGCTGGTCGCGGACGCGTCGGCGGTGGCGGAGAAGCTGGCGGCGCTCGGCGCTCCGGCCGCTCCCGAGGCGTCGTTGCTGGCGGGCCGGATCGCGCTCGATCTCGGCTGGACGGCGGACGCGGAGGCGCATCTGGCGGTCGCGGCGCGCAGCAGACGGGTCGGGCCGCCGCTCGCGCGGATGACGGGCTGGGCGGCGCAGGCGCTGCGCGCGCAGGCCGCCGGTTCCGCGCGGGGTGTGCTGGAGGCCTGCCGGCGCGGCCTGGACGTGCTGGACGACCACCGGATGACGCTCGGAGCCTCGGAGCTGCGGGCCCGCGCCACCGCCCAGGGCGCGGAGCTGGCCGCCCTCGCGCAGCGGGCCAGTCTGGTCTCGGGCGGGCCGCGGCGGCTGCTGGTGTGGAGCGAACGCTGGCGGGCCACCGCGCTGTCCGCACCGCCCACCCGGCCGCCGGCCGACCCGGCACTGCTCAGCGGCATGACCGCCTACCGGGAGATCGCCGCCCGCGCGGAGGAGGCCCGGATGGAGGGCAGGCCCGTACCGGCCCTGGAGCGCGAACAGCGGCGCCTGGAACGGGAGATCCGCTCCCGGACGCTGCACATGCGCGGTGCGGCCGCCGACGGCGGTGACCGTTTCGACGTGGGCCGGCTCCTCGCGCGGCTGCGCGACAGCGGTGACGCCCAGCTGGTGGAGCTCGCCGTGCTCGACGGGCGCGTCCAGGTGCTGCTGTGCGGGCAGGGCCGGGTGCGGCGGTTCGAGGCGGGGCCGCTGGCGGCGGCGGAGACCGAGGCGGAGCATGTGCAGGCGGGGCTGCGGCGGCTGGCCCATCCGGGGGCGGAGTGCCGGC
>KL568564.1:72854-73633 GCA_000715605.1 Streptomyces speibonae | reverse complement strand
CGCTGCGGGAGAAGGTGGCGACGGTGTCGCCCTCGGCGAGCAGCTGGCTGCGAGCGAAGGACACGGCGCCGCCGCGCCGGGGCCGTCAGGTTCTGGTGCGCGGCCCGGGTCTGGCGACGGGCGGCGCGGAGGTGTCCGAGCTGGCCGGCCGCTACGACGGTGCGACGGTTCTGGAGTACGCGGACGCGACGGTGCCGCGGGTGCTGGGCGAGCTGGACGGGGCGGCGCTGGCGCACATCGCGGCGCACGGCGTGTTCCGCGCGGACGGCCCGTTGTTCTCCTCGCTGCGGATGGCCGACGGCCCCTTGATCGTGCACGACTTCGAGCGGCTGGACCGCAGCCCGTACCGGATCATCCTGTCGTGCTGCGACACCGCGCGGTTCGCCACGGTCGGGGCCGACGAACTCCTCGGTCTGGTCACGGCGTTGCTGCCGCTGGGCACGGCGGGGGTGGTGGCGTGCAGCGCGCCGGTGAACGACGCGGCGGTCGTCCCGCTGATGCTGGCGCTGCACGCGGCGCTCGACCAGGGCCTGTGCCTGGCGGAGGCGCTGCGCGACGCCCGCGCGGCCCTCCCGCAGGACGCGGTGCACCGGGCCACGGGCTGGGCGTTCACGGCGTTCGGGGCGGCGTGAGCCTGATGCCGGCGGCTGCGGTGCATCGTGGTTTCCCGCCCTCCTGGTACGTGGGTCCGGTGCACCCCCTCAGCGGCGCGGGGCCGTGTCGCCGTGCGGCGCCGCCACGCGGGAGCGACCAGCCATGCACCTGTCTCTTATACACAT
>KL568564.1:72022-72671 GCA_000715605.1 Streptomyces speibonae | reverse complement strand
GATGTGTATAAGAGACAGCTTCAGGCGACCACCACCGCGCGGCGGCCGGACGCACCGAGCCGGGTGTACGCGCCGTACAGGTGATTGCCGACCGTACGCACGGACAGGGTGAGCCGTTCGGCGATCTGGCGGTTGCTCAGCCCTGCCGCGGCGAGGGCGACGATCTGCCGTTGCCGGGCGGTGAGTTCGCCGAGGACCAGGCCGGCCGTCGCGGGCGTGTGCGCGTTCCCGCAACGGCGGGCGAGCGCGACGGCGCGCGTACGCGCGGTGCGCGCGGCCAGCGGTTCCCGGTGGGCGGAGACGGCCTGGGCGTACGCCTCCGCGGCGAACAGCAGGAAGCCGCGCCCCTCGAGTTCCGCCGCCACGCGGTCCAGGGCGGGCCCGTCTCCCCGCGCGAGGGCGTCGGCGTGGTCGGCGAAGACGCCGGTGAGCCGGCCGGCGGCCCGCTCGGGGGTGCCGAGGCGTACCGCGTCGTAGGGGTCGGTGTCCGGGTCCGGGAGCCCCTCCGCGCGGGCGAGTTCCGCGCGGCAGGACGCGTCGTCGGGGGCGGCGTCCAGCCCCTCGCGGGCCCATGCGGCCGCCTCCCGCAGCTCGCCGCGCAGTCGTGCGCACCGGGCGCGCAGGGCCGCGTATCCGGCCGGTACCGGCA
>KL568564.1:71644-71794 GCA_000715605.1 Streptomyces speibonae | reverse complement strand
GGCAGGCCCTCGCCCACCAGCCAGTCCCCCACCGGCGCCGGGACGGCCGCCAGATCCGCGCGGTCGATCCGCCGGGTGAGCTCCGCCGCCTCGGCGTCCAGGGCGGGACCGTGGGCGCCGGACGGGCGGGTGAGCCGGCGGGCGCGCAGC
>KL568564.1:69447-71440 GCA_000715605.1 Streptomyces speibonae | reverse complement strand
ATAAGAGACAGGCGCAGCACCGGGCCGTGCAGGGGGTGGGCCAGGCGGACGCGGTCGTGGTCGTCGACGTCGATCAGGCCCTCGGCCTCCAGGTGTTCCAGAGCGGTGAGGTCGAGGTCGTCGGCGTCGAGGGGCAGGGGTTCGGCGAAGGCGAGCCGGTCGAGGGTGTCGCGCTCCGGGCCGGGGGCGCGGTCCAGGAGGCGGGCGGTGCGGGTGCGCACCGCGGGTGTCAGGGGCACGGGCCCGCGCCAGGTCCAGGTGCGCGGGGCGGCGGCGGTCCGGGCGGGTCGGCGTACGGCGTCCACGAGTTCCCTCAGCAACCGCAGGTCACCGTCGCACAGGCGGTACAGCCGGTGGGCGGTGAGCGGTTCGGGGGCGTCGTCCGCGTCCGCCCCGAGCAGGCGCATGGTGTGCTCACGGGGCAGGGGCGCCAGGGGCAGCCGGGGCAGCAGTTCCCCGGTCCACAGGCGTGACACGGCGGCCGGCACGGGCTCGCCGTCGGTGACGACGACCAGCAGCCGGACCCGGCCGTGCACGGCGAGCTGGTGGAGCAGCGCGGCGGAGGCGTCGTCGAGCAGGTGGGCGTCGTCGATCAGCAGGGTGCGTATGCCGGACAGGTGGTGCAGCGCGCCGTGCAGGGTGGCGGGCGCGGGCAGCAGCGGGGCGAAGGCGGCGAACGGGAGGTGCCGGCTCTGCGGCGTCCCGGTGACGCGGGCGCAGTCGGTGCCGCGTACGGCCTCGGAGACGAGTCGGGTCTTGCCCCGGCCCGCCGGACCCGTCACCACGATGCCGCGCCCGGCGCCCCGCAGGGAGTGGCGTATCTGCTCGAGCTCGTCCTCCCGCCCGGTGAACGGCCAGGGCCGGCGCGCCGCCGGCTCCGTCGTGTCCGTCTCCCGCGTGCCGGTCTCCTGCATCCCGATGGTGCCCTGTCGTGAAGTCGTCACGAGAACAGGAGCCCCGCTACTCAGATCTGATACACCGGGACTTGAGCAGACCCCGGCTCAGGCGCCTCGCCGGGGTGGCGGGGCAGGCTGTCGTCCATGACCGTTCGCCACTGCTCGCTGCCTCGGGAGCCGGCGCCCGCGTTCGCGCCGGGCCTGGCCGCCGAGCGGCTCCGCGCGCTGGCCGGCGGGCGGCGCTTGTGGGTCAACGGCACGGTGCTGCACTACTGCTTCTTCGACGGCGACACGGACGGCTCGGAGATCGCCGTACCCGGTGCCGGGCGGACCCGGTGGGTGTCCTGGGGCGGGGCCGAGGAACAGCGGGACGTGGTGCGTGAGTGCTTCGCCGAGTGGCGGGACCTCGGGCTCGGGGTGACGTTCGCCGAGGTCCGTGACCGCACCGAGGCGGAGCTGCGCATCGGGTTCCAGGCCGGTGGCGGCTCCTGGTCGGCCGTGGGGCGGGAGGCGCTGCACAAGGGTGTGCACGAGCGCACGATGAACTTCGGCTGGGACCTGACCGCGCCGGGCGGACGGGCGACGGCCCTGCACCAGATCGGGCACGCGCTCGGCATGCTGCACGAGCACCAGAGTCCGTACGCCGGGCTGCACTGGGACGAGGAAGCGGTGTACGCCGAGATGGCGGGCGCCCCGAACCACTGGAGCCGGGACAGCACGTACCGCAACATCCTGCGCACGCTCGGCCCGGACGAGGCCAACAGCTCCGTCTGGGACCCGCAGTCGGTCATGCAGTTCGCGCTGCCGCCCGGGCTGATCCTGGAGCCGGAGCAGTACCGCGGGGGCGTGCACCCGCCCGGCACCCTGTCCGCCGCGGACAAGGAGTTCGTGCTGCGCCGGTATCCGCCCGCGGCTCCGTCACCGCCTCCCGCACTGGTGCCGTTCCGTTCGGCGCCGCTGCGTCTGGGCCCCGGCGAGCAGGCGGACTACGTCATCGAACCGCCGATGACCCGTGCCTACTCGGTGGGCACGTTCGGCGACGGCGACCGGGTCCTGGTGCTGTTCGAGGAACGGGACGGCGAGCCCCGCTTCCTCGC
>KL568564.1:68926-69183 GCA_000715605.1 Streptomyces speibonae | reverse complement strand
CGCCTGTACTCTACGTGGGGCCCGGGCAGGACAGCCCTCATGTGCTGGTGACAGCACGGTCCACCGCGGACACCAGAACCATTTCCGGCGCCGGGGGAGCGGCCGGGGGGACGCCACCTTCGGGGGAGGGTGACGTCTTCCCGGCCGCGGGCTTCACGAGCGAGGCCTTCGGCGCGGGGGTCTTGGGTCGCTCCGGGCGGAGTCGGCGCGAAGGGCGTGCCGGTCACTCCCTCGGCACCTGCCACTCCACCGGCTCC
>KL568564.1:65623-68699 GCA_000715605.1 Streptomyces speibonae | reverse complement strand
ACCGGCTCGTCCAACACATCCGGCGCATACAGCACCCGCTCCGGCCGGCCCTCCTCAGGCACCCTCGAACAGCACGTTGCCGCGCGACCCGGGACACATCAGCCAGGAAAGCATCACGCCGATGTCACTCGCCGCGGCCAGTGCCGAGGCACGGGAGACGCTGTCGCGCAGCCATGAGCGTCGCTGGTCAACTCCACACGCACCTCGACGCTCATGTTGCTGAGAACGACCGTTTTCCTGAAACCGACCTGCCCACACCACCGTTGGCCCCGGTGATCGACAGAAGTTCACCGTAAGGGAGCCGCCTTGACCAGGCCGTACCTCGCACGCCTCACCGCCGTGTTCGCCACGCTGGGGGCACTCGTGTCCTCCTCCCCGGGCACGGCGCACGCCAGTGCCGTCGGCTCGACTCCGGTCCAGACCTTCGAGTACAGCGTGGGCGGCGCGACCATGAAGGTTCCGACCGGCTGCATGTTCACGCACGTCATCCGGGGAGGCGGCAGAAAGATCACGTATCAGAACGCCGGCGTCGACTGCGCCTTCGTCGCCGCGCTCGGCAACGGCTTCTGCAACTGGCGCATCGACTTCGCGTACGCCGATACGGACAACAGGACCTACCGCACCTCGCGCGGCAAGACGCACTACGAGTGCAAGATCGATCCGATGCGGAACAACCGCCCTCAGACGCTGCCTCGTTACGGCAAGGCGTGTGCCCACCTCTACGTCACCGGGGTGCGGCGTGTGAGCCAGTGCCACCACATCACGAAGTGAGTTCGCTCATGACCGAACAGCAGCAGGATCCAGAGGCCGAACAGGCGGAGGTAAGCCGGCGTCGGCGGGCAGGGATCGTGGCGTTCGTCGTGGGGCTGGTGGGGGGCCTCGCGTTCTTCGGGTTCTTTCCTGGGCTCCCGCATGTCATCGACTGGGGCGCCATTTTGGTGTCCGTTGTTGTCGGGGGGCTGGCGCGATGGGCGTGTCAGGGCTGGATGGCCAGGTCGGCGAAGAAGCCCGAGCGCCGCGTGTGACGGGCGCGGTCGCGTCGCGTGTCGGCACTCCGTACGGCACGCGGGGCGTGGCCGCGTGCACGGCTCGTTTCCGGCTGGCACAAACCTTTGGGAATCGTTCGGATGCGGCCGAAAAGGGGGGTTCGTGAGATTCAGGGATTTCATGGACAGAAACGCTCCAACGGTCCGCCCATTCAGGACGCGATCCACAGATTGACCCGAATGCACCCCCGCGCGGTCGCTGTTGACGCTCGTTCAGTTCGTGAGTGTCAGCGCCGGGGCACCTAGAGCGAGGTCATCGCACGATCATGAATAGTCAGGGCGGTGAACAAATCCTCACAGATAGCGCGTCCTTGTGTTCGCGCCTGGCCTGAACCGTTCGGATGTGGTGCTTACATCTGGGCAAAGAGCGTTCCGTTCAGCGGAACGGTGCTGGTGCGGGCGTTGCGGCGGCGACAGCGGGCGGTCAAAGTGACGGGGCGGAGGCGGAGGCATGTGACGATCTCACGGATGCCTCCGACGCAGACCATTCGGCCGCACCTCGCGCGCCCCGGTGAGCGCGCTGTGCCCTTCTCGTCCCCCTGCAGAGATCCCGTCGAGAGATCCCCCTGAGAGATTGGGTGCCGTAGTGGACGCTGACAACGATGCCATCGCCGTCGTGGGCATGGCGGGCCGGTTCCCCGGCGCGCCCGACACGGAGGCACTGTGGAGACTCCTGACCGAGCGCGCCGACGCCATCCGCCCCGTCCCCGCCGACCGCTGGGACGCCGCCCGGCCCCTCGACCCCGGCAGGACCGTGCAGGCGGTCGGCGGTTTCCTCGACGGCGTCGACCGGTTCGACGCTGGCTTCTTCGGGATCTCCCCGAGGGAAGCGGCCGACATGGACCCCCAGCAACGGCTGCTCCTTGAGGTCGTCTGGCGCGCCTTGGAGGACGCGGGGCAGCGCACGGCGGACCTCAAGGGCTCCCGGACGGGGGTCTACGTCGCGGCATCGTGGCACGACTACGAGATCCTCCGCAGGGAACACGGAGCACGGCCCACCCAGCACAGCCTCGTCGGCAGCGCCCTGGACGTGCTCGCCGCCCGGATCAGCTACGTCCTGCGGCTGCGCGGTCCCAGCCTCACCGTCGAATCGGGCTGCTCCTCCTCGCTCGTCGCGCTGCACCTGGCGGTGCAGGCACTGCGATCGGGCGAGACCGACACCGCGATCGTCGGTGCGGCCAACCTGATCCTGTCCCCGGACGTGTCCGTGGGACTCACCCACTTCGGCGGCCTGTCCCCCCAAGGCCGCTGTGCCGCCTTCTCCGCGTCCGCCGACGGCTTCGTCCGGGGCGAGGGCGTGGCGGCCGTCTGCCTGAAGCCCCTGTCGCGCGCGCTGGCGGACGGCGACACGGTCCACGGGATCATCGAGCGCACGGCGGTCAACAACGACGGCGGTGACGAGAGCATGGTCACCCCCAGCGCGGACGCCCAGGCGGAACTGCTGGCGAGCGTCTACGGGGACCGCCCGGGCGCGGTCCCCGCGGACTCCCTCGCCTATGTGGAGGCCCACGGAACGGGCACCCGGCGCGGCGACCCGGCGGAGGCCGGCGCGCTCGGCCACGCCGTCGGCAGGCACCGTACGACCGGCCCCCTGCCGATCGGCTCGGTCAAGACGAACATCGGGCATCTGGAGGCCGCCGCCGGGATGGCCGGGCTGTTCAAGGTGCTGCTCGCGCTGCGGCACCGGGTGGTGCCGCCGAGCCTGCACGCCGAGGTGCTCAATCCCGGCATCCCCTTCGACGACCTGAACGTGCGGGTGCTGCGCGATCCTCTGGAACTGCCGCGCATCGGTCCCGTCCGGCTCGGCGTCAGCTCCTTCGGCTGGGGCGGCACCAACGCCCACGTGGTGGTCGCCGCGCCGCCCGGGGAGGACTCCGGACACCGCACGTCCGGCTCCGCCCGGGCCACGGCGTCGGCGCGGAGCCGCCCGGAGCGTCCGCCCACCGGGCTCCCCGTACTCGTCCCGCTGTCCGCCCACGAACCCGCCGTACTGGCCGAACGGGCCGCGCAGCTCGCGGAGCGGGTGGCGG
>KL568564.1:63356-65445 GCA_000715605.1 Streptomyces speibonae | reverse complement strand
CTCGCGGAGCGGGTGGCGGACGGCCCGGACACCACCGCCGCCGTCCGCGCCCTGGCCGGAACCCTCGCCTGGCACCGCGACCACTTCCCCGTGCGGGCGGCCCTGCTCGCCGGCACCCCCGGCGAGCTGCCGGCCGCGCTGACCGCCGTGTCCCGGCGTCCCGAGGACGGCGACCGGGCGACGGTGGTGACGGGCCGTGCCGTACCCCGTGGACGCACCGCGTTCGTCTTCCCCGGGCAGGGCTCGCAGTGGAGCGGCATGGGCGAGCAGCTGTACCGCGACAGCCCGCTGTTCGCCGACGTGGTGGCACGGTGCGCCGACGCCCTGCGCCCGCACGTCGACTGGGAGCTCCTGGACGTGTTCTCGGGGAAGTCCGGCGACGACTGGCTGGACCGCGTCGACACCCTGCAGCCCGTGTCCTGGGCGATGTCACTGGGCCTGGCCGCGCTGTGGCGGGCCGCCGGTGTGGAACCCGACGTCGTCCTGGGCCACAGCCAGGGCGAGATCGCCGCGGCCGTGCTCGCCGGAGCGCTGTCGTACGAGGACGCCGCGCTGGTCGTGGCGCGGCGCAGCGCGATCGTCCGCCGGACCTGCGGGCACGGGCGCATGATGGCGGTGGACCTCGACCGCGACGCCGCCCTCGCGGCCATCCGTCCGTACGGGGACGCGATCTCGCTGGCCGCGCACAACGGGCCGACGTCCTGCGTGCTGTCCGGGGACGGTGACGCGGTACTCGCGCTGCGGGAGCGGCTGGAGGCGGACGGCACTTACTGCAAGCTCGTCAACGTCGACTACGCCTCGCACAGCGCCCAGATGACCGCGCTGCGCGACGACCTGCTGGACGCGCTCGCGGAGACCGCCCCGCGGCCGGGCACCCTGGAGCTGCTCTCCACGGTGCACGCCGAGCCGGTCGACGGCTCCCGGATGGACGCGGCCTACTGGGCGGCGAACCTGTGCCGCCCGGTGCTGTTCGCCGACACCATGAGCCGCGCGCTGGCGGACGGCGTCACGCACGTCGTGGAGATCAGCCCGCATCCGGTCCTCACCCCGGCCGTCGAGCAGCTGATCGCCGCCCAGGCACGGCCCGTGGCGACGCTGGCCACGCTGCGCCGGGGCGAGGGAGGCCCGGAGGCCTTCGCCCGCGCGCTCGCCCTCGGCTACACCGCCGGCCTGGAACCCTTCGGCGACCTGCCCCGGGGTGCCCCCGTGCCGCTGCCCGCGTATCCGATGCGGCCCGAGCGCCACTGGTTCGCCGACGGCGGGACGTCCGACCGTTCCGGGGCGGTCCGCGGGCTCGACGTCCGGCTGGAGCCCTCGCCCGGCGAACGGGACGTCTGGCACGCCGTCCTGGACGTCGGCACGGCGGACCTGCCCTGGCTGGCCGACCACCGGGTGCACGGCACGGCCGTCCTGCCGGGTGCCGCGACCCTGGCGCTGGCGGTCGACGCGGCGCGGGCACGGTCGGGTTCCGCACCGCGCACCCTCCACGACGTCACCTTGAGCGCCGCGGTCGCGTTCGCCGGCGAGGCCCCCCGGCGGCTGGCCGTCGAGTGGCGCGACGACATGGGGGAAGGGGGGAGTCTCCGATTACTGTCGCTGACCCCCGACGGCACCGCCTGGACCGAGCACGCCTCGGCGCGGGCCGGCTACCTGGACGACGCCGCCGCCGGTGCGACCTGGCCCGGCTGGGACGCCACGGCGGAGCCGGCGGACACCGGTGCCTTCTACCGCGAGGCCGCCGGGCGCGGGCTCGACTACGGCCCCGCCTTCCGCTGTGTGCGCGCGCTCCACCGGCGGCCGGACGGCCGTGAGGCGCTGGGCGAGGCGGTGCTGGACGAGCAACTGCGGGGCGCCGCAGGGCAGTTCCTGCTCCACCCCGCGCTGTGGGACGGAGCCCTGCAGGTCTCCCTGGCGCTGTTCGACCAGGACGCGGCGGATACGGCCCTGGTGCCGACCGCGATACGCCGGGTCCGGGTGTTCGCGTCCCCCGGCGAGCCGGTCACCACGGTGCGGTCCCATGCCGTTCGGCACGACGACGGCACCGTGGACGTGCACGTCTTCGACGGCGACCGCCGGCCGGTGCTGTCCA
>KL568564.1:59402-63131 GCA_000715605.1 Streptomyces speibonae | reverse complement strand
GGCGACGGCGCGTGCCGTGTCCCCCGGGGCCGTGGACGCCGAGCGCCTGCACCTGTCGCGGTGGACCGACGTCACGGACGCCGGGCTTCGGACCGCTCCCGCGCCCACCGGGCCGTGGATCGTCTGCGGCGACCCGGGCGGCCTCGCCGACCCCCTCGCCGACGCCCTGGCGGCCCGCGGCGCCACGGTCTGCCGGGTGGCCGCGCCGGACGACGGGGGCGTACTGGGCGGTGCGACCGCGCCCGAGGGTGTCGTGTTCGCCGCTCCCCCGCCCGAGGCGGATCCCGCCGCCCGGCAACGGGGGCTCGCGGCGCTGACCGAGGTCGTACGCGCCTGCGCGGCGCTGCCCCGTCCACCGCGGCTGACCGTGGTCACGGGCGCCGCCCAGGCGGCCGCCGCGGGCGACCGTCCCGACCCCGGTGCCGCCCTGTACTGGGGATACGCCCGGGTGCTGCGCCGCGAGCACGGAGAGTTGCGGTCCCGCGTGGTGGACGTCGACCCCGCCGACGACGGCTGGGCCGGCGCCTGTGCCGCCGAACTCCTCGGCGCCGACGACGAGGACCAGGTCGCCCTGCGCGGCGGGACCCGTCTGGCCGCCCGGCTCACCCGGGCCGACTCCCCCGGTGCTCAGGACGTGGCGTGGCCCCCGCTGCGCGCCGTGCGGCAGCCGTTCCGGCTCGCCGTCACCCGGCCCGGCCTCTGGGAGGGCGTACGGGCCCGGCCGGCGGGCGAGCGGCCGCCCGGGCCGGGAGAGATCCAGCTCGAAGTCACCGCGGCCGGGCTGAACTTCATCGACGTGATGAAGGCGCTCGGCACCTACCCCGATCCCACGGGCGGCGCCGGGTTGCTCGGCGGCGAGTGCGCGGGCCGGGTCGTCGCCGTCGGCCCGGAGGTGACCGGGTTCGTCACCGGACAGCGCGTGGTGGCCTGCGTGTTCGGCGCCCTGGCCGACCGCGTGACGGTCCGCGCCGAGCATGCCCGTCCGGTTCCCGACGGACTCGGTGACGCGGAGGCCGCCGCCCTGCCCCTGGCCATGACGACCGCCTGGTACGGACTCGTCGACCTCGCCCGCCTGGAACGGGACGAGACCGTGCTGATCCACTCGGCCGCCGGAGGGGTCGGGCTCGCCGCCGTGCAGGTGGCCCGGCTGCTCGGGGCCCGCGTCCTCGCGACCGCCGGGAGCGAGTCCAAGCGCCGGCACCTGGCCTCCCTCGGCGTCACCGACGTGTTCGACTCACGGGACCTCGGCTGGGCGTCCGGCGTGCGCGCGGCCACCGCGGGACGCGGCGTCGACGTGGTGCTGAACTCCCTGACCGGGGCGGCCATCCCCGCCGGGCTCGATGTGCTCGCGGAGGACGGGCGCTTCGTCGAACTCGGCAAGAAGGACATCCACGGCGGCCGCCGGCTCGCCCTGGACCCGTTCCGCAAGGGCGTCAGCTTCAGCGCGGTGGACCTCGCCGGGCTGATGGAACGCCGGCCGCGGCGCTTCGCGCGGGTCCTCTCCGACGTATGGGACCGCGTCGCCGACGGCACGCTCGCCCCGCTTCCGCTGCGTACCCGCCCGTTCGCCGAAGCGGTGGAAGCGCTGCGGGAGCTGTCGCACGGCGACCACATCGGCAAGTTCGTCCTCAGCGATCCCTCCACCGTCGGGGGCGTGGCTCCGGTGCCGCTGCCGGACGGCCGGTTCCGGGCCGACGCGACCTATCTGGTCACCGGCGGGCTGGGCGCCCTCGGCCTGTCGCTGGCGGAGTTCCTGGCGGACCACGGCGCGGGCTCGCTGGCTCTGCTGGGCCGCTCCGCGCCCGGACCGGAGGCCGAGGCCCGCATCGGGGCACTGCGCGAGGCCGGTACCCGTGTGGAGGTGCTGCGGTGCGACGTCGGCGATGCGACGGCCGTGCACGACGCACTGCGCACGGTGCGGGCGCGCATGCCGCGGCTGCGCGGCGTGTTCCATGCCGCGGGGGTGCTGGCCGACGCCACGATCGCCACGCTGACACCGTCCCGGATCGCCGAGGTGCTGGCCCCCAAGGCGGCGGGCGCCCGCAATCTCGACGAGGCGACCGCCGACGACCCGCTCGACCTGTTCGTGCTGTTCTCCTCCGCCGCCGCGCTGGTCGGCAACACCGGACAGGCCGCGTACGCCGCCGCCAACGCCTTCCTCGACGCCCTGGCCGAGAACCGCCGCAGCCGGGGCCTGCCCGCCCTGAGCGTGCAGTGGGGGCCGTTCACCGGCATCGGTCTGGCCGCCGCGGAGGAGCGGCGCGGCGCCCGGCTGGACGAGCGCGGCATGGGCGGCTTCCCGGTGCGGGAGGCCTGGCCCGCGCTGCTGCGGATGCTCGAGCGCGACACGCCGGTCGTCGGCTACGTACCGCTCGACCTGCGGCGGTGGTTCGAGGCGTATCCGGACACCGCCGCACTGCCCAGCTGGCGGATCCTGCACGAGGCCGCGGGCAGTGGCGGCGAGGGGGGTGCCGCGGTGACCGGCGGGGTCCTGCGCGACCGGATCCTGGCCGCCGCCGAGGAGGCGCGGGCGGGTATCGCCGAGGACGTCGTGCGCGAGCTCACCGGGCGGGTGCTGCGGCTCGCCCCGGGGCGGATCGAGCCGGACGCCCCGTTCAAGGCGCTCGGGCTCGACTCGCTGATGAGCCTGGAGCTGCGCAACCGGCTGGAAGCCGCGTTCGGCACCCGGCTGTCCCCGACGCTGCTGTGGGCCCACGACAGCGTGCGGGCGCTGGCGGGGGCGCTGATCGCGGAGATGGTCCAGGCCCAGCCGTCCGCGGGCTGACCGGAGACCCGCCCGCTCCGGTACCGGTCCGACGTCCGACATCCGACGTCCGAGGAGAGAGATGCCCGATCCGACGCCTTCGCCTCTGACCTCCCACCAGCGGGACATCTGGGCGGAGAGTGCCATCGACGAGACCCATCCGCAGTTCAACTGCGTCATCCACGAACGTCTCACGGGACGGGTGGACGTCCCCGCCCTGCGCGCGTGTCTGGCCCGTGCCGTGCGCCGCCACGACGCCCTGGCGCTGTCCTTCGACGAGCGCGACGGCGTGCCCTTCCAGTGGGTGTCGCCCGAGGTCGCCTCGGCCGCCGACGGTGAGCTGGTCCGCGTCGTGGACCTGTCCGACGAGGCGGACCCCCGGGCCGCCTGCGGCTCCTGGGTGGAACGGTCGCTGGCCCGCCCGTTCCCGCTGCGCCGCGGCCGCATGGTCGAGCTGACCCTCCTCAGGGAGGGGCCCGGCGCGGTCCACCTGGTCGTCAAGGCCCACCACATCGTCACCGACGGCTACGGCATCCTGCTCTTCACCGAGCAGGTCTTCGAGGACTACGAACGGGTGAAGGCGGGTGCCGCCCCCTTGGACCGGTCCGCCCCTTCCTACCTGGACGCCGTCGCCGAGGACGCCCGCTACCTGGCGTCCCCGCAGTTCCGGGCGGACCTGGACGTCCACCGCCGCACACTCGGTGACGTCGAGCCCGCCCTGTTCACCCGCCGCCCGGGGGACGCGGGAGCGCGGACCGGGCGGTACTCCTTCACCCTCGACAGCGCTCTGGTGGGACGGCTGCGCGAGCAGCGGCGCTCGGTCTTCCCCGTGGTGGCCGCCGCGTTCGCCACTTGGCTCGGCCGGGTGCACCGCACCGGCGACGTGGTCATCGGCGTGCCGCTGCTCAACCGCAGGACGGGCGAGGAGCTGGCGACCGTAGGCCCTGTCTCTTATACACATCTCT
>KL568564.1:55470-59153 GCA_000715605.1 Streptomyces speibonae | reverse complement strand
TGCGGGAGGTGGCCGAGGCCGCCGAGGCGGGCGCCGAAGAGCTGCGGCGCCACGAGCGGCCGGCACTGGGCGATCTGCTCCGCGCCCTGCCACGCCGCGGGGAGGGTGCGCCGCAGTTGTTCGATGTGACGCTGTCCTATCTGCCGGTGCCGCCCGGCCGCCCGGTGGCCGGGGTGGCCCGCAAGGCCACGGGCACGGCTCCCGCGCACGCCCGGGACGCCCTGGCCGTGCACGTGCTGCACCCGCGCGGCACCGACGAGGTCACGGTCTCCCTCGTCCACGCCCTCGGCGTCTTCGACGAGGACTTCCCGGCGGAGGCGCTCGCCGGACACGTCACGGCCCTGATCCGCGGCGCGGTCGAGGAACCCGACCGTCCGATCGGGAGCCTGCGCATGCTGGGCGCCGCGGAGCGCCGGGCCCTGGACGCCGCCGCCCACGGCCCCCGGGTGCCCCATCCCGGCGACCGGACCCTGCACGACCTGTTCGAGGAGCAGGCGCGGCGCACCCCTGACCGGTGTGCCGTTCTCACCGGGCCGGGAGGTGCGCCGATGACCTTCGGCCGGCTCGACGGCGCTGCCAATCAGGTCGCCCGGTCCCTGCGCGCGGCGGGGGTCGGCCCCGGCGAGCGGGTCGCCGTCCTGGTGGAGCGCGGGCCGCTGCTGCTGGTGTCGGTGCTCGGTGTGCTCAAGGCGGGGGGTGCGTATGTGCCGGTGGATCCCGGATATCCCGCCGAGCGCATCGCGTTGATGCTGCGGGACAGCCGCGCCAGGGCCGTCCTGACCGATGCCGGCTCGACCGGCATCGGTCAGGACGGGGGCGGAGCGGGCGGCGCCGTCCACTTGTGTGTCGATGAGCTGCTCGACGGTGACGACACGCCCCTCGACCCCGCCGCCACCGCCCGCGACCTCGCGTATGTCATCTACACCTCCGGCTCGACCGGCCGGCCCAAGGGCGTCATGGTCGAGCACCGTTCGGTGGTCAACCGCCTCGCCTGGATGCAGCGGGCCCATCCCATCGGTGCGGGCGACGTGATCCTGCACAAGACCCCGGCCTCGTTCGACGTGTCGGTCTGGGAGCTGTTCTGGTGGGCGCTCGCGGGCGGCGCGGTCACCCCCGCGCCGGTCGGGGCGGAGCGGGATCCGCGGGTACTGGTGCGGGTGATCGGCGAACGGCGGGTCACCGTGACGCACTTCGTGCCCTCGATGCTGGGGCCGTTCCTCGATCTGCTGGAGGAGTCGCCGGACCGCAGGGCGGACGTCCGCTCGCTGCGGTACGTCTTCTGCAGCGGCGAGGCGCTGCCCCCGGCGCGGGTCGAGCAGTTCCGCCGCGTCTTCGGCACCGCGGGCGCGCCGAAGCTGGTGAACCTCTACGGGCCGACCGAGGCGGCCGTCGACGTGTCCTGCTTCGAGTGCCCCGCCGATTCCGCGCGGCCGGTGCGGCGGGTGCCCATCGGCCGGCCGATCGACAACACGGAGCTGTACGTGCTGGGCGACCAGGACGAGCCGCAGCCCGCCGGGGCGCCCGGTGAGCTGTGCATCGGCGGTGTGCAGGTGGCCCGTGGGTATCTCGACCGGCCCGGGCTGACCGCCGAGCGGTTCGTCGACGACCCGTTCACGCCGGGGCGCCGGCTGTACCGGACGGGCGACCTCGCCCGGTGGCTCGCCGACGGGAACCTCGAGTACCTGGGGCGGCTGGACGGCCAGGTCAAGATCCGCGGCAACCGGGTGGAGACCGGCGAGGTCGCCGCCGCGCTCGCCGCCGTGCCCGGGGTGCGCGACGCCGTGGTGGTCGACCGCACCGACTCCGCGCGCGGTGTCCATCTCGTCGGTTACTACGTGGCCGAGGAGGACCTCTCGCCGCGGGACCTGCGGGAGCGCTTACGCCGGCAGCTGCCCGAGTTCATGGTGCCGGCGCTGTTCCGGCGCATCGAGCACATCCCGCTGACCCCCAGTGGCAAGACCGACCGCGCGGCGCTGCCCTCCCCGGAGTACCCGGCGGGACCGGCGACCGGGCGGCCGGCGGAGGGGTCGGTGGAGGCCCGGCTCGCCGCCGTCTGGGCCGAGGTGCTGCGCGTGGACCACGTGGGACTCCACGACGACTACTACGCCCTGGGCGGCGACTCGATCACGGTGCTCAGGATTCGGAGCCTGGCCGAGAAGCGCGGTCTGTACTTCTCCCCCACCGACCTGGTGCGGCACCCCACCGTCGCGTCGCTCGCCGCCCGGGTCTCCACCGAGGCGGACGCGTCCGGTCCGGACCCCGCCCCGGCCCCGTTCGCCCTGATCCCCCGCGTGGACCGGGCCCGGCTGGCGGGCGCTCAGGACGCCCATCCGCTGTCCCGGATGCAGCTCGGACTGCTCTACCACAGCAGCCGCGACGCGCGCTCGGCGGTCTACCGGGACGTGTTCCGCTACACGCTGGAGGTGGCCTGGGAGGAGTCGGCGTTCCGCCAGGCCTTCGCGCGTCTGACGGCCCGTCATCCGGCGCTGCGCTCCTCGTTCGACCTGGTGCACCACTCCGAGCCCGTGCAGATCGTGCACGACACGGTGAGCGGCGGCCTGGACGTCGTCGATCTGCGCTCGCGCGCCGCGTCCGGCTCCGTCGAGGAGACGGAGGAGGAGATCCTCGACCACATCGAGCGGCGGCGCCACCACCGGTACGCCGTGGAGCGCGCTCCGTTGTACCTCATGCGCGTCCATGTGCTGCCGTCGACGGTGGAGTTGGTGTTCAGTTTCCACCACGCGCTGCTCGACGGCGGCAGCGTGGCCACTCTGATCGGGGAACTGCTCCAGGACTACGGGCATCTTCTGGGCCTGGACACCGGCCCGGTGCCGGACGGTCCGCTGCCGTCGGCCGCCCACTTCGTCCGCGACGAGCGGCGGGCCCTGGACTCGGCGGACAGCAGGCGCCACTGGCGTCGCCTCCTGGACGGGGCCGGGATGCCGGCGCTGGACATGCTGCGCTCCTACCAGGCGCCGGGCGACGACGGGCAGCTCACCCGGCACGTCGTGCTTCCCGACGAGCTCGCCGGGAAGCTGCGGCGCCTCGCGCGGGACCAGGCACTGCCGCTGAAGTCGCTGTTCGCCGCGGTCCACTGCCAGGTACTGCGCCTGCTGGCCGGAACGGACGACGTGACGACCGGGGTGATCACCCACGGGCGGCCGGACGCGGAGCACGCCGAACGCCTCGCGGGGCTGTTCCTCAACACCGTGCCCCTGCGCCTGCGGACGCGCGGCGCGAGTTGGCTGGACGAGGCGCGCGAGGTCGTCCGGCAGGAGCGGTCGGGCCATCCGCACCGGCGCTACCCGCTCAGCGCCATCCAGGAGGACCACGGCGCCGCGGTCCTGCGCACGGCCTTCAACTACGTGCACTTCCGGCAGCTGGACCCGGTGCTGGCGCTGCCGGGCATCCGGCTGCGGGAGTTCCGGGCGTGGGAGGAGACCGACTTCGAGCTGCTCGCCAACGTCTACACCGAACTCGGCGGTGAGCGACTGCGGTTGCGCCTGGACTGCGACGGGCGCGCCTTCAGCCCCGCGCAGGCGGACCAGCTCGGGGAGATCTGGATCGCGCTGCTGCGGCACCTGGCCGACCACCCCGCGCGGGAACCGGACCCCGCCTTCCTCGCCCCGCGCCCCGTCCGGGCCGAAGCGGCGGCCGCCCCGCCCGGCGTCGTCCGGCTGTTC
>KL568564.1:55036-55277 GCA_000715605.1 Streptomyces speibonae | reverse complement strand
GGCGTCGTCCGGCTGTTCCGCGAGCGGGCCGCCGCCACCCCGGACGCCACAGCCGTGGTGACGGGCGAGGGCCGCTGGAGCTACGCGCGCCTGCTGTCCGCCGCCGAGGCGGTGGCGCGGCGGCTGCTCGCCGAGGAACCGCCCCCCGACGCCCTGGTGGGCGTGGCCGTGGACCGCTCCCCGCGAGCCGTCGCGGTGCTCCTCGGCACCCTGATGGCGGGAGCCGCCGTGGGGCCGCTGG
>KL568564.1:52360-54852 GCA_000715605.1 Streptomyces speibonae | reverse complement strand
CCCGCCGTGGTGCCGCTGGACACCGGGTTCCCCGCGGAGCGCATCGCCGCGATGCTCCGGCAGGCGCGGCCGTTCCGGGTCGTCGCCGACGCCCGGCACACCGCTCTGGTGGGCGCCGTATCCCCGCTGCTGCCCGCGGAATCGGTCACCGAGCCGGTACCCGGCGAGGGCGTGCTGCCCGAGCCCTCGCCCGGGACGGCCGCGTACGTGCTGTTCACCTCCGGTTCCACGGGCGCCCCCAAGGGGGTGGTGATGCCGCACCGGGGGCTGGCGAACCTGGTGGCCTGGCAGAACGGCAGGCCGAGCGGGGTCGTCGGGGGAGCGACGCTGCAATACGCCCCGCTCAGCTTCGATGTGTCGTTCCAGGAGATCTTCTCCACCCTGTGCGGCGGCGGGACGCTGCACCTCGTGGACGACGCGGAGCGCAGGGACATGCCCGCGCTGCTGCGCCGGATCGACCGGGAGGGCATCGAGCGGGTCTTCTTCCCCTACGTCACCCTCCAGCAGTTCGCCGAGGCCGCGCGCGCCCTGGAGATCTTCCCGCGGCGGCTGCGCGTGCTGATCTCCTCCGGCGAGCAGCTGCGGACGACCGACGAGATCCGCGGCCTTCTCGCCGCCCTCCCGGGCGCGCTGCTGGAGAACCACTACGGGCCCACGGAGACCCATGTCGCCACGGCGTTCACGATGAAGGGCGACCCCGGGGTGTTCCCGGCGCTGCCCCCGGTCGGGCGGGCCATCGACGGCGCCGAGGTCCATGTGCTGGACTCCCGGATGCGTCCGGTGCCCCCCGGCGCCCAGGGCGAGCTCCACATCGGCGGCTCGGGCCTGGCCCTCGGATATCTTGGGCGGCCCGATCTGACGGAGGAACGCTTCGTCGACGACCCGTTCACCCCCGGGGGACGCCTGTACCGGACGGGCGACCTCGCGCGTACCCTGCCCGGCGGGGACATCGCCTACATGGGACGCGCGGACGCGCAGGTGAAGATCCGCGGCCACCGCGTGGAGCCCGCCGAGCCGGAGCTGGCCGTCACCCGTCTCGCCGCGGACGACCCCGGCATCCGCGAAGCCGCTGTCGTCGCCCGGCGCGGGCAGGACGGCGACACCTCGCTCGCCGCGTTCCTCACCGGTGACCGGGCCGTGGCCGACCTCGACGGTCTGCGGTCACGCCTGCGCGAGCTGCTGCCGGACCATCTGGTGCCGTCCCACTTCGCGTGGCTGCCCGCGCTGCCGTTGACTCCGAGCGGCAAACGCGACGACGCCGCCCTGCGGCGTGTCCCGCTCACCCCGCTCGATGCCTCCGCCCCGGCGGGCGTGCCGCGGGACGCGTACGAGGAGGCGCTGGCGGACATGCTCGCCGACCTGCTGCGGCTGCCCGCGGTCGGGGTGCACAGCGACATGTTCGAGCTCGGCGGCACGTCGCTGACCGCGATGCGGCTGGTGGTGTCGGTCGAACAGCGCTACGGCGTGAGCATCCCCCTGTCCACGTTCCTCGCCGCCCCGACCGTGGCCCGGCTCGCCGACCACCTGCGGTCCGGCGCCGCCGTCCCGGCCTTCGACCCACTGGTGCCCGTCCGGCCGGAAGGCACCCGCCCGCCCCTCTTCCTGGTCCACCCCATGGGCGGCAACGTGCTGTGCTATCTGCCGTTCGCCCGGCACCTCCCGGCCGACCAGCCGCTGTACGCGCTCCAGGCCGCCGGGGCCGACCCGGGCGTCCTGCCGCTGACATCGGTGCCGGCGCTCGCGGCGAGCTATCTCGACGCCGTGCGCCGGGTGCAGCCGCGCGGGCCTTACACCCTCGGCGGCTGGTCCTTCGGCGGTTTCGTCGCCTTCGAGATGGCCCGGCAGCTCACGGCCGCCGGGGAGGAGGTCGAGCACCTGATCGTCCTCGACACCGTGGCCGCGGTCCCGGGCAGCCGCGCCCGTCAACCGGACGACCGCCTGCTGAGCTGGTTCTTCTGGGAGCTGCTGCTGACGCTCGGCGGGACGTCCCCCGTCGCGGATCTCCCCGCCCCGGCGGGCTCGCAGGAGGAGAGGTTCGCGCGCATGGCGGAGATCGCCACCGAGTCCGGTGTCCTCCCCGCGGGCAGCTCCGCGGCCGTGATCCGCCGGCTCTTCCGCGTCTACGAGGCGAACTGGGCGGCGGCGCTGAACTACCGGCCGCGGGCCTCCGACACCCGCCTCACCCTGATCCGGGCCGACGATCCGCTGCCCGAGGTACTGCGGTCCATGCACGACGCGGTGGGCAGCCGGCACCAGGACCCGGCCAACGGCTGGCGGCTGCTGACGAACCGCGTCGAGGTCGTCGGCGTCCCCGGGGACCATCTGTCGATCATGACCGAACCGCACGTCGGCCATGTCGCCCGGACGGTGGGCGATCTGATCCGGCGCCGGCCGCACACCGCTGTCACCTCCTCGCCCGGAAGGGACTGAGCACATGGGAACAGAGAAGCACCGCACCACCGCCGTTGTCGTCGGAGCCGGGATCGGCGGCC
>KL568564.1:51701-52144 GCA_000715605.1 Streptomyces speibonae | reverse complement strand
GGCCTGACCGCCGCCGCCGCGCTTCGCCGCGCCGGCCTCGACGTGCGCGTCCACGAACGCGCCACCGAACTGCGCGCGGCCGGCTCCGGCCTGTCCGTCATGACCAACGCCCTCACCGCGCTCTCCCGCGCCGGCATCGACCTGGGGCTGGAGAAGCACGGCCGGGCCGTCGAGGTCTTCAAGGTCCTGGACCGGCGTGGCCGGCTGATCCGGGAACAGCCGCTGAAGGAGGTCAGCGACCGGCTGGGCGCGCCGTGCGTGAGCATCAGCCGCGCGGCCCTGCAGAGCGCCCTGCTCGCCGAGGCCGGTGACGTCCCCATCACACTCGGGGCCGCCGCCACCCGCTACGAGACCGACGACGACGGCGTCACCGTGCACTTCGCCGACGGCACCACCGCCCGGGGCGACATCCTCGTCGGCGCCGACGGCTTCCGCTCCGCCGT
>KL568564.1:50806-51424 GCA_000715605.1 Streptomyces speibonae | reverse complement strand
GGCCACTACTGGGGACGCGGTCGCCGCTTCGGCCTGATCGACATCGGCCACGGCCGCTACTACTGGTGGGGCACCTGCAACATGCCGGCCGCCCGCAGCCGCTCGTGGTCCGGGGGCAAGGACGAGATCCTGCGCGTGTACGACGGCTGGGCCCCCGAGGTGCTGCGGGCCGTCCGGGAGACTCCTGAGGACGCCATCCTCAGCATGCCGTCGTGCGACCGCGTCTTCCTGGAGCACTGGGGCGACGGACCCGTCACGCTGCTCGGCGACGCGGCCCATCCGATGCTGACCAGTCTCGGCCAGGGGGCGGCCATGGCGATCGAGGACGCCGTCGTCCTCGCCGACGCGATGGCGCGGCATGCGGACGACCCCCGGGCGGGCCTGCGGGCGTACGAGGACGCGCGGCGTGAACGCACCAGGGCCATGGTCGCCCAGTCGCGCAGGACGAGCGATCTCGAACAACTGGAACACCCGGTCGCGACGGCGCTGCGCAACACGTTCCTCCGCTGGGCACCGAAGTCCGCGCTGACGCGCCCGCTGGAGGCGGCACTGACCTTCCCTGTGCCCGGGGCCGGTTCGAGTACCCCCGAAACCGGCCCGGACCTGTGACTCCGACGA
>KL568564.1:49210-50551 GCA_000715605.1 Streptomyces speibonae | reverse complement strand
GATGCGTTCCGCGCGGTGAACCGCGTGATCACGCAGGTCAACCTTACCGCATGTGCGGCACCGGTCCCGGCGCGGCGCGACTGTATGTCCTGTCAAAAGGTTGACATGACGCCGGTCGCCCGCAGAGGGTGTGCGGACAGGACGCGGAACGGGCCGGAAAGAGGCTTTCATGGTGGATGCGCTGGGTGTCGCCGTCGTGGGTTTCGGCTGGATGGGGCGGGTGCACACCCAGGCGTACGCGCGTGTGCGGCACCACTATCCGCGACTGGCCCTGCGTCCGGAGCTGATCACGGTGGCCGAGGAGGTGCCGGAGCGGGCCGAGGAGGCCGCCGCGCAGTTCGGGTTCGCCTCCACGGCGCGTGACTGGCGCGAGGTGGCCGCCGATCCGCGCGTCCAGGCGGTCAGCATCACCGCCCCCAACTTCCTGCACCGCGAGATCGGCGTCGCGATGGCGGAGGCCGGGAAGCACATCTGGATCGAGAAGCCGGTGGGCCTGGGTTCCGAGGACGCCCGCGCGGTGGCCGACGCGGTCGCGGCCGCGGGGGTGCAGAGCGCGGTCGGCTTCAACTACCGCAACGCGCCGGCCGTGGAGGCGGCCCGCGACCTCATCGCCTCCGGTGACATCGGCCGGGTCACGCATGTCCGCATCCGGCTGTTCAGCGACTACGCGGCCCATCCCGAAGGTGCGCTGACGTGGCGTTACGAGCGGGAGCGGGGCGGCAGCGGGGTGCTGGGCGACCTCGCCTCGCACGGCGCCGATCTGGCCCGGTTTTTGCTCGGCGACATCGACTCGCTGACCGCCGACACCGCGATCTTCGTGCCCGAGCGGGCCCGTCCGGCGGGCGCCACGGCCGGCCACTCCCGCGCGACGGGCGGCGAACCGGGTCCCGTGGAGAACGAGGACTACGTCAACTGTCTGCTGCGGTTCGTCTCCGGGGCGCGCGGGGTGCTCGAGGCGTGCCGGGTCTCGGTGGGTGAGCAGAACAACTACGGCTTCGAGGTGCACGGGACCGAGGGGGCGGTGTTCTGGGACTTCCGGAGGATGAACGAACTCGGTGTCGGGCGGGGCGGCGGGTATCAGGACCAGCCGGTCAGCACGGTGTATGTGGGGCCGGGGGACGGGGAGTTCGGGGCGTTTCAGCCGGGGGCGGGGAATGCGATGGGGTACGACGATCTGAAGGTGATCGAGGCGTACCGGTTCGTGCGGTCCGTGGCGGAGGGGGTGGGGTACGGGGCGACGGTGTCGGACGCGGTCCGCAGTGCGGGGGTGCTGGACGCGATGGCGCGGTCCGCGGAGAGCGGGGCGTGGGTGCGGGTGGGGTCCTGAGGAGTTTTTCTCGC
>KL568564.1:47771-48977 GCA_000715605.1 Streptomyces speibonae | reverse complement strand
CCTGGGGGCTTCGCCCCCAGACCCCCTTTCGCGCAGTTCCCCGCGCCCCTTGAGGACGGGACGGGCAGGGGCGGCGGGGGCGGACACACCGTTCCGGACCGCGGTGCGCGCGTCACAGGGTTTCGCGGTTGCCCAGCCAGGCCTTGACGGGGATGAGGACCAGCCACCACCACATCGCGGCGGGGCCGATGACCAGGGCCAGGGGGATGGTCACCAGGAACACCACCACCGTCGCCCCCAGATCGACGGCCGACAGCTTCTCGTCCCGCACGGGCGCGGCCCCGCCCCGCAGCCACGGCCGCCGCGCGACAAGCGCCGCCAGCGCGAGATGGACCGCCCCGAGCGAGGCGACCGCCGCCGAGTAGATGACCACCGAGGCGCTCTCGTCACCGTACTCGGACACCAGCGCCGTCGGGAACGGCACCAGCGCCGCGAGACCCAGCCCCAGGATCGTCAGGACGATCACGCCGCCGTCCACCTGCCGCACGCCCCGGAAGATCGCGCGGTGGTCGCGCCAGAAGCCCGCCAGCACCGCCAGGCTGATGCCGTACGCGCCGAGGTTGGGCAGTACGTCGCTCAGTGCCTGGTCGAACTCCTCGGAGTTCAGGCCCTGCGGCACGGAGATGTCCAGGACCAGCAGGGTGATGGCGATGGCGAACACGCCGTCGGCGAGCGCCACCAGCCGTTCGGGCCCGCCTTCCGGGGTCGGTCTGCTCATGGGCACGACGGTAGGCAGGCCCGCCGCGCCGGGCGGCCGTACACGCCGGGCCGTCACCCCGTCACGGTCGCGGGCGGCATGTTGTAGGGGGTCACCACCTGGATGGCGGAGGGCAGGGTGGGCCCCGCGGGCGGCAGGGCGCCGTGTGCGCGCATCACCAGGTGGCAGGCCTCCCGCAGGTCGTGGCGCAGGTCGTGGTGGAGCACGGCGGACAGGCGGTGCTCGCGCAGCAGGCGGGTGTTGTCCTGGTCGAGGTCGTGCGCGACGAAGACGGCGCACTCCCGTCCGGCGTCGGCGAAGGCGCGCAGGGTGGCGATGTTGCCGCCGCCGATGGAGTAGACGGCGCGGATCTCCGGGTCCCGGTCGAGGGCGGCGCGCACGAGGTCGTACTGGGTGGCGTCCAGGCCCTGGCCCTCGGCGATCTCGACGAGGGTCCGCCCGGGGTGCCGGGCGCGCATGACGCTGCGGAAGCCCATCTCGCGTTCCTC
>KL568564.1:44533-47524 GCA_000715605.1 Streptomyces speibonae | reverse complement strand
GAGCCACTGGCCCATGAGGTAGGCGGCGGTGGCGCCCGCCGCCCGGTTGTCACTTCCGACGTGGCCGATCCGCGCGCTCGCGGGCAGGTCGGTCACCAGGGTCACCACCGGGATGTCCGACGCGGCGAGCCGGGCGACGGCGGCGGTGATCTCGGGGACGTCGGGTGCCTTGAGCAGCACGCCCTGCGAGCCGCGGCGGGCTATGCGGTCCAGGGTCTCGACCAGTTCCCCCGCCGGACCCGTCTCGCGGAAGTGGAAGCGCGAGCGGACCACCGCCGGGTGCAGGGAGGGCAGTTCGGCCTCCAGGGCGGCGCGCACGGCGGTGGAGAAGCGCTCCGGTGACTGCATCACGATGTCCACCATGAACGTACGGCCGACGAGACGGACCTGGGTGCGCTGGCGGTCCAGGTCGGCTATCGCGCGGCGCACCTCCTGCGCGGTGCTCTCCCGCACACCGCCGCGCCGGTTGAGGACGCGGTCCACCGTGGCCTCGCTCAACCCGGCCTGACGTGCGATTTCCCTGATCGGGAAGGGGTGGCCCATACGGCCTCCTGAGGGGTTTTTGATGGGTTCCTGCTGGTTGTTCGACGGGTTTGTACTGTCAAGAATGGCAGCAGCCGCGTCGCTCCGTGACCCGAAGGGACGACCCCATGTCCGCATCCTCTTCCGTGCAGACCCCCGCGCCGGCCGACTGGCTCTCCGAGCGGGACTGCGACCTGGAGAGCTTCCGCGCGCTGGTGGAGCAGCGGACCGACCTCGCCGCCCACCCGCACGCCACCGCCGTCGAGCGGAACGTGCTGCTCTACGACGCCGAGCGGCTCGCCCTCGCCGACCGCCGCGCCGTCCGGGCCGAACTCGTCCGCGCGCTGTCCGCGGGCCCCGGCATCGTGGTGGTCCGCGGTGCCTTCCCCGACCCGGCGGTCGTGGACCGGATCACCGCCGTGTTCGACGCCCTGATCGCCGGGCAGCGCGCCTCGGGCGCCGCCGCCGGTGACCACTTCGCCCGGCCGGGCGACAACGACCGGGTGTGGAACGCCCTGGAGAAGACGGCCCTGTACGACCCGCAGGCGTTCGCCGACTACTACGCCAACGATGTGATCGCCCTGCTCTCCTCGGCCTGGCTCGGCCCCGGCTACCAGATCACCTCGCAGGTCAACGTGGTCAACCCGGGCGGCGACGCGCAGACCGTGCACCGCGACTACCACCTGGGGTTCCTGTCCAACGAGACGGCCGCGGCCTACCCGGCGCACGTGCACCGCCTCTCCCCCGCGCTCACCCTCCAGGGCGCCGTGGCGCACTGCGACATGCCCGTCGAGTCCGGGCCCACGCTGTATCTGCCGCACTCGCAGAAGTACGAGCCCGGCTACCTCGCCTGGCGGCTGCCGGAGTTCCGGGCGTACTTCGAGGAGCACCATGTGCAGCTGCCGCTCGCCAAGGGCGACGCGGTGTTCTTCAACCCGGCGCTGTTCCACGCCGCCGGTGCCAACCGTTCCGCGGACATCCGGCGCACGGCCAACCTGCTCCAGGTGTCCTCCGCGTTCGGGCGGGCCATGGAGAGCGTGGACCGCGAGGCCGTGACGGGCGCCGTCTACCCGGTGCTCCTGGGCCGCAAGGCCGAGGGCGCCGGGGAGCGGTGGCTGGAGAACGTGATCGCGGCGAGCGCCGAGGGCTACCCGTTCCCCACCAACCTCGACAACGACCCGCCGGTCGACGGTCTGGCCCCGCCGTCGCAGGCCGACGTCGTACGGCGGGCGCTGCGGGAGGGCTGGACCGCGCGGACCCTGCGCAACGAACTGCGGGCCGCCGCCAAGCGGCGCGAGAGCTGAAAGGGACGCGGACACCTCATGGGACTTCTCGACGACAGGATCGTCCTCGTCAACGGCGGCAGTCAGGGCGTCGGCGCCGCGATCGCGCGGGCCGCGGTCCGCGAGGGGGCGGTCGTGGCCGTCAGCGGGCGGCGCCCGGAACCCGGCGAGACGCTGGTGGCCGAGCTGACGGCCGGGGGCGGCAAGGCGATGTTCGTACGGGCCGACCTGGCCGACGCCGAGCAGGCCAGGGCCTCGGTGACCCGGGTGGTGGAGGCGTACGGCCGGGTCGACTGCCTGGTCAACTCGGCGGGGCTGACGACGCGCGGAACGCTGCTCGACACCACGCCCGAGCTGTTCGACCAGCATGTCGCGGTCAACCTGAAGGCGCCGTTCTTCGCCATGCAGGCCGCCGTCGCGGACATGGTGCGGCGCGAGGCGCCCGGCACGATCGTCAACATCATCACCTCGTCGGCGCACGGCGGGCAGCCGTTCCTCGCGCCGTACGTCGCCGCGAAGGCCGGGCTGATCGGTCTGACCCGCAACGCGGCGCACGCCCACCGCTGGGACCGGATCCGGATCAACGGAGTGAACATCGGCTGGACCGCCACCGAGGGCGAGGACGCCACCCAGCGCGCCTTCCACGGCGCTGGGGACGACTGGCGCGAACAGGCCGCCGCGCGGCTGCCGATGGGCAAGCTCGGGCAGCCGGACGAGATCGCCGACTTCGTGGTCCTGCTGCTCTCCGACCGTTCCGGTGTGGTCACCGGGTCCGTGATCGACTGGGACCAGAACGTCCTCGGCGGCCTCGACTGATCCGCTCGTCCCCCGCTCGTACGCACCACCCCCGCACCCCCCGCACCCAAGGAGCACCGCCCGCATGCGTATCGGAATCCTCGGCCTCGGCCGCATCGGCGCCTTCCACGCCGAGACCCTGTCCGAGCTCGACGCCGTCGAGTCCCTCGTCGTCTCCGACCCGTTCGCGGACGCCGCGAAGGCCGCCGCCGAGCGGTTCGGCGCACAGGTCGCGGACTCCCCCGAGGCGGTGCTGGCGGCCGGGGTGGACGGTGTGGTCGTCGCCGCCGCGACGGACGCCCACCCGGCGCTGATCCTCTCCTGCGCGGAGGCGGGCGTGCCGGTCTTCTGCGAGAAGCCGGTGGCGCGCACGATGGCCGAGGGTGTGCGG
>KL568564.1:36264-44349 GCA_000715605.1 Streptomyces speibonae | reverse complement strand
CACCCGCCGGTTCGACGCCGGCTTCGTGGCCGCTCGGGAGGCCGTGCGCGGTGGTGAGCTGGGCGATCTGCACACGGTGCGCTCGACGACGCTCGACCCGGCGCCGCCGCCGGCCGCGTACATCGCCGCGTCCGGGGGCATCTTCCGCGACTGCTCGGTGCACGACTTCGACATCATCCGCTGGGTGACCGGCCGCGAGGTGGGCGAGGTGTACGCGGCCGGCGGCAACCGGGGCGCCGCCTTCATCAAGGAGGCGGGCGACGCCGACACCACGGGCGCGCTGCTCACCCTGGACGACGGCACCCTCGCGGTGGTCTCCAACAGCCGGCACAACGCCCGCGGCTACGACGTCCGCATGGAGCTGCACGGCTTCCGGGACTCCATCGCGGTCGGCCTGGAGGACAAGCTGCCACTGCGGTCGGTGGAGCCGGGCGTGACCTTCCCCGCGGGCACCCCGCACGACTTCTTCATGGACCGCTTCACCGCCGCCTACCGGGCCGAACTGACGGCGTTCACCGAGGTCGTCGCCGGTTCCCGGCCCTCGCCGTGCACGGTCGCGGACGCCCTGGAGGCGGGCTGGATCGCGGAGGCGTGCACACTGTCGTTGCACGAGCACCGGCCTGTCACCCTCGAGGAGGTACGGCACGCATGAGCGAGCCCGCCCGCGCACCCCTGCGCATCGGAATCCTGGGAGCCGCGCGGATCACCGAGCGCTCCCTCGTCGCCCCGGCACGGGCGGGCGGCCACCGGCTTGTCGCGGTGGCCGCGCGCGACCGGGACCGCGCGGGCGCCTTCGCCGCGGCGCACGGCGTGGAGCGGGTCGCGGGGTCCTACCGCGAGCTGCTGGCCGATCCCGAGGTCGACGTCGTCTACAACCCGCTCGCCAACGGTCTGCACGGCCCGTGGAACCTGGCGGCGCTGGAGGCGGGCAAGCACGTCCTGACGGAGAAGCCGTCGGCGAGCAACGCCGAGGAGGCGCGGCGGGTGCGGGAGGCGGCGGCGAAATCCGGCACCGTCTTCATGGAGGCGTTCCACTACCTCTTCCACCCGGTCACCCGCCGGCTGCACGAGCTGCTGGCCTCCGGTGAGCTCGGCGCCCTGCGCCACGTGGAGACCGTGGTGGCGATCCCCGCCCCGGAGGCCACCGACCCGCGCTGGTCGCTGTCCCTGGCCGGCGGTGCCCTGATGGACCTCGGCTGCTACGGCCTGCACGCGCTGCGCATGCTGGCGCCCTGGGCGGGCGGCGCGCCGCGCCTGGTCTCCGCCCGGGCGGGTGAGCGGGCGGGCGCGCCAGGGGTGGACGAGTGGCTCGACGCCGAGCTGGAGTTCCCCGGCGGCGCGACGGGCACCGCCCGCTGCCACATGGCGTACGAAGGGCTGGAGATGAGCCTGAGGCTGGTCGGTGAGCGGGGCGAGGCGAGCGCCCCGAACTTCGTGCTGCCGCAGCGGGACGACCGGGTCGTGGTCCGTACGGCGGACGGCGAGCGCACGGAGCGCCTGGGCACCCGGTCGTCGTACACGTATCAGCTGGAGGCGTTCGCCGCCCGGGTGCGCGAGGGTGCTCCGCTGCCGCTGGACCCGGACGACGCGGTGGCCACGATGCGGCTGATCGACGCGTGCTACCGGGCGGCGGGACTCGCGCCGCGGCCCAGCGGCACGATCGGCTGACCTCACGCGGCCGGTGTGCGCGCGTCCGTCCCGCTGGGGCGGCCGCACGCGGGGCGGGTCAGCGGTAGAGCGGGGGCTTGTCCACCAGGTCGACGGTCACCCTGCCGCCGTTCTCCAGCGCGCGCACGCCCGCCTCGCAGACGGCCGCGGCGGCATAGCCGTCCCAGACGCTCGGGCCGGTGACCCGGCCCGCGCGGGTGGCGTCGACCCAGGCCCGGATCTCGTCGTCGTAGGCCTGGGCGAAGCGTTCGGTCCAGTCCTGGGTGATGGCGCCGCCCCAGCGGCCGTCGGTGTGGGTGACCAGGGCGTGGCCGTCGCCGATGCGGGCGGTGCCGCGTTCACAGACGGCCTCGGCCTGCACCTGGTAGCCGAAGCCGCAGTTGACGAAGATCTCCACGTCGGAGAGGGCGCCGCCGTCGGTCTCGAGGACGACGAACTGGGGGTCGCGCAGTCCCTCGGGGGCGCCGGCGGACGGGGTGGGGCGCAGCACCGTCACGGCGGTGATCTCGTGGCCGAGCAGCCAGCGGGTGGCGTCCACCTCGTGGGCCACGGAGTCGCTGATGAGCATGGCGCTGGTGAAGAAGGACGGGCTGGCGACGTTGCGGTGCCGGTTGTGCAGCATGAGCGGGCGGCCCAGCCGGCCGCTGTCCAGCAGGGCCTTGAGGTGCGTGTACTCGGTGTCGTAGCGGCGCATGAAGCCGACCTGGACCCTGCGGTGGCCGAGGGTCTGTTCGGCCTCCATGACGCGCAGCGCGGACGCCGCGTCGGGCGTGAGCGGCTTCTCGCACAGGACGGGCAGATCGCGCTCGAACGCGGTCAGCAGGGCGGCCTCGTGGGCCGGGCCCGAGGACGCGACGATCACGGCGTCGACGTCGGCCGACGCCATCGCGGCGGCCGGGTCGGTGTGGGCGGTGCAGCCCTCGACGTCCGCGGCGACGGCCTCGGCCCGTGCGGCGTCGATGTCCACGACGGCGGTGACCCGCGCGCCGCTGATGAGCCGGTCGATGCGGCGGACGTGGTCCGCGCCCATGCGGCCGGCGCCGATGACGGCGACGCGCAGCGGTCCGCCCCGGTTCATCCTCCGCCTCCCTTCGAGGTCGTCAGGCGCCGCAGGAGCGCAGGAACTTGCGGGTGCGTACGGCGATGGGCAGCGGCTTGTCCGGCTCGCAGGGGTACATGTCCTGCTCGACGATGGCGAACAGGTCCACGCCCAGCTTCTGGGCGGCCGTGAGGACGGGGCCCAGCTCGGGGACGCCGGCGGGCGGTTCGCACATCACGCCGCGCTGGACGGCGGGCCCGAAGGGGACCCCGTTCTTGACGACGTCGGCGAGGATCTCCGGGTCGACCTGCTTGAGGTGGAGGTAGCCGATGCGCTCGCCGTAGGTCTCGATCAGCTTGACGCTGTCGCCCCCGCAGTAGGCGTAGTGGCCGGTGTCCAGGCAGAGGTTGACCAGGGAGGAGTCGGTGGAGTCGAGGAAGCGCTCGACGTGCTCCTCGGTGTCGATGTGGGTGTCGGCGTGCGGGTGGACGACGATGTCGAGCCCGTAGGTCTCCTTCACCTCGCGGCCCAGGCGTTCCATGCCCGTGCTGAGGTGGCCCCACTGCTCGGTGGTGAGCTCCGGGGGTTCCAGGACCTCGGCGGTCTTGTCGTCGCGCCAGAAGGACGGGATGACGACGAGGTGCTCGGCCTTCATGGCGCGGGTGAGCGCGGCGACGCGGCTGACCTGTTCCCAGGTGGCGTCCCACTCGGAGGGGCCGCGGTGCAGTCCGCAGAAGATGGTGCCGGCGGAGACCTTCAGGCCCCGCCGCTCCACCTCGTCGGTGAGGCGGGCCGCGTCGGTGGGGAGGTAGCCGTAGGGGCCGAGTTCGATCCAGGAGTAGCCGGCCTCGGCGACCTCGTCGAGGAAGCGCTGCCAGGGCACCTGCTGGGGGTCGTCGGGGAACCAGACGCCCCAGGAGTCGGGGGCGGATCCGACCCGGATGCGGTCGAGCGCGACTGCCATGTCAGGACTTTCCTTCCGGGGTTGCGGCCGCGGGGGCCTGGAGGTCGCCCTCCTCGGGGAGGCCTTCGGTGTCCACGCCGCGCACCTGTGCCAGCTCGTGCTTGAGGGCGGCGAGTTCGGCTCCGCCGGCCATGTGGTTGGTCAGTTCCTCCAGGCCGATCTCGCTGCGGCCGGCGGACAGTTCCAGGGTGCCCAGGCGCAGCACGCTGAAGTGGTCGCCGACCATGTAGGCGTGGTGCGGGTTGTGGGTGATGAAGATGACGCCGAGGCCGCGGTCGCGGGCCATGGCGATGTACTTCAGGACCACGCCGGACTGTTTGACGCCGAGGGCGGCGGTGGGCTCGTCGAGGATGAGGACGCGGGCGCCGAAGTACACGGCGCGGGCGATGGCGACGCACTGGCGCTGGCCGCCGGAGAGGGTGCCGATGGGCTGCTCCAGGTCGTCCAGGACGATGCCCATCTCGCGCAGCTCGTGGTCGGCGGTCTGCTTCATCCGGTCGATGTCGAGGCGGCGCAGCGGCCAGGGCCCCTTGGTCATCTCGGAGCCGAGGAAGAAGTTGCGCCACACCGGCATCAGCGGGACGACGGCGAGGTCCTGGTAGACGGTGGCGATGCCCCGGTCGAGGGCCTCACGGGGGGTGGAGAAGCGCACCGGTTCGCCGTCGACGAGGAACTCGCCCTCGGTGTGCTGGTGCAACCCGGAGATGATCTTGATGAGGGTGGATTTGCCGGCGCCGTTGTCCCCGAGGACGCAGGTGACCCTGCCGGGGTGGACGGCGAGGTCGACGCCGTGCAGGGCGCGGATGTTGCCGTAGGACTTGCCGGCCGCGCGGAGTTCGACCAGGGGGCGGTCGCCGTCCGGCGCGGTGTCGCTGGTGGCGGCGCCCTGGGTGCCGGTGGTGTTGTCGGTCATTGCGGTCACCTCCGGGTCGCCGTGCGCTGGACCCACAGATTGATGAGGACGGCGCCGAGGAGCATCACGCCGAGGAAGGCCTTGAACCAGTCGGGGTTCCAGCCGGCGTAGACGATGCCCTGCTGCACCATGCCGAACATGAACGCGCCGAAGACCGGGCCGATCGCGGAGCCGTAGCCGCCGGTCAGCAGGCAGCCCCCGATGACCGCCGCGGCGATGTAGATCAGCTCCTGGCCCACGCCCTCGCCGGACTGCACGGTGTTGAAGGAGAACAGGTTGTGCATGCCCACGAACCAGGCGCCGAAGCCGACCAGCATGAACAGCGAGATCTTGGTGAAGGTGACGGGGACGCCGACCGCGCGGGCGCTCTCCTTGTTGCCGCCCACCGCGAAGATCCAGTTGCCGTACTTGGTGCGCAGCAGCACCCAGGTGGCCAGGGCGGCGAAGACCAGCCACCACACGACGGTGATCTTCACCTGGACGCCGCCGACCTCGAAGCTGGAGGCGAAGAGCGCCTTGGCCTGGTCGAAGCCGTCCATGTCGCTGATGTCGTCGGTGGCGACGTTGCCGGTGACCAGCTTGGTCACCGCGAGGTTGACGCCCTGGAGGATCAGGAAGGTGCCGAGGGTGACCAGGAAGCTGGGCAGCCCCGTTCTGACCAGCATCCAGCCGTTGAACATACCGACGGCGAGGGAGACCGCCAGGGCGACGATCACGCCCACCCAGACGTTCATGGTGAGCTGGTAGCTGAGCATGCTGGCGGTGAGCGCCGAGGTGACGACGGCGACACCGGCCGAGAGGTCGAACTCGCCGCCGATCATCAGCAGGGCCACGGGCAGGGCCATGATCCCGATGGTCGACGACTGGTACAGGATGTTCGCCATGGAGCTGCCGTCCCGCACCGGCGGCGCGGTGACGAGGAAGAACACCATGACGGCGACGGCACCGAGGAACACCCCGACCTCGGGCCGGGCGAGCAGGCGCAGGGCCAGCGGTCGGCGCGCGGTCCGGCCGTCGGTCTGCTTGGGGCCGGGGGCCGGCGGTGTGTTCACCGCCGGCTCAGCCTGTTGAGCCATACTCATCACCGAGTGCCCTTCGCGGCGAACTCGGAGATCGTGTCGACATTGGACTCGTCGACGAACGCCGGGCCGGTCAGCACGGGCTGCTCACCGCCGCCGCTGTAGTTGCCGTTGTTCTTGTAGAGCCACAGTCCGTCGACGGCGAGGTAGCCCTGGAGGTAGGGCTGCTGGTCGACGGCGAACTGGATGTCGCCGTCCTTGATCGCGCCGGTCAGCTGCTTGTTCAGGTCGAAGGTGGCGACCTTCGCCTTGCTGCCGGACTCCTCGACCGACTGCACCGCGGTCAGCGCGAAGGGGGCGCCGAGGGTGACGACGTAGTCGATGGCGGAGTCCTGCTTGAGCTTGGCGGTGATCGTCGACTTGACGGAGGGCATGTCGGTGCCGTTGACGTTGAGGACCTGGGTCTCCCCCTCGAAGGTCTTCTTCACGCCGTCGCAGCGCTGGGTCAGGCCGACGTTGCCCTGCTCCTGGACGACGCAGACGGCGTTCTTGGCTCCGACCTCGTTGAGCTTCTTGCCGAAGGCCTCGCCCGCCACGGACTCGTCCTGGCCGAAGAACTCCAGCAGGCCGAGGTCCTTCCAGTCGCTCACGCCGGAGTTGAGGCCGACGACCGGGATGCCGGCGGCCTCGGCCTTGGCTATGACGCCCTTGAGGGCGTCGGGCTTGGCGAGGGTGACCGCGATGCCGTCGACCTTCTGGTCGATCGCGTTCTGCACCAGGGTGGCCTGGTTGCCCGCGTTGGGGTCGGCGGAGTAGACGAGCTTGACGTTGTCCTTGTCGGCGGCGGCCTGGGCGCCCTTGCGGACGATGTCCCAGAAGGTGTCGCCGGGGGACTGGTGGGTGACGAGGGCGACCGTCATGCGGGGCGTGGAGGCCTTGCCGGCCGAGGAGTCGCCGCCGCCTTCCTCGGACTTCTTGCCGCCGGAGGAGCTGGAACAGCCGGCGAGGGTCAGGGCGGCTGCCGCTGCGACCGCGACGTACGGCGCGATTCTGCGGGAGCGGGTGTGAGAAGAGCGGTCCATCTGTCCTGCACCTCACTGTGCTACACGGGGAAAGGGCGAAGGTCCGAGTATCTCCGGTGCCCGGAAGGCCCGGGAATCCGGGTGTGTGCCGTGGCACACGGCTGTCGTGCTGGGACGCGATCCAATCCCCAGTTCCGGCCGCTGTCAATACTTTGTTAAGACATCATTTCACGCGCTCGTCCGAATGTAAGTACAAACTATTGACATCGCCGCCCCGCGCGACCTACACCTGAGAGGCGGCAGGTCCCCGGTACGCACGTCCCCACCGTGGCAGGGCCTGAAGGGGCCCGCATCCCCAGCAGCTTCAGGAGCATCGCCTCATGGCCGACTCACCACAGTATTTCGACCTGATCACCATGGGTCGCATCGGGGTCGATCTCTACCCCCTGCAGACCGGGGTGCCGCTGTCGCGGGTGGAGACCTTCGGGAAGTTCCTCGGCGGCTCGGCCGCCAACGTCGCGGTCGCGGCCGCCCGGCTGGGCCGCTCCACGGCGGTGATCACCCGCACGGGGGCCGACCCCTTCGGCACCTTCCTGCACGAGGCGCTGAAGGACTTCGGCGTCGACGACCGGTGGGTCACCCCGGTCGCCGCGTACCCCACCCCCGTCACGTTCTGCGAGATCTTCCCGCCGGACGACTTCCCGCTGTACTTCTACCGCCGGCCCAAGGCACCCGACCTGGAGATCCACACCCACGAGCTGGACCTGCCCGCCGTGGGCGCGGCGGGAATCTTCTGGATCACCGGTACGGGGCTGAGCGAGGAGCCGAGCCGCTCGGCCACCCTCGACGCGCTGGCCGCCCGCGACAAGGCCGGCACCACCGTCTTCGACCTGGACTGGCGCCCCATGTTCTGGCGCGACCCCGATGAGGCCCGCCCCTACTACCGCGAGGCACTGCGCCACGCCACGGTCGCGGTCGGCAACCTCGAGGAGTGCGAGGTCGCCACGGGCGTGCGCGAGCCCGAGGCGTGCGCCGAGGCGCTGCTGGCGGCCGGTGTGGAGCTGGCCGTGGTCAAGCAGGGACCCCGGGGCGTGCTCGCCGTGCACCGCGACGGCGCCCGGACCGAGGTGCCGCCGGTGCCGGTCGAGGTGGTCAACGGCCTCGGCGCGGGCGACGCCTTCGGCGGCTCGCTCTGCCACGGTCTGCTCTCCGGCTGGGACCTGGAGCGGACCATGCGCCACGCCAACGCCGCCGGTGCCCTCGTCGCCTCGCGCCTCGCCTGCTCGTCCGCCATGCCGACCGGGCCGGAGGTCGCGGACCTGCTCGCGCGGGCCGCCTCGCCGGACGCGGGCCTGCCGCACCAGTCCTGAACGGAGCCCTTCCTTGAATCTCAGCATCCCCGAGCTCACCACGGTCCGTGCCCGGAACCCGGAGGCCGTCGCCGAGGCGGCCGCCCGCCG
>KL568564.1:35583-36027 GCA_000715605.1 Streptomyces speibonae | reverse complement strand
AGCGGCCGGCTGATGATCGTGGCCGCCGACCACCCGGCCCGGGGCGCGCTCGGCATCGGCGACCGGCGGCTGGCCATGGCGGACCGCGGCGATCTGCTCGAACGCCTGTGCGTCGCGCTGTCCCGGCCGGGCGTGGACGGAGTGCTGGGCACCGCCGACATCCTCGAGGACCTGCTGCTGCTCGGGGCGCTGGAGAACAAGGTCGTCATGGGGTCGATGAACCGGGGCGGTCTGGCCGGGGCGTCCTTCGAGATGGACGACCGCTTCACCGGCCACCGCGCCGAGGACATCGCCCGGCTGGGCTTCGACGCCGGCAAGCTGCTGGTCCGGGTCGACTACGACGACCCGGGCTCGCTGGCCACCCTGGAGTCCTCCGCCCGCGCCATCGACGCCATGGCCGAGCGCCGGCTGCCCGTCTTCGTCGAGCCGTTCGTCTCACGGCGG
>KL568564.1:34843-35379 GCA_000715605.1 Streptomyces speibonae | reverse complement strand
CTCACGGCGGGTGGACGGCCGGGTGCGCAACGACCTGTCCGCCGAGGCCGTCACCCGCTCCATCGCCATCGCCTCCGGACTGGGCGGCACCTCCGCCTACACCTGGCTGAAACTCCCGGTCACCGAGGCCGTGGACGACATGCCCGAGGTGCTGCGGACCTCGACGCTGCCCGTCGTACTGCTCGGCGGGGAGGTCGGCGACCAGGAGGCGGCGTACGAACGCTGGGGCAAGGCGCTGCGGCTGCCCACCGTGCAGGGGATGGTCGTCGGCCGCTCGCTGCTCTATCCGGCCGAGGGCAGTGTGGAGAAGGCGGTCGACACGGCCGTCGGCCTGTTGTGAGAAGCATGTTCGCCAACGAAAGGCACGGCATGACCCATCACCTTCCCGCCGGCAAGGCCCTCGCCGGCCCCTACGTCGTCGACGTGAGCCCGCGCACGGCGGGCTGGGGGTATTCCGCTCTGCGCGTGCTGGAGCTGCCGCCGGGCGGCGGCCACACCTTCGACGCCGGTGACAGCGAGTGGATCGTGCTGCCGCT
>KL568564.1:34141-34553 GCA_000715605.1 Streptomyces speibonae | reverse complement strand
CCCCCGCCGGCTGCCCGCCCGCTACGGACCCGCCTCCGGCGTGCCGGTCGAGCTGCGCGGCACCGGGAACTGCTCACGGCAGGTCAACAACTTCGGCGCCGCGGGCACGTTCGAATGCGACCGGCTCATCGCGGTGGAGGTGCTCACCCCGGGCGGCAACTGGTCGTCGTTCCCGCCGCACAAGCACGACGAGCACCGGCCGGGCGAGGAGTCGGTGCTGGAGGAGATCTACTACTTCGAGTTCGCCGCCCATGAGGGCACGCCCGGCCTGGGCTACCAGCGGGTCTCCCCGTCCGGCCCGGGCCGCGAGACGGATGTGCTGGCCGAGGTGCGCGACGGCGACGTCGTCCTCATCCCGAACGGCTGGCACGGTCCGTCCATGGCGGTGCCCGGCCACCACATGTACTACCTC
>KL568564.1:33114-33950 GCA_000715605.1 Streptomyces speibonae | reverse complement strand
CCCGGCCACCACATGTACTACCTCAACGTCATGGCCGGGCCCGACGCCGAACGCGCGTGGCTGATCTGCGACCACCCCGAGCACGCCTGGATCCGCGACACCTGGCCGGACACACCGGTCGACCCCCGACTCCCCCTCTACACCGCACCGGAGAGGTCAGCATGAGCGCCACCACCCGCCGACTGACGACCGCCCAGGCGCTGGTGCGGTTCCTGTCCGTGCAGTACACCGAGCGCGACGGCGTGCGCCGCCGGCTGATCGCGGGCACCTGGGGCATCTTCGGCCACGGCAACGTGGCCGGCATCGGCCAGGCCCTGGTCGAGCACCGCGACGTCATGCCGTACCACCAGGGCCGCAACGAGCAGGCGATGGTGCACGCCGCCGTCGGCCACGCCCGTCAGCTCAACCGGCTCTCCGCGCAGGCGGTGACCACGTCCATCGGCCCCGGCGCGACCAACCTGGTCACCGGCGCGGCGCTCGCCACCATCAACCGGCTGCCGGTGCTCCTCCTCCCCGGCGACTACTTCGCCTCGCGCGTCGCCGACCCGCTGCTCCAGCAGCTGGAGCACCCGGTCGCCGCGGATGTGTCGGTCAACGACACGCTGCGCCCGGTGTCGCGGTACTTCGACCGGATCCACCGGCCCGAGGCGCTGATCCCCTCCGCGCTGAACGCCATGCGGGTGCTCACCGACCCGGCCGAGACCGGCGCCGTCACCCTCGCCCTGCCGCAGGACGTGCAGGCGGAGGCGTACGACTGGCCGGAGGAGTTCTTCACCGAGCGCGTGTGGTCCGTACGGCGCCCCGCCCCGGACCCGGTGCTGTCTCTTATACACATC
>KL568564.1:32279-32864 GCA_000715605.1 Streptomyces speibonae | reverse complement strand
TGTGTATAAGAGACAGGGCCGAGGAGGCGCTGCGGGCGCTGGTGGACGCCACCGGCATCCCGGTCGCCTCCACCCAGGCCGGCAAGGGCTCGCTGCGCCACGACCACCCGGCCGACCTCGGCGGCATCGGCCACACCGGCACGGCGGTGAGCAACGACCTCGCCCGCACGGCCGACCTGGTGATCGGCGTCGGCACCCGCTACTCCGACTTCACCACCGCCTCCGGCACCCTGTTCCAGCACCCGGACGTGCGCTTCCTCAACGTCAACATCACCGCCTTCGACGCCCACAAACTGGCCGCGCGCACGCTGGTCTGCGACGCGCGGACCGGTCTGGAGGCGCTCACCGGGGCGCTGGCCGGGCACCGGGTGGAGGAGGCGTACACGGCCGCGTACCGGGACGGCAAGGAGCGCTGGGAGCGGGTCGTCGAGGCCGCCTACCGGGCCGACGACGACGCCGTGCCGACCCAGACGCAGGTGCTCGGCGCGCTGGACGCGGTCGTCGGCGACGAGGACGTGGTGATCAACGCGGCCGGTTCGCTCCCCGGCGACCTGCACAAGCTGTGGCGGGCGCGCAGTCCCCGCC
>KL568564.1:30993-32078 GCA_000715605.1 Streptomyces speibonae | reverse complement strand
CCGCCAGTACCACCTGGAGTACGGCTACTCCTGCATGGGCTACGAGATCCCGGCCTCGCTGGGCGTCCAGCAGGCCGCTCCCGGCACCCCCGTGTGGGCGCTGGTCGGCGACGGCACCTATCTGATGATGCCGACGGAGATCGTCACCGCCGTGCAGGAGGGCCTGCCGGTCAACATGGTCCTGCTCCAGAACCACGGATACGCCTCCATCGGCGGCCTGTCCGAGGAGACCGGCGGCGAGCGCTTCGGCACCGCCTACCGCCACCGGGCGGCCGACGGCGGCTTCACCGGCGCCCCGCTCCCCGTCGACCTCGCCGCGAACGCCGCCAGCCTCGGCATGGACGTGCTGCGCGCCAAGACCGTGCGGGAACTGCGGGACGCGCTGGCCGAGGCCCGCGCCTCCGACCGTCCGACCTGCGTCTACATCGAAACGGACCCCACGCCCACCGCTCCCCCGGCCGAGGCCTGGTGGGACGTGCCGGTGGCGGAGGTGGCGTCCCGCGAGGCGGCCACCCGGGCCCGCGAACACTACGACGCCCAGGTCGCCGCCCGCCGCCGCCACCTGTGACCCCGTCCGCACCGACCGCGCCCCGACAGGGAGGTACGTTCCATGGCGAAGACCGGTGATCCCGCCCGCGCCGCTGCCGCACCCGCGCTGAGCACCCTGGACTTCGCCCTGGACCGGGGCAGTCCCGTGCCGCTGTACTACCAGCTGGCGCAGCAACTGGAGGCGGCGATCGAGCGCGGCGTCCTCGCACCGGGCAACCACCTGGGCAACGAGGTCGACCTCTCCGTGCGCCTCGGCCTGTCCCGCCCCACCGTCCGCCAGGCCATCCAGTCCCTGGTCGACAAGGGCCTCCTGGTCCGGCGGCGCGGGGTGGGCACCCAGGTGGTGCACAGCCAGGTCAAGCGCCCCCTGGAACTGAGCAGCCTCTACGACGACCTGGAGGCGGCCGGGCAGGGACCGACCACGGAGGTGGTCGGCAACGAGACGGTCCCGGCCTCCCCCGAGGTGGCCGCCGCCCTCGGTCTCGCGGAGGGCGCCGATGTGGTCCGGCTGGAGCGCCTGCGCCGCACCCACGGCC
>KL568564.1:29080-30756 GCA_000715605.1 Streptomyces speibonae | reverse complement strand
CCCACGGCCAGCCGGTCGCCCTGATGTGCAACCACCTGCCGCCGGGGCTGCTGGACCTGGACGGCGCCCGCCTGGAGTCGACCGGCCTCTACCGGATGCTGCGCTCGGCCGGGGTGACCCTGCACAGCGCCCGCCAGACCGTCGGCGCCCGCTCGGCCACGGCGCCGGAGGCCGCCCGCCTGGACGAGGAGGAGGGCGCCGCCCTGCTGACCATGCAGCGCACGGCCTACGACGACACGGGCCGCCCGGTGGAGTTCGGCGCCCACCTCTACCGCGCGTCCCGCTACTCCTTCGACTTCCAGCTGCTGGTCAGATCGTGAGGGCCGGGGCCGGTGGGTCAGTGCGCCCGGCGGGTCAGTGCGCCCCGTCCAGCCGGGCGCGCTGCTCGGGCGAGAGTTCGAGGTCCACCGCCGCCAGGTTCTCCTCGAGCTGGGCGAGGGAGGACACCCCGGCCAGGGGGACGATCGGCAGTTCGTGGCCGAGCTGCCAGGCCAGGACCACCTGGCCGGGCGTCGCCCCGGTCTCCCGGGCGACCTCGTGCAGCACCGCGAGGCGGGCGGGCGTGCCCGGGTGGTCGTAGTCGTGGGGCAGCCGCCCGGGGTCGGCGTAGGCGCCCTGGAGCAGCGGTGAGTAGGCGACCAGGGTCAGTGCGGGCTCGGCGCGCAGATAGCCGGCGAGTTCGGCTCCGGCGTGGCCGAGGCTGCCGTCGGGGCTGAAGTCGCCGGGGACGTCGAAGCGGGGGCGCAGGTAGCTGTGCTGGTACTGCAGGACCTCGTAGCCGGGCAGTCCGGCCGCCGCCGCGAGCGCGCGGGCCCGCTCCACGCGCCACACGGCCTGGTTGCTCACGCCGAGCAGCCCCACGGTGCCCTCGGCGACGAGCGCGCCGAAGGCCTCGACCGTCTCCCGCTGCGGGACGGTGTGGTCGTCGATGTGCGCGTAGAGCAGGTCCAGCCGTTCCAGGCCCAGCCGCTCGCGACTGCGTTCGGACGACTCCCTGATCACCTTCGCGGACAGGCCCTCGGGGTTGTCGGTGTAGCTGGTGCCGGGGGCGAGTGGCCGCGCCCCGAGCTTGGTGGCGAAGACCAGCTCGTCGCCGGCTCCCCGGCTGCGCCGCCAGCGGCCGAGCAGTTCCTCGCTCTGTCCGCCCTGGCCGCCGTCGGTCCAGAACGCGTAGTTGTCCGACGTGTCGATGAAGTTCCCGCCGGCCTCGGTGTAGCGGTCGAGCAGGGCGAAGGCGGTCCTCTCGTCGGTCACCGATCCGAACAGCATCGCGCCGAGGGCGAGCACGCTCACCCGGCGGCTGTGCGGACCGGTTCCGATGGTGCGGTACTTCATGTGGGTCTCCTCCGTTTCGCGGCGCCGTTGTCGGGGCCACGGGACGGAAGCCTTCCTTTTGGAGCGCGCTCCAAGTCAAGCGAGGACGCGGTCCGGATCGTCCTTGGCGGAAACTGTTCTCCCGTCGTGCGTCGTCCTGATCGACGGGACGAGTGAACAGGGAGTCGGGTTGGAGCGGAAGGGCGGCGATGTGACGCCGACGGGGAAGGCAGCGGCGGACCGGCGCCCCTGGGAGCGGGAGCCCGGGCGGGTACTCGCCATATGCGCGGTGGTGACGGGCGCGCTGCTGGCGTTCCACCGCGCCGTGCCCAACACGCCGGGCCGGCTGGGCAGCCTGCTGG
>KL568564.1:28102-28876 GCA_000715605.1 Streptomyces speibonae | reverse complement strand
GCTGGAGGCGTTCCTGCCGTGGCTCGGCCTGGTGGCGGTCCCGTTGTTCGGCCTGGCCCTGCTGCGCCGTTCGGCCGTCGCGCTGCTGGCCCTGCTACTGCCCGTGGCGGCCTGGACGCAGCTCTTCGGCGGACTTCTGCTGCCCGGGACCACGTCCGGCCCGCACGGCCTGGTCGTGGTGCAGCACAACGTCAGCGACGAGAACACCGACCCGGCGGGCACGGCCCGGGCACTGGCCGACGCCGGGCCCGATCTCGTCGCGCTGGAGGAACTGGTGCCGCCCGCTCTGTCGGTGTACCGCAGGACGCTCGCCGCCGACTATCCGTACCATGCCGTCCGGGGGACCGTCGGCCTGTGGTCGAAGCATCCGCTCACCGGCGTGCGCGCGCTGGACATCAAGCCGGAGGACATCACGGAGCCGTGGAACCGCGGGCTGCGGGCCGTGGTCCGCACCCCGTACGGCGAGGTCGCCGCGTACGTCGCCCATCTGCCCTCGATCCGGGTCGGGGCGGGCGGTCTGGCGTCCGCGCGGCGCGACGAGAGCGCCCGCCTGCTGGGCCGGGCCGTGGCCGCCGAGCGGCTGGACCGGGTGGTGCTGATGGGCGACCTCAACGGCACGGCCGACGACCGCGGGCTGGCGCCGCTGACCTCACGGCTGGACCCGGCCCGGCGGGGCTTCGCCCTCAGCTTCCCCGCCGCACTGCCGCTGGCGCGGATCGACCAGGTCATGGCCCGCTCGGCGAGCGTCGACCACATCCGCGCGCTGCCCGCCAC
>KL568564.1:27083-27920 GCA_000715605.1 Streptomyces speibonae | reverse complement strand
CGTCACTCTGCGCTGAGGCCGGGCTCCGCGCCGCGCCCCGACTGCGCGCCGAGCCCGGCGAACGGGCCGTCCAGGGCGGCCCACTGCAGCAGCATGATGGTCTTGGCGTCGTTGATCTCGCCCGTGCGGATCATGCGCAGGGCCCGGCGGAAGGGCAGCTCGAGGATCTCGATGTCCTCGCCCTCCTCGTCGAGTCCGCCGCCCTCGTGGGTGCGGGTGGCAGGGCCGTAGGCGGCGGCGTAGAAGCTGACGCGTTCGGTGACCGAGCCGGGGCTCATGTAGACGTCGAAGACGTGCTGGACGGGGCCGATGGTGTGGCCGGTCTCCTCCACCACCTCGCGGCGCACCGCGACCTCGGGGTGTTCGTCCTCGTCGTCCAGCAGGCCGCCGGGCGTCTCGATCAGCATGCCGTCGGGGTGGCCGTTGACATACACCGGGAAGCGGAACTGGCGGGTGAGCAGCACCGTTTCGCGTTCGGCGTCGTAGAGGAGCATGGTGGCGCCGTTGCCGCGGTCGTGCGTCTCACGCTCCTGGGTGCTCCAGGTGCCGTCGGCGTGCTGGAAGTCGAAGCGCGTGGTGCGCTCGACGTACCAGTGGCTGGACAGCAGTGTCACGTCCCGGATCTTCACGCGCGGGTTGCCGGTCAGGTCACGGCCGGTCCGGTCGAGTCCGGTGCGTCCCCGGCGGTCCGGGGTGTCGATGCCGGCGGTCATCGGCGGGCCGTTCGGTGGGCGGGGTGCACAGTGCTCATGCCCGCTATGAAACATGAAAGAGGAAGGCCATGGAAAAGGCCGCATCGGAGCATCCGATGCGGCCCGGTGACCTGCTGTACCGCAA
>KL568564.1:25278-26782 GCA_000715605.1 Streptomyces speibonae | reverse complement strand
TGCGCCCACGTGTGGTGACCCACGTGATCGCGCGGACAGCACTTTACCTCACACCCCGGGCCACGCCGAAGCGGGCCCGGACTTGGGACAATCGGCGTATGGGCAGCACGGACAGCACCTCCGCGGGCCGGACAGCCGCCGCGCGGGACCGGGACGACGAGGGCCGCGCGCGCAACGCGCGGCCCCGGGACGGGCTCGGCCGGCCCCTCCCCTACGGCGCGGAAGGGGTGCCACGGCAGCCCGAGGGGGTCGTACGGCGGCCGGAGGAGAGCGTCGCGGAGGCGCAGCGGCTGCTGGACGAGGGGAAGCCGTTCCACGCGCACGAGGTGTTCGAGGACGCCTGGAAGTCGGGGCCGGAGGAGGAGCGGGAGCTGTGGCGGGGGCTGGCCCAGCTCGCCGTGGGGCTCACCCACGCCGCGCGGGGGAACGCCGTCGGCGGGGCGCGGCTGCTGCGGCGCGGGGCCGGGGCGGTGGAGGAGTGGGCCGCGGGGGCGAGCCCGCGCCCGCACGGGATCGACCTGCCCGGTGTGATCGCGTGGGCCCGGGAGCTGGCCGCCGAGGTGGAGCGGGGGATGCCGGTGGAGGCGGGGGTGCGGAGGCCGCGGTTGCGGGGTGAGGTCTGACGGGGTGCGGTCTGACGGGGGTGCCGTCGGCCGGGTGCGGTGGCGGCGCGGGGAGTGCCGTGCGGCAGACTCGGGGCGTGCGAGAGATTCATGTCATCGGTATCGGTGCGGGCGATCCGGATCAGCTGACCCTGCAGGCGGTCAAGGCGATGCGGTCCACGGACGTGTTCTTCATCCTGGACAAGGGGGAGGCCAAGGCGGATCTCACCCGGCTGCGCCGGGACATGCTGGACGCGCACCTGCCGGAGGGGGGCTACCGCGTGGTGACGGCGCGGGACCCGGAGCGGGACCGGTCGGCGGGCGGCTCCGCCTACTCCCCCGCCGTCGGGGACTGGCGCAGCGCCCGCGCGGACCTCTACGAGGAGCTGATCGCGCGGGAGCTGGGGGACGGGGAGACGGGCGCCTTCCTGGTGTGGGGTGACCCCTCGCTGTACGACAGCACGCTCGGCATTCTGGAGGAGGTCCTCGAGCGCGGGAACGTCTCCTTCGGGTACGACGTCGTGCCGGGGATCAGCAGTGTGTCCGCGCTTGTGGCCCGGCACCGGACGGGGCTGAACCGGGTGGGCGGGGCGGTGCAGATCACCACGGGGCGGAGGCTGGCCGAGGGGTTTCCGGAGGGGGTGGACGATGTGGTGGTGATGCTGGACGCGCACCAGACCTTCCGTGAGTACGTCGGACAGGACCTTGATATCTACTGGGGTGCCTATATCGGTACGCCGGACGAGATCCTCGTCTCCGGGCCCCTTCACGAGGCCGCGCCGCGGATCGAGCGGGTTCGGGCGGAGGCGCGGGAGCGGAAAGGGTGGATCATGGATACGTATGTGCTGCGGCGCGGGGGTGCCGAGGGCTGAGCGCCGGGGGTGTGCGGCACGAAGTGTTTT
>KL568564.1:23700-25015 GCA_000715605.1 Streptomyces speibonae | reverse complement strand
CCCCTTCCCGTCCCGTCCCTGGGGGCTTCGCCCCCAGACCCCTTTGCGCAGTTCCCCGCGCCCCTCAGCCAGTTCCCCGCGCCACTTGAGGGGCGTCCAGTATGCGGAGGGTTGTCCCGACGTCTTCGGTCCGTGTGACGCCCGGGGGCAAGGGTGGGCGGTCGATGATGACGACCGGGAGGGCCAGCGCGCGGGCCGCGGTCAGTTTCGCGGTGGTTGCTGTGCCGCCGCTGTTCTTCGTCACCAGGACGTCGATGCGGTGGTGACGGAGCAGTTCCGTTTCGTCGGGGACGGTGAAGGGGCCGCGGGCCAGCAGGACCTCCGTGTGCGGCGGCGTCGGCGGGTCGGGGGGTTCCACGGAGCGGACGACGAAGTGTGGTGCCGTCAGGTGGGAGAAGGGCGCGAGGCCCAGGCGGCCCGTGGTGAGGAACACCCGGTGGCCGAGGCGGGGCAGCAGGTCCGCGGCCGCCTCCGTCGAGGGGACCGGGTGCCAGCGGTCTCCGGGGCCCGGCCGCCAGGCGGGGCGGCGCAACACCACCAGGGGTACCCCTGTGGCCGTCGACGCCCGTGCCGCGTTCTCCGTGATGGCCGCGGCGAACGGATGTGTCGCGTCGACCACGGCGTCCACCCGCTGTTCGCGCAGCCAGGCGGCGAGTCCCTCCGCGCCGCCGAAGCCGCCCACCCGTACCTCTCCGGCGACGGGCCCCGGGCGGCGCACCCGTCCGGCGAGCGAGGTGGTCACCCGGGTGCCGGGCCGGGCGGCCAGTGCGTCGGCCAGTTCGCGTGCCTCGGTGGTGCCGCCGAGGACCAGGACGTGCGAGGGCATGGCGCCGAGGGTACGGGGACGGGACACGGCGTCCGGCACCGGTCCGTGTCCGAAGATCGACATCCGGCCGCACGCATGTGCGCACACGCCCTACGATGACGCCGGGCGAGTGGAGGAGTCATCACCGTGAACTGGAGTGAGCAGGGCTATCACGCTCAGCGTTGGGCGGCGCGGGGGGCGTTGGCCGCCGGCGTGCTCGCGGTGGTGGCCCCTCTCGCCTACGGCGGGACGCGCGGGCTGGTGCTGCTGGTGTGCGCGGTCGCGGGACTGGCGCTGAGCGCGGCCGCCGTGTGGTGGACGCTCACCCTGCGGGGCCCGGTGCGGTGGGTGTCCGCGCTGGTCGCCGTGGGTGTTCCGGCCGGTCTGCTCGCGCTGTTCGCGGTGACCCTGTTCTGGGGACTGCTGATGTCGCTGGCCTTCTGGGGGCTCGCGGTGTGGAGCGGGCGGTACGCGCTGCGCGGCACGGGCAGCGGGCGGGCCGTGCGGGAA
>KL568564.1:22575-23466 GCA_000715605.1 Streptomyces speibonae | reverse complement strand
AGCCGGTGCTGATCATGAACCCACGCTCGGGCGGCGGCAAGGTGGGCCGGTTCCGGCTGCGGGAGAAGGCGGAGCGGCTGGGTGCCCGGGTGGTCCTGCTCGAGCCCGGCAAGCAGCACGACGTCATCGAGCTGGCCCGGGACGCCGTCGCGGACGGCGCGGATCTGCTCGGCGCCGCCGGCGGCGACGGCACCCAGGCGCTGGTCGCGGCCGTGGCCGCCGAGCACGACATCCCCTTCCTCGTCATCAGCGCCGGGACCCGTAACCACTTCGCCCTCGACCTCGGCCTCGACCGGGGGAACCCGTCCGCCTGCCTCGACGCGCTCACGGACGGCGTGGAGATCCGCGTCGACCTGGGGTTCGCGGGCGATCAGCCGTTCGTGAACAACGCCTCCTTCGGCGCGTACGCCGCGATCGTGCAGAGCCCCGCGTACCGCGACGACAAGATCGGTACGAGCCTGGAGATGCTGCCCGACCTGCTCACCGGTCAGCAGGGGCCCCGGCTGGTCGCGCGGGCCGGGGACACGACGCTCACCGCTCCGCAGGCCGTGCTGGTCAGCAACAACCCGTACCGCACCGGGGACCCCTTCGGGCTGGGCCGGCGGGAACGGCTCGACTCCGGTGTGCTCGGCGTCCTCGGGGTCAAGCTGGAGGGCGCCATCAGTGCCGCGGCGCTGCTACTGAATCCGGAGCCGAGCGGGCTGACGGTGCTGACCGCCCGCGAGGTCGTCATCGAGGCGGACCGGGACGAGATCGAGGCCGGCATCGACGGGGAGGCGATGGTGCTGCCGGCCCCCGTGCGCTGCCGGATCGCGCCGGGCGCGCTGCGGGTCCGGGTCCCGCGCAAGCGGCCCGGCGCCACCTCGGCCCCGCCCCGGCTGGACTGGCGGT
>KL568564.1:20063-22379 GCA_000715605.1 Streptomyces speibonae | reverse complement strand
CCGCCGCGCCGAGCCGCATGCACCGTCCCCACGCCGTGCCGAACGACACCGGGGCGGCGCCGGACGAGCGCGGCGAGTCGGCCGGGTCCTCCTCCTCGGCGCGGCAGTAGCCGGTTCCTTCGTCAGCGCAGCAGCAGTTGCAGGCCGCCCACCACGGTCGCGGCGATCACCAGCCGCTCGAAGAGTCTCTGGTTGATCCGGTCCACGGCCCACCTGCCGAGGAACGCGCCGGGCACCACGAACGCCACCAGCGCCGCGTCGAGCAGCAGCGAGTCGGCGTCGATGAGTCCGAGTCCGGCGCTGAAGGGCAGTTTGGAGGTGTTGACGATCAGGAAGAAGAAGGCGGAGGTGCCGAGGAAGCCCAGCTTCCGGAAGCCCGCGGAGAGCAGGTACAGCGACATCACCGGGCCGCCCGCGTTGGCGACCATGGTGGTGAAACCGCCGAGGACGCCGTAGGAGCGGGCCTTGAGGCGGCCCGCGCGGGTGGTGACCGGGGCGGGTTCCTGCCCGGCGTCGGCCCGGCGCCGGCGCCACACCGTCACCGCGGCCATCAGCAGCAGGATCGCTCCGATCGAGGTCCGTACGGCGCCGTCGTCGGCCCACATCAGGAACGCGGTGCCGGCGACGACGCCCGCCGCGACCGCAGGGAAGAGCCGCCACAGCGTCGGCCAGTGGGCGTGCCGGCGGTAGACGAGCACGGCGAGGACGTCTCCGGCGATCAGGATGGGCAGCAGCACGCCCGTGGAGGCGCGGGCGGGCAGGACGGCGGCGAAGACGGCGAGGCTGACCGTGTTGGCCCCGCTGACGGCGGTCTTGGAGAAGCCGACGAGCAGGGCGGCGAAGGCGAGCGCGGCGAATTCGAGGCCGGTGAGGTGCCAGGGCGTCAAGGTGTTCATGCGGGGGCCGATGCTATGTGCAAGCAATGGACGCCCGTAAGGACCGTCTCGCCTGTTGGCTCCCCCTCCCCCGGCCGCCGGTCAGTGCCGTTCGACCAGGACCGCGCTCCCCTGGCCCACGCCCACGCACATCGTCGCCAGGCCGCGGGCGCCGCCGGTGCGGCGCATGCGGTGCAGGAGGGTGGTGAGGATGCGGGCGCCGGAGCAGCCGAGCGGGTGGCCCAGGGCGATGGCTCCGCCGCTGGGGTTGACCAGGTCGGGGTCGATGCCGAGCTGGTCGACGCAGGCGAGGGCCTGGGCCGCGAACGCCTCGTTGAACTCCGCCTCCTGCAGGTCGCCGATGCCCCAGCCGGCCCGGGCGAGCACCTTGCGGGTGGCGGGAACGGGGCCGATGCCCATGACGTCCGGGTGGACGCCCGCCGAGGCGCCGGCGACGTAGCGCCCGAGCGACTCCAGGCCCAGTTCGTTCAGGGCCTCCTCGCTGACCAGGAGCAGCCCGGCCGCGCCGTCGTTCATCGGGGAGGCGTTGCCGGCGGTCACCGAACCGCCCGCCCGGAAGACGGGCTTGAGGCGGGCCAGCTTCTCGGCCGAGGTGTCCTCGCGGACGCATTCGTCGGTGTCGACGACCACGCCGTCGGGGCGGGTCACGGGGAGGAGCTCGTCGTCGAAGTGGCCGCGTGCGCGGGCGTCGGCGGCCCGCTGGTGGCTGCGCAGGGCGAACGCGTCCTGGCGCTCGCGGGCGATGCCGTGGCGGGCGGCGACCTCCTCGGCGGTCTCCCCCATGGACAGCAGGCCGTGCAGGTCCTTCATCGCGGGGTTGACCAGCCGCCAGCCCAGGCGGGTGTCGGCGGTCTCCATGCGGTGCGGCAGCGCCTCGTCGGGGCGGGGCAGCACGAAGGGGGCGCGGCTCATCGACTCGGAACCGCCCGCGATCACGATGTCCGCCTCGCCGGCCGCGATGGTGCGGGCGGCGGTGGTGACGGCCTCGAGACCGGAGGCGCACAACCGGTTGACAGTGGCGCCCGGCACGGTCTCGGGGAGCCCGGCGAGCAGGGCCGCCATGCGCGCGACGTTGCGGTTGTCCTCGCCGGCCTGGTTGGCGGCGCCCCAGTAGACGTCCTCGACGCGGGCCGGGTCGAGCGCGGGGACGTCGGCGACCAGGCCGCGGATCACGGCGGCGGCGAGATCGTCGGGCCGTACGGTGGAGAGGGCTCCGCGCAGTTTGCCGATGGGGGTGCGGCGGGCGGCCGCGAAATGGACGGGACGCACGACTGGACTCCTGACCCGACGCCGGTGACCGTGGTTCGACCGGCGGCTTCCTCAACGTGTGATGGGCACCGCACCTCTTAATTAGCACCGCTAGTTTCGCACTATAGGCCGCCGGGCGACCGGCTGGGAAGATCCCGCGGGCCGTAATTCC
>KL568564.1:10801-19846 GCA_000715605.1 Streptomyces speibonae | reverse complement strand
GGCTGGGAAGATCCCGCGGGCCGTAATTCCGTCCGGGCCGCCGGATACCCCGGGCCGTGTTTGTGCCGTTCGGGCGGGGGCACCCGCGCGTTCGTGGAGGGGTTGCGAAGCACCGCGGCACCCATGGACGAAGCGAGAAGGAGGAACGGTTCTTCATGACTGTCGTGAGGAGCACCCTGTCCGACGAGGCCCGCCGGGTTTCCTGCGAGGCCCTGCAGGACACCCTGGTGGACCTGCTCGGACTGTCACTGACCGGAAAGCAGGCCCACTGGAACGTGGTCGGACCGCGGTTCCGTTCGGTCCACCTCCAGCTGGACGAGGTGGTCTCGGCCGCGCGCACCCACGCCGACACGGTGGCGGAGCGGTCCGCGGCGCTCGGCGTGCCGCCGGACGGCCGCGCGGAGACCATCGCCAAGGTCTTCTCCCTGCCGGCCCTCAAGGAGGGGTGGCTGCGTGACGAGGAGGCCGTCGCGGTGATGGCACAGGCCCTGGGCTCGGCGGTCATGCGGCTGCGCGAGCGCATCGACGCCACCGAGAAGGCGGATCTGGTCACCCAGGACCTGCTGATCTCGATCACCGCCGACCTGGAGAAGCAGCGCTGGATGTTCGAGGCGGAGAACGTACCCGGCGCGTCCTGACCGCGGCGGCCGACGGAAGCACACGCACGTGAGGGGCACATGATGAGCGACGCCCTCGAAATGGACGCGCTGTGGGAGGACTTCCACCGCGTGGTGAACATGACCTCGGCCGAGCTGGCGGCCTGGCTGCGGGTGAGCGACGCCGACGAGACGACCGAGCCGCTGCCCGACCAGGCGGGCTCCGAGGCCGGGCAGCACGTCCTCGCCATCCTGCAGAAGCGCCGCACCGACCTCACCGAGGACGATCTGCGGGTGATGGAGGAGGTGGTGGACACCGTCACCGCCGAGACCGACCCGGAGAACGAGCCGGCCGCCGAGGACACCCCGCGCCGGCACCGTCTGATGACGCTCGGCCACGATCCCCTCAAGGCCTGACCGTGCCCGGCCGGGAGGAGGAGCGGGCCGTGGTGCGCGCGCTGCTCGACGCCCACGGCGAGACGTACGCGGAGGAGGCCGGCATCGAGCTGCGGAACACGCCCCAGCCGCTGTACCGCCTGCTGGTGCTGGCCCATCTCCTCAGCGCCCGCATCAAGGGATCGATCGCCGTGGCCTCCGCCCGTGCGCTGCACGAGGCGGGGCTGCGCGACCCCCGGCGGATGGCCGACGCCGACTGGCAGGAACGGGTGGACGCGCTCGGCAGGGGCGGCTACCGGCGCTACGACGAGCGCACCGCGACCCAACTCGGCGAGGCCGCCCAGCTGGTGACCGAGCGCTGGAACGGCGACCTGCGCGGGCTGCGTGCGCAGGCGGACGGCGACGTCCGCGAACTGCGCCGTCTGCTCCAGGAGTTCCCGGGCGTGGGGCCCACCGGCGCTGACATCTTCCTGCGCGAGGTCCAGCGCGTATGGCCGGAGGTGGCCCCGTACCTGGACGACAAGGCCCTGCGGGGAGCGGAGCGGCTGAAGCTGCCCCGGGACCCGGAGCGCCTTCTCGCGCTGGCCGGAGACACCGAACCGGCCGTGCTCGCGGCGGCGTTGGTACGCGCGGCGCTCGACAAGGAGGTCGTCGAGAACTCCCTGAGCCATGCCGGGTAGGGTCCGGGTGACCCGGCCGGACGGACGTCTCCCGTCCCCCCGTTCACGGGACAACGTGATCACCACGCGGCACAATGGCCGGGGTGGTCCGAACGGGCCGTCCGGGCGAGGGAGAGGAACACGGACGTGAACGAGAGCCACACCCCGCCGAGCGGGTCGGCAAGGCTGAACACCGGTGTGGCGCACAACGCCCGGGTGTGGAACTACTGGATCGGCGGCAAGGACAACTACGAGGTCGATCAGCAGGTCGGCGATCACGTCGCCTCGATCAACCCGGTCATCCGGGACATCGCCCGCGCGGACCGGGACTTCCTGCGCCGCGCGGTGACCCATCTGACGCGCGACCGCGGGGTGCGGCAGTTCCTGGACATAGGCACGGGTCTGCCGACCGCGGACAACACCCATGAGATCGCGCAGCGCATCGCGCCGGACGCGCGGATCGTGTACGTGGACAACGACCCGATCGTGCTGGTGCACGCCCGCACCCTGCTGACCGGCAGCCGCGAGGGGGCCACCGACTACATCGACGCCGATGTGCACGACCCGGACGCGATCGTGACGCGCGCGGCCGGGACGCTCGACCTGACCCGGCCGGTCGCGGTGATGATGCTCGGCATCCTGAACTTCGTGCTCGACACCGACGCGGCCCGCGACATCGTGCGCCGGATCATGGCGGCGACGGCGCCGGGGAGCTTCCTGGTCCTCACGCATCCCACCTTCGACGCCGAGGTGGGCGGCGAGCTGCAGGTGCCCGCCATGGAGTTCTGGAACGAGAACGCCACTCCCCCCATCACCGCCCGCAGCGCCGCCGACATCGCCGCGTTCTTCGAGGGCCTGGACCTGATCGAGCCCGGCCTGGTCTCCTGCTCGCAGTGGCACGCCGAGTCCGGCACCGCCGTGGTGGTGCCGCAGTACGGCGCGGTGGCCGTGAAGCCCTGACCCGTTGAAAGTATGATCAAGCAATGTCTGACATGACCGAGACCACGCCGGGCTGGCTCTCCTCCGACGACCTGGAGATGGCGCGCGCCCGCATGCCGATCCTGTACGTCGAGGCCGTGCCCGTGCGGGTCGACGACAGCGGCGAAGTCACCAGCGTCGGCCTGCTGCTGCGCATAGGGCCCGACGGAACGGTCAGCCGGACGCTCGTCTCCGGCCGGGTGCTGCACCACGAGCGGGTCCGTGACGCCCTCCTGCGCCATCTGGAGAAGGATCTCGGCCCGGTGGCGCTGCCCCGTGTCCCGGCGTCGCTGCAGCCGTTCACGGTCGCGGAGTACTTCCCCACGCAGGGCATCACCCCGTTCCACGACCCGCGTCAGCACGCGGTGTCGCTGGCGTACATCGTGCCGGTGACGGGTGACTGCCGGCCCCGGCAGGACGCGCTGGACCTGGTGTGGTTCAGCCCTCAGGAGGCCGTGTCACCGGCCGTCCAGAGCGAGATGCCGGGCGGGCACGGGGTGCTGCTGAAGCAGGCGCTGGCCCATGCGGGCTGTGTGATCTGAGGCGAGGGAGGGTCACTCGCGCTCCGGGTGGGTCAGGTTGGCCCCGTTCGACGGGTCGAAGACATGGGCCTTGCTCATGTCGACCCGGAGCTCCACGGGTGCGCCCTCGCGGGCCCGGGTGGCGGCGTCCAGCCGGGCCACGACCTGCTGGTCCGCCCCGGCGCCGGTGTCGCCGAGGCCCGAGTCCGTGGCGAGTTCCTCCAGTTCGGCGGTGGCCACCGGGCCGCCCTCGGCGCTGAAGTACACATACGCGTCCGAGCCCAGGGACTCCAGCACGTCCACGGTGGCGGTGACGACGGGCCCGTCCGTACGGGGGGTGAGGCTCGCGTCCTCGAAGGCCTCGGGCCGCAGCCCCAGGATCACCTCGCGGGGCGCCTCCCGGCGCTCCAGCGCCTGGCGGGCGCGGTCGTCGAGCGGCAGTTCGCCGAGCGGGGTGTGCAGGCTGCCGGCGGACAGCGAGGCGTTGAGGAAGTTCATCGCCGGGGAGCCGATGAAGCCCGCGACGAACAGGTTGCGCGGCGTGTCGTAGAGCTCGGCCGGGGTGCCGACCTGCTGGACCACGCCCTGGCGCATGACGACGACCCGGTCGCCGAGGGTCATCGCCTCGGTCTGGTCGTGGGTGACGTACACGGTGGTGGTGCCCAGGCGGCGTTGCAGCCGGGAGATCTGGGTGCGCATCTGCACCCGCAGCTTGGCGTCCAGGTTGGACAGCGGTTCGTCCATGAGGAACGCCTTGGGGTCGCGCACGATCGCCCGGCCCATGGCCACCCGCTGGCGCTGGCCGCCGGAGAGGTTGGCCGGCTTGCGGTCCAGGAACTCGCTCAGGTCGAGCACCTTGGCGGCCTCCTCCACCTTGCGGTCGATGGTCTCCTTGTCGACCTTGGCCAGCCGCAGCGGGAAGCCCATGTTCTCCCGCACGTTCATGTGCGGGTACAGGGCGTAGCTCTGGAACACCATGGCGACGTCCCGCTCCTTGGGGGCGAGGTCGTTGACGACCCGGCCGCCGATGCGCAGGGTGCCCTCGGTGATGTCCTCCAGGCCCGCGATCATGTTCAGGGTGGTGGACTTGCCGCAGCCGGACGGGCCGACCAGGATCACGAACTCGCCGTCGGCGATGTCGAGGTCCACGTCCCGTACGGCGAGGGATCCGTCGGGATAGCGCTTGGTGACCTTCTCGAGGACGATCTCGGCCATGGGTGGTGCCTCCTTGCCTTCATGGTCAGCCCTTGACCGCCCCGGAGGTGAGTCCGGCCACGATCCGCCGCTGGAAGAGCAGGACGAAGACGATGATCGGGACGGTGATCACCACGGCCGCGGCGGCGATGGACCCGGTGGGCTGCTGGAACTGCGAGCTGCCGGTGAAGAACGCGATGGCGGCGGGCACGGTGCGCGCGGACTCGGTGGAGGTCAGCGAGATCGCGAACAGGAAGTCGTTCCAGCAGAAGATGAACACGAGGATGGCCGTGGTGAACACGCCGGGCGCGGCCAGCGGCACGATGACCAGCCGGAAGGCCTGCGCGGCGGTGGCCCCGTCCACCTTGGCGGCCTTCTCCAGGTCCCAGGGGATCTCCCGGAAGAACGCCGACAGCGTGTAGATGGCCAGCGGCAGCGAGAAGGTCATGTACGGGATGATCAGCCCGGGCCAGGTATCGAAGATCCCGATGATCCGCTCGATGTTGAACAGCGGGGACACCAGAGAGATCGGCGGGAACATGGCGATCAGCAGGGACATGCCGATGAGGACCTGCTTGCCGGGGAACCGCAGCCGGGCCACCGCGTAGGCGGCCATGGTGCCGAGGACCACCGCGATCGCCGTGGCGATGAGGGCGATACCGATCGAGTTGATCAGCGCCCGGGTGAACTCGGAGGTGGCGAAGATGCCCCGGTAGTTCTCGAAGGTCCAGTCCGTGGGGATGTAGTCGCCGTCGGTGAGGGTGCCCGGATCCTTGAAGGACAGGGCGACGATCCACCACACCGGGAACAGGGCGTAGAGCACCACCACCACGTTGACGACGGCCCATCGGCCCGCGTGGGTCCTGCCCGCGGCGGCCATCAGCGCTTCACCTCCGCGCCCGGTGCCGCCGCGCCGAACAGCTTGACGAAGGTGAAGGCGATGATCCCGACACAGATGAAGATCAGGACCGAGATCGCCGACCCGATGCCCAGGTTCAGCGCGGTGAACAGGTTGTCGTAGCCGAGGATGGACAGGGAGCCGGTGCCATGGGCGCCCGCGGTCAGGACGTAGATGTTGTCGAAGATCCGGAAGGCGTCCAGGGTGCGGAAGAGCAGGGCGACCAGGATGGCGGGCTTCATCAGCGGCAGCATGACCTTGGTGAACCGCTGCCAGGGGGTGGCGCCGTCGACCATGGCCGCTTTCAGCGTCTCCTCGGGGACCAGGGCGAGGCCCGCCAGGAGGAGCAGCGCCATGAACGGGGTGGTCTTCCACACCTCGGCGAGGATGATCAGCCACAGCGCCGGCCACTGCTCGGTGAGCGGGGCGTCGCCCTCGGGCAGCAGCGAGGCGAGGTAGCCGAGTTCGGGGGTCCAGGCGTACTGCCAGGAGAAGGCGGCGACGACGGTGACGATGCCGTACGGGATGAGGACGGCGGTGCGGACCGTGCCGCGCGCGAAGAGGGTGCGGTGCATGACCAGGGCGAGGCCCATGCCGAGGACGAGTTCGATGGCCACGGACACGGCGGTGAGGAACACCGTCACCCAGAAGGCGTCCCACCAGAACGGGGAGGTCAGTACGGCCCCGTAGTTGGTGAGGCCCACGAACTCGGCCTGCGCCGGAAAGCGCAGGTCGTAGCGCTGAAGGGACAGGTAGACCGCGTAGCCGATGGGGTAGGCGGTCACGGCGATCATGACGATGACGGCCGGGGCGCACAGCAGCCAGCCGAGCCGGCGCTCCTGCCGGGCGCCGGCGGAGAGCGCCTTGCCGCCGGTGTCCTTCGCCTCGGCCTTCGCCGGCTCTGCCATGGTGCTCACGGGATCACACCCTCGGATCGCAGGGCCTGGTCGATCTGTTCCCGGATGGTGTCGACCGCGCTCTCGGGCCGGATGTCCGACGGCGGGGACAGCGTGTGGGAGACGGCGATCGACACGTTCTGGTAGGCAGGGGTGAGCGGCCGCACGCTCGCCCGCTCCAGGGAGGACAGGACCTCCTCGGAGAAGGGGTACTGCTTCTTGAACGACGGGTCGTCGTAGAGGGCGCGCAGGGTGGGGGGCAGTCCGCCGTCGAGGGCGGCGGTGAGCTGGTTCTCCCGGTTGCGCAGGCACAGGGCCGCCTCGAAGGCCAGGTCGGGGTGGCGGGAGTAGGCGCTGACGGCGAGGTCGATGCCGCCGATGGTGGGCCGGGCCTCGCGGTCGGCGTCGACGCGGGGGTAGGCGGCCCAGCGGAAGTTCTTGAACAGCTCCGGGTTGTTGCCCCTCATCGACGGATAGACGAACGGATAGTTGATCTCGAAGGCCGCCACGCCGGACTCCATGGCGAGGCGGTTCTGGTCCTCCATCTGGTTGGGCAGGGAGGGGTCGGCGGCCGGGGAGTTCGCCAGGTCGCGCATGATCGAGGCGGCCCGTACGGCGGGCGGGCCGAGGGAGGGCTCGGTGGCGCTCGGGTTGAGGATGGTCCCGCCCGCACTGTTGATCAGGGAGTTGAACCAGACGGTCAGGCCCTCGTACTGGGCGCCCTGGATCTCCACGTAGTGCGGTTTGCCCTGCCGGGCGAGCTCGCGGGACATGTCCAGCATCTCGGACCAGGTGGCGGGCGGGTCGGGCACCAGGTCGCTGCGGTACCACAGGAGCTGGACGTTGGTGTTGTACGGGACCGCGTACAGCTTGTCCTTCCAGGTGGCCGTCTGGAGGGGGACGCGGAGCGTGCCCTCGGTGGCCTGCCGCTTCATCTCCCCGGTCCACTCCCGGATCCAGCGGGCCTCGGCGAACTCGGCGGCCCAGGTGACGTCGAGGCCGAGGATGTCGAGGGAGTCGTCCTCGGCGGCGAGCCGGCGCACCAACTGCTGGCGCTGGCCGTCGGCGGCCCGGGGCAGCTTGTTGTAGACGATGCGGTAGCGGCCGCCGGAGGCCCGGCTGCACCGGTCGGCGGCCTGTTGCAGGGCGCCGGAGTCGTCGGGGAAGTTGTACCAGTTCAGGGTGGGGCGGGAGGTACTGTCCGCGTCACCGCCGCAGGCGGCGAGCGCCGACGCCAGCAGGGTCAGCGCGACCAGCGCACGCGTCCGTCGCGGCCTGCCGGTACGTCCGCGCCTCACGTGCACGCGTTCCACACCTCGCTCCCGGGGTTGCGGCGCGGGGTCGGATCCCGCGGCGGTGGCTACCCGGCGAACGCTAAGCAGTACCCAGGGCGACATCAAGGACATTTGGTGACGATTCACCCATGGGTGCGCACGGACGGGCACCGCCGAGGGCGGACGGTCCGGAGCGGCCGTTCAGCCCGCGGCACCGCCGGGAGTCACCAGTCCGGTCTCGTAGGCCACCACGACGGCCTGGGCACGGCTGTCGAGGTCGAGCTTGGTCATGGTGCGGTTGAGGTGCGTCTTGACCGTCGCCTCGCTGATGAAGAGCTGCTGGGCGATCTCGGTGTTGGACAGGCCCCGCGCGGTGAGCAGCAGCACCTCGCGCTCCCGGGCCGTGAGCGCCTCCAGCGACGCCGGGGAGTCCGGCACGGGCTCGGAGCGCTGGACGTACGCCTCGATGAGCCGACGGGTGACGCTCGGCGCGAACAGCATGTCGCCGCGGGCGACCGCGCCGATCGCCTCCAGCAGGCGCTCGGGGCCCGTGTCCTTGAGGAGGAAGCCCGAGGCCCCCGCGCGCAGGGCGGCGTACACGTACTCGTCGAGGTCGAAGGTGGTGAGCACCAGGACGCGCGGCAGCCCGGGCCGGCCGTCCGGCGACCCTGGCTCCGGTGGAGCGGCGGCGGCCTCGGCCAGGATGCGTTCGGTCGCGGTGATGCCGTCCATGCCGGGCATGCGGATGTCCATCAGGACCACATCGGGCCGGGTGCGGGCAGCGCAGGCGACGGCGTCCGCACCGCCCGTCGCCTCCCCGACGACCTCCACCCCGGACGCGGCCCGCAGCAGTGCCACGAGGCCCGCGCGGATCAGGTCCTGGTCGTCGACCACGAGCACCCTGATCATCCTCGTAATCGATTCCCTCATTTCCCGGCGGTCCGTGCCGCGGTGGGAAGCGTGAGGCACACCCTGAAGCCACCGTCGGCGCGCGGACCGACGTCCACCGTGCCGCCGTAGAGCCTGGCGCGTTCCCGCATGCCGATCAAGCCGTGCCCCGCCGACGGCGGGACGTTGGCCGGAAGCGATCGCTCGGGCCGTCCGTCGTCGGTGACCGTGACGGTCAGCTCCTCGGCACCGTAGGCGACGACGACGACCGCTTCGGCGGGGCGGGCGTGTTTGATCACGTTCGTGAGGGCCTCCTGCACCACGCGGTACGCGCACAGTTCGACGCCGGACGCCAGTGACCGGGGGTTTCCCTCCGTCCGCAGGTGCACCGGGACGCCGGCGGCCCGGACCCGTTCGACCATCTCACCGAGCCGGGACAGGCCGGGCATCGGCGCGTACGGCGCCCCCTCCGCGTCCTCCGGCCGCGCGCCGTCCTCGGGGCCGGTGCGCAGCAGGGTCAGCATGCGGCGCAGTTCGCCCAGCCCTTCTTGGCTGGTTTCGTTGATCGTGCGCAGCGCCGCGCGGGCGGTTTCCGGTTCGGAGTCGAAGACGTAGCTCGCCAGCCCGCCCTGCACGTTGATGACCGACATGTGGTGGGCGACCACGTCGTGCAGCTCGCGCGCGATCCGCCGCTGCTCCTCGGCGACGGCACGGCGCATCCGGTCCTGCTGCTCGCGCCGCAGCC
>KL568564.1:9854-10585 GCA_000715605.1 Streptomyces speibonae | reverse complement strand
GATGTGTATAAGAGACAGCACCAGGACCGTGCAGGCGATCGCCGGACACCGGCGGCGCAGCGAGGCGACCGTGTACAGGGCGAAGAACGGGCCCATCGAGTTCACGACGGGCCAGTAGTCGAGGGTGATGAACAAGGCCCAGGCCGAGCAGCTCACCGCGAAGACGGTGAGCGGGGCGCGTCTGCGCAGCGCCAGGGGTGCGTTGACCAGGCAGGTGAGGGCGATGCCGAGGCCGTCCTGGGCCTGCCAGCCCGCCCCGGGCTCGGGTTCGCGGCCGAGCAGGACGGCCACCACGGTGAAGGCCGCCGCGATGGCGGTGTCCAGCCAGAGGTCCCGGCCTTCGATCAGTTGTTTGATCCAGCGCACGGGCGCAGCGTACGGCCACGGCGGCGTGCGGTCCGCCGGTTCCGCGCAGAGCGGGGCGAGCCGCCACCTCCCCCTCTCATGCCCGTTCTGGGTCATGGGTGACTCCGTGCTCGCCCCCCTGCGGCCCCCGTCTGCGGGTGCTTCCCCGCTCCCCCACTGAAGGTAGGCCCATGGGGCTCGGGGATCGTCAGACCCACGGATGACGATCGGGGTAAACCCTGGCGGTAGGGCGTCGGGCGGAGTCCACCCTGGTGGACAGGGCGGGAGCCGGGCGGGAGTCCGCGGAAACGGCGAAGAGGCCGCCCGGGTTTCCCCGGTACGGCCTCCGACCTGCGTCTCGCACGTCGGGACGACAGGATTTGAAC
>KL568564.1:9062-9590 GCA_000715605.1 Streptomyces speibonae | reverse complement strand
AGTGCGCTACCAAGCTGCGCCACGTCCCGTTGCCCGTCTGACCTGGGGCTTCCCCCGGCCGAACGCGCACGGAAACCATACCGCACTCGGGGCGGTGATCGCGCACGCGTTTATCGGCGGGCGGCCCTTGACCTGAAGCTTGGTTGAGGTTGAACGATGGCCGTATGACGATCACCGAGGAACGCGCACACGAGTACGGTTACGCCGATCTGCCGGCCCTGATGGGGCTGATGACCGGCGACGAGAAGCACGGCCCGGCCGCGACGTCCACGCTGGACGTGCTGTGGGTGCTGTACGACCGGGTGCTGCGGGTCGGCCCCGGACGGATGGACGATCCGCAGCGGGACCGGTTCCTGCTGTCCAAGGGGCACGGGCCGATGGCGTACTACGCCGTGCTGGCGGCCAAGGGGTTCGTGCCGGCCGGCTGGCTGCCGGGGTTCGGTTCGTTCGACTCCCCGCTCGGTCACCACCCCGACCGCGTGCTCGTGCCGGGCGCGGAGATCGGCAGCGGCTCGCTGGGTCACGGGC
>KL568564.1:6925-8859 GCA_000715605.1 Streptomyces speibonae | reverse complement strand
GGTCGGCACGGCGCTGGGGCTGCGCGCCCAGGGGCTCGACGAGCCGCGGGGGTGGGCGCTGGTCGGGGACGCCGAACTCGACGAGGGCAGCAACCACGAGGCGATCGCCTTCGCGGGCAGCGCGGGTCTGGAGCACCTGCACACCGTGGTCGTCGACAACTCCTCCGCCTCCTACGCCCGGCCGGGCGGCATCGCCGCGCGCTTCGAGGCGGCCGGCTGGTCGGTGGTCACGGTCGACGGGCGCGACCACGAGGCGCTGTACGCCGCGTTCACCGCTCCGCATCCGGGCAGGCCGCACGCGGTCGTGGCCCGGGTCGAGCCGAAGCACGCGTGAAGCGCTCCGCGCCCTGCCCCTCACCGCTCATTCCCCTCTACGAAAGGACCGGTCTCCATGGACACCATGCGTGATCGTCTCGCCCCTGTCGTCACCCGGCTGCTCGACGAGGACCCGCGGGTCGCGGTGGTGCTCGCCGACATCGGCCTGGACGGCTTCGCCGAGGCACGGCGGCGCCATCCGGACCGAGTGGTCAATGTGGGCATCCGGGAACAGCTCCTGGTCGGCGCCGCGGCCGGGATGGCACTGACCGGGCTGCGACCCGTCGTGCACACCTTCGCCAGCTTCCTGGTGGAGCGGCCCTTCGAGCAGGTCAAGCTGGACCTCGGGCACCAGGGCGCCGGGGCGGTGCTGGTGAGCGCCGCCGCCTCCTTCGACTGGCCGGCCGGCGGGTACACGCACATGGCCCCGGGCGATGTGGCGCTGCTGAACACCCTGGACGGCTGGACCGTGCATGTGCCGGGGCATCCGGACGAGGCCGAGGCGCTGCTGCGGCACGCGGTGGCGGCCGGGGACGACAAGGTGTACGTGCGGCTGTCGCTGCAGTCCAACGCGCGCGGGCTGTCCGTGGACGGGGAGCGGTTCCGCACGGTGCGCGAGGGACGGTCGGGGGTCGTGGTCGCCGTCGGGCCGATGCTGGACGCCGTGCTCGACGCGACGGAGGGTCTGGACGTCACCGTGCTGTACGCGACCACCGTCCGCCCCTTCGACGCGGGGGCGCTGCGCCGCGCGGCGGAGGGGGCGGGAACGGACGTCGTGCTCGTGGAGCCGTACCTGGCGGGCACGTCGACGGCCGCGGCGAACGAGGCGCTGGCCGATCTGCCGCACCGCGTGCTGGGGCTCGGCGTGGGCCGGGCGGAGCTGCGGCGGTACGGCACGCTCGAGGAGCACATCGCCGCGCACGGCCTGGACGCCCGGTCGCTGCGGGACCGCATCGGCGGGTTCCTCGGCGCGGTGCCGGCGGGGACGTGACGCGCGCGGCGGTTCCTACCGGGCGGACGGCAGCCCCAGCCGGGGGTGCGCCTCCAGCAGCCGTGAGGGGGCCGCCTGGCGCCAGGAGTCGGCGAGGATGTCGCGCAGTTCGCCCTCGTCCTCCAGGGCGGCCAGGCGGGCCCTGACCCAGGCGAACTGCGCCTCGTGCTCGGCGATCCAGAACTTCTCCGGTTCGGCGAGGGCCAGTTCGTCGCGCTCCTCCTTGGGACAGCGCACGGCGACGGAGGTCTCGTCCTCGGGCAGCGTGGCGAACATCTTCCCCGCGACACGGAACGTGGGCATGCCCCAGGCGATCTTCTCCGTGGCGTCCGGCAGGGACAGGGCGATCCGTCGTACGTCTTCGGCATCCGGCATGCCAGGCACGGTAGCGCCCACCACTGACACGCGTGCCCGTTCACGCCGCACGGAGCGCACAGGCCCGGGCGGCTCAGCAGGCCTCTCGCTCGGCCGCCCGAACCCAGCGGGCCGACGCCACCCCTCCACCGGACGGACGACCACCGCCGCGCGGAGGACATCCGGGACCAGGCGGACCAGCGGCGCCCCGGCGCACGCCCGCCCAGCCCCGGCGGATCCGGGTCCCCGTCCACCCGACGAACGACCACCGCCG
>KL568564.1:5766-6721 GCA_000715605.1 Streptomyces speibonae | reverse complement strand
GGTCCCCGTCCACCCGACGAACGACCACCGCCGAGCACGGCCACAGCCGCTCCCCGGCCGCGCGGCGGACCGTGAGTCCATACGGCACGGCCAACAGGCCCGCCGTCCCGTGCACCGGACGGGCACCCACACCCCGGCTGCGGACACGAGTGCCCGTTCCCCCCGCCTCGACGGCCGCCGCCAAGGGCCCCTCCAGGACCAGGCGGATCAGCGGATACTCCTCGACATCCGGCGCACGCCCGCCCAGACCCGGCGGATTCAGGTCCCCGTCCACCGAGCACGGCCACGGGCGCTTCCCGGCCGCGCGGCAGGCCGGTGTCTGCGCCTCCGTGCCCTGGCCCGCGGCTGTGCGGGCGCGGGCGGGCCCGTGCACCGGACGGGCGACCACACGCTCGGGCCGGGGCCGCCTCCGGTGGGGGCGTGGCAGGCCCCCGAGGCCGGTCGCTACGCCTCGGCGGCTGCCGCGTGGAGGGCGTTCAGGACCGGGTGGATCAGGGGGTGTTCCTCGGCGCCGCGGCGTACGGCCGCGAAGACGCGACGGGTCGGGGCCACTCCGTCCACCGGGCGGACGACGACGCCCGCGAGGTCCATGCCGCGCAGCGCCGAGCGGGGTACCAGGGCGACGCCCACGTCCGCCGAGGCGAGGGCGACCACCGCGCGGAAGTCGTCCGAGGAGTGCTCCAGGCGGGGCTGGAACCCGGCGTGCTCGCAGGCCAGCACCACCACGTCGTGGCAGGGGTTGCCGGGGTAGGGACCGATCCAGGGGTCCTTGGCCAGCTCGGCCAGCGGCACCTCGGCGGTGCCGGCCAGGCGGTGGGTGACCGGGACGACCGCGTCGAAGGGCTCGGCGTACAGGGGTATGTGGGCCAGGCGCGGGTCGTCGGCGGGCGGCGCGCCGCGGTATTCGACCGCCACGGCGACGTCGACCTGCCGGTCGAGGACCATCGGCAGGGGG
>KL568564.1:2645-5573 GCA_000715605.1 Streptomyces speibonae | reverse complement strand
TCAGAGATGTGTATAAGAGACAGCTGGCGTCCCCCTCGGCGTCCTGGACCCGGATCCGGATCCCGGGTGCCGACGTGGCGAGGCGGGCCACGGCGGGCGCCACGACCTGGGCGATGCCGGTGGCGAAGGCGGCGACCGTGACGGTGCCGGCCTCACCGGAGCCGTAGGCGGCCAGCTCCGCCTCCGCGCGCTCCAGCTGCGCCAGGACGGCGTTGGTGTGGTTGAGCAGGATCTCGCCGGCCGGGGTGAGCCGTACGCCCTTGGCGCCGCGCTCGACGAGACGGTGCCCTGTCTCCTGTTCGAGGGCGGCGAGCTGCTGGGAGACGGCCGAGGGGGTCAGGTACAGCGCGGCGGCCGCCGCCGTGACCGTACGGTGGTCCGCCACCGCACGGAGGATGTGGAGCCGCCGCGCCTCGATCATGAGAGCGATTGTCTCAAATCGCTCGGTGTGTTCCGCTCAGGCGTCGAGTTCCGCCCGCGCCGCGACGAAGGCGTCCACCGCGCGGTTCACGTCGTCCGTGGAGTGGGCGGCGGACAGCTGGACGCGGATCCGGGCCTGCCCCTGCGGGACCACGGGGTAGGAGAAGCCGATCACGTAGACGCCGCGGTCCAGCAGCAGCTCCGCCATGCGTCCCGCGCGGGCCGCGTCGCCGATCATCACGGGGGCGATGGCGTGGTCTCCGGGGAGCACGTCGAAGCCCTCCTCGGTCATCCGCCGGCGAAACAGGGCCGTGTTCTCGGCCAGGCGGACGCGCAGGTCGTCGGCGGACTCCAGCAGGTCGAGGACCTTGAGGGAGGCGGCGGCGATCACCGGGGCGAGCGTGTTGGAGAACAGGTACGGGCGGGAGCGCTGCCGCAGCAGGGCGACGATCTCCGCGCGGGCGGCGACATAGCCGCCGGAGGCGCCGCCGAGGGCCTTGCCGAGCGTGCCGGTGATGATGTCGACGCGGTCCATGACGCCGTGCAGCTCGGGCGTGCCGCGCCCGCCGGGGCCGACGAAGCCGACGGCGTGCGAGTCGTCGACCATGACCATGGCGCCGTGCCGGTCGGCGAGGTCGCAGATCTCGTCCAGCGGGGCGACGTAGCCGTCCATCGAGAAGACGCCGTCGGTGACGATCAGCTTGCGCCGGGCGCCGCCCTCCGCGGCCTCCTTGAGCTGCCGCTCCAGGTCGGCCATGTCGCGGTTGGCGTAGCGGAAGCGGCGGGCCTTGGACAGCCGGATGCCGTCGATGATCGACGCGTGGTTCAGCGCGTCGGAGATCACCGCGTCCTCCGGGCCGAGCAGCGTCTCGAAGACACCGCCGTTGGCGTCGAAGCAGGAGGAGTAGAGGATCGTGTCCTCCTGGCCGAGGAACGCCGACAGGCGGGCCTCCAGCTCCTTGTGGACCTCCTGGGTGCCGCAGATGAAGCGGACGGACGCCATGCCGTAGCCCCAGCGGTCGAGGGCCTCGTGGGCGGCGGCGATCACCTCGGGGTGGTCGGCGAGCCCGAGGTAGTTGTTGGCGCAGAAGTTGAGGACCTCGCCGGGACGGCCGCCGGCGGTGACGTTCACGGTGGCGGACTGCGGGGTGCCGATGACCCGCTCGGGCTTGTGCAGGCCGGCGGCGCGGATCTCGTCGAGGGTGGCGCGCAGGTCGTCGCGCACGGAGTCGAACATCTCACAGCTCCTTGGAAGGCGGATGACTTACGCGGTCCAGTCGAGGATGACCTTGCCGCCCTTGCCCGCGGCGGCGTCCTCGAAGGCGGCCTCGAAGTCGCGGTAGGAGTAGCGGCCGGTGATCACGGGGGCGAGTCGAGGCCGCCCTCCAGCAGGACCGACATGGCGTACCAGGTCTCGAACATCTCACGGCCGTAGATGCCCTTGATGGTGATCATCGAGGTGACGACACGGGCCCAGTCGACCGGGAACTCCTCGGCGGGCAGGCCGAGCATCGCGATGCGGCCGCCGTGCGTCATGTTGTCGATCATGTCGCGCATGGCCTCGGGCCGGCCGGACATCTCCAGGCCGATGTCGAAGCCCTCGCGCAGCCCGAGGGTGTGCTGCCCGTCGGCGATGGTGGACTCGGCGACGTTCAGTGCCAGGGTCGCGCCGATCTTGCGGGCGAGCTCCAGGCGCTCCTCGCTGACGTCGGTGATGACGACGTTGCGCGCACCGGCGTGCCGGGCCACGGCGGCGGCCATCAAACCGATCGGGCCCGCGCCCGTGATCAGGACGTCCTCGCCGACCAGCGGGAAGGACAGCGCGGTGTGCACGGCGTTGCCGAACGGGTCGAAGATCGCGGCGACGTCGAGGTCGACGGGGACCCGGTGCACCCAGACGTTGGTGGCGGGCAGGACGACGTACTCGGCGAAGGCTCCGTCGCGTCCGACGCCGAGGCCGACCGTGGCCCGGCACAGGTGGCGGCGTCCGGCCAGGCAGTTGCGGCACTTGCCGCACACGAGGTGGCCCTCGCCGCTGACCCGGTCACCGGGCTTGGTGTCGGTGACGTCCCGGCCGGTCTCGACGACCTCGCCGACGAACTCGTGCCCGAGCACCAGCGGCGTACTGATCGTCTGCCGCGCCCAGCCGTCCCAGGACCGGATGTGCAGATCGGTACCGCAGATACCGGTGCGCAGCACCTTGATCAGCACGTCGCCGGGTCCGACGGCGGGCTCCGGGACGTCCACGAGCCACAGCCCGGGCTCCGCCTTCTCCTTGACCAGCGCCTTCAACGCTACGGCTCCTGAGGGTGAGTCCCGGCCCCCGGGCACGCCTAAGCGGCCCCGGTCCGGGAGGAGGAGTGGAATCGCACAGCAATCTGCCGTACAACACCCTCACGGGTCCATCGAGGTTTTCTTAAGCACGGCCACAGCTTTGCTTCACACGGTCACCCCATCGGCGGCGCCGCCGGGTCTCACAGCGGCAGCCCCTCGTCCTGGAGCCGCTCC
>KL568564.1:0-2445 GCA_000715605.1 Streptomyces speibonae | reverse complement strand
GACCGAGACGGTGCCGAGCACCATGCCGGTGCTGTCGATCAGCGGGGCGCCCAGGTAGGAGCGGATCCCGAACTCGTCCACCACCGGATTGCCCGCGAACCGCGGATAGTCGCTCACGTCCTCCAGGACCAGCGCCTTGCGCCGGGCGACCACATGGGGGCAGAAGCCGTGGTCGCGGGGCAGCGTGCGGTCCAGCAGCGCGCCGGTGCCGTCGGCGCGCACGAACGGGGCGGCGACCGGGGTGCGCAGTCCCGCGAAGAACTGGCCGTCCTCTCCGAGGAAGTTGACCATGGCGTACGGCGCGCCGGTGAGCTCCGCGAGGCCGTGGGCGAAGGCGTCGAGCGCGGGCTCGGGGCGGTGTCCCAGTCCCAGGCCGCGGAGTCTGCCGGTGCGGGCCGGGGCCTCCTTGTCCTCGGGGGTGAGCAGCAGACGACCTGCCGGGCGGGGCGGGTCGTAGCTCATGGGCGGGCTCCCGGTGTGTGGGCGAGGGTCATGTACGGGCTCCGAGGGGCTGCGGGGGTCATCTGTGCGCGCCGTACCCCGTGGTGGTGGCCGGGGCGTGGACGATGAGGTGGCGGACGAGGGTCAGCAGGGTCTGGACGCCGGAGCTGGAGATCCGGGCGTCGCAGCGGACGACCGGGACCTCGGCGGGGAGGTCGAGGGCGCCCCGCACCTCCGCGGGGTCGTAGCGGAACGCTCCGTCGAACTCGTTGACGGCGACGATGAATCCGAGGCCGCGCTGCTCGAAGAAGTCGACCGCCGCGAAGCACTCCTCCAGGCGCCGGGTGTCGGCGAGGATGACCGCGCCGAGCGCGCCCTCGCAGAGCTCGTCCCACATGAACCAGAAGCGTTCCTGGCCGGGCGTGCCGAACAGGTACAGCACGTGGTCCGCGTCGAGGGTGATGCGGCCGAAGTCCATGGCCACGGTCGTCTCGACCTTGTTCTCGATGCCGTCGAGGTTGTCGGTGCCGGCGCTGACCGTGGTGAGGAGTTCCTCCGTGCTGAGCGGCGCGATCTCGCTGACCGCGCCGACGAAGGTCGTCTTGCCCACGCCGAACCCGCCCGCCACCAGGATTTTGAGGGCGGTCGGGAACGCGTCGTCACCGTGGGCCGTGCCGGCGCCCCGCTCAGAGCTGTCGTCGTAGTCCATCGAGCACTGCCTCCAGAAGGGCCCGGTCCGTGGGGTGGTGGTGGAACGCGGGGGGTTGGTCGGTCAGCGCCCCGCAGTCGACGAGGTCCGCCAGCAGCACCTTGGTGACGGCCACCGGCAGCCTCAGATGTGCGGCGACCTCGGCGACCGGGACCGGGGCGCGGCACAGGTCCAGGGCCTGTGCGTGCTCGGGGCCGAGATAGCCGAGTGGGGTGGCGCCGGTGGCTCTGACCTGCGACAGCAGGTCGAGTGCGACGGTGGGGCGGGTACGTCCGTTGCTGACCGTGAAGGGGCGCACCAGCCGGCCGGCCGCGTCGTCGAGCCACGGCCCGTCACCGGCCGCCTGCACGCTCAAGGCCTCATCGCCGGGGGTTCGACGCCCTGCTGCCGGGGGGCCGTCATCAGGTACGGCCGGACGGATTTGACCAGCATGGCCATCTCGTAGCCGAGCACGGCGGCGTCGGCCTCCCGGCCGGCCATCACGGCCAGGCAGGTGCCGGAGCCGGCGGTGGTGACGAACAGCAGCGTCGAGTCGAGTTCGACGACGACCTGGCGGACGTCGCCGCCGTCGCCGAAGCGGATGCCGGCGCTGCGGCCGAGGGAGTACAGGCCGGAGGCCAGGGCGGCCATGTGGTCGGCGCTGTCCGGGTCGAGGCCGTGCACGGACTTCACCAGCCCGTCGCAGGACAGCAGGACGGCGCTGCTCGTGTGCGGTACGCGTTGCACGAGGCCGCTCATCAGCCAGTCGAGGTCGGATACCTGGGCGGTCGGCGCATCGCTCGCCATGGTGGATCGACTCCTTGGGGTACGAAGGTCTGCGGGAGCGCTGGGCGTGGGGGTGGAAGGGCGGGTGGTCATCCGGCGGGTGCGCTCCCGTCCTGCCGGGCCGTGAGGTCGGTGCGGGGTGCGGCCGCGGACGGCCGGGGGGCGGCGGACGGCTCCTGCTGGGACTCGGCGAGGCTGACGCCCCGCTGGAAGGCCGCCATCAGCTGGGGGTCGTGGCCGGCGACGAACTCGGTGTCCTGGCGGGGTTCCGGTCGGTCGCGCAGTTGCGGTGCGATGTGCTCCTGGGCGCGGCGGCGCGGCAGTTGGGGCCGGCTCATGGTGCCGCGCACCGTGGTGCTGCGCGGGGTGAGGGGCGCGGTGGCGTTGGTGTCGACGGTGCCCCGGTCGCCGGGGCTCACCCCGGGTACGGCCTCGGCGGGATTGGGGCGCACCGGGCGGGCGCCGCGCAGGGGCAGGGGCGGGGGGACGGCGCCCTGGTCGGGGGCCGTGGCCGGGGGGCGGGGCTGGGG
>KL568563.1:7864-17030 GCA_000715605.1 Streptomyces speibonae | reverse complement strand
GGCCACTCGCCCGCGGGCGCCGGGGCGGCGGGGAACCCCGGAGGAGCCGGGGGCACCTGCGGCGCCGGGGGAGTCAAGGCGGGCGGGGCGTCGGCCGGGGCCGGGACCGCGTCCTGGGGCGCGTCGTCCGCCTGCCCGGCGGGCGGTGCGTCGACGGGCACGGCGTCGTTGACCGGCTCGGCGTCCGCGGGCTCGGCGTCCTCGGGCTCGGCCACCGCCGGTACGTCCTCGGCGGGCACCGCGTCCTCGGGCTCGGACTCGGACTCGGGCTCTGCCGACGCGGCGCCGGTGTCCCCGGCCTCCTCCTCGTCCGCGCCGGAAGCGGTGTCGTCGGAGTCGGCGGCAACGACGGCGACGGCGTCGGATGCGCCCTCGTCGGACCCACCGGACGCCTCCTCCGAGTCCTCCGCGTCAGCCGCATCCTCCGCGTCCGACGGTCCGGTACCGGCGGCGGAGGTGCCGGCAGCGGCCTCACCGGCCTCCGCCTCGTCGCCGGCGGACGTCACCGCGTCTTCCACGTCGTCATCAGCGGCGCCGTCGGCCCCGGCCCCGGCGCCGTCCTCGCTTCCCTCCGCCGCGCGCTCCGCGATCTCGCGCTGCAACGCGACGGGGGAGAACCGGATCGTGTCCCCGCTCTCGAGGTCACCGTTGTCGGCAGGTTCCGGCTGCGCCGGCTCCGCATCCGAGTGCTGGGGCTCGAACCCGCTGCCAACCGGAAGCCGGGGCACGGCCACCGGCGGCCCCGAAGGCGGCGCGGGCACGGACGGAACCGGCCCCCCGGCCGCAGGAGCCGCAGGAGGCCCGGACGGCAACGGAGGCGCGACGTCGGAACCGGAGGAAGTGGACGGACCGGAGGGGTCGGGGGAGGGCGAGGAAGGGGACGACGCCCCCGTCTCCGAACCCCCCGAAGCGTTCTGCGTGTACCAGGCCGGCGGCGCGTAGTCGATGGTGAACTCGCCCGTCGTGTCGACGGCCTCCGCGTCGGGCTGGTCATCGCCGGGTGTCGCCCAGCCCCCGCGCGTCCCGTCCCGATCGCTGCTCACAGTTCCTCCTGGTTGGTCGTGCACCCTCATGCCACGCTGGGGCGACGGTGTGTGTCGTCCGAAGTGCTTCGCAGTGGTCCGAAGCCGCTCGAGGTCGTGCGGGATCCCCCCGGCTTCACCGGTCCTCCCCCGCGCTCACCCGGGACGCCGCCGCCCGGTTCACGGGTCTCGACGTCACGCCCACTCCCAGCCTAATCACCACACGCCCCGCCACGGCAGGCCCGTCCCGCCACCTCCCTCAACCCTCCCGGCCGTGCAACTCACCACACCGCCCGGCGCGTCGGCCGACATCCACCTGCAAATCGGACAAGGGCGGCAGTCGTGTGCGCACGACGTGAACACAGGGTGAGAAAACGGCGCCGCGCACCGAGACCCCGGGCGTCGCCTTCCCGCCCGCTCAGTCCATCCTTCGTGGCATGCCGAGCAGCCCGGTCTCGGCATCGGTGGGCACGGTCGTCACGTACTGCCGGTCGCCGTCGGCGCACCAGAGGGTCACCCCGTCGGCGAGTGTGGGCAGGGCATCGGCATCGTCCCGGGGCAGCACGATCGCCTGCCTCAGCTCCCCGGCCTCGCCCGGTGATATCCGCTGCACCCCCACCAGCCGGGCCTGCCGCACCAACCGGGGCGCGACGGGACTGAGGTAGGGCAGCAAGGTCAGCACCGACTGCCAGGGCCCCGACACCACGCGCCCCCGCGGCGGCCGCATACCGCAGTCCCGCACCACGAGCACCGGAGTACCGGCCGAAGCGCCCTGCGGCGGCACTCGCCCCACGTCGTACACCGCGAGCCCGTTCTGCCCGCCGCCCATCGCGTGCACCAACTGCGTCCAGGCCTGCGCCCGTCCGGTCTCCACCGCCACCCGCGCGCCGGTCGCGGCGGCCCGCAGCGCGAAGACCTGGGCGGTCCACAGGCCGCCGATCAGCACGACATCGTAGGGCGTGGGCCGGTTCAGCCCGAGCACGGCGGGCTGTCCCTCCGCGTCCACGCCGATGACCACCCCGTCGTCCCCGATGGGCAGGGTCAGCGTGTCCAGGTCGTCCGCGGACAGGGTGTGCCGTCCATGACGCGGACCCAGCAGGCCGAAGCCGGTGCGCAGCAGACCACGTGCCCGCCCGGATGCCTGCTGTGGTTCCCCGGCCGGGAGTTGTGCGCCTCCGGCCGTTCCCGCCGCTCTGGGCATGCCGTACGCACCGGCCCCGTCAGCGACATGCGTCGTCATCGCCGTCACCGGACACCTCCGAGGGGCAGAGTGGCCAGTACGCCCGGCAGTTGCTCCCGGTCGAGCCGGGCCAGCACCGCACCCGCCCCCCGGGCGGACTCCTCCAGCGCGCGCCGTGCCGCGGCCAGTTCCTCGGCGCTGCGTCCGGTGACCCGCAGATGGCCGCTCAGCGACATCTCCCGCCGGTCCGCGCGCGCGACGGTGAGACTGATGGTCGTGGCGAGCGCGGGCACCGCCGTGACCCGCGCGACGAACTGGGGCAGGGACACTCCCCGGTCGCCGCCCAGCGGGGGCCACCTGCGGATCCAGTAGGTCGTGTGCCGCCTGTTGTCGCAGCGCCAGCTGCGGCCGGACTCCTCGGTGCGCCGGTCCTGCCGGTCCACCCGCCCGGCCTCGGCCGTCACCAGAGGGTTGGCGCAGGCCGAGGTGGCGATCGCCGCGGTCAGTTCCTCCTCGTCGAGAACCGTGGCACGGAAACCGGCCCCGGTCAGCCGGCTGGCCAGGTGGTCGGCGGCACGCACGACGCACTTCTGCGCCCCCACCGCACCACCGCCCCGGGCGGCCACCGCCTCCGGACACAGCTCCGGGTCGACCTTCAGAGCGATCCAGGTGATGCGCACCGCGGGGGCGCCCGTCTGCTCCTGCAGCGGCGCGTAGTTGCTCACGGCCACGGACTGGCGCGGCAGGTGCAGCGCGGGCGCGGGCTGGGTGTGCAGCACGATCTGCGCGGACTCCAGGCGGACGTCGTCGACCTCGAGCGCGTCCCGCACCAACGCCAGGGGCAGGGGCCGTCGGCTCCGCTCGGCACGCAGGACGGTGGCGTCGGCCTCCACCTGGACCACGGCGGTGACGAACGTCCCGTCGCCGACGATGCCCACGGGCCGTCGCTCCCGGCCGCCGTACGTGTCGGTGCGCAGGCTCGGATCGCACTCCACGGCCGGGGCGAGACCTGGCTCCGTGCCGGGCGGTATCACCAGTGTCGCGGCGCTCTTCCGGCGGGCGCGCAGACCTCGCGCCGTGGCGATCCACTCGGGCAGGGAGCGACCCCGACGGCGTACGAAGGCCAGCAGAACCAGGACGGCGGCGACGGCGGCCGCGGGCACCAGGGCGAGGGGGTCGATCACCCACCCGACGACGAGGGCAGCGGCCCCGAGCTCCAGCAGGACGAGCCGTTGCAGCCGGGACGAACCTGGCCTGCCCGTCGATGTCCTGAGACGGAGACCGCCCCGCGCGGGCGCCTGCCGTGCTGCCGCGGCCCCGGGATCGACAGAGCCACGCGCCGCCCGTGTCCGGCCGCGACCCGGCACCCGCGTCCCGGAAGCAATCACTTCATCCCCCCGATTTGCTTACAGCTCGCTGGAATTCCAGCGGCGCACCAGGCCCTTGAGGGCCCCGGCACCCTACCCGCTCCCCGTACCGCCTTCCGTACCAGGCATAGTAGGGGGCCGGTCCGACAGCGGCGGGCGCGGGATGGCGCCCTCCGGCGCCGCCCGGCGGAACGCGGGTGGAAAACGGGCGGAAATCGGGGAGAGACACGCATCCATGGCATCTCGGCGGGACCAGCTCAACGCCTACACCTTCGCGAAGCGCCGCCTGCTCGCGGCTTTCGTCCTGTCGTACCCGCAGGGGTCGGAGGAAGGCGCGCCACGCCCCCTGCGTGGTGTCGTGCCCGGAATCATCATCGGTGTGATCGTCATGGCGGTCTTTGGCGCGTGGGGCATGCTCAAACCCACGGCACCGAAGGGCTGGGACACTCCGAACGAGAAAGTGATCATCGCCAGCGAGTCGACCACCCGGTACGTCGTGCTGAAGACCGGTGACGAAGTCCAGCTGCACCCCGTGCTGAACATGGCGTCCGCCAAGCTCCTCCTGGCGCCCCAGAAGGGCGATGTCGTCACCGTCAGCGAATCCCTCCTGGACAGCGGCAAGATCCCGCACGGCGTCACCATCGGCATCCCGTACGCCCCCGACCGTCTGCCTTCCGACAAGGAGGCGGGCGCCGCCAAGCGCTGGGCCGTCTGCGAGCGTCCCAGTGCGGGCGGCCGGTCCATCCAGAAGGCCGCGCTGGTCCTCGCCGACCGGGAGAAGAAGCTGACCGAAGGCAAGGAGAAGCTGTCCGGCGGCGAACTGCTCTACGTGACGGGCCCCGACGGCAGACGATTCGTCGTGGATCCGGGTGGCACGGCCTACCAGGTCGACAAGGCGGACACCGGCGAGGACCTGGAACTGCTGCTGCGCACGGTCGTCGGCTCCGGACGCGAGCCCCAGCGGGTGTCCCGGGAGTGGCTGGCGACCCTGCACGAGGGCGACCCGGTCACCTTCCCCCGGATCGAGGGCACCCCAGGCGCCCCCGCGAACGCCCCCGGCAGGCTCGACCCGTCGGCCGACAGGGTCGGCACTGTCCTCAAGGCGTTCGACAACAACAAGGAGCAGTACTACGTCGTGCTGCCCGGCCGGGTCGCGCCGGTCTCCGCGTTCGTCGCCCAACTGCTGCTGTTCAGCAAGGACCTGGCGCAGGTCGGTCAGGCCGGACAGGCGCTGGAGACAAGCCCCGGCGCGATCGTCCCGGGCGATCCCTTCGGCACGGAGCACGACTGGCCCACCGGCGCCCCCCGGGCGGTCAACGAGGCGTCGGACGCCAAGGGCAGCCGCAACACGGTCTGCAATGTGCTGCGCGGTGTCGACGGCAAGGGCACCACCACCCTCACCACGTGGGCCGGTGCCGACTTCCCCGCCGACCTCCCCGCCGCCTCCTCCAGCGCCTACGTCACCCCCGGATCCGGCCAGCTCTACCGTCAGTTCCAGGGCACCGAGACGAAAGCGGGCCCCGTGTTCCTGGTCACCGACACCGGCCTGCGGTACGTACTGCAGTCCAACGCGGACAGCGCGACCGACGACGCCGGCATCGGCATGTCGGCCGAGGACCGGAAGCGGCTGGAGCAGGAGGCCCAACAGGCCCAGACCCGCCTGGGATACGCCGACGTGGAGCCCGCCCCCATCCCCGCCGCCTGGTCCGCGTACCTCCCCACGGGCCCCCGCCTGTCCACGGCGGCGGCGCGCCAGCCCCAGGGCTCGTGACGGAGGACGCCGCCATGCGACACACACGCCTCGCCCTCCTGCGGACGGCGGCCGCCGCCGTCCTGCTGACGGCCCCCGTGGTCCTCGCACCACCCTCCGCCGCGGCGGACTCCTTCTCCGACAGCTGCGAGTACCCCAACGCCTCCTACCCCGGGCGCCCCTGGTCCCTCCAGCGCGTCCAGCTCGACGAGCTGTGGAGCCAGTCCAGGGGCGAGGGCGTCCGGGTCGCCGTCATCGACACCGGCGTCGACGTGCGCAACCCGCAGCTGAAGAACGCGGTGGACGTGAAGAGCGGCCGCAACTTCCTGCCCAAGGGCCTCAAGGACGAGGACGGTGACCCCATCAAGAGGGGCGCCGAGAACGGCACCACCGACACCGTCGGCCACGGCACGAAGGTCGCCGGCATCATCGCCGCGCGGCCTGTCGGCAAGACCGGTTTCGTGGGTCTGGCCCCCGGGGCGACCGTCATCCCGATTCAGCAGAACGACGCGGAGGGCCACGGTGACACCGAAACCCTCGCCAAGGCGATCCGCTACGCCGTCCAGGCGAAGGCGGACGTCATCAACATCTCCCAGGACACGTCGAATGCCGTCGAACCGGACCCGGACCTGAAGGCGGCTGTCGACGAGGCCCTGGCCCGGGAGATCGTCGTCGTGGCGTCGGCGGGCAACGACGGACTCGGCGGCAACGTCAAGAAGACCTACCCCGCCTCCTACGAAGGCGTACTCGCCGTGGCGGCCTCCGACCGCAACAACGAACGCGCGTCCTTCTCCCAGTCCGGCGACTTCGTCGACGTGGCCGCCCCGGGCGTCGACATGATCTCCACCGTCCCCCGGGGCGGCCACTGCGCCGACAACGGCACGAGCTTCTCCGCACCGTACGTCGCCGGTGTCGCCGCGCTGATCAAGGCCAAGCACCCCACCTGGACCCGGCACCAGATCGTCGCCCAGATCGAGCAGACCGCGGAACGCACGACCGCCGGCCACGACCGGTTGGTCGGCTGGGGCGTGGTGGACCCGGTCCGCGCCCTGACCGAGGACGACCGGCCGATCGAGTCCCCCCGCCCCCGCGAGGGCCTGGTCGGCGCCGAGGCCCCGGCGGCGGCCGAACTCCCGCTCGGTGAGACCGCCGACGAACGCAACGCCCGCCTCGCCACCTATGTGGCCGTCGGAGCTGCGATCGTGGTGGCGGTGCTCGGCGGGGCGGCGGTGGCGGTCCGGGACGCGCGCAGACGGGCCGGCGGCGGGGGCGTTGACGGTGGTCACGGTGCAACGTGACGAACATCGCTCGACCGCCGTTGAGGCATCCGGAACCTCTTGTGACGAGCGCGTCCGCCGGGAGTGGAGGAGACGGAGGCCTGCCGTGGACGGCGGTGTTGTCGCGAAATGGCAGTTGGGACTGTTGGTGTCTGTAACTAGAGTGATCCCGTGACCGTCATGACCGCCTCAACGGCGTGACACGCGTGAAGACTTGCGCACGACCGGTCGCGACACGGGGACAACGGGGAGGAAAGCGAAGTGCTTCCTGCAGACACGGGCGGAGGTGGCGCGGACGTACGCCGCGGCGTGATGGCGCTGTCGACGTTCAAGAAGCGCGTGGACGACCTGCTGACCGCCTTCGAGGCATCGGCGGGCAGTGTGCCCAGCGTCGGCGCCCACCGGCTGCCGGAGAGCGCCTTCGGCAGCGGCGCTTTTCCGGAGGGTAAACGGCTCCACCAAGAGTACGAACGTGTCCACGAGAGAATCACCGCTCTCTCCAAGTCGCTGGGCCTGCAACTGGAGGCCATGCAGATCGCCGTGCATGGCGTGGACGTCACGTTCGACAACATCGAGGAAGAGCAGCGCTACCGGTTCCATGAGATCCGGACCGAGGTCAACAGGACCCGTGAGGAGATGCTGAACGAGCACGGCAAGCGGGACAACAAGGCCGACAGCACCGACGCGGGGTACTGATGAGCGGCGACAAGAACAAACCCGGCCTCCACGAGGAGGAGCGCCAGGAAGCCTTGGCCCAGAACGGCGCACTCGACGCGTTCACGAACATGTCGCGGGTCATCAACCCCTTCGGCGGCCCCACACTCAGGGGTTTCCACTTCGGCTCCACGAGCTTCGAGGGCTACGAGCTCAACGACATGATCGACATCGTCGAGTCCGCCGATCCCACGCTGCTGGACTCCGCGGGGGAGGCCCTGGTGGCCGCGCGCGACGCCATCAAGGACGCCGCGGGAGAGCTCAGCCGCAACCTCGGGAAGATCGACTGGGAGGGCGAGGCCCACACCGCCTTCCAGGACTGGGCCGGCAGCCTCGTCAAGACGGCCGAGGGCATCGCCGACTACGCCGACGTCATCGGCACCCAGGTCCTGGCGGCCGGCTCCGGCCTCGCCTCCGTCCGCAAGTCAATGCCCCCGCGCGACACCCGCCTCGACCCCAAGTCCGTCGACGACATCCCTGTGGTCAAGCGGGTCGACGGCAACGAGGAGTACACGGCCGCCGTGAAGGCGGAGGGACACCGCCAGGAGGCCATCAACCAGATGTACCGGCTGGCGTCGTTCTACACGGTGTCGGCGGGCACGATGCAGGCAGCGCAGGAACCGGTGTTCCCGAAGATGCCGGACGTGGGGGTGCCGGAGCCGCCGGCCACCTTCGTTCCGGGGCCACCGAGGGGTGAGCGGGCGTCTCCCACAGCCCTTAACGACGCCCGTCCTGCGTACCAGGATCCGACGATTGACGGGGCAGGGCCAACGCGCGCTGAAGAGCGAGGGCTGCTTCTCAGGCAGGCGGAAGCACCTGATGGGCCGTCGAAACAGCCTGTGGGCACGGAGATCAACAGCGTCGGCACGTTGCCGCCCCAGGAGACGGCGAAGCCCCCCACGGTCGCACCACCCGGGACGCCCGGGCCCGCAGGGCAGCCTGCACCGGTGCCGCCTGCCGCTCCGGGAGCCGTCCCCCCTTCCTACCGTGGCACCCCGAGCCGCACTGCTGGCCCCAATGGTGCTCCCCTGGGGGCCAGAGTTCCTCCGCTGGCGCAGGGACGGGGCGGGAGCGCAGGTCCGGCAGCCCGTATCGGAGCCGGCCCTGCCGGGCCGGGCCCGGTCGCCCCACCACCGCCGATGGCAAGTCGGGCAACCGGCAACATGGAGGGTGCAGGGCGTACCGTTTCCCCGGGGCAGGCAGCCAGCCAGGGGCAAGGGACGACAGGACGTGGCATCGTCGGTGGGATGCCGAGACCCAGCGGACCGGTACCCGGCCCTGTCGGCGGCGTACACCGCGGACCCATGGGTGCCACAGCGGCTGGCGGCAGTGCCGCGGGGCGCGGCGGCGACGGTGTTGTCGGTGGGCGACCCGTCACGCGCCCCATTCCAGGCGCCACCGGTTCTCAGCCGCTGAGAGGCACCGTCATCGGTGGAGAGAGTCCGCCCAGTCCCCGCGGGGCCGGTCAACGCCCTGGTCAGCAAGGCGTGATCGGGGTACCTCCCAGCACTCCGGGCGCGGGGCAGACTTCTCGCCGTCCCGTCAGTCACCCTCAAGGCGTCGTCGGAGCGCCCCAGAGCAGTACCTCCGGCTCACGAAGCAATGGACGCACGGCTGAGGGGACTGTGGCACGGACAGGGGTAACAGACAACGCCAATTCCCGCACTGGTCGTTCCCGTCGTGACAGGCGGCGGGGTGGCACGTCCGCGACCGACTGACCGGACCGAGAAGGACAGACAGAAACATGGGGCCAACACACAACCGACGCGTCAGTCGAGGCACGCGTCCTCAGGGACGACACGTGAGATGGGGCGCCAGGGTCTGCTCAGTTCTGGCTGCCGCCTGTCTCTTATACA
>KL568563.1:6593-7685 GCA_000715605.1 Streptomyces speibonae | reverse complement strand
GTTTTGGCGTCGGGTACAACGACCGCTTCCCTGGCGGCTGACGCCCAGCCGCAACAGTGGTACCTGTCGGCGATGAAGGCCGACGGGATGTGGAAGGAAAGCACTGGGGAGGGCGTCAAGGTCGCCGTGATCGATACCGGGGTCAACCCGGACACGCCTTCCCTCATGGGACAAGTGCTGGCCGACGAGGTCCCTGAAGCCCTGGCCCACAAGGCGACCGAAGACTACACGGGCCACGGGACGACCATGGCGGAACTCATCGTCGGCACGGGGGCTGGTGGCGGGTTGAAAGGGCTGGCCCCAGGAGCCAAGATCGTGCCCTACAGGATTGCCACGAAGGAGTTGAAGGGCGCCGAGGCGGAGAAGGCGCCCAAGGCGGCGGACATCATCAGGGCGATTGCCGACAGTGATGTGAAGATCATGAGTATGTCGTTCGGTAATCACAATGAGAACGAAGATGAGCTTGCCGCGATCAAGTACGCGCAGTCCAAGGGAAAACTGATGATTGCCGCTGCTGGCAACGACGCGGAGGAAAAGAACCTCATCGGCTACCCCGCCGCTTATCCATATGTCGTTGGTGTCGCGGCCACGGATGAGTCGGGCAAAGCTGCCAGCTTCTCCGAGCACGGCAACTACATCGACCTCGCCGCGCCCGGCCTGAACATGCCGGTCTGGTGCGACAGCAACTTCCGCTCGTACTGCGACGAGGGTGGGGGAACGAGTTCCGCCACCGCCCTCACCTCCGCCTCCGCCGCCCTCATCTGGTCCGCGCATCCCGACTGGACCGCCAACCAGGTCCTCAACAGCTTGATCGACACCGCTGGCCGCGACTGGGCCCGGGACGACCCGAGCACGTACCTCGGCTACGGCCTGATCCGCCCGCGCAAGGTGCTGGAGGACAAGAACTACGACCCGGGCCCGGCGAACGCCGACCCCCTGGCGAAGGAGAACGCCACGGGCGCCCTGGACGAAGCGGGCGACCCGGTCTCCGCCTCTTCCACCGCACCGTCCGCCGAGCCCTCGAAGAACCCGGAGGAAACGCCGGACGCCGACACGTCGGCAACCGCCTCGGACGCGGATGCCTCCGACAAC
>KL568563.1:3629-6392 GCA_000715605.1 Streptomyces speibonae | reverse complement strand
GCCGTACTGGTGATCGGCGGCGGCGCCTTCGCCGTGTACCGCTCACGTCGCAGCGCCTAGCACCACCGGCCGCACCCGGCGGCACCGACCACTCACCACCTCACCGCTCTCACGAAAGGGACCGCCGACATGGCTGATGGCCGCAAGCTCTACGAGGCCCAGGTACAGAAGCTCCAGACGAACGTCATCGACCGCTATGACTCGATCAGGCAGAGCCTGGCCCGTCTCCAGGGCACGATCGACATGATCGAGAAGAACTGGACGGGTCAGGGTGCCATGGCCTTCGACAAGAAGCAGACGGACATCAACACCCACATGGCCGCGATCGGCCGGATGCTCGACGACTTCCTCGAGGGCATCCAGTTGAACAAGAAGGACAAGCAGAACCTCGAGAGTCAGATCGAGGCCGACATCGCCGCGATCTCCGTGGAGGACCTCGGCGGCAGGACCTCGGCCCTCAGCAAGTACTGACGCGAGCCACCGACACCTTCCGGCTCCCAACGAAACGAGGAAATCATGTCCGGAGCCCACTACGACGAACTCGCCGTCAAGTACGGCACGATGGACGCCCTCGCCACCGAACTCGGTGACCAGGCCAAGAAACTCGAGGAGGACCTCGAGGCCCTGAAGAAGGCCGTGCTCGACGCGGCCGCGGGCTGGGGCGGCGAGGCGTACGAGGAGTTCACGAAGAAGACCAAGGAGTGGGACCGTCACGCCACCGGCATCCACGAGGCCCTGGTCGCCATCAGCAAGCGGGTCGGCACCGCCGGCGGTGATTACCGCGGCGGCGACCTGAAGGGCTCCAGCTACTTCATGTGAGGGGCCGGTCCGAGGGGACGAACAGGGTGGACACGCGCGGGAGGTGTCCACCCTGTCGTGCGACTGGGAGCAGGCAGACCGGGTGTCATCCCCGGATCATCAGCCGCGCAGGTCTCGCAGTGCCGAACGCTGCGCGGACCAGGCCTTGCCACGGGCCTCGTTGACGATAGAAGCCTGGACCTCGTCGCTTGTACCCAGAGCCGTGGTCCACACCCGGACCAGTTCGGTGCTCTGTGCTTCGAGGACGTCGAGGAGGTCGTCGGGCGAGTCCGAGGGGAGGCTCTTCTTCCAGGAGGTGACGAGGTGACCAACAGGATCGTCGTCGAAGGAAGGCACACTCTCGGCTGTCTTCGATGACAGTCGGGCGAGGGTCTCCTCTTCCCACGAGTCCCTCTTGTCCTCGTCGAGTCCGTCCCTTGCGGCACGTGCCACGGCGTCCATGGTGCCGAGTTCCCAGGCAGTGATCGACGGATAGGAGGAAAGGGCCTCCTCGGATGTGCTGCGGGGTGAGGCGGCGAGTTTCTGAACGACGTGTCGGGTCATCGCATTGCGCAGATTCCCGTGCGCTTCAGGGTCGACGGAAAGGGAGACCATGATGCGTATGAGCGAATCGGGCGAAACCGACATGTGTGCCCCCTCGGAGTCCGTCCAGGCCTCATCGGAGGGCAGGGCATGGCGGACGTACTCCACGTCACTGGGGATCAGGATTTCGTAGATATCCTCGGTATAGCTGGTCAGTGCCATGGAGACGGGGCCGGTCAACCGCAGATCCAAGGGGGCGGCGTTTTCCCCGATGACGTCGTCGATCGCCACCAACACGTCCTTCATCGCCTGAGCTTGGGCGAGTGGCCGCTGCCCGTCCGGCGGTCCCGTCGTCGCTTGCTTGATGGCCAGCCCGAGCTCGGCGCAACTTGAGTCGTGTGCGTTGGCCGTCGCGAGAGCTGCGGAGACGCGTTCGTGCCGCGCGAGTGTCTGGCAGGGGTCTTGTTGTTCTTCGCGTGCTTCGCTGTACAGCCACGTGCCGAGTCCTGCCAGAAGGCCAACGGTGCACAGGATGATGACAAATGCCCTGATGTTCAGGAGTCTTGCTCGAATCACGATCTATTCCAAGGGCTGGCCGGCAGTATGGATTCTTGTGTCGCAATTAACTCCGCGGCAGTGCGGGGGCAGGTGGTAAAGCTGCGAACGGTACTAGTTCGTGGTGTCAGTGAGGTACTTGCTCGCAGTACCGGAACCTCGATCGCGCCCTTGCAGCATATGGGTGATCAGCCGTTTTTGGGTGTCTTCGTCAACTTCTGGCCTTTCCCTGGCCCAGCCGGGTGTCGCCGAAGGCGATGCTGACCGGACCCACCGTGGCGTACAGGGGGTGAGCGCGCCACCGACCAGGTGATAGGCAGCCTTCATCTTCCAGTCGGCTTCGGCGTACTTGTCCATGCGTTCATCGTTCAGCACATCTTCCTTGATGGCTGTGTATGCGCCCAGAGTGCTGCCCAGGTTGGCTCGGCCCCCTTTAGGGTCGCGTACGCGACAGGGTCTTCGGAGAGTCCACGCAACACCTGGACCAGGCTCTTCGCATCTCCGGCCACGGGTCTTCGCCGTTCCGAAGGGGTGGATAGCCCGTCGTCGCCGCTTGCAGCGCCGCGCCGAGCCCTGTGTGACTCAAAGGGTCGTCGGAAGTGAAGAGTTTCACAGGGGTGACAGTGTGGTGCTGCGGCCACTCACGGGCGCTCAGCGCGTACTTCAGGTGGTCGTTGGCTATCCGATCGGACCCGGAGCCGTTGCCTGCGGGATCGAAGAAGGCGGTGGCCGCGTCAGGATTCCTGCTCATGACGCCCAGCAATCCGTCGAGGGCATCTGCGCGGATGCCGTCGTGGCCGGATCCCCAGTGAATGACAGTATCGGGCTCTCCCTTTTCGGCCGCTATCAAGTCGGAGCGGTGTCGGC
>KL568563.1:3165-3381 GCA_000715605.1 Streptomyces speibonae | reverse complement strand
CGGTGTCGGCCAGACCGCCCTGCAGTTCCATGTACTGGGCTTTGTGCTTCTTGTCGTCGTCGTGGGCCAGCTGGTTCAGCTCGTTGGTCAGCTTGATGGTGCCGTCGGGGCCGAGTCCCTTCAACAGGGTCTGGCTGAACACCTTGTTGTCGGAGTTGTCGCGGAAGGCACGGTCGAGTTCGGCGAGTTCGGCCGCCGAGACCTTCTTGCCGTCCG
>KL568563.1:2682-2865 GCA_000715605.1 Streptomyces speibonae | reverse complement strand
GCGAGTCTGGTGGCGATGTCCTCGGCGTTCTTGGCCTCGTACTGCTCGATGTCGCCCTTGGCTTGTCCGTTGAAGCCGTTGAGGGTGCCGTCGAGGGGGTCGGTGTCGATGACGACGGCGTTGAAGGCGATTTCGACGCCTTTGTCGGCGTCGGTGGTGTCCTTGACGAGTTGGTCGATGCGG
>KL568563.1:2156-2418 GCA_000715605.1 Streptomyces speibonae | reverse complement strand
TCCTGCCAGGAGCGGACGCTTTTGCGGACGCTTTCCTGGTAGTCGGGGTCGTGGTGGTAGGCGGTGCGGGTGCCTTCGCTGAGGCGTTGGGTGTCGAAGGAGACGCGGCCTTGCTCGGACACCTTCATGCCGGCGTCGATGGCTTCCTGGCGGGCGGTTTTGAGTTTGCCGCGCAGGTCGGTGAACTGGGTGTGGGCGTCGCGCAGGAGGGAGGCGATGGCTTTCGCCTCGGTCTGGGCGTTCTGGTACTCGTTGAGGGTGG
>KL568563.1:1692-1901 GCA_000715605.1 Streptomyces speibonae | reverse complement strand
TCTGGTACTCGTTGAGGGTGGTGTCGAAGCGGCGGTTGGCGGTGTTGGCGGCCAGTCCTTGCCAGGCGGGGCCGAGGGAGATGCCGTGCACGTCCCGCTTGTAGGCCTTCTCCTGTTTGCCGAACTCCTTGGCCATGTCGTCCCAGCCGTCGGCTGCCGTGGTGAGGGTGGCCAGGTCGGTCGTCATGATCTCGTGGTACGTCGGCATG
>KL568563.1:0-1428 GCA_000715605.1 Streptomyces speibonae | reverse complement strand
CATGAATCCCCGTTGGTGCGGTGTCGGCGTGATGGGTCGAAGGCGGCGGCGGTGGGCCTAGTAGCCGTCGAGGTTGGAGGACTTGCGGATGCCCTGTCCGATGCCGAAGTCGGTGTTCTGGAACAGGATGCCTGTGCTCCGCAGGGCTTCCTTCTCGGAACTCAGGCGGTTCATCAGGTTCTGCACCTGCTCGCCCCAGGTCTTGTGCGCCTTCTTCAACGCCGTCGAGGTGACCCACCCGTGGCCGTCCTTCGCGGCGAAGGCCTTGACCGCGGCGCCGGTCTCCTCGTCCGCCCAGTCGCCGGCCTTACGGGTGTCCGGCTCGATGTGGTCCTGGATCGCCTTGGCGGCAGCCTTCTTCTGCGCGGGACTGGACGCCAGGTCCTTCGCACCACCGCCCACAGGCCCCGGCGCGCCCCCCGGATCGGCCGGATACTGATTCAGCTCCATACCGACCGGCCATCCCGGCCCATCACTGTCCCCGTACACTACGTCACCACCCCGTCTTCATGATTGTCATGCGCCCGGCCAGGTTAGCAACGGGCCCGCTGCCCCCGTATCACAGGGGCGCCACTCGCCATCGGCCGTCAGGTCGGACAGCCGAGCCTTTTCGCGTAGCCGTCGAAGTACTCGGGAGCTAGTTTCTCCAGGAGCTCCCGTGAGTTTTCGTCGGACCTGATGTCGCTCAACTCCACGGTGAGGACATCTCCCTCCTCGCTGACGCCAGGGCAGCGAATGGCTGTGATTATCCCTGACGGCCAAGAGGCGACTTTGCCTCCCTTGGAGTAGCGCAGGCGCTTTCTATCGAGACCCACGAAGTGATCGCGGAGCTCAAACCCGCTCTCATGCCAATCGCTGACACCGAGCACGGAGTCGTTCCCGTCCACGTACATGTGACAAATCTGGCCCTCTGTGAGGCTGAAAGGCCCTGGGTCCTGTTCCAACTCGTCTCCGTCATGGAGCAGGGATTCCAAAATCTCGGGATTTACGGAGATCCCGCAGATATTGTCTGGTACGGGATACGAGAGCCCTTTGTCCGATGACCCGCAGGCGGCGAGAGTTACCGCAAGAGCAACGGCAGCGATCAGTCTCACCGGCGACAGGACGACACCCCGGATCCCGTTTTTTTGCTTCGGCAGGTAGTCGGCTGAACGGTGACTGGAGAAATTCACGTGCCGTCTCCTGAGGAATTCCATTGGGCGCCGTCCGAATGGCACACACCTGCTTGAGTGCCGACCGCCCGCAGGAGCGAATCCCTAGTCTTCGAGTCGAAGATGCCATAGTGCGTGAAGTACGTGGTGACAGCTAGTTGAGAGGAGTTGACTGTCGCTTCTCTGCCCTTCGAGTACGCTTTTCCAGCGCTGTGCTCAGCCTTATCTGTGGTGTCTTGATTGACGCTCTCCACGACACTGAGCTCTTTCCAACCTC
>KL568562.1:20463-21145 GCA_000715605.1 Streptomyces speibonae | reverse complement strand
CCGCATCCGCTCCGTCGAGACCGGACCCGTACTGGACATGCCGGGCGTGCTCACCGTGCTGCACCACGGCAACGCCCCCCGCCTGCAGACCGAATTCGTCGGCATGCTGGGTACGCCGCCGGATCCAGCGGCCCTGGTCTTCCAGAACGACCGTGTCCCGCACGTCGGCTGGCCCGTCGCGCTCGTCGTCGCCGAGACCTCCGAGCAGGCCCGGGAGGCGGCCGAGGCGCTCGTCGTCACCTACGAGCAGGAGCCGCACGACATCGCGTTCTCCGCCGGCCGCACGGACGCCTACCCGGTGGACGGATTCGTGCCCGCCGTCACGGAGAAGGGCGACCTCGACGCCGGATTCGCCGCCTCCACCCATGTGGTGGACGAGGAGTACACCACTCCGGAACAACACCACGGCATGATGGAGCCGCACGCGGCCACCGCCCGATGGAAGGACGGGCGGCTCGAGGTCGCCGACTCCAACCAGGGCTCCACCTGGGTCGTCGTCGAGCTGATGCGGATGTTCTCGCTGGACCCCTCCGCCGTGCGGGTGCACTCCGAGCACGTCGGCGGCGGCTTCGGCAGCAAGGGCGTACGCGCCCACCAGGTGTCCGCGGTGATGGCCGCCACCGTGCTGGAACGGCCGGTGCGCGTGGTGTTGACCCGCCGTCAGATGTTCTCGCTCACCGGC
>KL568562.1:19485-20254 GCA_000715605.1 Streptomyces speibonae | reverse complement strand
CCGCAGCCCCACCTCCCAGCGGATCCGGCTCGGCGCCGACCCCGACGGCCGGCTGCGCGCGCTGGACCACAGCGCGCTCAACCAGACGTCCACGGTCTCCGAGTACGTCGAGGCGAGCACGAGCGTGGCGCGGTTCATGTACGACGCCGACGCCCACCGTACGGAGAGCCGGGTCGTACGGCTGAACGTCCCCTCCCCGTCCTGGATGCGCGCGCCCGGTGAGACCCCGGGGTCGTTCGCGATGGAGTCCGCGCTGGACGAGCTGGCCGTCAAGTGCGGGATCGATCCGATCGAACTGCGGCTGCGCAACGAGCCGGAGCGGGGCCCGGTCTCCGGGCTGCCGTTCAGCAGCCGCAGCCTTGCCGCCTGCTTCCGGGAGGGCGCCCGCCGCTTCGGCTGGGCGGAACGCGACCCGCGTCCCGGAGTGCGCCGTGAAGGGCGATGGCTGCTCGGCACGGGTACGGCCGCGGCCTTCTACCCTGCGAACGCCATGCCGTCCACGGCCACGGCGACCGCGGAGCCGGACGGCACCTTCACCGTGCGGATCACGGCCGCCGACATGGGCACGGGCGCCCGTACGGCGCTCACCTTGGTCGCCGCCGACGCGCTGCGGGTGCCCGTGGAACGAGTCAGGGTGCACATCGGCGACAGCGACTTCGGTCCCGCCATGGTCGCGGGCGGCTCCATGGGCACCCGCTCCTGGGCCTGGGCGGTCACCTCCGCCGCCGAGGAGCTGAGGGAGCGGCTCCCCCCCCCCCCCCCCCCCCCC
>KL568562.1:18325-19319 GCA_000715605.1 Streptomyces speibonae | reverse complement strand
TGCCGCCGGAGGGCATCACCGTGCGCTCCGACACCACCGCCGCCCACGCCGCCCTCGCCCGCAAGGAACGGCACTCCTTCGGGGCGCAGTTCGCCGAGGTCGCGGTGGACGTCACCACCGGCGAGGTGCGCGTGCGCCGGATGCTCGGCATCTTCGCGGCGGGCCGCATCGTCAACCCGCTCACCGCACGCAGTCAGCTCGTCGGCGGGATGATCTGGGGCATCTCCATGGCCCTGCACGAGGAGGGGGTGCGCGATCGCGCCTCGGGCGGCCTCTACGGCTCCGACCTGGCCTCCTATCACGTGGCGAGCCACGCCGACGTACCGGTGGTCGAGGCGGACTGGGTGGACGAGCCGGACCCCGACGACCCTGTCGGGATCAAGGGCATCGGCGAGGTCGGCATCGTGGGCGCGGCGGCGGCCGTCGCCAACGCGGTCTGGCACGCGACCGGCGTACGCCACCGCAACCTGCCCATCCGGCCCGACCGGGTGCTGCGGGCGGCAGGCCCGCATGTTTGACATCGCCGGTGAGCTGCGCGGCTGGCTGGCCGAGGGCCGGGAGTTCGCCGTGGCCACGGTGGTGTCGGTGAGCGGCAGCGCACCGCGCGGCCCCGGCGCCGCCCTCGCCGTCGACCGGGACGGCACGGTGATCGGTTCGGTCTCCGGCGGCTGTGTGGAAGGCGCGGTGTACGACCTGTGCGCGCGGGCCCTGGCGGACGGCGACACTCGCGTCGAACGCTTCGGCTACAGCGACGAGGACGCCTTCGCGGTGGGTCTGACCTGCGGCGGCGTCATCGACATCATGGTCACTCCGGTGCCGGCGCCTTCCCCGTTCAGGGAGGTGCTGGGCGCGGCGCTGTCCGTGGCGGACGAGGGCGGTCCCGGAGCTCTGGTCCGGGTCGTCGAGGGTCCGGCGGACCGCCTCGGCGCGGCGCTCCTCGTACGGCCGGACGGTACCTGGAGGGGCGGCCTGGGCGGGCCGGCCGAGCTGGACC
>KL568562.1:16376-18071 GCA_000715605.1 Streptomyces speibonae | reverse complement strand
GTACCGGCACGGTCGCGGTCGGGGAGGAGGGGGCGTTCTGCCCCGGCGGGGTGACGCTGTTCGTCGAGACGTCGGTGCCGCCGCCCCGCATGATCGTCTTCGGGGCGATCGACTTCGCGGCGGCGCTGGTGCGGGCGGGGAAGTTCCTCGGCTACCACGTCACGGTGTGCGACGCCCGGGCGGTCTTCACGACCCGGGACCGTTTCCCTGAGGCGGACGAGGTCGTCGTCGACTGGCCGCACCGCTATCTGCGCGGCACGCGGACCGACGCGCGGACGGTGCTGTGCGTGCTCACGCACGACGCGAAGTTCGACGTTCCGCTGCTGCGGGTCGCGCTGGGGATGCCGGTGGCGTTCGTGGGTGCGCTGGGGTCGCGGCGCACGCATGCCGACCGGGAGCGGCGGCTGCGGGAGGCGGGGGTGGGGGAGCGGGAGCTGTCCCGGCTGCGCTCGCCGATCGGGCTCGACCTCGGTGCCCGCACGCCCGAGGAGACGGCTCTGTCCATCGCGGCGGAGATCGTCGCCTCCCGTCGCGGCGGGACGGGCGTCCCGCTGACGGGGTCGGCGGCGCCGATCCACCGCGACGGCGGGTCCGCGCGGGCGGCCGCGTGAGGTGAGCGGGGGTCCGGGAGCGCTGCCTCCGGACCCCCGATCCCCCCCCACACGCCGGAGAGGCTGTTCTCAGGACCGCGCGGCGACCGTGTGCAGGCGGGTGATGACCTCCGTCAGCTGCTCGGCGACCTCGTTGTCGTCCGCCGGGTGGGTCTCCGCGAAGCGGACCACGGAGCCGGGGATGGACAGCTTGATGTCCTCGATCGCCTTGCCGCCGGCGATGCCGACGGCCTTGCGCGCCTCGTCCTGCGCCCAGACGCCGCCGTACTGGCCGTAGGCGGTGCCGACGACGGCGACCGGCTTGCCGCTGAGGGCACCGGCGCCGTGCGGGCGGGACATCCAGTCGATGGCGTTCTTCAGGACGGCCGGGATCGTGCCGTTGTACTCGGGCGTGAAGAACAGCAGCGCGTCGGCGGTCGCGGCGGCCTCGCGCAGCTTGACGGCGGCGGCCGGGACGGTGCCCTCGACGTCGATGTCCTCGTTGTAGAACGGGATCTCCGCCAGCCCCTCGTAGAGCGACACGTCGGCGCCCGAGGGAGCGAGCTTCACCGCGGTCTCGGCGAGCTGACGGTTGTGCGAACCCGCGCGAAGGCTGCCGACGAGGGCGAGGATGCGAACAGACATGGAAAGACTCCAGGGGGCTGAAAGCTTCGATAGAACCGGACCGGGGTCCGGTTCGTAGTTGTAGCACTTTAACCGGACCGCGGTCCAGTTTCTTCCCGGTGCTTTACCCTGGCTTCATGTCCGCCGCGCCGCCGCCCGCACCGACGCCACAGGAACCCGTCGAGTCACTGGAGTTGCTCCAGGTCGGCACCGACGCCGAGGAGCCCTGCCTGCGCGCCGACGCCGCCCGCAACCGCGCCAGGCTGCTGGAGGCGGCCGCCCGGCTCGTCGCCGAGCGCGGGGCCGAGGGCATCACCATGGAGGAGGTTGCGGCGGCTGCCCGCGTGGGCAAGGGAACGGTCTTCCGCCGCTTCGGGGACCGCACCGGACTGCTCACGGCGCTCCTCGACCACTCCGAGAAGAAGTTCCAGGCCTCCTTCCTCACCGGACCGCCCCCGCTCGGACCTGTCTCTTATACACA
>KL568562.1:12613-16204 GCA_000715605.1 Streptomyces speibonae | reverse complement strand
ATGTGTATAAGAGACAGACTGCGGGCGTTCGGCCTCGCCACGCTCCGCCGGACCGCCGAGGAGCTGGAGCTGCAACTGGCCGCCGAGCCGGAGCCGGGGCGCCGCTTCACCAGCCCGCCCCGCCAGGTCCTGCGCCACCACGTGGGCCTGCTGCTGCGCGAGGCGGTTCCGGACGCGGACTGCGACCTGCTCGCCCACACGCTGATGGGCCAGCTCGACCCCGCCCTGGTCCACCACCTCATCCGGCAGTGCGGCATGCCGCTGGAACGGCTGGAGGCCGCCTGGCTGGACCTCGTCGACCGGGTGACGTCCCCTGTGAAGGCCGGGTGAGCATCTCAACTCACCCCGCCGACAATCCCGTTACGGCTTCTGCAAGGATGCGGTACGTCATGGTGCAGATATCGAACCCGCCCGCGTCCGCGTCCCCCGCACCGACGCGCTCGGTCCCCACGAGCGCCGATGTGGCCCGCCTGGCCGGCGTCTCGCGCGCGACCGTCTCCTACGTCCTGAACAACGCCGGGGCCGTCCGGATCAGCGAACCCACCCGGCGCCGGGTCCGCGAAGCCGCGCGAGAACTGGGATACGTGCCGCACGCCGCGGCCCGCAGCCTGCGCGCCGGGCACAGCCGTATGGTCCTGATGCCCGCGCCGGCCTTCCCCGTCGGCCCCCTCTACAGCCAGTTCATCAACGACCTGCAGAGCGCCCTCGGCCGCCTCGACTACACGGTCGTGCAGTACGGCACCGTCGGCCTGCACGACGACGAGGCCGCCCCCTCCTGGGCGGAACTGCGGCCCGTCGCCGTCCTGGTCCCCGGCTCCGGCCTCGGCCCGCGCGGCGTCGAGGTGCTCAAACGCTCCGGGGCGCGGGCCGTCGTCACCCTCGGCCCGGAGACCGTCGAGGGCGCGCACGCCCTGCTCATGGACCACGACGTCGTCGGCCACAGCGCCGGCGCCCACCTGTTCGACCGCGGCCGCCGCCGGATCGGCGTGGTCGTCCCCCGCGAGCCCGGCCTGGAGACCTTCTCCGCGCCCCGGCTGGCGGGCGTACGCGCCTCGGTGGAGGGCACCGACGCCACGGTCACCGAGCTGCCACTGGCCTACGACGAGGGCGCCGCGGCCCGGCTCGCCGCCCGCTGGCGCGATCTCGGCCTCGACGCCGTGTTCACGTACAACGACGAGTACGCCATGCTGCTCATGCGCGCCCTGCAGGACGAGGGCATCCGCATCCCCGAGGAGGTCGCCGTCGTCGGCGCGGACAACCTCATGCTGGGCCGGCTGCTGCGGCCCCGGCTGAGCACCGTCCACCTCGAACTGCCCTCCGGCCGTGAGCTGGCCGAACTGGTCGACCGCGCGGTGCGCGACCACGTGGGCGCACCCGAGGCCCACAAGGTGCTCGGGGCTTCGGTGGTGCGACGCGAGTCCAGCTGAGACCGTGGGAGACGGCCGACGGACACGGGTCCGGCGGACGACGGGGCGCGACCCCGTGCCGCCGGGCCCTCCCGAGGCTAAGATGTTGCGCGCTCAACCACAGGGGTACGCGAACGACGACCGCACCCGCGCCGCCCCGGCGCGCCGGTGACCGATCGGAGAGCCGTCATGACGTTGCTCGACCCCACGACCCGGCCGGCCCGCCCGCTCACCGGGCCCGAACACCGCGTCACCGAACCGGCCACCGGTGACTCCCTCGGCACCGTCACCCTCGCCACCGCCGAGGACGTCGAGGCCGCCGCCGAGGCCGCCCACGCGGCCTGGCCGGCGTGGGCCAAGGCCCCGCACTTCGTCCGCGCGGCGGTGCTCCGCAAGGCGGGCGACCTGTTCGCCGCCCACGCCGAACTGCGGGAGTGGCTGATCCGCGAGGCCGGCAACATTCCCGGCAAGGCCGACTTCGAACTCCACGTGGCCGCCCAGGAGTGCTACGAGGCCGCCGCCCTCGCCTCCCGCCCCACCGGACAGGTGCTGCCCACCGAGGAGCCCCGGCTCTCCTACACCCGGCGCGTGCCGGTCGGGGTGGTGGGCGTGATCGCCCCGTTCAACGCGCCGCTGATCCTGTCGATCCGCTCCGTCGCGCCGGCCCTGGCGCTCGGCAACGCGGTCGTCCTCAAGCCCGACCCGCGCACCGCCGTCTGCGGCGGCCTTGCGCTCGCCGCCGTGTTCGCCGAGGCTGGACTGCCCGAGGGGCTGCTGCACGTGCTGCCCGGGGGAGCGGAGACCGGTCAGGCCCTGGTCGCGGACCCGCACATCCCCGTCATCTCCTTCACCGGCTCCACCAACGCGGGCCGGGCGGTCGGAGAGGCGGCCGGGCGCCATCTGAAGCGGGCCCACCTGGAACTCGGCGGGAACTCGGCGCTCATCGTGCTGGAGGACGCCGACCTCGACGCGGTCATCTCCACGGCCGCCTGGGGATCCTTCTTCCACCAGGGCCAGATCTGCATGACCGCCGGACGGCACCTGGTCCACGCGTCGCTGTACGAGGAGTACGTCGAGCGGCTGGCCGCCAAGGCCGACTCCCTCGCCGTCGGCGACCCGCACCGCGAACAGGTCCACCTGGGACCGCTCATCGACCGCGGTCAGCTCGGCAAGGTGCACGCCCTGGTCGAGGCCAGCACGGCCGGAGGCGCGAAGCTCGCCGCCGGCGGCACCCACGACCGGCTCTTCTACCGGCCCACGGTCCTCGCCGACGCGGACGACCTCACCCCCGCCTACACGGAGGAGGTCTTCGGGCCCGTGGCCCCCGTCCGGTCCTTCGCGACCCCCGACGAGGCGGTCGCCCTCGCCGGCGCGAGCCCTTACGGGCTCGCCCTGGGCATCGTCACCGCCGACCCGGCCCGGGCTCTGGACCTCGCCGACCGCGTCCCGACGGGCATCGTCCACATCAACGACCAGACCGTCAACGACGAGGCCGTCGCCCCCTTCGGCGGGGTGGCCGCGTCCGGCACCGGCTCCCGCTTCGGCGGGGACGCCAACCTGGACGCCTTCACCGACCTGCGGTGGACGACGGTACGCGGGGACGTCGCCCGGTACCCGTTCTAGACCCGGTACCCGTTCTAGACCCGGTACCTGTTCTAGACCCGGTACCTGTTCCAGACCCGGTACCCGTTGCAGAACCGCGTGGGCCGCTTTCCGCGGCCCGCGTCGCCCGCCGCGGCCGCGGTCACTCGCCCGCGGCCGGCGCCTGACCCTGCTGTGCCTGCTGCTCGGCGATCTGCTTGCGGACGTCGTCCATGTCCAGCTTCCGGGCCTGCCCGATGACATCCGTCAGCGCGGCCTCGGGAAGGGCACCCGGCTGGGCGAACACGGCGACCTGATCGCGGACGATCATCAGCGTGGGGATCGACTGGATGCCGAAGGCCGCGGCCAGCTCCGGCTGCGCCTCGGTGTCCACCTTGCCGAACACCAGGTCCGGGTTCGCCTCCGCCGCCTTCTCGTACACCGGTGCGAACTGACGGCAGGGGCCGCACCACTCCGCCCAGAAGTCGATCAGCACGAACTCGTTGTCCGTGACCGTCTGGTCGAAGTTCTCCTTGGTGAGCTCCACGGTGCTGCTCATGAGCGAATCCCTCTTCCTGGTGTCGGGGGCGGGCCTCGGCACAAC
>KL568562.1:11922-12403 GCA_000715605.1 Streptomyces speibonae | reverse complement strand
GCACAACACGGCCCGCCGGTCACGTATTCCGCGCCCCTACCCATGTGGCCAGGGGGCACACCACCCACCAGACTGACGCCATGACGGAAACGCGAACCACGCACGAGGAATCAACCGCCTACGACGTCGTGGTGCTCGGAGCCGGGCCCGTGGGCGAGAACGTCGCCGACCGCACCCGCGCCGCCGGGCTCACCACCGCCGTCGTGGAGAGCGAACTGGTCGGCGGCGAGTGCTCCTACTGGGCCTGCACGCCCAGCAAGGCCCTGCTGCGGCCGGTGCTCGCCCAGGCCGACGCCCGTCGACTGCCCGGACTGAGCCGGTCGGTCCAGGGCCCCCTGGACACCGACGCCGTACTCGCCCGCCGCAACTGGTTCACCGGCGACTGGAAGGACGGCGGCCAGGTCCGGTGGCTGGAGAGCACCGGCGCCGACCTGTACCGCGGACACGGACGGATCACCGGCCCGCGCACCGTCACCGTCAC
>KL568562.1:10757-11670 GCA_000715605.1 Streptomyces speibonae | reverse complement strand
GGTCGTGGTCGGCGGGGGCGTCGTCGCCGCCGAGATGGCCTGCGCCTGGCAGGCGCTCGGCTCGCGGGTCACCGTCCTGGTGCGCGGCAGCGGCCTGCTCGACCGCATGGAGCCGTTCGCCGGCGAGCTGGTCGCCGAGTCCCTCGCCGAGGCCGGTGCGGACATCCGCACCGGCACCTCGGTGAAGTCGGTGGCCAGGGAGAACGGCACCGTCCTCGTCGTCACCGACGGCGGCGACCGGATCGAGGCCGACGAGATCCTCTTCGCCACCGGCCGCGCGCCGCGCACCGACGACATCGGCCTGGAGACGATCGGCCTCGAGCCCGGCTCGTGGCTCTCCGTCGACGACAGCCTGCGGGTCACCGGCCACGACTGGCTGTACGGCGTCGGGGACGTCAATCACCGGGCGCTCCTCACCCACCAGGGCAAGTACCAGGCCCGGATCGCGGGCGCCGCCATCGCCGCCCTGGCCTCCGGCGAGTCCGTGAGCGCCGAGGAGTGGGGCGCGCACGCCGCCACCGCCGACCACGCCGCCGTGCCCCAGGTCGTCTTCACCGACCCGGAGGCCGCCGCCGTCGGCCTCTCCCTGGCCGAGGCGGAACGGGCCGGCCACCGCGTCCGCGCCGTCGACGTCGACCTGTCCTCGGTCTCCGGCGCCGGGCTCTACGGCGACGGCTACAAGGGCCGCGCCCGCATGGTCGTCGACCTCGAGGAGGAGATCCTGCGCGGCCTCACCCTCGTCGGCCCCGGCGTCGGGGAGCTCATCCACTCCGCGACCATCGCGGTGACCGCCCGGGTCCCCGTCCGGCGGCTGTGGCACGCGGTCCCGTCGTTCCCGACGATCAGCGAGGTGTGGCTGCGGCTGCTGGAGGCGTACCGGGACGACGCCTGAGCCGTATCGGCTCTCCCGTCC
>KL568562.1:1319-10540 GCA_000715605.1 Streptomyces speibonae | reverse complement strand
ATTCGAAGCCCAGCTGCCGCGCCGCCTCGTCCGGCGCCGGCTGCGACCAGCGCCGCGCCACCGCCGTGTGCGACGACAACGAGCGCGGCTCGGCGCGGTCGAGGTACAGCGTGCCGTCGAGATGGTCCGTCTCGTGCTGCACGATGCGGGCGGGCCAGCCGGTGAACACCTCGTCCAGGGCCCGGCCGTGCTCGTCCTGCCCCGTCAGCCGCACTTCGGCGGCGCGCGCCACCACCGCCTGGTACCCCGGCACACTCAGGCACCCCTCGAAGAACGCGGCCCGCCCGGCGCCGACCGGTGCGTAGACGGGATTGACCAGGACCCGGAACGGCTGCGGCACCCGGCCGCGCGCCAGGAGCACCTCATCGGGCACGAGCGCCGGATCCTCCATCACCGCGATCCGCAGCCCCACGCCGACCTGCGGCGCGGCCAGCCCGACGCCCGGAGCGGCGTGCATGGTGATCCGCAGCGCGTCGACGAACCGGGCCAGCAGAGCGGACCCCAGCTGGCCGTCGTACGGCTCGGTGCCCGCGCGCAGCACCGGATCACCGGCCGTCACGATGGGCAAGGGCCCCTCCGCGGCGAGCAGTTGCTCGACCCGTTCGGCCAGGGGTGCGCGCTCGTCCGGCATGTCCATGCAGTCAGGATCGCACGCCCGACCCGTGTGTCACAGGTCACACGCCCTTCCCGGGAACCCGACGCCCCGTCACCCCGACTACTGCACCACCATGGTCCCCACGTCCCCGGGAGAACCCCGCCGATGACCACCGCTCCCTCGACCAGCACGGACGAGGCCCCGCAAACCCCCGCCCCCACACCGGCCAGGAGCACCTGGGCCGCCGTGCGGCCCCTCGTCCTGCGCCTGCACTTCTACGCGGGCGTGCTGGTGGCGCCCTTCCTCCTCGTCGCCGCACTCACCGGCCTGCTGTACGCCGCCTCCTTCCAGGCCGAGAAGATCGTCTACGACCACGAGCTGACCGTTCCCGTCGGCGACCGCGAACTGCCCGTCTCCGAACAGGTCGCCGCCGCACGCGAAGCCCGCCCCGAGGGCACGGTCACCGCCGTACGCCCCGCACCCGAGGAGGGTGCCACCACCCGCGTGCTGCTCGCCGGCATACCGGGTGTGGACCCCGACCACACCTTGGCCGTGTTCGTCGACCCCTACACCGCCGAGGTGCGTGGCGAGCTGGAACAGTACGGCTCCTCCGGCGCGCTGCCCCTGCGCACCTGGATCGACGAGTTCCACCGCGATCTGCACCTCGGCGAGCCGGGCCGGCTCTACAGCGAGCTGGCGGCCAGCTGGCTGTGGGTGATCGCGCTCGGCGGGCTGATCCTGTGGTTCTCCCGGCGCCGCGCGCTGCGCAAGGTGCGCGGCACGAAGGGACGGAGGCGGACGCTGGGCCTGCACGGCAGTGTGGGCGTCTGGGCCGCGACCGGCTTCGTGTTCCTCTCGGCGACCGGTCTGACCTGGTCCACCTACGCCGGCGCGAACATCGGCGAGCTGCGGACCTCGCTCGGCCAGGAAACCCCTTCGGTGTCGGCCGTGGCGTCCGGTGAACACGCGGAGCACGGCGGCGCCGGCGCCGCGACGGGCGACGCGGAGAGCGGTGCGGGCCTCGACCAGGTGCTCGCTGCGGCACGGGCCGAGGGGCTGGACAACCCGGTCGAGATCGTCCCGCCGGCCGACGCGGACTCCGCGTACGTGGTGCGGCAGATCCAGCGCAGCTGGCCGGAGAAGCAGGACTCGGTCGCCGTCGACCCCGGCACGGGGCAGGTGACCGACGTCCTGCGGTTCGACGACTACCCGGTACTGGCGAAGCTCACCAGCTGGGGCATCGACCTGCACACCGGCACCCTGTTCGGACTGGCGAACCAGATCGCGCTGATGCTCCTCGCCCTCGCCCTGATCCTGCTGATCCTGTGGGGCTACCGCCTGTGGTGGCAGCGGGGCCGCGGCTCCGCCTTCGGCCGGCCGATCCCGCGGGGCGCCTGGCAGCACGTACCGCCGTACGTGCTCGTCCCGCTGCTGGCGCTGATCGCCGTCCTGGGTTACTTCGTGCCGCTGCTCGGCATCCCGCTGGCCGCGTTCCTCGCCGCCGACATCGTCCTCGGGGAGGTCGCCCACCGGCGGGGGCGGCGGACCTACGGAGGCGGCGGCACCACGGTGTCCTGACGCGTGCCACCCGTGCCGGTGCCCCGGCCCCGGGAGGGAGACCGGGTACCGGCACGAGCCGCCGACGGCCTACGCGTCGTCGAAGTCGCCGTCCAGCGCGGCGGCGATGCGCAGATGAGGCCGGGCCTCGTCGTCGCGTCCCTGCCGCTGGAGGGTGCGCCCCAGCATCAGCCGGGCGTAGTGCTCCACCGGGTCGCGCTCCACGATGACCCGCAACTCCGCCTCCGCCCAGCGCAGCTGGGCCGAGTGGTAGTAGGCCCGCGCCAGCAGCAGCCGCGGTGCGGTCTGTTCCGGCACCTCCTCGACCAGCGTGCCCAGGACGCGCGCGGCGGCGGTGTAGCCCTTGGCGTCGAAGAACATCCCGGCGCGCTCCCAGCGCTCGGCCGGCGTTCCGTGGTCGTAGTACATGGTGTCCACGCGTGACCTCCTTCGGCGCCGACAACGGCTCGGCGCAGTGGTCTATTCCGATGGCGATGAAATGGATTTCTCCTCCGGTCGGGGAAAGTGACGGCCAACCATCGCCCCTCACCCCCTCCTCGATGGAGCCGGACTCAGGTGATGGCTTTGACCTGCGTAAACATCGACCACCAGGAGGGGTGGAGCGGCTGCGCCCCCGGCCGCTCCGTCGGCGGAACAGATGGTACGCATCGGTCACTTTCCGTCCAACGCTGCATGCTTTCAGGCCAGTTGACGTCTCCTAGGTGCGCTAGTACGGTCCCCTGAAATCGATTTCGACACTGGTGGACCCCGAGTGCCGGGAGCACAGTCAATGCGCAGATCCGACCCATCCAACAGACCGGCGGGGCCACTGGGCCGCGTCCTGGCGGCGGCCGTCCTCGCCCTCGGCACGCTGCTGACCGCGGTGCCGCCCGGTCACGCGGCGGACGCCGCACAGCCCGCGGCTCCCCGCGCGGCCGCCGCCCCGCCCCCGGCGAGCGACTTCTTCGCGACCGTCGCGGTGGAACCCGCCGCCACCGTCGGCGCGCCCGCGGCCGGTGACAACCGGGACCACGGCGACCTCTGGCCCAACTGCTGGTCCGACGACGACAACGTCTACGCCGCCTACGGCGACGGCACCGGTTTCGGCGGCGGTTTCAGCGACATCGGCGTCGCGCGCATCTCCGGCATGCCCGGTTCGCTGACCGGATCACAACTCTCCACCGACGTCGGCCAGATCTGGAACGCGGGCCACAACCGCAAGCCCACCGGCATGGCCTGTGTGAACGGCGACCTCTACCTCGCCGCGCAGGACCTGGCGCACGACTTCAACGACGTCCCGGCCGCGACGATCGCCAGGTCCACCGACAAGGGCCGCACCTGGACCTGGGACCGCGACCGTCCGATGTTCGGCGGCGGCGTCTTCACCACGGTAATGTTCCTGGACTACGGCAAGGACTACGCCAACGCCCCCGACGACTACGTCTATGCCTACGGCCTGGACCACAACTGGCGGGACTCCTTCGACGACACCGTCCCCGACCCCGTCGACCTGTATCTGGCCCGCGTCCACAAGAACTTTGTCATGGACGAGAACGCCTGGCAGTACATGTCCGGCACCGACGCCTCCGGCACCCCGGTGTGGTCCACGGACATCTCCCGGCGCGAGCCCGTCCTCCACGACGACCGGCGGGTCTACCCGGACGTCCTCACCCCCGGCCGGGCCCGTGACATGACGACCCTCAGCCAGGGCGGCATCGTCTACAACAAGCCCCTGAACCGCTACATCTACACCTCGTGGACCGAGTACACCTTCGAGTTCTACGAGTCCCCGACCCCCTGGGGTCCCTGGAAGCACTTCGCGACCAAGGACTTCGGCGGCTACCCCTGGACCCACTCCAAGCACGGCGGCTACGCCACCACCATCCCGTCCAAGTACATCGGCGCGGACGGCAAGTCGATGTGGCTCCAGTCCAACGTCTGCCCCTGCGGCGGGGGTTACCCGCCCGGCGACCACTACGCGTACACCTTCTCCCTGCGCAGACTGAGTCTGGAGCCGCGCCGCGACACCACGCCCGGCAACGCCGCCGACCCGAGCCGCAACCTGGCCCGCGAACCCGGCACCGTGCCCGTCCAGCGGGCCACCCACTTCGGCAGGGACTCCTTCTACGCCGACGGCAACCGAGACCAGAACGAGGACGACTGGAACGACGAGCGCAAGGACGCGAGCTGGTGGGGCTACACCTGGCCGCGCCAGTACATGATGAACGAGGTCACCTACACCACCGGTGACATGTTCGCGGACGGCGGCTGGTTCGCCGGCGACCTGCGCGTGCAGGTGCGGCGCGACAACCGGTGGGTGGACGTCTCCGGACAGCGCGTGGGCCCTGACTACCCGTACGACAGCTCCGCGGGCCCGCACCGCACCTACACCTTCTCCTTCGACCCGACCGCGGGCGACGGCGTCCGCGTCATCGGACGGCCGGGCGGGGAGAAGACCTTCACCTCCATCGCCGAGCTCGAGGTCCACTACGGCGGCGCCGGCGGCCTGATGCTCGGCGGCTCACCGACCGACGTGGACGGTGACGGCAGGGACGACGTGGTCACCTTCACCCGCGGCACGGCGGCGGAGGTCTACGCGGCGCGCTCGGACGGAACCGCGTTCACCGACGGCGGCAAGTGGAACGACCACTTCGCCCCCGGCGACGAGACGCCCCTCACCGGTGACTTCAACGGCGACGACAAGGACGACGCCGTCACCTTCACCCAGGGAACGACGGCCGATGTCTACGTCGCCCCCTCCACCGGCACCTCGTTCGCCACCGGACAGAAGTGGAGCGACCACTTCGCGCCCGCCGGTGAGACGCCGGCCGTGGGCGACTTCGACGGCGACGGTGTGGACGACATCGTCACCTTCACCCAGGGTGACACCGCCGACGTCTATGTGTCCCTCTCCGACACCAAGTCCTTCACCTCCGGCGGGAAATGGCACGACCACTTCGCCCCGCGCGGCGAATTCCCGGCCGTGGGCGATGTGAACGGCGACACGAAGGACGACATCATCACCTTCACCAAGGGCACCGAAGCCGCCGTCTACGTGGCCTTCTCCAACGGCAAGTCCTTCGGGCCCGCGCACAAGGTCCTCACCGGCTTCTCACCCGGCGCCGAACTGCCGCGGGTGGGCGACTTCGACGGGGACGGCATCGACGACATCGTCACGTTCACCCGCGAGGACACGGCCGATGTGTACGTCGCCCTCTCGGACGGCGAGACCTTCGGCGAGCGCGAGAAGTGGCACGACGACTTCGCGCCCTGGGCCCAGTTCCCTGCCGTCGGCGATGTCGACGGGGACGGTCTGGACGACCTCATCGCCTTCACCCAGGACGCACGTAACGACGTGTACGTCGCTCTGAACGAGGACGGCAGGTTCGGCGCCCCGTACAAGGCGCACGACCACTTCGCCCCCGAGGGCGAGCGGCCGCGCGTCGGTGACGTGGACGGTGACGGCAAGGACGACATCGTCACCTTCACCGGCGGCCGGGCGAGCGACGTCTACGTGGCCCTGTCCGAGGGCCGGACCTTCGGCGGGGGCCGCAAGTGGGCGGACTTCTTCGCCCCGGACGGTGAGTTCCCGTACGTGGGCGACTACGACGGCGACGGCAAGGACGACATCGTCACCTTCACCCACAACGACCTGGCCGACGTCTACGTGAACGTGTCCAACGGCAAGGACGGCTTCATCGACGGCCACAAGTGGCACGACTTCTTCGGCCTCGCCGGCGAGACGAGCCTCTGACGCCACAGCGCCACCGGTGAGCCGTGCCGAGGCGGCCGACACCACGAGCCGGCGCCTGGACGATCTGTCCAGGCGCCGGACGCGTGGTCTAAGGTCCCTGCGTGACGACCACCACCCCGCCGATCACCCTCGACGACGTCCGCTCCGCCGCCGAGCGCCTCCAGGGCGTCGCCCATCGCACACCCGTCCTGCGCTCCCGCACACTGGACGCTCTCGTCGGCGCCGAGGTCCACCTCAAGTGCGAGAACTTCCAGCGCGTGGGCGCGTTCAAGTTCCGCGGCGCCTACAACGCGGCCTCCCGGCTCACGCCCGCGCAGCTGTCCCGGGGCATCGTCGCCTACTCCTCCGGCAACCACGCCCAGGCGGTCGCCCTCGCCGCACGGGAACTGGGCACCAGCGCCGTCATCGTCATGCCCGAGGACGCCCCGCCGTCGAAGCGGGCGGCCACCGAGGGCTACGGCGCCGAGATCGTCACCTACGACCGGTACACCGGTGACCGGGCCGCCGTCGCCGAGGCCCTCGCCGCCGAGCGGGGCCTGACCGTCGTCCCGCCCTACGAGCATCCGCACGTCATGGCCGGTCAGGGCACGGCGGCGCTGGAACTGGTCGAGGAGGCCGGGGAACTGGGCCTGTTGCTGGCACCGGTCGGCGGCGGTGGACTGATCGCCGGGAGCGCCACCGCGGTCAAGGGCCTGCGTCCCGCCACGCGGGTGATCGGCGTCGAGCCGGAGGCCGGGGACGACACCAAGAGGTCGCTGGAGGCGGGCCGTCGCGTCAGCATCCCGGTGCCCCGCACCATCGCCGACGGCCAGGCCCTGCCCACCCCGGGCGAGCTGACCTTCTCGGTCAACCGGCGGCTCCTCGACGGCATCGTGCTGGTCGGCGACGACGAGATCCGGGAGGCGATGCGGTTCGCCTTCGAGCGGCTGAAGATCGTCCTCGAGCCGAGCGGGGCCACCCCGCTCGCCGCGCTGCTCACGGGCCGGGCGGCCCCGCTCCCGGGCCGGGTCGGCGTCATCCTGTCCGGCGGCAACGTCGACGCCGCGCGGTTCGCCCGGCTCTGCGGGGCCGACGACTGACCTGCCCGCCCGGCCCCTCACCCGAATGGCGGCCCCGGCGGGACGGGCGGACGATGAAGAGGTGGGGCCCGGCCCCCGCCGGTGCCGTTCGGGGCAGACGGAGACCGGACCCGGTCGTGCAGGGAGACGACCGGAAGGGAGAAGGGGCATGTTCGAGGTCAAGACGCTGGACAAGCCCGACGAGCGACGCGATTTCCCCAGGGGACACCTCGAAGCCGTTCATATGACCGGGCTGGACTTCGCTGTCGCCACGTTCGAACCGGGGTGGCGCTGGTCCGAGTCCGTCGGCCCCATCGTGGGGACGGACACCTGCCGGATCCACCACAACGGCTACGTGGTTCAGGGGCGTATGCACATCCGCATGGACGACGGGGGCGAGGGCGAGGTCGGTCCGGGCGACGTCTTCGTCTGCCCGCCGGGACACGACGCGTGGGTCGTCGGCGACGAGCAGGTCGTGGTGTACGACTTCGCGGGCGGCATGGCCCAGGACTACGCGAAGGCGCAGTAGCCGGTCGTCGTCAGCCGGAGTGGTAACCCCAGCGGGCGCGGCCGTCCTTGCCCATGAAGCATTTGGCGGGACGGCCGTCGGCCGTGATGGCGGTGGCGCCCACGGGCGAGCAGAACTGACCGAACCCGACACCGGCCTGACCGCCTCCGCCGGAGCCCGAACCGCCGGAGGTGCCGCCGCTGCTGGAGCCGCCCCCGCTCGACGAGCCACCGCCGGTGCTGCCGGTTCCTCCCGTCGAGCCGCCGCCCGTGGTGCTGTTGTACGAGGGCTTCGGATCAGGCTTCGGCTTGGGCTTCGGTTTCGGCTTCGGCTTGGGGTCCGGGCTGGGCTCGGTGCACGGCTCGCCGAAACCGATCAGCCACAGGCGGACCGACTCGGACCCGGAGAGCCGGGTGCCGGGTCCGGGGTCCTGCCGGCACACGTTCCAGTCGTCCGTGTCCCGTTCGGCCAGGGCCTTGCCGGTATGGGCATGGAAGGGGAACACGGGGTCGAGTCGCAGGGTTTCGAGTGTCTCCTTGGCCTTGTCGAACCGCGAGCCGACGAGGTCCGGCATCGTCAGCCGACGCGGCCCGTTCAGCCGGGTCGGGCACTCCTCCTGCTCGGGGACCGCGAACAGGGTGAGCGTGCCGTCGGCCGGCCGCGCGGGCCGGTCGGGTACGGGCGTCTGGAAGCACACCCGCCAGCCCGGTTCCTCGGTCCGTACCGACCGCGTGCCGGAGGCGGCGTAGGAGGCAGAGACCGTCCGCCAGCCGTCCTCACGGGCCCGCAGCGCCGCCGTGTCCAGCGCGGACCCCGTGAAGTCGGCGACGACGGCGGCGGCAGGCTTCCCGTCGTCCTGTGCCACCGGAACCTCCCGGCCGGAGCCGGAGCCGGAGGCCGAGCCGGAGCTGGGCCCGGAACCCGACCCCACCCCGCCCACCACCAGCACGCCCGCGAGGACAGTCACCGCGACCGGGTGCCGCCGCACCCACGTGAAGAGTCGCGTGCGGCGCCCGGGGCGCAACGGTGAGCCGGGTGGCAGGAGTTCCCCCGCCGCCTCGAGGAGCGCACCCTTGGGGTCGATCTTCGAGCCGTGCAGCTTGCGCGGCCTGCCGTCGACGAGGATCTCGACGGAGTCGAGGACCCCCGACGCCGGCCGCAGAACGAGCAGCGGCCGCGGCACCCGGGTGGCCCGGGGGGAGAGCATGCTGCCGAGCAGGATGAGCCCCTCGTCCGTGAGGACGGCGTAGCCCCACCCGTCGTGGTAGACGGCCCGCACGGTCTCGCCCGGTCGCAGCTCGGCCCGCAGCGCCTTCTTGTGTCCCTCGGGAACGGTGACGGTCTCACCTGCGGCGACGACGGCGGCAAGCGGGTCCGGGGTCAGTGGATCGGGCATCGGGTTCTTTCGTGCTGTGTGGCCGTCGATGTCGGACAAGGCGGGATGTTAGCCGATCACCGAGCCCCGTCCGCACGGGGTTGACACGGTTGACCGGGGAGTGCTCCCCGTTTACGTGGTAGCGTCGGAACCGCAGAAACGGGGACGGGTCCCCGTTGGAGAGGAAGGGTCGCGGTGTCCGATACGGCACTGGTGCTGGGCGGCGGCGGGCTGACCGCGTACGCCTGGGAGGCCGGCGTACTGGCGGGGCTGGCGGAGGCCGGCGTGGACGTCGGCGATGCCGGACTGCTGGCCGGCACGTCGGGGGGTTCGCTGCTCGCGCTGGAGCTGGCGGCGGGAGCGGCGCCGGCCGA
>KL568562.1:492-1101 GCA_000715605.1 Streptomyces speibonae | reverse complement strand
CGGCGCCGGCCGATCTGTACGAGGAGCAGGTCAGCGGCAAGCGGACCATGCCGGACCTGCGCTTCACCCTCGGTATGACGGTCAAGTACCTGTGGGCGGCCCTGGGTTCACGCGACCCGGAGAAGGCGGTCGAGCGGCTGGGCAGACTCGCGCTGTCGGTGCGCGGCGTGTCGGAGACCGATGTGTTCGAGGCGCTGGAACCCCAACTCCCGGTCCGGGAGTGGCCGGAGCGTCCGCTGCGCTTCTTCGCCACCGACGCGTACACCGGGCGGACCGAGGGGTTCGGTGCCGACAGCGGCGTCGAACTGCTGCGGGCCCTTTCGGCCTCGTGCGCGCTGCCGCCGGTCTTCCCGCCGATCGCGGTGGGGGAGGGGCGCTGGATGGACGGAGGTGTGCGGTCGACGACCAACGCGGACCTGCTGGACGACCGCGAGCGGGTCGTCGTCCTGGCCCCGATCCCCAAGGGCCCCGGAGTGAGCCCCAGCGCCGTCGATCAGGTGGCCGCGCTGCGGGCAGGCGGTGCTCGCGCCGTGGTGCTGACGCCCGACCGGGATGCCCGTCGCGCCTTCGGCCGCAATGCCTTGGACGCTTCCCGGGTTCCGGGCGCGG
>KL568562.1:0-227 GCA_000715605.1 Streptomyces speibonae | reverse complement strand
CCGGGTTCGAGCCTCAGTGTCGTCGATCAGGTGGCCGTGCTGCGGCGGGTGGCGTTCGTGCCGTGGTGGTGACGCCCGACCGGGATGCCGGTCGCGCCTTCGGCCGCAGTGCCTTGGACGCTTCCCGGGTTCCGGGCGCGGCCCGGGCGGGTCTGCGGCAGGGCGCCGAGTACGCCGACGCGGTCCGGGCCGTCTGGCACGGCTGAACGTCGGAACCCGGGCCGGGT
>KL568561.1:12687-14234 GCA_000715605.1 Streptomyces speibonae | reverse complement strand
GGAGCCGAGAGTGGGGGAGGCACCCCGCCAACGCCGGGATGCGAGACCCGCCCCCGCCCAGCCCCAACGCACCCGCACCTCACCCAGCCCAGCGCAGCGTTCACGCCGACAGCTCCTCCCGCAACGCGTCCCGCAACCGCGTAGCCCGCTCCGTCACCGCCGCAGGCCCCAGCGCGGCCGCCCGATCCGCCCACCGCTGCCCCTCCGCCAGCTCCCCCCGCCGCGCATACACCAGCGCCAGCCGCAACGCCGCACGCCCGTGCCCCGCGTCCGCCGCCCGCGTCCACCACACCGCCGCCTCCGGCTCGCTCCCCTCCCGCGCCAGCAGCAGCCCCAGATTGAACGCCCCGTTGCGCGACCCGGCCTCCGCCGCCTCCCGGTACCACCGCGCCGCCTCGACGACGTCGCCCCGCGCCGCCGCGAGCATGCCGACCCGCACCTGCGCCCGCCGGTGGCCCTGCGAGGCCGCCCGCTCGTACCACTCCTCGCACTCGCTGCGCCGGTTCACCGGCTCCCCCAGCTCGTGCGCCGGCTCCGGCGGCCTGCGGGCGTCCAGCACCGTCGCCAGCCGGTACGCGGCCTCGGCGCTCCCGCCGCCCGCCGCACACCGCAGGAACCGCTCGGCCTCCCTCTCCTCGCCGTCCCGCAGCCGTGCCATGCCGACCTGGAGCGCCGCCTCCGTGTGCCCGGCCGCCGCCGCCCGCTCGTACCAGCGCAGCGCGGCGTCGTCCTCGCCCCGGCCGGCGTGCAAAATGCCGAGGTTGAACGCGGCGTCCACGCTGCCGGCCTCCGCGGCCTTGGAGAACCACGGCTCCGCCCCGGCCTCGTCGCCGGCTCGCAGCAGCAGGATCGCCAGCGCGTTCGCCGCCTCGCGGTGTCCGGCGTAGGCGGCCCGGCGGTACCACTGCTCGGCCGGGACCGTGCGGCCCTGGTCGGCGCAGAGCAGCCCGAGGTTGTAGGCGCCGTTGATGTCACCGGCGTCCATCGCGGCCCGGTACCAGCGCTCGGCGGTCTGGGTCTCGCCCCGCTCGGCGTGCAGCGCGCCCAGCGCGTTGGCGGCGTTGCCGTCGCCGTCCTGCGCGGCCCGCAGCCACCACACCGCGGCATTCTCGGTGTCACCGGCGTCGCGCAGCAGGAAGCCGAGCGCACAGGCCGCCCGGGCCTCGCCGTCCTTGGCGGAGGTCAGGTACCAGCGGCCGGCCTCCTTGAGCTCACCGCGCTTCTCCAGGATCGCCCCGAGGTGCAGCGCGGCCCTGCGGTGTCCGCGCGCGGCGGCCTGCCGGTACCACTGCTCGGCCTCCTCCAGCAGCGGGGCGCCGTCCTCGTCCGCTTCCCGCGCGGCCTTGCGGTCCAGTGCGCGGGCCAGCCGGTAGGCCCCTTCCCGGTGCCCCCGCTCGGCGGCGGCCCGCATCCAGCGCTCGGTGCCGGCCGTGTCACCCCGGTGTTCCAGCAGGTCGGCGAGGGCGTAGGCGCCGAGCGCGTGGCCCTGCTCGGCGGACTGGCGCAGCCAGTACTCGGCGGCGGGTTCGTCGCCGCGCTCGCGGTGG
>KL568561.1:11911-12504 GCA_000715605.1 Streptomyces speibonae | reverse complement strand
TCCGCCACCAGCCGGCGGCCTCGTCGGGGTAGCCCCGCTGATGCAGCAGAACGCCGAGGTTGTTGGCGGCGGCGCGGTCGCCCGCGGCGGTGGCGGCACGCAGATGGGGTTCGGCTCCGTCGAGATCACCGCGGCGCAGCAGCATGGCGCCGAGGACGCTCATCGCCTCGACGTCGCCGGCCTCGGCCGCGAGTCGTTGGCGCAGCTCCTCCGCCGCCTCCTCCGCCGCCTCGTCGGCGGCGGCCTCCCCGGCCTCGTCGCGAGAGTCCTCCCGGCGGGAGAACTGCGCAAAACGCCCTGTCTCGTACAGAGTTGCCTTGTCCCCCATACCATCCATCGTCGCACCACCTGCAACCTGGGTACACCTGGTATACCGCAGTCAGTGAGGTCACTACAGCGTTTTGTCGACATGCCCACAGGGAGACAAGTCAAACACACACCCTCCAACTCCCGTCGGCGGCGCGACCGTCGACCGTCGGAGCACATGCGTTCGCACACCACAAAGGCCCGGACTCCGTGAGGAATCCGGGCCTTTGGCGTCGCCTACCGCGCGACTTCAGTAGCGGGGACAGGATTTGAACCTGCGACCTCTG
>KL568561.1:2402-11664 GCA_000715605.1 Streptomyces speibonae | reverse complement strand
AGCGAGCTACCGAGCTGCTCCACCCCGCGCCGTTGTGCTGCAACCGTAGCACGGCGCGGGGGGAGCCTCTGACCGGCCTGCTCGCTAACTGCTCGAACCGGCGTCGGGCTCGCGGCTGCTCTCCCCGCCGCCGGCGCCGCCACCCCCTCCGTCCGACTGGGCCTCCTCAGCCTTGCGGAGCGCGTCCTCCAGGGCCTTCTGCGCCTTGCCGTAGGCCTCCCAGTCGTTGTTCTTCAGGGCTTCCTGGCCGTCCTCGAAGGCCTTCTGGGCGTCGTCCAGGGCCTCCTGGACCGTGGGGTTGTCGGCCGCGGGCGGTGGCTGGGTGCCCTCTTCCTCGCCGGTCCCCTCGTCCTCGCCGGCTCCCTCGTCCTCACCGGTCGGGGGTTCGACGGGCGTGCCCTCACCGGCGAAGACCTTGTCCAGCGCCTGCTCGAGGGTGTCCTCGAACGCCGTCTGGCCGCCGTAGGTCACCAGCACCTTCCGCAGCAGCGGGTACTTCAGTCCCCCACCGCGTACGTAGACCGGCTCCACATAGAGCAGTCCTCCGTCGAGCGGTACGGCCAGGAGGTTGCCGTACTCGACCTCCGAGTCGCCGCCTCTCAGCAGCCTGATGGACTCGGCGATGTCCTGTTCGGAGTTGAACTGGCTCTGCACCTGTTTGGGTCCGGCGACGGTGGTGCTCGTCGGCAGCTTGAGCACTCTGATCTTGCCGTAGTCGTCGGTGCCCGGATCGGCGTTGACCGCCATGAACGCGCTGAGGTTGTCACGTCCGTTGGGGGTGAACGTCGTGGTGAGCGAGAAGACCTGATCCTGCTGGTCGGGCATCCGCATGCTCAGGTAGTACGGCGGCACCGCGTCGCCCGTCTTGTTCGTCGGGTCGTCCGGCACCTGCCAGACCTCGCTGCCGCTCAGGAACGTGTTGGCGTCCTCGACGTGGTAGCGGGTCAGCAGCTCGCGCTGCACCTTGAACAGGTCCTGCGGGTACCGCAGATGCGCCAGCAGGTCGTTGGAGATCTCGCTCTTGGGCTCCACCGTGCCGGGGAACGCCTTCATCCACGTCTTGAGGACGGGGTCCTGGGTGTCCCACTGGTACAGCTTGACCTCGCCGCTGTAGGCGTCGACGGTCGCCTTCACCGAGTTGCGGATGTAGTTGACCTGGTTCTGCTGGGCCACCACCGCGCGCTGGTCGTTGGTGGCGGTCAGCGAGTCGGCGGTGGTGTCACCGAGGGTGGTCCGCGACGCGTACGGATAGCCGTTCGTCGTCGTGTAGGCGTCGACGATCCACTGGATCCGGCCGTCGACGACCGCCGGGTAGGCGTCGCCGTCGATGGTCAGCCAGGGGGCGATCGCCTCGACGCGCTCCTTGGGCGTGCGGTTGTACAGGATCCGCGAGCCCTCACCGATCGCGCCCGAGTACAGGATCTGCGGCTCGCTGAACGCGACCGCGTAGGCGGCCCGGTTGACCGGGTTGGCGAGGTTGACCCCGCTGTCGCCCTCGTAGCTGTACGTCTTCTCACCGCTGTCGTCGGAGTAGTCGATCTCCTTCTGGGGACCGCCGACGATCGAGTACGTGGTCGTCCGCTCGCCGTAGTAGACGCGCTGCTCGTACGAGCCGAGCTCGCCCTTGGACGGCAGGTCGGACTCGGTGAACTCCGGACGGCCGCCGGAACCCACGCTGGTGCCCTCCGCGGCGACGACACCGTAGCCGTGGGTGTAGCGGAAGTGGTCGTTGATCCAGTTCCGCTTGGGGATGCCGTTGAGGTTGAGCTCACGCAGACCGATGACCGTGTCCTGGTCCTCGCCGTCGCTGTTGTAGCGGTCGACGTCCAGGTTGGTCGGGAACGCGTAGTAGTTCCTGATCTGCTGGAGCTGCTGGAACGTCGGCGAGACGATGTTCGGGTCCATGATCCGGATGCTCGCCGTGTCGGTGACGTCGTCCCGCAGCCGGGTCTTGTCCTCGGTCTGGGCGGTACCCGGGTACTCGGCGACGTCGGCGTCGTCGATGCCGTAGGCCTCACGCGTGGCCTTGAGGTTCTTCTCGACGTACGGCGCTTCCTTGGCCTGCTCGTTCGGCTGGACCTGGAACTTCTGCACGATCGCCGGGTAGAGGCCGCCGATGAGGATCGCCGACAGGACCATCAGGCCGAAGCCGATCACGGGCAGCTGCCAGGTGCGCCGCCACAGCGTGGCGAAGAACAGCAGCGCGCAGATGACCGCGATGCAGAACAGGATCGTCTTGGCCGGCAGATAGGCGTTGGCGTCGACGTACCGCAGACCCGTCCAGCTGTCGGTCGCCTTGAAGTCGCTGGACTTCACCGCGAGTCCGTACCGGTCGAGCCAGTAGGCGACCGCCTTCAGCGCGACGAAGATCCCGAGGAGCACCGAGAGGTGTCCGGTGGCCGCGGCCGTGGCGCGCGCGCCCGGGCTCGTGACGCGCAGCCCGCCGTAGAGGTAGTGGGTGAGCGCGGCGGCGATCAGCGCCAGGATCGTGGCGGCGAAGCCGAAGCCGAGCAGGAACCGGTACCAGGGCAGATCGAAGGCGTAGAAGGAGACGTCGAGCTTGAACTGCGGGTCCTTCTGCCCGAAGGACACACCGTTGACCCACATCAGCCAGGTGCGCCACTGGCCCGACGCCGAAGCACCCGCGATGAGGCCCACCAGGGCGGTGATGCCGAGCAGCAGCCACTTCTTGTACGGGGCGATGCCCATGCGGTACCGGTCGAGGTTCTGCTGCTCCATCGACATGGCGCTCAGCGGCGGCCGCATCCGGTGGGCCAGCCAGATGTTGAAGCCGACCGCGAAGGCCATCAGCAGACCGAAGACGAAGAACAGCCCGATCTTGGTCCACAGGGTCGTCGTGAAGACCGACGAGTAGTCGACCGAGCGATACCACAGCCAGTCGGTCCAGAACCCCGCGAACATGGTGAACACCATGCCGAGGACGGCCAGGACGCCCAGTGTCATGAGCAGGGTCCGGACCCGCCGGGACGGGCGGCCCACTCTGATCCGTGGCCCCGTCGGGCCTCCGCCGCGGTCCGGCATCTGGAAAGCCAAGGTAGGCACCTCGAAAATCGCTGTTGATCCGTCGGGCCCGCGGTTTCACGGACCGTCGTGGCCCCCCGTGTTCGCGGGCCCACACCTATGCAACTTACTCACCCTTTACTCGGTTCCCGATTCCGGTGAGGAACGAGAGAGGATTGTGACCATGTCCAACACACCCATGGCCGCAAACCCGCTCACCCGGGCCGTGCTCGAGATCGACGAGTACGCCTCCGGACTCGGCTGGGACCAGCCCGCCCGACTCTTCGCCCTCGTGGACACCGCCCGGCTGCGCGCCGAGCAGCCCTCGCTCGCGGGCCGGCTCGGCCCGGACGGCGAGCAGGAGACCACCGCCTTCACCCCGATCGAGCAGGACAGCATTCCAACGGGCAAACCGCTCGACGAGTTCCTGGGCACCATCGCCTGGCCCGAGGCGGTGGCCGGCTGCGCGCTGACCGTGGAGCGGCTGATGCTGCCGCCGTCCGCCGAGGCGCAGGTCCCCGAGGGTCTGGACGAGGCCGCGCTGGCCACGTGGGTGGCCGAGCACCCGGAGCGTCAGGAGGTGCGGATGACGGTCGCGGTGCTGCGCGACGGCGCCCGCGAGTCCGCTCTGCGGCTGCGCGCGAAGGACTCGCCCACGGAGGTGCTCACCGGTTCCGATCTGGTGCCGGGGCTGGCGGAGGCGCTGACGGCGACGTTCGCGGAGTAGCGGTCCGGTCAGGACGTCGTGCACTTCGGCAGGTCGTCGGTGTCGCCGGAGCGGATGTCCGCCAGGGCACCCAGGGCGTCGTCCATGGTGTCCACCTTCACCAGAGTGAGGCCGTCGGGGGTGTCCTCGGCGGCCGCCGCGCAGTTCTCGGCGGGGGTGAGGAAGTACTCGGCTCCCTTGTCGCGCGCGCCGACCGTCTTCATCTCGATGCCGCCGATCGGCCCGACCTCGCCGTTGTCGTCGATGGTGCCGGTGCCGGCGACGAAGGCACCGCCGGTGAGACTGCCGGGCGTGAGCTTGTCGTAGATGCCGAGGGCGAACATCAGACCCGCGCTGGGCCCGCCCACGTCGGCGAGCTTGATGTCGATGTCGAACGGGAAGGTGTGGTCCGTACCGGCGGAGATGCCGACTATGGCGCGCTCCTCGCCGGCGTCGTCGGAGGTCGCGGTGGTGATCGTGACCTTCTCGGTCTTCGTCGCCGTCCGGTTCTCCTTCTCGGCGGCGGCCTGTTCCCCGGCGGGCACGATGGTGAAGACGACGTCCTCGCCCGGCTTGTGCTCGGTCACCAGTTCGGCGACGTCGGCCGGCTCCTTCACCGTCTCGCCGTCCACGGCCTTGATCACGTCACCGGCGTGCAGCTTGCCCTCGGAGGGGGACCCCTTGACCACCGTGGAGACGATCACCCATGACTTCACCGGGACGTCGAGCTCCCTGAGGGCCGCGACCTTGGCGCTCTCCTGGGACTGGCTGAACTCCTCGGCGTTCTCCTGGGTGGACTCCTCCTCCGTCTTGCCGTCGGGGTAGAGGGTCTCGTGCGGGACGACCTTGTTGTCGTGCGCGAGCCATCCGTAGACGGCCTCGACCAGGTTCATCCGGTAATCGGCACTGGTGACCCGCACCGTGGTCATGTTGAGGTGGCCGTCCGTCGGGTAGGTCTTGTGCCCGGCGATCTGCAGCACCGGCTCGCCGTCGTGCTCGCCCAGCGTGTTCACCGTCGGCCCGGGCGACATCTCCGAGTACGGCACGGGGATGAAGACTCCCGCGCACAGGAGCGCGATCAGCATCAGGGTGGAGGCGAGCATCGTCGCGGTGCGGCGTGGCATGACTCGACAGTACGGGACGGCCCTGTCAGCGCACCGTCAGGGCCGCCCGGACGAGCGGCCCTGTCCGCGTCCTCCACCGTGACCTGCTGCCTCACCTGCTTCAGCGGTCCGAGCGCGGCTTCTCCATGGCCTCGCGGAAGCGGGCGTAACCGGTGAGTTCGGGTCCGTCGCCCCGCACCTTGCGGGTCCGGTTGGCCCAACTGCCCCACAGCCCCGCTCCGACAGCCGCCACAAGCGGAATCAGCAACCAGGCAAGCGCCGCCATGCCGACCTCCCAACCCCATGAGCGTCTGACTGATCAGCAGATTAACCATCCGCAGTGACAACGCTCACGTCAGGGGTGCGGTTACGCAACCGGAGCCACGGCCCCGCTCAGCAGCCCCCGACCCGCCCGGCCTCCCGTCGCCGGACCACCACCCCTCAACGACGGCACTACGCGCCGACCCATTCATCGGTCCCGTCGGCGAACCGCTGGTGCTTCCAGATCGGCACCTCGTGCTTGAGGTCGTCGATCAGCTTCCGGCAGGCCTCGAAGGCCTCACCCCGGTGCGGACACGACACGCCGACGACCACGGCGAAGTCGCCGATCCGCAGATCCCCCACGCGGTGGACGGCGGCGAGCGCCCGTACGGGGAACTCGGCGGCGACCTTCTCGGCGATCCGCCGCATCTCGTCCTCGGCGCTGGGGTGGCACGAATAGCCGAGCGCATCGACGTCGGCGCCCCCGTCGTGGTTGCGCACGGTCCCCACGAACAGCGCCGTCCCGCCGGCCGCGTCGTCGCCCACCGCGCGGAGGACCTCGTCCACCGACAACGGCGTGTCGCGGATCCCGATCAGCTTGATCGGATCCTGTGCGGCCTGCTCACCCGGGTGATCGTGCGTGGATGCCATGCCCCCATCGTGCCCCACGAGCACGACAACACGGAATAGACGCATCACCCGGCACACGCGCGTGCGCCCTCGGAGCCCCCCGCGGGAACGACGCCCCTAGATGCGCCGCCGTGCCTTGCGGGCCCGGCGTACCACCGCTGCCGCGCCCAGCAGGGCCACCGTCGCGCCCGCCGCACCCGCGGCCGTGGCGTCCTTGCGTCCCAGCCGGCGGCCGGCCACCGTATGCCTGCCGGACACCTCCTCCAGCAGTTCCTCGAGGACCTCCTCGTTGGTGTGCGCGGGCCGCCACCCGGCGTCGTGCAGCCGGCTCCCGCTCACCACCCACGGGTACATCGTGTACGCCAGGTCCCCGGCGGGGGACGGGGTGAGCCCGATCCGGTGCAGACGGGCCGCCGCGCCGAGCGCGACCGCCGAGGGCAGCTCCATCCGCCGGATGCCGCTGAGCTCCTCGACCTCCTCCTGCTCCAGCCACCCGTCGCAGCCGACGGCCAGCTCGCCGTCGACCTTCTCCAGCACGGCGTACTCCATGGCACTGCACAGGTCGTCGACGTGGCAGAACTGCCATGCGGGCCGTGATCCGGCCACCACCAGCAGCCGAGGCGACTCGAAGTACCTGGTCAGCGCCGTGTCGGTGCCGCCGACGAGGACGGCGGGGCGGACGACGGTGACATTGAGGCCGGGATGCGCGCGCGGCGCGCGGCGGGCCAGTCGCTCGATCTCCAGGAGGTCGCCGACGCCGGTGGCCTCCGCCGTGGCGCGCAGTTCCGCGTCCTCGGACAGCGGCAGCTCGTTGTCGGGCAGCGCGCCGTAGACCATGGTCGAGGTGCACAGCACCACGCGGTGCACCCCGGCGGCCGCGGCGGCCGTCAGCACCGTCTGCGTGCCGCGCACGTTGTAGGCCGTTCGGGCGGCGCCGTCGGTCTCCAGATCGAGGTCGAGCGCGAGATGGACCACCACGTCGGCACCGCGCAGCTTCTCCGCGATGGCGGGATCCCGTACGTCCAGGATGTGCCAGCGTGCCTCGGCGCACTCGCCGCGCCGCTCGTCGATGGCGATGACCTGCTTGATCTCCTCCGACGCGGCGAGCCGCGCGGTGAGCAGCGCACCGACGCCGGACGCGGCTCCGGTGACCGCTACGACGGGCCCGCGCGCCGCGGGGCTGGTTGAGTTGTTTCGCGCTGCGCGAACCTGCGGATCTGGGGAACTCACCGGGCGTCTCCAGCGGTTGTCTTCAGTACGAGCGCAAGCGACGCGTACGTACCAGGTGGCATCCATCCTGCCGCAGGCCTTCTGTCGGCGAAGCACCGAGGCCCGATCCGCTTCAGGTGTCTACGCTGGGTGGTGTTGTCGGGCAGCCGTGCCGCCGGAAAGAACCGGCGGCCCTACAAGCCGAGGAATCCCGTGAGTGACACCCCATTCGGATTCGGCCTTCCGCCGGAGGAGCCGGACGACGGCGACGAGGGCAAGAAGAAGGACCCGCAGAGCGGCGGTGGTCAGGGCCCGGCCAACCCGTTCGGTTTCGGCATGCCCGGAGCCGGAGGCTTTGGCGGCGGCCCCGACGCGGACAATCCGTTCGCCGCGATGTTCGGGTCACTGAACCCCAACGACCTGGGGGCCGCGTTCCAGCAGCTCGGCCAGATGCTCTCCTACGAGGGCGGACCGGTGAACTGGGACATGGCCAAGCAGATCGCCCGGCAGACCGTGTCGCAGGGCACGGCGGGCGGGTCGAAGGACGCGAGCGTCGGCCCGGCCGACCGCAAGGCCGTGGAGGACGCCGTCCGCCTGGCCGACCTGTGGCTGGACGACGCCACCTCGCTGCCCTCGGGCGCCAACTCCGCCGTGGCCTGGAGCCGCGCGGAGTGGGTCGAGGCCACCCTGCCGGCCTGGCGGGAGCTGGTCGACCCGGTCGCCGAGCGCGTCGGGAACGCGATGGGCGACGTCCTGCCGGAGGAGATGCAGGCCATGGCCGGCCCGCTGATCGGCATGATGCGCTCCATGGGCGGCGCCATGTTCGGCACGCAGATCGGGCAGGCCGTCGGTGTGCTCGCCGGTGAGGTCGTCGGTTCGTCCGACATCGGCCTGCCGCTGGGCCCGGCCCGCCGGGCCGCGCTGCTGCCGCTGAACATCGAGACCTTCGGCAAGGACCTGGGCGTCCCCCAGGAGGAGGTGCGGCTGTATCTCGCCCTGCGCGAGGCCGCCCACCAGCGCCTGTTCGCGCACGTCCCGTGGCTGCGCTCGCATCTCTTCGGCGCGGTCGACGGCTACGCGCGCGGCATCAAGGTCGACACCGGCAAGCTCGAGGACGTCGTCGGCCAGTTCGACCCGCAGAACCCCGAGCAGCTGCAGGAGGCTCTCCAGCAGGGCATGTTCCAGCCGGAGGACACGCCGGAGCAGAAGGCGGCCCTGGCCCGTCTGGAGACGGCGCTGGCCCTGGTCGAGGGCTGGGTGGACGCGGTGGTCCACGCGGCCGCCAAGCCCCGGCTGTCGTCGGCCGACGCGCTGCGCGAGACGCTGCGACGGCGCCGCGCCTCGGGCGGTCCGGCGGAGCAGACGTTCGCCACGCTGATCGGTCTGGAGCTGCGTCCGCGCCGGCTGCGCGACGCCTCGCGCCTGTGGGCCTCGCTCACCGACGCGCGCGGGGTCGACGGCCGGGACGCCCTGTGGGCGCACCCGGACATGCTGCCGACGGCCACCGATCTGGACGACCCCGACGGGTTCGTGCACCGCGAGCAGATCGACTTCTCCGAGCTGGACAAGATGCTCGGCGAGGCAGCCGACAAGCCCGACCTCCGGAAGAAGGACGACGGCGAGGACGAGAACAAGGGCGACGGCGCGGAGTGAGCCTGCACGACGACGTGGTCCTCGTCCTCAAGGGGTTCGAGGGCCAGCCGGAGCTGCGTCAGGACTATCTGGAGCATCTCGCCGCCCATCCGGACGGGGTGTGGAAGGCCTGTACGGCCGGCCATGTCACGGCGAGCGCCCTGGTGATCGACCCGGAGCGCGGCCGGGTGCTGCTGACCCTGCACAGGAAGCTGCGGATGTGGCTCCAGATGGGCGGCCACTGCGAGCCCGGGGACGCCTCGCTCGCCGCCGCGGCCCTGCGGGAGGCGAGGGAGGAGTCGGGCATCGAGGGCCTGACGCTGCTGCCGGGCGGCCCCGTGCGCCTCGACCGGCATCCGATCCCGCCGCCCTGTCACTGCCATTTCGACGTCCAGTACGCGGCCGTGGCCGCGCCGGACGCCGTGCACGCGATCAGCGACGAGTCCCTGGACCTGCGCTGGTTCCGCTACGACGAGGTCGAGGGCGTGGCCGACGAGTCGGTCCGCCGGCTGGTCGGGGCGACCCGCACCAGGCTGGACGGCTGAGACCCGCGTAGGGGACACGCGTAAGGGGCGACCGCCGTGGCGGCCACCCCTTACTGCTGTTCCGGTACGCCGGGTCAGTTCCAGACGTTGCCCTGGTTCTGGCCGCGGGCGCCCTGCTGCCCCATGCCGTATCTGTCTCTTATACACATCTCTGA
>KL568561.1:0-2171 GCA_000715605.1 Streptomyces speibonae | reverse complement strand
CGAGCGCGAAGCCGCTGCCCATGAAGCTGAGCTCCCAGCCCTCACCGGTGCTGCCGCGGCGCCGCCACACCCCGGAGGAGTGGGTCTGCGCCTGCATCTGCACCCGCAGGGAGGTGGACCAGGCGACGATCGCGTCGGCGTCGCAGTTGACGTACTTGTCCGGCGTCACCTGCATCAGCAGCGGCATGCCGGAGGTCATCAGGGCGACCTTGCCGGTGCCGGTGATGTTGAGCTGGTACTTCCCCGAGCCGGAGATGCCGTACAGGCTGTCGACGGCGATGACCTCGTGGTGCAGCGAGGAGTCCATCGCGAGCACATAGCTGCTGTCGACCGTCAGCCCGTCGCCCTCCACCTCCATGATGTGGATGCGCTGGGCGAGGTTGGCGAGGTAGACGGTGCCCTGCCCGTGGCAGCGCATCAGATCGAGGCCCTCACCGGTGCGCGCACGCGCGCGGGAGGCGCTGCTGCTCTGGAACTCGGCGTCGAACTCCACGAGTCCCTGGTAGGCGACCATGCTGCCCTTGCGGGCGAGGACGTCGTCGTGACCCTCGAGGCCGACGCGGAGCATCTGCTGGTTCTGCAGGCTCCAGCGGTCCTGGGTCTGCTGTTCGTTGAAGGCGAAAAGCGGGCTCTGCATGATGTGGTTGCTCCCCCTCAGCCCCGGACCCGGAGACGGTCGGTGCTGTCCTCACTGGGCTGGACGACGACGATGCCCTGACCGGAGAAGGCCATCTGGAAGGCCTCGCCGCTGCCGCGGCCGATCAGCGACTGGGCGCGGAAGCTGCGCTTGCCCTTCACCTTGAGGTTCGGGGACCAGGCGACCAGGGCGTCCGGGTCGACGTACGTCTCGTCGTCTCCGCCGCCGCAGTCGACGACGATCGGCTTGCCGCGCGAGGTGAGCGCGACCCAGCCCTGTCCGCTGATCTTGGTGTTCCACATGCCCTGGCCGGCGAACTTCGCCAGGCCCTTCACCCGCTCCACGCCCCACGTGAGATGGGCGTCGAAGGCGAGCAGATTGGTGGCGTTGACGGAGATGCCGTCGCCGTTGAGGTTGATCACGACGACGTTGGCGCCGTAGTCGGCGAGGTAGAGCAGGCCGTCGCCGGAGCACTTCATCAGGGGCGCGCCCTCACCGGTGAGCCAGTCCTTGGCGATCTGGCGGACGGCGGGCGGGTTGGGCTCGTACTGGACGAATCCTTCGTAGGCGACCATCGACCCCACGCGTGCGAGAAGGTCGTTGCCGGTCTGCATGGCGACCTTCAGCATGTGGTTGCCGTGGTTCTCCATGCGGGCGGTGACGGGGGCGGGGGCGTAGCCCGCGAGTGGCTGGTTCATGACGGGCACTCCCTCAGATCTCGTACGGCTGGACGACGATGAAGTTGCCGGGTGCGCCCCGGAACTGGAGGTTGATGCTCTCCCCGGTGTCGCCGGGATAGGAGTTGCGGCGCATCCGCACCTGGCTGGAGACGACCACCTGGGACGCGGCCGACCAGGCGACCACGGCGTTGCAGTCGGCGAAGGTGGTGGGCGTGACCGGCAGCACCACGGGCGTGCCGTGGGTCTTCACCACGATCGTGCCGGTGCCCTGGAACTGCATCGTGAACAGCGCGCCGCCGGGGATGCCGTGTCCCTCGATGCGGCGGACCTCGTACTGCAGGCCCTCGTCGAAGGCGAGGACGTTCTCCGCGGAGACGCACACGGCGTCGCCCTGGAGCTCGATCGGGTGCAGCATCGTGGAGTCCTCGGCGAAGAACACCTGGCCCTGGCCGGTGCAGCGCATCAGCTGCATCTCCTGGCCGGTGGCGTTGCCCACGATGCGGCCGGAGAACCCGGCGCCCTTGTAGCTGAAGTCGACCTTGCCCTGGTAGAGCACCATGCTGCCCTGCCGGGCCAGTACGGGCGTCCCGCCGATGCTCAGGTCCGCGCGGACGAGCTTCTTGTTCTGCTGCGTCCAGCGCTGTCCGGTGGGCGTCTCCTTGAACTGCTGGAGCGCGCCCATGACGCCGGGGCTCTGCGGCGCGCCCTGGGGCACGCCCTGCGGAGCCGCCTGGGGAGCGCCGTAGGGGGCCTGCTGGTGGGGCACCTGTCCGGGCGGGGGCTGCTGCCCGTACCCCGGAGGCGGCGGGGGCTGCTGTCCGTAGCCGGGCGGCGGGGCGGGGGCCTGCGGCGCC
>KL568560.1:72183-74340 GCA_000715605.1 Streptomyces speibonae | reverse complement strand
GGCCGGGAGCGGGCGCTCCCGGCCGCCTGCTCCACGCCGGCCAGGCGCTACGCGCCGCTCTCCCGCAGCATGTCCTCACGCTCGACGATCTTCACGCGCTCGCGGCCCTGCGGCTCACCCAGCGCCTTCTCCGCCGCGTCGAGCCGGTGCCAGCCCTCCCAGGTGGTGAAGCGGACGCCGCGCTCGGCGAGGAACGCGTCCACCGCCTCGGGCGCGGGCGACTCGGGCGTCAGCAGCCGCCCGGCGGCGTGGTCCTCCAGCAGGTTCGCCACGGTCTCGTTGGCGTCGCCCTTGGTGTGGCCGATCAGGCCCACCGGGCCGCGGCGGATCCAGCCGGTGACGTACGTGGACGGCAGGTGCTCGCCGGTGTCCTGGACGACGCGGCCGCCCTGGTCGGGGATGGTGCCGGAGCCGATGTCCCAGGGCAGCTTGGGCAGCTTGTCCGACAGATAGCCCACCGCCCGGTAGACCGCGCCGACCTCCCAGTCCTTGAACGTGCCGGTGCCCTTGACGTTGCCGGTGCCGTCGAGCGCGGTGCGCTCGGTGCGCAGGCCGGTGACCCTGCCGTCCTCGCCGAGGATCTCCACGGGGGACTCGAAGAAGTGCAGGAACAGCTTGTGCGGGCGGTCGCCGGTGTCGCGGATCGCCCAGTTCTCCAGGGTCTTGGCGACCATGTCGGCCTGCTTGTTGCCGCGCCGGGTGGCGATCGAGCCCTCGTCGTAGTCGATGTCCTCGGGGTCGACGACGACCTCGATGTTGGGGGAGTGGTCGAGCTCGCGCAGCTCCATCGGGCTGAACTTCGCCTGTGCCGGGCCGCGGCGCCCGAACACGTGGACCTCCAGGGCCCTGTTGGCCTTCAGGCCCTCGTACACGTTCGGCGGGATCTCCGTCGGCAGGAGTTCGTCGGCCGTCTTGGCGAGGATGCGGGCGACGTCGAGGGCGACGTTCCCGACGCCCAGCACGGCGACCTTCTCCGCCTCCAGGGGCCAGGTGCGCGGCACGTCCGGGTGGCCGTCGTACCAGGAGACGAAGTCCGCGGCGCCGTAGGAACCGTCCAGGCCGATGCCGGGGACGTCCAGCGCGCGGTCGGCCATGGCGCCGGTGGCGAAGATCACGCCGTCGTAGAACGTGCGCAGGTCGTCGAGGTGGAGATCCGTGCCGTAGTCCACATTGCCGAACAGGCGGATCTGCGGCTTGTCGAGCACCTGGTGCAGGGCGGTGATGATGCCCTTGATCCGCGGGTGGTCGGGGGCGACGCCGTAGCGGATCAGTCCGAACGGCGCCGGCATGCGCTCGAAGATGTCGATGGACACGCCCGGTTCGGCGGCGACGTCGGACTTGAGCAGGGCGTCGGCCGCGTAGATCCCGGCGGGGCCGGATCCGACGATGGCGACCCGCAGGGGGCGGGGCATGTTCGGGTTCCCTTCGAGCGATGACAAACGACTCGCAGGGAAGCCTAAGCTAAGGCAAGCCTAACCTGGTACCGGGGTCTGTTCTATGAGCCCATAAGCATCCCTTATGAGCTCTCCCAGGGTCCGCTTATGACCTGGGGAGAGGCTGCTCCGCCCAGATGACCTTGCCCGCCGGAAGGTAGCGGGTGCCCCAGCGTTCGGCGAGCTGGGCGACCAGGAACAGCCCGCGCCCGCCCTCGTCCGTCATGGTCGCGTACCGCAGATGCGGCGAGGTGCTGCTGCTGTCGTAGACCTCGCAGATCAGATTGCGGTCGTGCAGCATGCGCACCTGGATCGGGCTGCCGCCGTAGCGCAGCGCGTTGGTCACCAGCTCGCTCAGGATCAGCTCCGTGCCGAAGGTCAGCTCCTGAAGCCCCCACTCGGCCAGCTTGCGGGTGACCGCGGCCCGGACCTCACCGACCGCGGCCGGATCCGACGGCACCGGCCACTCGGCGATCCGGTCGGCGGGCAGCACCCGTGTCCGCGCCACGATCAGCGCGATGTCGTCCCCGGCCCGCACCGGCCGCCGCGACTCCAGCACGACCCTGCAGGTGTCCTCGGGGGAGTCGCCGGCCCGGGACAGCGCCTCGGACAGCCGCTCCAGACCGACGTCGATGTCATGCCCCCGGTCCTCGACCAGGCCGTCGGTGTACAGCACCAGCCGGCTGCCCTCCGGCAGCTCCAGATCGGCCGACTCGAACGGCAG
>KL568560.1:71433-71939 GCA_000715605.1 Streptomyces speibonae | reverse complement strand
TGTGTATAAGAGACAGGGGCACGTCCGGGAACTCCACCCTGCCGTCCGGCCGGACCACGGCCGGCGGGGGATGGCCCGCGCGGGCGACGGTGCAGTGCCGCGAGACGGGGTCGTACACGGCGTACAGACAGGTCGCCCCGGTCACCGGGGCGACCTGTTCGTCCTGCGCCTCGTCCTGGTCGATCCGGGCGACCAACTCGTCGAGCAGCCCGAGGAGCTCGTCGGGCGGGAGGTCCAGCGCCGAGAAGTTGTGCACGGCGGTGCGCAGCCGCCCCATCGTGGCCGCCGCGTGCAGCCCGTGCCCCACGACGTCCCCGACCACCAGGGCGACCCGCGCGCCGGACAGCGGCAGCACGTCGAACCAGTCCCCGCCCACCCCGGCCTGGGCCGGCAGATAGCGGTAGGCGATCTCCAGGGCGCTCTGCTCGGGCAGGCTGCGCGGCAGCAGGCTCTGCTGGAGCGTCACCGCCATGCTGTGCTCGCGCTGTCTCTTATACACATCTCTG
>KL568560.1:61918-71247 GCA_000715605.1 Streptomyces speibonae | reverse complement strand
GCGCGTGTAGCGGCGGGCGTTGTCGATGGAGACCGCCGCCCGGGCCACCAGCTCCTCGGCCAGCGCCAGTTCGTCGGTGTCGAACGGCTCCGTCTTCCGGGACCGCCAGAAGCTGACCACGCCCAGGACCAGGGCACCGGCCCGCAGCGGCACGGTGATCAGCGAATGGATGCCGTACTCCACGACCTGCCCGGAGCGCTCGATGTCCTGGGCGTGCCAGCCCGGGGCGTCGGCGAGACGGGGCTCCAGGACCGGCCGGCCGGCGGCGAGGCTCTGGCCCTGCGGGGACGACGCCACGAAGCGGATCGTTTCGCCCCGGGGATAGAGCGGGGCGTCGTCGGCGATGCCCGTGCGGGCGGTGCGACGCATCGCGCCCGCCGGGTCCGGGTGCCCGCCGGCCAGCACCGTCTCGAACAGGTCCACCGTGGCGAAGTCGGCGAACCGCGGCACGGCCAGCTCGGTCAGCTCCTCGGCGGTGCGGGTGACGTCCAGACTCGTCCCGATGCCCACCCCGGCGTCGTAGAGCATGTCGAGCCGCGCGCGTGAGGTCTCGGCCCGTCCGGACAGGGCACGCAGCTCGGTGGAGTCGCGGACCGTGGCGACACTGCCGGGCGGGCCGCCCGAGCCGTCCGTGGGCCGCTGGTTGACCGCCAGCAGCCGGTCGCCCACCCGGTGCACCTCGTCCGTGGCCACCCGGCCCGAGGACAGCAGGTCCGCGGTGCCGGGAGCCAGGCCGATGTCCCGCACATGCCGGCCCTCGGCGTCCGGGGGCAGGCCGAACAGCCGGTGCGCCTCGTCGTTGGCGAGCATGAGGGTGCCGTCGCCGTCGACGATGAGCACCCCTTCGCGCACCGCGTGGAGCACGGCGTCGTGGTGTTCGTACATCCGCGTCATCTCGTGCGGGCCCAGGCCGTGGGTCTGGCGCAGCAGCCGTCTGCTGACCAGGGCCGCGCCACCGGTGGCCAGGGCCAGCGCGGCCAGCGCGGCGCTCAGCACGAGCGGCAGCTGGGCCTCCGTGGCCCCGCCGACGTTCTCGGTGGTGATGCCCGCCGACACCAGACCCACCACCGTGCCGTCGCCGCTCTCGACCGGCACCACCGCCTGCACCAGCTGCCCGATGGTCCCCTCGATCTCCTCCACGACCGGCTCCCCGGCCAGCGCGGGCTCGATGGTGCCGACGAACTGTTTGCCGATGCGGTCCGGCCGGGGGTGGGTGTAGCGGATGCCGTCGGTGTTCATGACGACGATGAAGTCGACGTCGGACGCCTCGCGGGCCGCCTCGGCACGCGGTTGCAGGACGGCCGTCGGATCGGGGGAGTCGAGTGCCGCCACGATGCCCGGCGCGTTGGCGAAGGTCTCCGCCACGGCGAGCGAGCGATTGCGGGCCTCCTGGGTGCTGTCCCGCCGGACCTGGAGCACCAGGGCCACGACGGCGGCCACGACCAGCAGCAGCACGATCACCAGATGCAGGACGAACACCTGTCCGGCCACGCTGCGCCCGCTCAGGACCGACCGCAGGGCCGCCGCCGGACGCCACCGGGAGCGGCCGTCCTCTTTGTGCCGGCGCCGCGCGGACGCCGCGGCACCGTGCCGCAGGGGCGACCGGGGCTGGGATCGACCCATGAGTCGGACCATGTGCCATGTCTACACCGACGCGCCACCCGAGGCGAGGGGCGGCACCCACCTGACCGGCGGTTCGCCGCCCGTGCCCCTCGCGGCTCCGCGGGTCGCGCGCGGCCGTCCCCCCTTGGCCGCGCGCGACCCTCCCCCCAGCGCGCGACTCGTCCCCCGAAGGTCGCGCGCGGTCGATGCCCGGGCCGCCGGCCCGGGAGCATGTGTGCCCGGTCTCAGTCGGCCAGGGCCCGGGCCAGTTCCGTGGTGGCGCGGGAGATCTCGGTGTCCGGCTCGGACAGCAGCCGGTTCAGGTCCCCGCGCCGGGCGCGCACCGCCTGCCGGGCGGCCCGCTCCCACGCCACCGGGTTCTCACGGCGGTTGAGCAGCTTGGGGTACGCGGCGGCGGTGCTCTCCCACTGGCGGGCGTCGGCGATGGCCTTGAGCAGCTGGATGATCCCGGCCCGGCAGGTGACGTGCGGCAACTGGGCCAGTTCCCAGAGGAAGGGGACCGTGGCCGCGGTCGCCTGTTCCGTGACGAACCCGTACTGGCAGATGCGTTTCCGCAGGTCCTCGAGGGCGGCCGTCGCCGTGCGGGAGTCCCCCCAGGCGATGCCGTTGAGCAGCAGGGGGATGGCCGCCGCCGATCCGGTGGAGTCCTGCATCTCGGCCCAGGGCACGCGGGACAGTGCCGTGAGGGGCGTGGTCCGGGCCACTCCGGTGGGGGGCGCGTGGCGCACTGGGCGCTCGCTGCTCGGCTGGTGCGTCGAAGCGCTGCGCATGGCGTGGGTGCCTTTCCGAGGCAGTCGTGTCAGATGGGCGGGCGGGTCGACAGGCGGGCCCACACCGTCTTGCCGGCCGGGGCCGTGGGGATCCAGCCCCACGCCTCGGACAGGGCGTCGACGATGTGCAGCCCCCGGCCGTGCTCCTCCAGGCCGGAGCCGGAGGTACGGACGGGCGGGTGGTCGTCGGGGTCGGAGACGGTGAGCAGCAGATGCGCCGGTGCCCGGTGGAACCCGAGCCGGACGTCCGGCACACCCGCGCACCGCGGCGCCGCGTGCGTCACGGCGTTGACGGCGAGCTCGGTCATCACGAGGGTGACGTCGTCGCAGCGGTGGCCGAGCGACCAGACGGCCAGGACGTCCCGGGTGAAGGACCGCGCACGGGCGAGGTCCTCGGGGGTGCGGGCGATGCGCGTCGCGACCGACGCGGAGGCGAGGCCCGCCGTCCGCGGCGCCGGACGCGGATCCTCGTACGGCACCGCGGGCAGCGGTGCGTGGGGGGAACCCGGCGCCGTGCCGGGGCCACCCAGCGGGACCGCGACCGCGGCCGACGGCCGCAGTACGGGAAGCGCAGGTGTTGACACGGCATCTCCTCGATGCGACGTCAGGACAGGGCGCCGACCCAGGGGTTGACGCCACGGCTATTATCCACGCTGACAGCGCTCGCGTGCAATTGCACGAGAAATTGCGCGAGATTTTTCGCCATACGCGGCGGCAGACCGTGAGCGGTGGGGAACGCGAACAGCAAGGAGACAGCGGTGCCAGGAGTGCGGAACGGAGTGCGGGCCAGTCAGTTGGACGTCCGCTGGATCAAGAGCCGGCACAGCAACGCCGAGGGCAACTGTGTCGAGGTGGCGCTGCTCAGTGGTGGGGGGATCGCGGTGCGCAACTCCCGTGACCCCGACGGCCCCGCCCTCGTCTACACCTCCGCGGAGCTGGCCGCCTTCCTGGCCGGCGCGAAAGACGGCGAGTTCGACCATCTTCTGTGAGTCCTCCGGCCGCCGGCGCCGGCCGTCCCCGGGCGGCGCCGGCGGAACGGAATTCAACTAGCCACTTCTGCGCGGCTTTCCCGGGGCGGGTGCGGTGAGGCAGTGTCAGATGCGATAGTGTAAATCGCCCTTGTGCCGGTCTGCTGGGAGTCAGGATGTCCGCCGCGTCGCATCGCATCTCCCGTCTGGAACCCTATCTGGACAGGTCCGAGCCCGCGCCGACCCTGCTGAAGATGCTGGTCGGAGTGCAGCTGGCGGGCTTCCGCGAGGATGCCGGGCTGTCCCAGGACCAGGCGGCCCGTGCCGTCGGCTTCAGCGGGGCGAAGCTGTCCCGCATCGAAGCCGGCAAGGGGCGCCGCCCGCCGACCGAGAGTGACGTCCGCGCGCTGCTGAATCTGTACGGCACCGACGAGTACGAGGCCTCGGTGCTGCTCAAGCTCCTCCAGCGGGCCGGAGAGCCCGGCTGGTGGCAGCGGTACGACAAGCGGCTGATGCCCGAGTGGTTCGACCGCCTGGTCGGACTCCAGGAGGCCGCGGCCACCATCCGTACCTTCGAGATCCAGTACGTCCCCGGTCTGCTGCAGACCGCCGCCTACACCCGTGCCGTGGTCGAACGAGGGCTGCCCAACGCCCCTGCGGGCGAGGTGCAGCGCCGGGTGGAACTGCGCATGCGCCGCGCCGAGCTGCTCCAGCGCGACGCCCCGCCGCAGCTGTGGGCCGTCATCGACGAGTCGGTCCTGCTGCGCGTCCTGGGCAGCCGCGCGGTGATGCGCGAGCAGCTCGAGCACCTGGTGACGATGGCCGACCGGCCCAATGTGACGGTGCAGATCGTGCCGCTCGACGTGACCAACGCGTCGGCTCCCGCGATCCCGGTGACCTATCTGCGCTTCGGCGGCCTGGACCTGCCCGACGTGGTCTACCTGGAGCACATCAGGAGCGCCAACTTCCTCGAGGACCGGGACGAGACCGAGGAGTACCGCATCGCGCTGGACCGCCTCGCCGACGAGGCACTCACGCCCCGCGAATCCGTGGAGATGCTGCGCGGCGCGATCAAGGAGCGCTACGCCACCGCCTAGTGGCGCAGCGCCCCCCGCGAGGGTCTACTGCGGGAGCCGGCCCACACCGCCGAACTCGATCCACTCCTGCGTGAGCTGACGGGGCGCCACCTCGGTGTCCGGACGCCAGGTGGACACCTCCACCAGGCCCGGTTCCAGCACCTCGAGACCCTCGAAGTAGCTCGCCACGTCCTTCTGCTGACGGACCCGGCCCCAGTGTCCCTGGGTCGCCTGGTCCATGAAGTTCGTGACGAACTCGCGCACCTCGGGGTCCTCGCTCACCAGCTGGCACATCACCATGAAGCTGCCCGGCGCGAGCCGTTCGCGCACCCGGCGGGCGACCGCGAGCGGCCCGTCGGTGTCGCTGTCGGGGATGCAGTGGAAGACGGAGTTGAACAGCACGCAGACCGGCTCGGAGAAGTCGATCAGCCGCTGCGTCTCCGCGTGGCCGAAGATCGCGTCCGTCTCGCGCATGTCGGCCTGGATCACCACGGTGCGCTCGTCCTGCTCCAGCAGCGCCCGGCCGTGGACCAGCACCATCGGGTCGTTGTCGACGTACACCACGTGGGTGCTCGGGTCGATGCGCTGCGCGACCTGGTGGACGTTGTCCTGCGTGGGCAGGCCGGAACCGTGGTCCAGGTACTGCCGGATGCCGTACTCCTGGGTCAGGGTGCGGACCACGCGCTGGAGGAAGCGCCGGTTGTTGAGGGCCAGACGGCGGGTGCTGGGCACCACCTTGTCGAGTTCCTCGGTCGCGGCGCGGTCCGCCGCGTAGTTGTCCTTGCCGCCCAAGTAGTAGTCGTACATGCGCGCGGCCGTCGGAACGGTTGCGTCGATCTCGGTGGACAGCTGCTTGCCGGAGTGCATCGTTCCCCCTGCGGAGTACCGCGCCAACTGGACTGGCTGGACAGGGAGTACATCCTAGGGAGCCCCGCGCGACCCCTGCCAGCCCGTCGGCGAAGGAGACCGCGAAGGAATGGCGTCCGCCCCACCTGTGATTACCAGGAGTATCCGGGCGTGCGCCGGGAGTGAGTGACTGGCCGGTCCGAGGAGGGGTACTCGCGGGGGCGACCCCGTGCCCGTGGGAGGCCGGACCTTGGACAGCTCGACGGACCCGATCGCCGACCCGTGGGGCGCGCGCACGCCGTACGCGCCCGGCACCCCGTGGCCGGCCCGCACGGACCTGCACCTGGCGGAGGGGATCGGGGAGGAGGACGTGGAACGCTGGGTGCGCTCCGCCTCCCTCCTGCACTCCAACGGCGACGCGCTGGACATCGCCGTGCGCGAGGGACGCATCGTGGGCGTCCGGGGCCGCGCCGTCGACCGGGTCAACCGCGGCCGGCTCGGCCCCAAGGACCTCTACGGCTGGCAGGCCAACCACGCGCCGGACCGCCTCACCCGTCCCCTCGTCCGGGAGAACGGCCGGCTGGTGGAGACCGACTGGGACACCGCCATGGACCGGATCGTCTCCCGCACCCGGACCCTGCTGGACGAACGGGGCCCCGGATCCGTCGGCTTCTACACCACCGGACAGCTCTTCCTCGAGGAGTACTACACCCTCGCCGTCCTCGCCCACGTCGGCGTCCGCACCAACCACCTCGACGGCAACACCAGGCTGTGCACGGCCACGGCCGCCGAGGCCCTCAAGGAGACCTTCGGATCCGACGGCCAGCCCGGCTCCTACGAGGACATCGACCACGCCGACACCATCGCCCTGTTCGGGCACAACATGGCCGAAACGCAGACCGTGCTGTGGATGCGCGTCCTGGACCGCCTGGAGGGCTCCGACCCGCCCCGGCTGCTGTGCGTCGACCCCCGGTACACCCCCGTCGCCCGGCGCGCCGACGTACATCTGGCGCCCCGCCCCGGCACCAACGTCGCGCTGCTCAACGCCCTGCTCCACGAGATCATCCGCACCGGCCGGACCGACCCCGCCTTCCTCGACGCCCACACCGTCGGCTACGGCGAACTCGCCTCCCGCGTCGAGGAGTGCACCCCGAAATGGGCCGCGGAGATCTGCGACGTCCCCGCCGCGCAGATCGAACGGGCGGCCGAACTCCTCGGCGGCGCGCGGCGGCTGCTCTCCACCGTCCTCCAGGGCGTCTACCAGTCCCACCAGGCCTCCGCCGCCGCCGTACAGGTCAACAACCTGCACCTGATCCGGGGCATGCTGGGCCGCCCCGGCTGCGGACTGCTCCAGATGAACGGCCAGCCCACCGCCGAGAACACCCGCGAGTGCGGCGCCGACGGCGACCTCCCCGGCTTCCGCAACTGGCAGAACGAGCGGCACGTGGCGGAACTCGCCGAGATCTGGAACGTCGAGCCGGACGCCATCCCGCACTACGGCCCGCCCACCCACGCGATGCAGATCTACCGCTACGCCGAGCAGGGCTCCCTGGGCATGCTGTGGATCACCGGCACCAACCCGGCCGTCTCCCTGCCCGAACTCGCCAGGATCCGCTCGATCCTCGCCCAGGAGCGGCTGTTCGTGGTGGTGCAGGATCTCTTCCTCACCGAGACCGCCCAGCTCGCCGACGTCGTGCTGCCGGCCGCGACCTGGGGCGAGAAGACCGGCACCTTCACCAACAGCGACCGCACCGTGCACCTGTCGGAGAAGGCCGTCGAACCGCCCGGCGAGGCCCGCGCCGACCTCGACATCTTCCTCGACTTCGCCGCCCGCATGGACTTCCGGGACAAGGACGGCGGACCGCTGATCGGCTGGCGCGACCCGCAGGGCGCCTTCGCGGCCTGGCAGCGGTGCAGCGCCGGACGCCCCTGCGACTACACCGGCCTGAGCTACGACAAGCTGCGCCGCGGCAGCGGCATCCAGTGGCCCTGCACCGAGGACGCCCCCGAAGGCACCGCGCGCCTCTACACCGACGGCATCACCCACGCCCACCCCGACGCCTGCGAGAGCTACGGCAAGGACATGGTGACCGGGGCGACCGTCACCCCGGTCGAGTACCGCTCCCTCAACCCGGACGGCAAGGCGGTGATCAAGGCCGCCGAGTACCTGCCGCTCCACGAGGACACCTCGCCCCGCTACCCCCTCCAGCTGATCACCGGCCGTACCGTGTACCACTTCCACACCCGCACCAAGACCGGCCGCGCCCCCGAGCTCAACGCCGCCGCGCCGGACGTATGGGCGGAGATCTCCCCCGCGGAGGCCGCCGCGCAGGGACTGGCCGACGGCGACCTGGTCCAGGTCACCACCCCGCGCGGGGCCCTGCGCGCCCGGCTGCGGACCACAGCGATCCGCGACGGCGTGGTGTTCGTGCCGTTCCACTACGGCTACTGGGACACTCCGGAGGGGTACCGGCCGCCCGAGGGCACCCCCGGCCGCGCCGCCAATGAGACCACGATCACCGACTGGGACCCCCTGTCCAAACAGCCCCTGTTCAAGACGGCCGCGGCGCGCGTCACGCTGGTCGCCCGGCGCGGCACGGGGCAGGGCGGAAAAGCGGACGGCACCGGCACGGCGGGGAGCACGGCATGAACGGCATCGGCATCACCCTGCGCACCCTGCACGACGGCGAACGGGACCTGGAACACGATCTGCTCGCCGCCGCCGAGCGCCATCGCACCGAGCACGAGTTCCACCACGTCGCGACCGACGTCGCCCGCTGGTCCCGGGAGCACGCCACGCGGCTGGCCGCCCTCGGCCGCGAGTACGGCCTCGATCTGCCCGGCCCCCGCGAGCACCCCACGTCCGGCGCGCTCGCCGCGCTCAGGGAGAAGGCCTCACAAGCCCTCGGGCGCCGCCCGGAGACCGGGCCGGTGGTCCTGCACGACCTGCGCGAGCTGCACCTGGCCGCCGTCCGCAACTCGCTGCACTGGGAGATGCTCGCCCAGGCGGCGCAGGCCACCCGGGACCGGAACCTGCTGGAGCTGGTCTCCGCCTGCCATCCGCAGACCCTGCGCCAGATGCGCTGGACCAACACGATGATCAAGGTGCTCTCCCCGCAGCTCCTCGTCGGCGCCTAGGCGGACGGCGGCCGGATCCCCGTCGACTCCTGCACGAGCACGTGTGCCCCGCTATCGTCGGTTTCGTCCCCACGGGACGTCCGTCGCCGGCGCGGCGGCTCCCGGCCCGTCCGTTGCCCGGGGAGGCAGGCACGATGGACGACTACTACGACCTCGGAACCCACGGCCGGCCCGTGACGACGTCCTCCGCCGAGGCCCAACTCTGGTTCGACCGCGGTCTGGTGTGGACGTACGCCTTCAACCACGAGGAAGCGGTCGCCTGCTTCGAGAAGGCCGCCGAAGCCGACCCGGACTGCGCCATGGCCCACTGGGGTATCGCCTACGCCCTCGGCCCCAACTACAACAAGCCCTGGGAAGCCTTCGACGACGACGAGCTCGCCGGCACCGTCGAGCGCACCCACCGGGCCGTGGAACTCGCGCACGAGAAGGCCGCGCACGCCACCCCCGTCGAGCAGGCCCTCATCGAGGCCCTGCGCGCCCGCTACCCGCAGGCCCGGGCGGCCGAGGACTGCTCCGTGTGGAACGAGCCGTACGCGGACCGGATGCTCGCCGTGTACGAGAGCGCCCCCGGCGACCTGGACGTGGCCACGCTCTGTGCCGACGCGCTGATGAACCTCACCCCCTGGCAGCTGTGGGACCTGAAGACCGGCCGTCCCGCCGAGGGCGCCCGCACCCTCGAGGCCAAGGCCGTCCTGGACGGCGCGCTCGCCACCGAGGCCGGTGCCCGGCACCCCGGCATCGTCCACATGTACATCCACCTCATGGAGATGTCCCCCACCCCGGAAGCGGCCCTCACGGTCGCCGACCGGCTGCGCGGCGCCGTGCCCGACGCCGGGCACCTGCACCACATGCCCTCGCACCTGGAGGTGCTCTGCGGCGACTACCGGCGGGTCGTCTCGGACAACACC
>KL568560.1:60749-61662 GCA_000715605.1 Streptomyces speibonae | reverse complement strand
AGATGTGTATAAGAGACAGAAGTACGTCCGGCGGGCCGGCGCGATGAACTTCTACACGCTGTACCGCGTCCACAACATCCACTTCAAGATCTACGGTGCCATGTTCGCCGGACAGTCGCAGGTCGCCCTGGACGCCGCCGCACAGCTCGAGGCGACCGTCCCCGAGAAGCTGGTCCGGGTGCAGAGCCCGCCCATGGCCGACTGGCTCGAGGGGTTCCTCGGGATGCGTGTGCACGTCCTCATCCGCTTCGGCCGCTGGGACGACATCCTCGCGCTGCCGTTCCCCGAGGACCCGGACCTGTACTGCGTGACCACCGCCCTGCTGCACTACGCCCGCGGCGTCGCCCTCTCCGCGACCGGCGCCACCGACGCCGCGGAGGCGGAACGGCGGAGCTTCCGGGCGGCGGTGGACCGCGTCCCCGAGACCCGGATGCTGTTCAACAACACCTGCCGCGACATCCTCGCCATCGCCTCGGAGATGCTGGACGGCGAGCTGGCCTACCGCAAGGGCGAGTACGACACCGCATTCGCCGCGCTGCGGCGGTCCATCGAGCTCGACGACAACCTGCCCTACGACGAGCCCTGGGGCTGGATGCAGCCCACCCGGCACGCCTACGGGGCGCTGCTGCTGGAGCAGGGCCGCGTCGACGAGGCCGAGGCGGTCTACCGGGCGGACCTCGGCCTGGACGACACCCTGCCCAGGCCCTTGCAGCACCCCGACAACGTCTGGTCGCTGCACGGGTTCCACGAGTGCCTGCTGCGCACCGGCAAGACGGGCGAGGCCGCGATCATCGCCCGGCAGCTCCGGCAGGCGGCCGCGCTCGCCGACGTCCCCATCGAGGCGTCCTGCTTCTGCCGCCTGGAGACGCACCACCCCGAGCCGCACCACCCCGGGACCGACGACACCGGCCGC
>KL568560.1:59729-60499 GCA_000715605.1 Streptomyces speibonae | reverse complement strand
ACGAAGTGGAACCGGGTGCGCGGCCCTCAGCGGGACGCCACGACGGCCTGGAACGACCGCATGCAGGAGAAGCAATGCCGGTCCGTCGTGTGACGCTGCGGCGAATCCTCCTCCTTCTCCACTCCGCACAGCGTCGATGTCTTGTCCGGGGTGAGGACGTGCCACACCGGCTCCCCCGAAGTGTCTGCACCGCACCACATCTCGTGCATTCCCAGCTCCCTCCGGGTAGGCGTGGAGGCCGCTTCCATACGAGCACGGCGCGCGCCCGGACGGCTCGTCCGGCGGGCCAGTCGGGTGACATGCGGTGCCGGGATGCATATTCGCGGCCGCGGCCGGATGCTGGAGGGATGAAGAAGCCGCCGATCGTGGTACACCCGCCGCTCGGCTCCGGCGGACGCCGGGTGACCGTGCGCGGGGAGATCGTCGGCCTCGCCGGCTCGGACCGTGACGTGGTGGAGTTCCTGCGGCGCGCGGGGCTCCCGGAGGCCGAACAGCTCCTGGACGATCCGGCCTGGGTGAAGTGGGCCGGCGGACGGGCCCACGTCTACGACGCGGCGTGACGGGGGCGTCCGGCCCCGCCGGAACGCGACGCGGTCACCGTCGGCGCCGACTCCGACGGTGACCGCGCCTGTCCGTGTACCCCGGCTTCTCTCCGGCATGCGGTGCGAGTTCGGCTCTGTCGCGCGCGTCCGGCACGGCACCACGAGACCGGTGAGATTGCCGGTCCGTACCGGCCCCCTCCTCTCCGACAGTGGCACCGCCAGTCAATC
>KL568560.1:58996-59534 GCA_000715605.1 Streptomyces speibonae | reverse complement strand
AGGCACGGCTTCCCACCCACGCCTTCATCCCGTGACCCGGCCGGCCGGGTGGTCCGCCGCGACAGAGAGGACCACTCGTCGTGCAGCAGCACCCCCACACGAGCAGGCGCAAGGGCGGCCGGCTCGCCGGACTGACCGCGGCGCTGGCCGCCGTCGTCGCACTCACCACCCTCAGCGGCCCCGGCGCCCACGCGGCGGACAACCCCTACGAGCGCGGCCCGGCACCCACCGAAGCGAGCATCGAGGCACTGCGTGGCCCCTACGCCGTGTCGAGCGTCTCCGTCTCCTCGCTCTCCGTCTCCGGCTTCGGCGGAGGCACGATCTACTACCCGACCAGCACCACCGACGGCACCTTCGGCGCGATCGCCGTGTCGCCCGGCTTCACCGCCTACGAATCCTCCATCGCCTGGCTGGGGCCGCGTCTGGCGTCCCAGGGGTTCGTGGTGTTCACCATCGACACCAGGACCACGCTCGACCAGCCCGACTCCCGCGGCGACCAGCTGCTGGCCGCGCTGGACTACCTCACGCAGCGCAGCGC
>KL568560.1:58256-58779 GCA_000715605.1 Streptomyces speibonae | reverse complement strand
GGACTACCTCACGCAGCGCAGCGCGGTCCGCGGCCGCGTCGACAGCAGCCGGCTCGGCGTGATGGGCCACTCGATGGGCGGCGGCGGAACCCTCGAGGCCGCCAAGGACCGGCCCTCCCTCCAGGCGGCCATCCCGCTGACCCCCTGGAACCTCGACAAGACCTGGCCCGAGGTCAGGACCCCCACCCTGATCTTCGGCGCCGACGGCGACACGATCGCCCCGGTCTACAGCCACGCCCAGCCCCTGTACACCGGCCTGCCCTCGTCCCTGGACCGGGCCTACCTGGAGCTGAACGGGGCCACCCACTTCACGCCCAACACGTCGAACACGACGATCGCGAAGTACAGCATTTCCTGGCTGAAGCGGTTCATCGACAACGACACCCGCTACGAGCAGTTCCTGTGCCCGCTGCCGCGGCCGAGCCTGACGATCGAGGAGTCACGGGGCAACTGCCCGCACACCTCCTGAGCCTTCGGCTCCGCCGCACGGCCACCCGGTGGCGGTCCGCACACGGTGCGGGCC
>KL568560.1:56818-58037 GCA_000715605.1 Streptomyces speibonae | reverse complement strand
GTGCGGGCCGCCACCGGCGTTGTGCCGGCGCACCGCCGAGCGCCGGCCCGCTTGGGCCACGGCACACTCCGCTCCTCGGTCGGAACAGGAAGAAGCCCTGGTGAGGAGGAAGTTGAGCGTTCACCGCGGGATGGACGGGTTCCTTCCGCGCCACGTTACGCGTGAGTAAGGTCCGGGGGATGACCGGACAGACGACCCCCCGGAGTCAGGTGATCGCCACGCTGCTGGACACGCTGCGCGCCGAAGGCGGTGTCCGCGTCGTGACCGGCGAACCCGGTTGCGGCCGCACGGCGTTCCTCGAACAGGCCGCGCGCACCTTCCGGGCCGGGCCGGTGTGGTACGTACCCGCCGGCCGGGCCCCTTCCGCACGGCGCCCGGGTGGTCTGCACACCCTGCTCGGCGCGGCCGGCCGTCCCGTGCCCCGGCCCGGGGACGGTCCGGCGGGGGAGGCGCTGTTCGGCGCCCTGCGCACGGCCGCCGGCACGGCGCCGCTCCTGGTGTGCGTGGACGACGTGCACCGGTGGGACGCGGCGTCGCGCGCCGCGCTGGGGCACGCGGCCGCGCGGGTGCACGCGGCGGGAGTCCCGGCGGCGCTCCTCCTCACGGTCCCGGGACACCGGCCCGTCGACCGGGAACTGGCGGGGCTGCCCTTGCTGCGGCTCGGCCCGCTCGCGCCCGCGGACGCGGCACGTCTGGCCGACGAGGCGACGGACGGTGCCGTTCACAGCGCCGTCCGCGAGGAGTTGGTGACGGCGGCGGAGGGCAACCCCGCACTGCTGCTGGCGATGATCCACCGGCTGTCACCCGACCAGTTGGGCGGACGACGGGCGCTGCCCCGGCCACGGGTCGACGCGGAGACCTTGGCCGACGTGCTCGGCGGCATCCTGACCGGACTGCCGCAGCGGCACACCGGCCTGCTGCTGACGACGGCGGCGGCCGTACGGGCGACGGGGGAGCCCGACGCCGACGCGGACCTCGTCCGGCGAGCGGCCGGAACACCTGCTCCGGGGCCACTGCCCGACGTGCTGGCCCTTGCCGGTGGGCGGCTCCGGTTCCACAGCGCACTCCTGGGCAGGGCGGTGTACGCCGCTGCCCCGCCCGAGCGGCGCCGTGCCGCCCACCGGGCACTCGCCGAGGCCCTGACCGACCCGCACGGCGCGCTCGCCCTGCTGCACCGGTCCTGGACCGTGACGGGGCACGCCCCCGTCCTCGCGGCCGC
>KL568560.1:55986-56571 GCA_000715605.1 Streptomyces speibonae | reverse complement strand
GTGCTCACCCGGGCCGCCGATCTCACCGCCGACCCCGCCGAACGGGCCCACCGGTACACCGCGGCCGCCGAGCAGGCCGTCCTCGCCGGCCGCCCGCCCGAGGCCCTGCGCCTGCTCGACGCCGCCCGGAGCCGCCCGGCACCGGTCTCCGCACGCGGCGGGGCGGAACTCCTGCGGGGCGGGGTGCTCCTGGCCGACGGGCCGGTGACCGACGCCCGCGAGTCCTTCCTGCTCGCGGCCGCCCTCCTGGCCACCGCCGGCCACGAGACCGCCGTCCGGGCCACCCTGGGCGCGGCGGACGCTGCCTGGTCGGCGGGCGACCCGGCCGCGTGCCTGGAGGCCCTCACCCTCTCCACGGCGGGTCGCCCCGCGTCGTCGTCACCGGTCGTCGGCCACGAGACTGCCGTGCGGGCGGCCTTGAGTGGGGCGGGCAACGGGGTGTCGTGCGGGGAGGCTGATTCCCCGGTTGTGGGGGGTGGCCCTGCTTTGTCGTCACCGGTCGTCGGGAGCGAGGTTGCCGTGCGGGGCGCGGTGGACGCGGGTGACGGGGGGGCGTGCGCGGAGACCGTCACCTCGGTTGTGGCG
>KL568560.1:55537-55698 GCA_000715605.1 Streptomyces speibonae | reverse complement strand
GTGCCGCCGAGTCGGCGCGATCGTCCGCCCCGGGCCGGGAGGTCACCGGCGCATCTCCCGCGGCCGTGCCGAGCGCCGGTCGGGGGCAGGCTCGCGGCGTGTCCGCCACGGGGAGCGCGGGCAACGGCAGCGTGGCCGGCGCGGACCGACGGGGCGAGGGG
>KL568560.1:53315-55354 GCA_000715605.1 Streptomyces speibonae | reverse complement strand
GGCGAGGGGCGGGCCGCCGGCGCCGACCCCTCCCACGAGGCCGTGCTCCGGGATCACCGGGACGGGATGCGGGCCGTGCTGCTCGGGCGGTTCGACCTGGCCGCCGGGCCGTTGCGGCGGGTGGTCGACCAAGGCCTGCGCGGCGACGAGCCCGAACGGCTGCTGCGTTCGGCCGCCGCCGCGCTCATGCTCGGGGACCTGACCGCCGCCCGCCGGGCCGGCGCACGGGCGCTCGCGGCGGCCCGGACCAGCGGCTCCGCCGCCCTCGAACCGAGGGCGCTGGAGTACCTGGCGTACGCCGAACTGCGCGCCGGACACCATCAGCTGGCCCGTACCCACGCCGAGGAGGGCCTGCGCACCGCCGCCCGCGCCGGCCGGCGGAACACCGCCGCCCACCACCACGCCGTACTGGCCCTCGCCGCCTCGATCGAAGGGGAGAAGGAACTCGTCACCGGGCACGCCGACGCCGCCCTGCGCACCGCCCGCCGGCACGGACTGGCGCAGGCCGCGACGCTCGCCCACTGGGCCGCGGCCCGCGCCGACCTGGGCGCCGGCCGCCCGCGCGAGGCCGCCGACCGGCTCGCCCCGCTGGTCCGCCCCGGTGCGCGACGCGGCCACTTCGCGGTGTGGATGCTCGCCGTCCCCTGTTTCGTCGAGGCGGCCGCACTCGCCGGCCGGCCCGAGCACGCGGCGGCGGTGGTCGAGGACTTCGCCCTGTGGGCCGCGTGCGGAGCCGACCCGCACGCCCCCGCCCAACTCCTGCGCTGCCGTGCGCTGCTGGCCGCCCCGGAGACGGCCGAGGCCCTGTACCTGCGTGCCCTGGACCGTCACGAGGGCACGGCCGGTGACTTCGAACGAGCCCGTACACAACTGCTCCACGGCAAGTGGCTGCGGCGCCGGCGCCGGCTGCGCGAGGCACGGGCCCGGCTCGGCGAGGCGCTGATCGGCTTCGAACGCTGCGGCGCGCACCCGTGGGCGCAGCAGACGGCCGCCGAACTGCGGGCGGGCGGCGCGGCCCCGGCGGGTTCCGGCGCCGGGGGACTGTCCCGGCTGACCCCGCAGCAACTGCGTATCGCACGGTATGTCGCCGAGGGCGCCACCAACCGGGAGGTGGCGCTGAGCCTGTCCGTCAGCACCCGCACCGTCGACTATCACCTGCGGAACGTGTTCGCCACGCTGGGTGTCCGTTCCCGCGTCGAGCTGGCCCGTCTGGTCGAGCAGGAGGAAAAGACCGGTGCACAGCTCTAGGGACCGACCGGACGGTATGTCATCCTTCGGGGCAGGACGAGTCCGGTGGCGGCCGGCCCACGGGCTCCCCGGCCGGCCCGGCGCCGCCACGGGGACCGCCGCGCGGGCACCGCCGGGAAGCCCGACCCTGGGGGAGATCGTGATGCAACACGCCGTACGGCCCCGCACCCTGCTGCGCCCCGGGCCCACGCCCGCTCCCCGTCCGCGGACACCGCGGGGGCGGTCGCTGATCGACGCCGACGCGCTCCGCGTGCTGCACCGGGCCGCCCGTGTCCTGCTGGACGACCTGCCCCAGCTCACCGACCGGCTGGTCGCCGCGCTCCAGGAGCGGGAACCCGCCTACCGGTCCGCGACGGACGGCGACGCCACGGCCACCTGGCAGGAGGCGCACCGGTCGCTGCGGTACAGCATCACCTCCCTGCTCGACCCGCGCGGCGCCCGGGACGCGGCACGCCGCTGCTCCTGGAGGATCGGCGCCACCCGCGCCGAACAGGGACTCCCGCTGGACGCGCTGCTGCACGCCTTCCGGCTGGGCGGCTCACTGGTGTGGCAGGGCCTGGTCGACGAGACGTCCCGGACGGCGCCCGAGGACGTACGGCTGCTGGTGCACGTCGCGTCCGACGTGTGGGACTTCGTCGACGAGCACTGCACCCTCGTCGCGGACGCCTACCGGCAGACCGAGCGGCAGTTGGCGTGGCGAAGGGAGAACAGGGTGCGTCTGCTGGCCTCGGCGCTGCTGGACGGCACGAGCAGGATCGCCGACCTGCCCGAGGCGGCGCAGGCGCTGGGCC
>KL568560.1:52227-53061 GCA_000715605.1 Streptomyces speibonae | reverse complement strand
GATGTGTATAAGAGACAGGTGCACAGGCGGCCCTCGCCCCGGGTGTGCGCGTGCACTGGCACACCGGGGTGGACGCCGACTACGGCATCGTCCTGGTGGAGGACGACGACGAGCCGATCGTGCCGGAGGAGCAGGCACCCGGCACCCGGGTGGGCGTCAGCAGCGCGGTCGACGGACTGGCCGCCGTGGGGGAGGCCCGGCGCCTCGCGGACACCGCGCTGGAACTCACCCCCGAGTCGGGCGGTACGGTCCGGCTCACCGAGCACCTCCCGGCGGCGCTGGTGGCGTCGAGCCCGGAACTCGGCGCCGCGCTGACCGAGCGGCTCCTCGGCCCGCTCGCCCATCTCGAACCCGGCGACGCGGAGGTCCTGCTGGACACCCTGGCCACGTGGCTGGCCTGTGACGGCTCGGCCCAGCGGGCGGCCCGGCGCCTGTACTGCCACCGCAACACCGTCCTCAACCGCCTGCGCCGCTACGAACAACTCACCGCCCGCTCCCTCTCCCGCCCCTCCGACCTGGTGGAAGTAACCCTCGCCCTGACGGCCCACACCCTCCGGAGCCACAGCCGGCCGAGCCGGCACCAGCCCCACCAGTAGCCGCGGACACCCACGCCCGCACCCCTCCCACGCGCAGCCGCGCCCAGCCGTGCCTTCCTCAGTGCCTCAAGGGCCTGGGAGGTGCCCCCAGGGCGATGGGGTCCCCCCTCCGCTCGAGCGAAGGCTCCGGCGCCCAGCCACCCCACCCGCACTCCCAGCGGCAAGCGCCTGGGCACACGCACAACCCCCGCCCACCCCCATTGGTACGCCGCAGCGTACGGATGCCGAAACCTGTACC
>KL568560.1:51694-51948 GCA_000715605.1 Streptomyces speibonae | reverse complement strand
CCGGCCCCGAGGAGCCGTGATGCCCGAAGCACCACCGGACGGCCCGCCCGCGCTGCACGTCGAGAACGTCGACGTCACCTACGGCCGCGCGCTGTCCGCCCTGCGTTCCGTGTCCCTGACCGTGCCGCCCGGCGGCGTCGTGGCACTGCTCGGCGCCAACGGCGCCGGCAAGACGACCCTCCTGCGGGCCGTCTCCGGCACCCTGCGCCTGCACCGCGGCGCGCTCACGGCCGGCCGCATCCGCTACGGCGGGG
>KL568560.1:49419-51472 GCA_000715605.1 Streptomyces speibonae | reverse complement strand
TCCGCTACGGCGGGACGGCGCTCGACGGCAAGGACCCCGTCGCGGCGGTACGCGCCGGAGTCGTCCAGGTCCCCGAGGGACGACGCGTGTTCGCCGGACTCTCGGTCGACGAGAACCTCCGCTCCGGCGGACTCGGTCTCGGCCGGCGCGGACGCGCCCAGGTGCAGGAGGCCCGCGACCGGGTCTTCGCGCTCTTCCCGCGCCTGGCCGAACGCACCCACCAGGCCGCCGGTCTGCTCTCCGGCGGCGAACAGCAGATGCTCGCCATCGGCCGCGCCCTGATGGCCGCCCCCCGCCTGCTGCTCCTCGACGAACCCTCCCTCGGCCTCGCCCCGCGGATGGTGTCCCGGATCGCCGGCGTGATCCGGGAGATCAACGCCCAGGGCACCGCCGTACTCCTCGTCGAGCAGAACGCCGGCATGGCGCTCTCCCTCGCCGACCACGCGTACGTCCTCGAGGTCGGCGAGACCCGCCTGTCCGGCCCCGCCGGCGAACTCGCCCGCACCGACGCCGTACGCCGCCTCTACTTGGGCGAGGCCGCCGAGGACCAGGGGGCGGCGTGAAGGACCGCACCACCACCGCACCGCCCGTGCTCGAGGTACGGGACGTCACCGTGCGCTTCGCCGGCCTCACCGCCCTCGACGGCGTCTCCTTCACCGTCGCCCCCGGCTCGGTGCACGCGCTCATCGGACCCAACGGAGCCGGCAAGTCGACCTGCTTCAACGTGCTGTCCGGCCTGTGCCGCCCGGCCGCGGGCACGGTGACCCTCGGCGGCACCGAGCTGACCCGGCTCGCCCCGCACCGCATCGCCGCCCTCGGCGTGGCCCGCACCTTCCAGAACATCGTCACCACCCACGGCACGGTCGCCGACAACCTCATGCTCGGCCGTCACGCCCTGTCCCGCGCCGGGTTCGCCGCCAGCGCCCTGCGCCTGCCGAGCGCCGTCCGGGAACAGCGCGGCCATCTCGCCCGGGCCCGCGAGATCGCCGAACTCACCGGGCTGGGCCCGCACTTCGACAGCCCCGTCGCCCTGCTGTCCTACGGCGACCGCAAGCGCGTCGAACTCGCCCGCGCCCTCTGCCTGGAGCCGCGGGTGCTGCTCCTCGACGAACCGGTGGCCGGAATGAACGCCGCCGAACGCGCCCGCACCGCCGAGGCCGTGGGCGAACTGCGGGCCGCACTCGGCCTGTCCGTCGTCCTCGTCGAACACGACATGGGCCTCGTCATGCGCCTCGCCGACGACGTCACCGTGCTCGACTTCGGCCGGCCCATCGCCCACGGCACCCCCGACGAGGTCCGCCGGGACCCCGAGGTGCTGCGCGCCTACCTCGGGACCGGCGCGGCAGAGGAGGAGGCGGCATGACCGGTTTGCTCGACAACGTCCTCGGCGGACTGGCGCTCGGGGCGGTCTACGCGCTCGTCGCGCTCGGCTTCGTCGTGATCTTCAAGGCCTCGGGCGTGCTCAACTTCGCCCACGGCTCCCTGCTCCTGTTCGGCGGCTACCTCGTCGCCGTCCTCCACGACGACCTCGGGTTCGCCGCGGCGCTCGCCCTGGCGGTCCTCACCACGGCCGCCCTCGCGGGCGCGCTCGACCGCTTCCTGCTGCAACGCGGCGGCCACGACGCCCAGTCGGCCCACGTCCAGACCATCGTCACCATCGGCATCGACATCGTCCTGCTCACCGATCTGGCCCGGCGCATCGGCGGCGACCTGCTGTCGCTCGGCGACCCGTGGGGCGACTCCGTGACCGAGCTGGGGCCGGTGACCGTCGCCGACAGCCGGCTCGCCGCGATCGTGGTGTCGACGGTGGTCATCGCCGCTGTGTTCGCACTGTTCCGGTTCACCTCCTGGGGACTGTCCCTGCGGGCGGCGGCCGAGGACCTGGAGGCCGCCGCGCTCATGGGCGTACGGCTGGGCCGGGTCCGCGCGGGCGCCTGGTGCCTGGCGGGCGCGCTCGCCGCACTGGCAGCGGTCTTCCTCGCCGCGTTCCCCGCGCCGGGCCTGGAGCGCACCACCGGCCAGATCGCGCTCAACGCCTTCCCGGCCGCCATTC
>KL568560.1:43249-49186 GCA_000715605.1 Streptomyces speibonae | reverse complement strand
TCATCGGCCTGACCGAGGCGCTCGTCGTCGGCTACCAGTCCGAACTGCACGTCCTGGGAGAGGGGTTCGGCGACGTCGCCCCGTACGCGGTCATGCTGCTGGTGCTGCTCGTCCGGCCCACCGGGCTGTTCGGCGCGAAGGGAGCGGCCCGTGTCTGACCGGCCCCTCGCGGCGCTCACCCGCCGGCGCGCCTCACTGCCGCTGCTCGCCGTCGTCCTGTGCCTGCCGCCGTTCTACCTGGACGCCTTCTGGCTGCGCATCGGCCTGTTCTCCATGGCCGCGGCCATCGGCGCCGTCGGCCTGGCCCTGCTCAGCGGCACCGCCGGCCAGCTCTCCCTCGGCCACGCCTTCTTCCTCGCCGTCGGAGCCTACGGCTACGCCTGGCTCGCGGGCGAACCCGGGCCGGGACTCCCCCCGGCCCTCGCGGCCCTGCTCGCGGTGCTGCTCGCCGGGACGGCGGGCGGACTCTTCAGCCCCGTCGCCGCCCGGGTCAAGGGCATCTACCTCGGCATCGCGACCCTCGCCCTGGTCTTCCTCGGCCACCACGTCCTGCTGACCGCCGACTCCGTCACGGGCGGCTTCAACGGCCGCTCCGTGCCCCCGCTGACCCTCGGCGGATTCACCTTCGCGGGGAGCGACCCCGAACTGACCGTCCTCGGCGTGCCGTTCGGCGCGGAGGAACGGCTGTGGTTCCTGGGCCTGGCCCTGTTCGCCTTCACCTGGTGCACCGCCCGCGGCCTGCTGCGCGGACGCCCCGGACGGGCGCTCGCCGCCCTGCGGGACAGCGAGACGGCGGCCGCCGTGATGGGCGTCGACGTCGCCCGGCACCGTTCCGCGGCCTTCGTGGTGTCGTCGATGTACGCCGGTCTCGCGGGAGTGCTGCTGGCGCTCGCCTTCCGCCGCGTCGTACCGGACTACTTCTCCCTCGCCCTGTCCGTGGACTACCTCGCCATGATCGTCATCGGCGGCCTCGGTTCCGTCTCCGGAGCCGTCGCCGGAGCCGTGTTCGTCACCGCGCTGCCCCTGCTGATGACCCGCTACGCCGACCAGCTCCCCCTGGTCACCGCCCCCGGCTCCGCCGAGGGCACCGTGGGACCCACCGAGGCGGCCCGCTACCTCTACGGCGCGGCGATCGTCCTCGTCCTGCTGTACGCGCCGGACGGCCTGCACGGCCTGGCCCGCCGGACCCGGGACCGCGTACGGCGCCGCCGCACCCGCACCTCCGCCCCGGACACCGCCGTCCCCGCGTCTCCGCAGCCCGCCGCACCCGCACGACCCAAGGAGCACACCCCATGAACCCCACGTACCGCAACCGGCACCGCACCGCCCAGGCCGCCCTCGCCGGCGCCCTCGCCCTGCTGCTCGCGGCCACCGGATGCAGCTCCAAGGCGGAGAGCGGCGACGACAGCGGCAAGGCGGCCGACGGCCTGCGCACCGGGCCCGGCGTCGATGCCGACACCATCAGACTCGGCGCGCTCACCGACCTCACCGGCCCCTACGCCACGCTCGGCAAGAGCATCGTGCAGGCCCAGCAGATGTGGGCCGACGAGGTCAACGCCGACGGCGGCATCTGCGACCGCACGGTCGAGATCGTCGTCAAGGACCACGGCTACGACGTACAGAAGGCGGTCACCGCATACGCCGACATCGCCCCCGGCGTCGTGGCGTTGCCCCAGGTCATCGGCTCCCCCGTGGTCGCGGCGCTGCTCGACGACATCGAACGCGACATGATGCTCACCTTCCCGCAGGCCTGGGCGGCCTCCCTGCTCGGCAAGGACGCCATCCAGGTGCTCGGCACCACCTATGACGTCGACATGATCGCCGCGGTCGAGTTCCTCACCCGCACCAAGGGCCTGAAGAAGGGCGACACCATCGGCCACGTCTACTTCGAGGGCGACTACGGGGCCAACGCGCTGGAAGGCTCCGAGTGGGCGGCCGGGAAGGCCGGTCTGAAGGTGGCCGGACAGAAGATCCAGGCGACGGACACCGATCTGTCGGCCCAGGTCTCGGCCCTGCGCAAGGAGGGCGTGAAGGCCGTTCTGATCAGCGCCGGACCCGCGCAGACGGCCTCCCTGGTCGGCGTCGCGGCCTCCCGCGGCCTCAAGGTCCCCGTCGTCAGCAGCGCCCCCGGCTTCGCACCCCAGCTGATGAAGACCCCCGCGGCGCCGGCGCTCGCGGCCATGCTGAACATCGTGAGCGCCGCGCCGGCGGTCAGCTCCGACCTGCCCGGCGTGCGGCGCATGGTGGCGTCGTACCAGAAGAAGTACCCCAAGTCGCCGGTCGACTCCGGCGTGCTGTCGGGGTACAACGCCGCCCAGCTCATGGGCGCCGATCTGAAGGCGGCCTGCGAGGCGGGCGGCCTCACCCGCGAGGACGTCGTCCAAGCACACCGCGCGCAGACGAACGCCGACACCGGCCTCGGCACCCCGCAGAACTTCTCCGACGTCGACCGCCCCGCGAGCGTCGAGACGTATGTGCTCAAGCCCGACGCCAAGGCGGTCGGCGGCGTGGTGAACGTGGAGGACGCGCACGCGGCCGAGGGAGTGGAGGAGTACCTGTCCGCACGGTGACGGACGGCCCCCGGCCGCGCGCCGTCAGTCGGCGACGGCCTCCGGATCCCGGTCGGACGACGGCCACACGTACGGCAGGTCGTCCGGCTCCCCGGGGAAGAGCTCCGCGTACACGGCCGGGTCCTTGCGGACCAGCGCCGAGCGGTGGCTGCGGTGCAGGGCCTCGTCCCCGAGCCAGGGCGGCAGCTCGCCCGCCTCGGCCAGCGCCCGCTGGCCGCGCACCGCAGCCCCCGGCCGGACACCGGCCAGGTCGGCGACGAGGGTGGCCGCACAGCTGTCCTGATGCCCCCTCTCGCGCCAGACCCGGCAGACCTCCAGGCCGTACCGCACCAGGGCCTCCTCGTAGCCGGTCCACATGCGCACCGCCGGATGACGGCGCCATCCGTAGCCCGGCACGATCAGCCCGCGCAGCACCTGGAGCGCCTCCACCCGCTGCTTGCCGAGCCGGCGCCGGTCGAGCACCAGCGCCGACGCGTGGAAGTCGGGGTACGGCATGAAGGTCTGCATACGACCGTCCGAGGGGCCGGGGTTCTCCGCGCCTCGGCGGCGCGGCTCACCGCACCGCAGTTCCCCTTCCGCGGCCGCGCACACCTCGTGGCGGCCGCCGGGGGCTCAGCCCATCGTGCCCATGCGCGCCTCGCGCCACAGGTCGACGCCGCCCTCCGTGGCGTACGTGTCGATCTCGGCCAGCTCCTCGGCGGTGAAGCCGGGGTTCTCGAGGGCGGCCACGTTCTGCTCCAGCTGCTCGACGCGGGAGGCGCCCATGACCAGCGAGGTGACCCGCGGGTCGCGCAGCGCCCAGGCCAGCGCCATCTGGGCGAGGCTCTGCCCGCGCCGGGCCGCGATGTCGTTCAGGGCGCGCAGCCGGTGCCGCATGTCGTCCGTCAGCCAGGCGGGGTCGAAGGACGTGCCGGCCGCGGCCCGGGAGTCCTGCGGAACGCCGTCCAGATAGCGCCCGGTCAGCAGCCCCTGCGCGAGCGCCGTGAATCCGATGACCCCGAAGCCCTCCTCCTGGGCCACGTCCAGCAGGCCGTCCGTCTCGATCCAGCGGTTCAGCATGTTGTACGACGGCTGGTGGATGAGCAGCGGGGTGCCGAGGTCACGCAGGATGGCCGCGGCCTGCCGGGTGCGCTCGGCGTCGTAGGAGGAGATGCCGACGTAGAGTGCCTTGCCCTGGCGGACGGCGGTGTCCAGGGCACCCATGGTCTCCTCGAGCGGCGTGGTCGTGTCGAGCCGGTGCGAGTAGAAGATGTCGACGTACTCCAGCCCCATGCGCTTCAGTGACTGGTCCAGCGAGGCCAGCAGGTACTTGCGGGAGCCGCCGCCCTGGCCGTAGGGGCCGGGCCACATGTCCCAGCCGGCCTTGGTGGAGATCACCAGCTCGTCACGGTACGGGGCGAGGTCCCGCTGCATCAGCCGGCCGAAGTTGATCTCCGCGGCACCGTAGGGCGGGCCGTAGTTGTTGGCCAGGTCGTGGTGGGTGATGCCCAGGTCGAAGGCGCGCAGGGCGATCTCCCGCTGGGACGCGAAGGACCGGTCGTCACCGAAGTTGTGCCAGTACCCCAGGGACAGCAGGGGGAGGTCGAGCCCCGAGCGGCCGGTGCGCCGGTAGCGCATGGTGCCGTCGTAGCGCTCGGGAAGGGCGATGTGGTTCATCGGGCGGTCTCCGGTGATGCGAGCGGGGGTGTCCCGTGGGATGGTGTTGATCCTCGCCCACAGTGCCTCCGGCCGAACGCGAAGTCCAACCGATCCCTTCCATGGAATTCAGCAGCACCGCTTCTGAATCCCGCAGGAGGTCGACCATGCGCATCCGTACGCTGACCGGGGGCCTCGCCGCGGCCCTGGTGCTGTCCTGCCCCGCCCTGACCGGACCCGTCCCGGCCGCGGCCGTCCCCTCCGCCCGCGCCGTCCAGCCCCAGGTGACGGCCGCCCGGGTGCTCACCTACGACGCCAGGGCGGCGGCGGAGTTCCGCTCCGCGGTGGACCGGGGAGCGGCGATCTGGAACGCGAGCGTGGACGCTGTCGAGCTGCGCCCTGCCGCCTCGGGCGAGCGCGCCGACATCCAGGTCGTGGCGGACGACGGCTGGCCGCGTTCCCTCCCCGGATCCCTGGGCAGGGGCACGGTCTACATCGGCCGCCAGGCGGTCGCCCAGGGCCATTCCACGGTCCGCATCGCGGCCCACGAACTCGGTCACATGCTCGGTCTGCCGGACCGCAAGCCCGGCCCCTGCTCCAGCCTGATGTCGGGCGCCAGCGCCGGAACCTCGTGCACCGACGCGAACCCCAGCGCGGCGGAGAAGGCGCAGGTGGAGAAGAACTTCGAAGGAGCGTCCGAGGGAGCGTCGCAGGGGGCGTCGGAGGGCGCGTCCAGCGGCGCGCCCGTAGGACCGATGTGACAAGTGAGTCGATCACCGCTACGGTTGTTCCACGTTGAGGCGAGGGGAACTCCCCGAGCCGGGCCGTGCGTTGGTGGTCCAAGGAAAGACGCCCCACTTCCTGTGGGGAGATGCAGGTGCAAGGCCTGCCCGGCGCTCTTTCACGAGCCCCGTCCCGATCCGTCGGGACGGGGCTCGTCGCGTTGCCCGCGGCTCAGCTCCCGGCGGGCACGGAGCGGCAGTTGGAGCGCGCCGGCTCGCCCTTGAGCCGGTCGGCCAGCCAGCGCACCGCGTCGCCCTGGTCGGCCAGCAGGGGCGCCAGGTGGTTGGTGAGGAGCTTGTCGCCCAGATTGGGCAACCGTACGGCCTTGTAGATGACGTCGCCGCCCTTGGCGCACCAGTCCACGGCGAGTTGGCGCGCCTGCCGGTGCGGGACGATGTCGTCGTGGACCCCGGTGGCCAGCCGGACCGGTCCGGTGGGCTTCATCGTGCCGAGGCGCTGTTTGTCGAGGACGGCCTGGGCGGCGGGCTCGCCGGCGATGACCGCGGCGACGGGCTTGCCGCTCACGGTCCACTTGGTGCTCTGTGTGAAGCCGTGACCGAGGATCGCGTCCCCGACGCAGGCGGTGGAACTGTCCTTGAGCGCGGCACGTCCGGCGGCGTTGATGTTCGCGTCGACGACCCGGCGCAGTTCGGGCTCGGACTGGGTGAAGCCGTTGATCGACCAGGCCAGCGCGCCGGCCAGGGCGCTGCCGTCGATGCCCTTCATGACCGCCGTCAGATCGGCCGGCGGCGCCCCGCTGTAGGTGCCGACGAGCGGGACCTCGGGGGCGTAGGCGCGGTGGAGTTCGGCCGCCGCCGCGCTGGCCCCGCCGCCCTGGCTGTAGCCGTACATGGCCACGCGGGAGGCGTCCGTGACGGAGGCCCCCGGCACCGAGCGTGCGACGCGGGCGGCGTCCAGCATGGCGTGCCCCTGGTCGAGGCGGTTGACG
>KL568560.1:41420-42996 GCA_000715605.1 Streptomyces speibonae | reverse complement strand
GGCCAGTGTCTCGTATCCGAGGGACACCGTGCGGCCGTTGAGGGTCAGGGGGTGCTCCAGGGCGAGCGAGGGGGCGCACTGGTCGCCCTGGCCCATGGTGCCGGAGCCGATCACCACCAGGGGGCGGGGGCCGGCGCCCTTCCAGCGGGCGGAGGGCTCGATGTAGGCGCCGGTGACGGCCACCGGCCGTCCGTCGGAGTCCGTGGAGGTGTACATCAGGCGGGTCGCGGTTCCCGGCAGGGAGCGGCCGCCCAGTCCTGGCAGGCTCAGCCCGAGACGCAGCGGCTCGTGCCGGACCAGTACGCCGTTGCCCGCGGGCAGGCCGGCGGGCGGTGTGTAGAAGGCGGGGATGGTGACGCCCCGTGAGACCACGGGGCCGGTCGCGGCGGCGGGCGGCGCGGACACGCACACGCAGGCGGTCGTGACGACCACGGTGCTGATACGGCTCACGGCTCACTCCTCGCTCTGCTCCGGAAGATGGAACGTGAAACTAACAGCGCTTGTTTACCGCCGGTAACCCATGAGTAAGTTACGGACCGGTAACTTTTGCTCGCACGAGGGCCGTGCGCACGGGAACGGGCCCCGCCGGTCGTCCGGCGGGGCCCGCTGGGGGAGCGTCGGTCCGTCAGGCCGTGTGGAGGGTCAGCCCGTAGCGGTTGAGGATCTCGTTGACCGGCTGGAACCAGGTCTCGCCTCCGCTGGAGCAGTTGCCCCAGCCTCCGGAGGTGACGCCCTGGGCCTGGTCACCGCTGATGTACGAGCCGCCGGAGTCACCACCCTCGGCGCAGACGCTGGTCTTCGTCATCTGGTGCACCGAGCCCTCGCGGTAGTTGACGGTCTCGTTCTTGGCCAGGACCCTGCCGCAGTGCCAGTGCGTCGTGGATCCGGAACGGCAGATCGACGCACCGATCGGCGCCTCGGCGGAGCCGCGCACCAGCTGGTCCGACACGGTGCCCCAGCCGAGCACCACCGGCACGGTCCACCAGCCGCTGCCCACGTTCACCCAGGCATAGTCGTTGCCCGGGAACGAGGAGCCCTGGAAGTTGCCGATGTACGAGCCGTCCCAGCCCCTGACCTGCTGTCCGACCCCGCCGCAGTGTCCGGCGGTGACGAAGCCGCCGTGCACCGAGAAGCCTATGGAGCAGCGGACGTTGCCGGTGTAGTAGGGGTCGCCGCCGACGGTTCCGGCGGCGAAGGTCTGCGCCTGGTCCGCCACGGTGCGCACGGTGACGGGGCCGGCCTCGCGGGCCTTGGCCACGAAGCTGCGGACATCGTTGTCAGTCCGCTGGGCGTCGACGACGTTCACCACGACCGAGTTGCTGGCCGGGTCCACGGACCAGCTGTTGACACCGGAGGGCGCGTCGAGGCGGTCGATACGGGACTTGGCCGCGTCGAGCTGCTTGGCGGTGTGCTCGACGGTGCGGACCGCGGCGCCGGACGCGCGCAGGGCGCGGACCGTGGAGGCGTCGGCGCCGTCGGTGACGGCGACGGTCAGTTTCTCGCTCCTGGCGTCGAACCAGGCGCCGCCGTAGGCGGATCCGGCCGTTCTGCGCGCCTCGGGCGCGAGGTCGGTCGC
>KL568560.1:40665-41152 GCA_000715605.1 Streptomyces speibonae | reverse complement strand
AGGCCGAAGTCCCGCTGCATGGCGTCCAGCAGGGCGGAGGAGGCGGGGGCGGAGTCGGTGCCGCGGGTGGTGGGGGAGTCGGGGGCGTCCTGTGCCGAGGCGGGCAGGGCGCCGGCCGCGGTCCAGCTGCCGATCATGAACAGGGCGGCCACGCAGGCACGCGCGAGTCCGGTGCGTCTCATGGAAGGTTGCCCTTCGTCGTTCCAGCAAGGTGGGGGTGGAACAACCGCACTGTGAGAGCGCTCTCAAAGGCGAGTCGAGCAGAGCTTAGCGAGCCGTGAGTGTCAGGTCTATGCCAATTACCGTCCCAATTTTCTCCCGGCCGCGGAGGGGTCCGTCCCCTCGCCCCGCCCGCGTGACCCGCGCAGGGGTCCGTCACCCCGCCCCGCCCGCGTGACCCAGGGTCAGCGCACGCCCTTTCCCGCCCGCTCCACCTCCTTCGCGGCGTCGTCCGCCGCCCGCCGGGCCCGGTCGACGGCAGCGGCGG
>KL568560.1:39930-40433 GCA_000715605.1 Streptomyces speibonae | reverse complement strand
CGCTTCTCCGCCTCCCGCTCCTCGCGCCGCGCCTGCTCCATCTCGGCGCGCTCCTGACGCAGTTGCTCCTCCAGCGCGGACACCCGCTCCTCGGCCCCCTCGCGCCGCTCCCGCGCGCACCGGAGCGAGACATCGGCCTCCTCCTGCTCGGCGCTCCGGTCGCGCAGCCGTTCCTCGGCCGTCCGCGCCGCCTCTCGCGCCTTGGCCAGCCGCTCCTGGCGCTTCGCGCGCCGTTGCGCCAGTTCGTCCTTCCGCCGCGCCGACGCCGACGGCGTACGAGCCGGCGTGCGCTCCTTCTCACGCGCCGGTGCCGTCTTCCGCCCCGGTGCCGGCGCGGTGTCCCCGCCCGCGGGAAACCCCGACGGCGGGGCGAGCGCGCTCTCCACCCGCCCGGTGGCCCAGACTTCGGCCGCCTCCGGATCGGCGAGCACGGCCCGCAGGGTCGTCTCCACGTCCCGCTGGACCGCGTCCGACAGTGGATGCCCCGCCTCCCGGGCCAGACC
>KL568560.1:39479-39694 GCA_000715605.1 Streptomyces speibonae | reverse complement strand
CCTCCCGGGCCAGACCGGCCGCCTGCCGGGAGAGCTCGGAGACGATGCGCCGCCGCTGGACCGACAGCTCCCTCAGCCCGCTCGCGTCCAGGGTGGCCTGAGCCTCGCGCAGCGCCCGTCCCAGCTCCAGGAACCGCTCCGCCTCGGCGGGCAGGGAGCGCCGGAGCAGATTCACCGCCCAGGCCGCGAGGGTGGGCCGGCGGGCGGCGTGAATC
>KL568560.1:37901-39237 GCA_000715605.1 Streptomyces speibonae | reverse complement strand
CGGCCCGCTCCTCGCGCCGGGCGACGAACTCGGACGGCGGCAGCGCGTAGAGCTCGTCGAGCACGGCCTCCACCTCGTCGTCCCCGCCGCCTTGTGCATCGTTCGGCGCCTTGCGCGTGTCCTTCCGCGGCATGATCCCCAGACTCCACCGCACCTGACGTCGGCGCACTTCGAGGGCGCCCGCTGCCCCTCCCGCCACCCCCTGCCGGCTCGTACCCCCTTTCGCTCCATGAGACGGTCGATATCCGGAGTAACCCGGCTGCTGGACAACGTCATGAACGACCCCGGGCCGGGAGCCGGGATCACCGACGCCCAGATCCAGAAGGCGCGGACCTGGGCGCGGGGCCTCGCGGACGTCGCGGCCATGACCGTACGACGTCCGTGATCAGAGCCGTTCGCCCGCCACCCTGGCCTCGTCCGGGGCCGTTTCCCGGCCGCCCGACCTCGCTCTGCGCAGCCGGAGGCGGTCGAGGCGGGAGATGACGGGAGTGGCGGTCACGCCGTGCAGGATGACGGACGCCAGCACCGTGAACGTCACCACCGCCCACGCCTGTTCGGCCGGGACGTCGAAACCGGGGGAGCCGAGCGCGTGGGCCAGATAGAACAGCGAGCCGATGCCGCGGATCCCGAAGAAGGCGATCACCAGGCGCTCCCGCGGGCCGGCGGGCGTACCGAGCTGGGCCACCCACCCCGCCAGTGGCCGGACCGCCACCAGCAGCAGCACCCCCACCAGCGCCCCCTGCCAGGTCAACGGCCCCAGCCCGCCCTGGGCGACGAACGCGCCGAGCAGGAACAGCAGGACGGCGGTCAGCAGCCGTTCCACCTGCTCCACGAAGTCGTGCAGCACCCCGTGGAAGCCGTGCGCCCGCTCCGCCGCGCGGATCCGGCAGGCGGTGACGAACACCGCGACGAAACCGTAGCCGTGCAGCAGCTCCGTCATCCCGTAGGCGAGGAGCGTGGCGCCGATGGCGACGAACCCCTCGCGGTGCTCCGACAGCCGCATCGCCCGCCACTCCGCCCGGAAGAACAGCCAGCCCAGCAGAGCGCCGACCGCGAGCCCCGCGCCCACACCCACCGCGCACTTGAACAGCAGGTCGACCAGGGCCCAGCGGGCGATCCCTCCGGCCGTCACCCCGCCCGCGGCGGCCGCGAGTGCGACGGCGGCCAGGACGAAGGGAAAGGCCAGCCCGTCGTTCAGCCCGGCCTCGCTGGTCAGCGCGAAGCGCACCTCGTCCTCGTCGTGCTCGGATTCCGTGGGCGCGCCCACCCGCACCTCCGAGGCGAGCACCGGATCCGTCGGCGCCAGCACCGCCGCCAGCAGCCTGTCTCTTATACA
>KL568560.1:36741-37724 GCA_000715605.1 Streptomyces speibonae | reverse complement strand
GCCCAGCCCAGCACACCCCAGGCGAGCGCGCCCACCGCCGCCATCGTCAGCGGCATGGTGACGCCCAGCTGCCGCCAGGTGGCCCGCCAGCTCCGCCGGCCGAAGGGCCGGTTCAGGGCGAGTCCGGCACCCATGAGGGAGACGACCACGCAGATCTCCGTGGCATGCTCCACCCAGACCCGGTCCGCCACGGGGTCCAGCTCCGGGACCGGCAACGGCAGCAGTTGCAGGGCCACTCCGCAGACCAGGAACACCAACGGCAGCGACAGCGGTACGCGGGCCACCAGGCGGGGCAGCACGGCCGCGAGCAGCGCGCCGGCACCGAGCAGGGTGAACAGAACGTCAGGAGAAGTCACCGCTCACATGTGCCCGCCCCCGGCCGTCGGCACGCCCCCCCATGTGGCCGGAAGCCCACCGGCCCCCGCCGCGTACGCCGACGTCAGTACACGGGGTTACTCCCGCCGTCAGATGTCCGTACCGCCCCGGGCGGGCACCGTGGGTCGCGTGAAACTCAGCCGACCCGCACGCCGGGCTTACCTCGTCATCCATGTCACCGCCTCCGCCGGCTGGCTCGGACTCACCGTCGGGCTGCTCGCACTGGGCCTCACCGCGAACACCACCGGAGACCCGGCCATGGTGGAGGCGTCCGTCCGGGCCATGAAGCTCTTCGCCGACTGGCTCCTGCTGCCGATCGCCTTCCTGACGCTCCTCAGCGGCCTCGTCCTGTCCCTGGGCACGGTCTGGGGACTGGCCAGGCACCGCTGGGTGTGGACGAAGTTCTGGCTGACCCTCGCCACGGTCACCGCCACGGCCTTCGCGCTGCGGCCGGGAGTGGGCGAGGCCGCGGAGGCGGTGTCAGTCGGGCACCCCCTGCCCGACGGCGCCGACGTCCTCATGGGACCGGTCGTCTCCCTCACCGCCTATGTCTTCATGACGGTGATCTCGGTCCTCAAGCCCTGGGGCCTGTCTCTTATACACATCTC
>KL568560.1:34152-36497 GCA_000715605.1 Streptomyces speibonae | reverse complement strand
CGCCGAGCCCGCCCGGGTCTGACCCCGGGCGGGCTCGCCGCCACCTCGCGCCGTCACCTCACAGGGTGCGCTCCAGCCGGTCCGCCATCAGCTGCACGAAGCGCGCCGGGTCCTTGGGCCGGCCGCCCTCCGCCAGCACGGCCAGCGAGTACAGCAGTTCCGCGGTGTCGGTGAGCTCCGAGCGGTCCTCGCGCTCCCCGTACGCCTCGTTGAGGCCCTTCACCAGCGCGTGATCCGGGTTGAGTTCGAGGATCCGCTTGGTGCGCGGCACCTCCTGGCCCATGGCCCGGTACATGTTCTCCAGCGCCGGCGTGAGATCGTTCGCGTCGGCCACCAGACACGCCGGGGACACCGTCAGCCGCGTCGACAGACGCACCTCCTTGACGTCCTCCTCCAGGCGCTCCCGCATCCAGCCCAGCAGCCCCGCGTACGCCTCGGCCTGCGCCTCCCGGTCGTCCTCGCTCTTCTCGTCCGCGCGGGCGTCGAGGTCGATCTCGCCCTTGGCGATCGACCGCAGCCGCTTGCCCTCGTACTCGCCCACGGCGTCGACCCACACCTCGTCGACGGGGTCGGTGAGCAGCAGCACCTCGATGCCCCGCTCCCGGAACGCCTCCATGTGCGGGGAGCTGTCGATGCTCGCGCGGGACTCGCCGGTGATGTAGTAGATGTCCTCCTGGTCCTCCCGCATCCGCTCCACGTACTGCGCCAGGGTGACCGTTTTGTCCTCCTCGGCCGTGCTCGCGAACGACGCCACCGCCAGCAGGGCGTCACGGTTGTCGGCGTCGGTGACCAGCCCCTCCTTCAGCACGGCGCCGAACTCCCGCCAGAACGTGGCGTACCGCTCGGCGTCGTCGGCCATCATGCTCTTGACCGACGACAGCACCTTCTTGGTCAGCCGGCGCTGCATCATCCGGATGTGCCGGTCCTGCTGGAGGATCTCGCGCGAGACGTTCAGCGAGAGGTCCTGCGCGTCGACCACGCCCTTGACGAAGCGCAGGTACGACGGCAGCAGCGCCTCGCAGTCGTCCATGATGAAGACGCGCTTCACATACAGCTGCAGCCCGTGCCGGAAGTCGCGCTGGAACAGGTCGTGCGGGGCGTGCGACGGCAGGAACAGCAGCGCCTGGTACTCGAAGGTGCCCTCGGCCTGGAGCTGGATGGTCTCCAGCGGCTCGCGCCAGTCGTGGCCGATGTGCTTGTACAGCTCGTGGTACTCCTCCTCCGACACCTCGTCGCGGGAACGCGCCCACAGCGCCTTCATCGAGTTCAGCGTCTCCGGCTCGGCGGCCTCGCCGTCCTCGCCCTTCTCGCCGACCAGCCGGATCGGCCAGGTGATGAAGTCCGAGTAGCGCTTGACGATCTCCTTGATCTTCCACACCGAGGTGTAGTCGTGGAGCTGGTTGTCGGGGTCGGCCGGCTTGAGGTGCAGTGTGACCGAGGTGCCCTGCGGCGCGTCGTCGGTCTTCTCCAGCGTGTACGTGCCCTCGCCGCGCGACGACCAGCGGGTGCCCTGGGACTCTCCCGCGCGCCGGGTGACCAGGGTGACCTCGTCGGCGACCATGAAGCCGGAGTAGAAGCCGACGCCGAACTGGCCGATCAGACCCTCGGCTCCGGCGCCGTCCTGCGCCTCCTTCAGCTCCCGCAGGAACTCCGCGGTGCCCGAGTTGGCGATGGTGCCGATGAGCTGCCCCACCTCGTCGTACGACATGCCGATGCCGTTGTCCCGCACGGTGAGGGTCCGGGCGTCCTTGTCGGTCTCCAGCTCGATGTGCAGGTCGGAGACGTCGGCGTCGAGCGTGTCGTCCCGCAGCGCGGCCAGCCGCAACTTGTCGAGCGCGTCGGAGGCGTTGGAGACGAGCTCGCGGAGGAAGACGTCCTTGTTCGAGTAGACGGAGTGGATCATCAGCTGGAGCAGCTGACGCGCCTCTACCTGGAACTCAAACGTTTCGGTCGGCATGGTGTGTGGTTACCTCACTGTCCGTGAAAGGCCGGATACTGGTCGCTCACTCTAATGAAGGGGCGTCACTCGGCGGTGGCGCCCCCGTTGTGCGCCCCCGATCCGCGTTCGCGGGCGGGGGCCGTGGCGGCCGCGTCCAGGACGGGGCCCAGCTCCCGGGACACCGTCGTCAGGGCGCGCACGCTCCGCTCGGCGCGGGCGATGAGGATCGCTCCTTCGAGGGAGCCGATCATGAGGGTGGCGAGGGCCTCGCAGCGGGTCGCGGGAACACCCATGTCCGCCAGGGCCCGCGCCACCGCGCCGGTCCACTCGGCGAAGGCGGCGGACGCGGCCCCGCGCGTCGACTCGGCGGACGCCGCGCGGTCCACCGTGGCGGCGGCCACCGGGT
>KL568560.1:33646-33936 GCA_000715605.1 Streptomyces speibonae | reverse complement strand
CGCCTCCCTCGCGCCATCAGAGATGTGTATAAGAGACAGGAGCTGCTCCTTGCCGCCCGGGAAGTAGTGCTGGAGCGACCCGCGCGGCGCCCGCGCGTGCTCGGCCACGTCCCGCATCCCGGTGGCGCCCACGCCGCCGCGCCGGATCAGCTGGGCCGCACTGAAGACCATCCGCTCCCGGGGTCCCCGTCCGGACACCGTCATCCCCGGCCTCCCGTCCGCGTGGTTCCTGCCGCCCTCACCCTATGACCGTCGTCATGACGGCCGCTACTATGACAGCGGTCATAGGT
>KL568560.1:32085-33361 GCA_000715605.1 Streptomyces speibonae | reverse complement strand
GTGTATAAGAGACAGGCCGAGCGCCCGGAAACGGCGGTGCGTCGTGCACGTGGGATTCATCGGACTCGGAGTCATGGGCAGGCCCATGGCGCTCAACCTCGCCCGCGCCGGCACCCCCCTCGTCGTGTGGAACCGCACCCCCGGCCGGTGCGCACCCCTGCGGGACGCCGGGGCCGAGGTGGCCGCCGACGCGGCGGAGGTCTTCGACCGGGCCCGCGTCGTGATCCTCATGCCCGCCGACGAGGCGGCCGTCGACGCGATCCTCGCCCGCGGCACCCCGGACTTCGCCGCCCGGGTCGCCGGGCGCACCGTCGTCCACATGGGCACGGTCTCGCCGGAGTACTCGACCGCCCTGGTCGACGCGGTCGGCGCCGCGGGCGGGGCCTACGTCGAGGCCCCGGTCTCCGGTTCCCGCGTCCCCGCCGAACAGGGCCGGCTCGTCGCGCTGCTGGCCGGCGACGACGGTGCCGTGGCGGAGGTGCGGCCGCTGCTCGCCCCGATGTGCCGCGAGACGTTCGACTGCGGCCCGGTCCCGGGCGCCCTGCTGATGAAGCTCGCCGTGAACCTGTTCCTGATCACCCAGGTCACCGGCCTCACCGAGGCGTTCCACTTCGCCGGCCGGCACGGACTCGACCGCCGCCGCTTCCTCGACGTCCTGGACGCCGGCCCGATGGCCAGCGCCGTCTCCCGCATGAAGGCGCCCAAGCTGCTCTCGCGCGACTTCACGGTCCAGGCCGCGGCCACCGACGTACTGAAGAACAACCGCCTGATCGCGGAGGCCGCCCGCACGTCCGGCACGGCCTCCCCGCTCCTCGACGTCTGCCACGCCCTGTTCGAGGAGACCGTGGCGGGCGGCCACGGCGGCGAGGACATGGTGGCCGTCCTGCACGCCCTGGAGGCCAGGACCGGCGGCGCACCCGCACCCCGGCCGGAGTGACCTCCGGGTCCGATTGCCCGCCCCGCATCCTGGGCACCCGGAATGGGCCGATTCGCCGCCGGTGGCCCCCGGGCCCCGGCGGTACGGCACAGGACGACGGCAAGGGGACCAGCGGTGACGGTGCGTATCGGAGCAGAGGAAGAGTTCCATGTCGTGGACGTGGAAAGCGGACGGCTCGTGCCACGCGCCGGGACGCTGCTGGACGGGCTCGGCGAACCGGGCTTCGGCCGTGAACTGCAGCAGACGGCCGTGGAGAGCAACAGCCGCGTCCACGACACGCTGGAGGGTCTCTTCGCGGACCTGTCCGCCACCCGGCGCCGGCTCTGTCTCTTATACACA
>KL568560.1:28857-31913 GCA_000715605.1 Streptomyces speibonae | reverse complement strand
CGCCTCGGCCTGGCCGTCGTGGCCGCCGGCACCGTCCCGCTGGCCAGCGTCACCTCCCGCGCGGTCACCGCGGACACCCGCTTCCGGCGGATGGCCGACGACTACCGCCGGGTCGCCGACGAACAGCTCATCTGCAGTGCCCAGATACACGTCGACGTACCCGACCGGGACAGCGCGGTGCGGGCCATGTGCCTGGTCTCGCCCTGGCTGCCGCCCCTGCTGGCCCTGACGGCCAGTTCCCCCTTCTGGCTCGGGGCCGACACCGGATACGCGAGCTGGCGCACCATGCTCTGGCAGCGGTGGCCGACCGCGGGCCCCGCCGGCTGCTACGGGAGCGCCGCCGACTACGACGCCGCCATGGCCGAGCTGATCGATTCCGGTGTCATCAGCGACACCGGGATGCTCTACCACGACGTACGGCCGTCGGCCCACCAGTGCACACTCGAACTGCGCATCTGCGACGCCTGCCCGCGCACCGAGACCGTGGTGCTGGTCGCCGGACTGTTCCGGGCACTGGTGCGCGACGCCCTCGGCCGTCTGGAGCGCGGCGCGGAACCCGGGTGCGACGGACACCACGAGTGGCTGCGCGCCGCCGCCTGGCGCGCCGCGCGCTCCGGCATCGAGGGCCGCCTCGTCGATCCGGCCACCCGCCGCGGGGCCCCGGCCCCGGTGGTGCTGCGCGGGATGCTGCGACGGCTGCGCCCCGCGCTGGAGGCGTCCGGCGACTTCACCGCCGTGCGTACGCTCCTCGACGAGGCCCTCGCGGCCGGCAGTGCCGCGCGGCGGCTGCGGCGGGCCGCCCGGGAGGAGAACCTGCTCGCCGTCACCGACCTGCTGGCCGCCGAGACCCGCGGCGAGCGCCTCGCCCCGCGCGCCGCCCACCGCCGCCGGCGCCCGGCCCGCGCACCAGGTGCGGGCCGGGCCGCCCGGGCCCACGTCCACTCGGCCTCGGCACCGGGCACACCCGGCTGATCCCGACCCGCCTCGGGCCGGTCCCGTGCGCGATTCCCGGAACACCCCCCCGACCGGACCGAACCTGACCGGAGCACCTCAGACAGGAGCACCTCAGACCGGAGCACCTCAGACCGGACCACCCTTGACCAAGGAGAGTGTCCCCCCGCCATGTCCAGTACCACGCACGCCTCCCCGCAGCCTCCCGAGGCCCCGGACCACCGAGCGGACCCCAGGGAAAGGAGGGCCCACTGATGTGCGGTCTCAGTGGAGAGGTCCGCTTCGACGGCGGGCAGCCGGACATCGCGGCCGTGCAGCGCATGACCGACCGGCTCGCACCGCGCGGCCCCGACGGACGCGGACTGTGGTCCCAGGGACCGGTGGCCCTGGGCCACCGCAGACTGAAGATCATCGACCTGTCGGACAGCGGCGCCCAGCCCATGACCGACCCCGCCGCGCGGCTCGCCGGCGTCTTCAACGGCTGCGTCTACAACTACCGCGAACTCCGCGACGAACTGCACGCCCTCGGCCACCGCTTCTTCTCGCACTCCGACACCGAGGTCGTACTCAAGGCGTACCAGCAGTGGGGCACCGACTGCGTCCGGCGCTTCCTCGGCATGTTCGCCTTCGCGATCGTCGAACAGGACACCGGACGGGTGGTCCTGGCCCGCGACCGGCTCGGCATCAAGCCGCTCTACCTCTCCGGCACCGCCGAACGCCTGAGGTTCGCCTCCTCCCTGCCCGCCCTGCTCGCGGCCGGCGGCGTCGACACCTCGCTGGACCCCGTCGCCCTGCACCAGTACTTCAGCTGGCACGCCACCGTCGCCGCGCCCCGCACCGTGCTGCACGGCGTGCGCAAACTCCCCCCGGCCACGGTGCGGGTCGTGCGGCCCGACGGCAGCCACCGCGACCACCTCTACTGGAACCCCGTCCACACCCGCCGCCCCGAGTACGCCGGCCTGTCCGCCGACGACTGGACGGACGCCGTGCTGGACGCCCTGCGCACCGCCGTACGGCGCCGCATGGTCGCCGACGTGCCGGTCGGTGTGCTGCTCTCGGGCGGCCTGGACTCCAGCCTGATCGTGGCGCTGCTGGCCGACGAGGGCCAGCGGGACCTCGCCACCTTCAGCGTCGGCTTCGAGTCGGAGGGCGACGAGGACGGCGACGAGTTCCACTACTCCGACCTCGTGGCCCGGCACTTCGACACCCGCCACCACCAGCTGATGGTCCCCTCCGACCGGGTCGCCGGCGCCCTCGACGGGGCGGTCCGTGCCATGAGCGAGCCCATGATGAGCCACGACGTGGTCGCCTTCCACCTGCTGTCGGAGCAGGTGGCCAAGGAGGTCAAGGTCGTCCAGAGCGGTCAGGGGGCCGACGAGGTCTTCGCCGGCTACCACTGGTACCCGCGGATGGCGGACGTGCCGCGGCCGCAGGCCGCCGAGGCGTACATCGACACCTACTTCGACCGCTCGCACACCGAGCTCGCCTCCCTGCTCCACCCCGGCTTCCTGCCCGCCGCCGACACCTCCGCCGCGTTCGTCCGCGCCCACATGGCGGCCGAGGGCGCCGAGACGGCGCTCGACGCCGACCTGCGCCTCGACACGCTGGTGATGATGGTCGACGACCCCGTCAAGCGCGTCGACAACATGACGATGGACTGGGGCCTGGAGGCCCGAGTGCCGTTCCTCGACCACGAACTGGTCGAACTGGCCGCCGCCTGCCCGCCCGAGCTCAAGCTCGCGGACGGCGGCAAGGGCGTTCTCAAGGCCGCCGCCCGCAGGGTCCTGCCGGGCCAGGTCGTCGACCGGCCCAAGGGCTACTTCCCCGTACCGGCCATCAAGCACATGGCCGGGCCCGTCCTCCAGCGCGTCCGCGAGACCCTCACCGCCCCCGAGGCCAGGGCCCGCGGCGTCTTCCGCGAGGACCGCGTCGGCGCCCTGCTCGCCGCACCCAACGCGCACCGCACCAGGCGAGGGGCGAACACCCTGTGGCAGATGGCACTGCTGGAGACATGGCTGCAGACCCACGGAATCCGCTGACCGGCATGGAGACCCGCACCGACGCCGCCACCCGGGAGCTGCCCTCCCCCTGTCTCTTATACACAT
>KL568560.1:27892-28627 GCA_000715605.1 Streptomyces speibonae | reverse complement strand
TGGTACCCCTCGGCGGACCCGGGCGGCCGGTACGTCGCCTTCATCTGCGACCGGGCCGGGGTGCCGCAGCTGTGGACCGGCCCGGTCGACGGCGAGGAGGTGCGCCGGCTCGACGCCGACCCGGACCCCGTCACGGAGGTGTCCTGGTCCCCCGACGGACGCTGGATCGCCTACACGGTGGCACCGGACGGCGGCGAACTCACCCGCGTGCTGTGCGTACGCCCGGACGGCACCGGACGGCACCTGCTGGCCGGCGGCGAACCCGGCACCTCGGCACGCCTGGGGTGCTGGCAGCACGACGGCTCGGCCCTCGCCGTGACCGTCACCGACTCCGCCCCGGCCGGGCTGCCGTTCGCCGCGCACCCCGGCGCCGCGGGCGTCTCCCCGCCCCTGCGGGCGCACCGCGACGGCCGCGGTGTCCTGCTGGACCCCGGCGCGCCGCGGCACGAGCCCGCCTGGGCCGACGACGACCGCGGCGTGTCCCAGGAGGAGCCGGAACCGCGCGCCCTGTCGGCGTATCTCGTCGACCCCGAGGGAGCGGCCGCCCCCGTGCTGCTGGCCAGCGAACGCGGCGCCGCCAACCAGCGGGTGTGCGACCTCAGCCGGGACGGCCGGCTCGCCCTGGTCTACCGCGGCCCCCGTGGCCGCAGGGAGGCCCTCGTGCTGCGCACCGGCGACCGGACGGTCGCCTGCGCCCTGCCGGTCGCCGACGGCGACCCCTGGATCGGCGGGGTC
>KL568560.1:26066-27704 GCA_000715605.1 Streptomyces speibonae | reverse complement strand
GACGGCGACCCCTGGATCGGCGGCTTCTCGCCCGACGCCGGCACCGTGTGGCTGCGCAGCGACGGCGGGCGGGAGCACGCCGCCCTCGTCGCCGCGCACCTCGACCCGCGGGGACATCTGCTCGGCACCACGGTCGCCGCCCAGCGCCCCGACTGCGGCCTGGAACTGCTGGCCCTGGGCCGGGACGGGCGGCGCGCGGTCCTCGCGTGGAACGTGCGCGGGGTCAGCGAGCTGGAGACCGCCGGGCTGACACCCGCCCGGCACGCCGAGGGGCCGGCCGGCCTCGCGTCGTTCCGGCCCGCCTCGGCCGGCGTCGCCCGCACCGTCGACCTCCCCCACGAAGTGGTCACCCGCATCGCCCCCACCGCCGACCCCGACGCCCCCCTCGTCGCGTTGTCCGGGTCGCGCCGCCACCCCGGCGTGTGGTGGCTGCCGCACGGACAGCCCCTGCGCACCCCCTGGTCCTCGCGCGACGAGGACGCCCTCCCGCCCGGCCGCACACCCGTGCGCCCCACGCCGATGAGCCCCGTCGCCCGCGACGGACTCACCCTCGGCGGCTGGTACTACCGGGCCCCCGGCCGCTCGCCCGGCGAACCGGCACCGTGCGTCCTGCACCTGCACGGCGGCCCGGAGGAACAGGAACGCCCGGTGCTCGAACCGCTCTACCTCGAGCTCCTCGGCAGGGGACTGGACGTCTTCGCGCCCGACGTACGCGGATCGTCCGGATACGGACGCACCTTCGTCGACGCGGACCTGGGCGCGGGCCGTTTCGACGCGATCAACGACGTCGCGGACTGCGCCGCGCACGTGATGGTGCGCGGCCTCGCGGACCCCCGGCGGATGGCCGTGATGGGCCGCTCCTACGGCGGCTACCTGGTGATGGCGTCGCTGGTGTGGCACCCGGACCTGTTCCGCACCGGCGTGGCGGTGTGCGGCATGTCGGACTTCGCCACCTTCTTCGCCGGGACCGAACCCTGGATCGCGCAGTCCGCCGCGCACAAGTACGGACATCCGGAACACGACCGGGAACTGCTGCGGGCGCTGTCCCCGATGAGCCGCGTCGACGCGCTGCGGGCCCCGGTGCTCGCCGTGCACGGCGAGCACGACACCAACGTGCCCCCGGGCGAGTCCGAGCAGTTCGTGCGGGCCGCCAGGGAGCGCGGGCTGGAGGCCGAACTCCTGCTGCTGCGCCACGAGGGCCACGACTTCCGCCGCGCCGACAACCGCCGTCTGTTCCGCCGGACCGCCGCCGACTGGATGGAGCGGCACCTGGCCGGCTGAGGTGTCACAGGCACCTGTCACACTTCGGGGGCGTGCGGGGGAGCGATTCGGGTAGTCGCGCGGTGTGATCGGTGAGTGAAGGCGGACCGGATGGAACCAGGACCTGTCGGCGGAGGGGAAGGGGTGCCCGGGGCACCTGTGCGGCGGGCGTCCTATGCCCTGGACGACGAAGGCGCCTGGATAGCGCAGGCACGCCACCTGGCGGCCGCCTTTCTGAGCCGGGTGCGTGCGGAGGACGGCCTGCCGGTGTCGACGCGCGCGGTGGAGGTCACCCAGCTCGTGGTCAGCGAACTGGTCACCAACGCCCGCAAGTACGCGCCGGGCCCCGTCGGCCTCGACCTGCGGCTGGCCGACGAC
>KL568560.1:24953-25844 GCA_000715605.1 Streptomyces speibonae | reverse complement strand
CGGCTGGCCGACGACGCCGTCGAGGTGATCGTCCACGACGGCAATCCCGCGGCGCCGTCGCCCCGGGACGCGGATCCCGGCCGGGTGGGCCAGCACGGTCTGGAGATCGTGATGGCCGTCGCCCAGACCCTGGACGTACAGCAGGAGCCGGCCGGCAAGAGCATCACGGCCCGCATCTCGCTCTCCCCTTGAGCCCGCGCCTCCCTTGAGCCCGGGCTTCTCCTGAGCCCGGGCTTCTCTTGAGCCCGGGCTCCTCTTGAACCCGCGCCCGGGTCCGGCGGCGATCAGGGCCCGTCGCCCCGCAAGGGCTGTTCCGTCCAGATGACCTTGCCGTGCGCCGTGTACCGCGTCCCCCAGCGTTCGGCGAACCGGGCGACGAGGAACAGCCCGCGGCCGCCCTCGTCCGTCGTGGCCGCCCGGCGCAGATGCGGGGAGGTGCTGCTGCCGTCCGACACCTCGCAGATCAGCGCGCGGTCGCGGATGAGACGCACCCGCACGGGCGGTGAGGCGTGCCGGATGGCGTTGGTCACCAGCTCACTGATGATCAGTTCCGTGACGAGGGCCTCCTCCGCCAGCCCCCACCCGGCCAGCGTCCGCGTCACCGCCGAGCGGACCTCGCCGACGGCCGAGGGATCGGACGGGACGTCCCACGCGGCGGTGCGGTCGCCGTCCAGCGTGCGCGTACGGGCGATCAGCAGCGCGACGTCGTCACGGGGACGTCCGGGCAGCAGCTCCCGCAGCACCGTGCCGCACGCCTGCTCCGGGTCGCCGGCCGGGCCCTTCAGGGCCCGCCGCAGCAGTTCCAGCCCCTCGTCGATGTCACGGTGCCGGTCCTCCACCAGCCCGTCGGTGTACAGCACCAGGCTGCTGCCGCTGTCTCTTATACACATC
>KL568560.1:24164-24713 GCA_000715605.1 Streptomyces speibonae | reverse complement strand
GCGGCCTCGAACGGCAGCCCCCCGAGGCCCAGCGGCGGGGCCGCGGGCACGTCGACGAACTCGGCCCGCCCGTCCGGGCGGACGACGGCGGGCTGGAGGTGCCCGGCGCGGGCCATGGTGCACCCGCCGGTCGACGGGTCGTACACGACGTAGAGGCACGTGGCGCCGGTGACCGGAGCCGTCCCGGCCCCCTCCCCGCTCTCGTCCTGGTCGATCCGGGTGACCAGCTCGTCCATGTGCCACAGCAGTTCGTCGGGCGGCAGGTCCAGGGTGGAGAAGTTGTGCACCGCCGTGCGCAGCCGCCCCATCGTCGCGGCCGCGTGCAGCCCGTGGCCCACCACGTCGCCCACCACCAGCGCCACCCGGGCGCCGGGCAGCGGAATGACGTCGTACCAGTCGCCGCCGACCCCGCCGCGGCCCGCGTGCGCGGGCAGATAGCGGTGCGCCACGTCGAGCGCGCTCTGCTCCGGCAGCGCGCGCGGGAGCAGGCTGCGCTGGAGCGTGGCCGCCATCGCGTGCTCGCGCGTGTAGCGGCGGGCGTTGTCGATG
>KL568560.1:23729-23955 GCA_000715605.1 Streptomyces speibonae | reverse complement strand
CGCGTGCTCGCGCGTGTAGCGGCGGGCGTTGTCGATGCTCACCGCCGCCCGGGCCACCAGCTCCTCGCCCAGCGCCACGTCGTCCTCCTCGAACGGCTCGGGCTTGCGCGAGCGGTAGAAGGACACGACGCCCATGACGACACCGCGGGCGCGCAGCGGCACCGCGATCATCGAGTGGATGCCCGACTCGACGACCTTCCGGGCCCGTACGGGATCCGGCTCGTGC
>KL568560.1:23163-23488 GCA_000715605.1 Streptomyces speibonae | reverse complement strand
ATACGGGATCCGGCTCGTGCCAGCCGCCGAAGTCCGCCATGACGGCCTCCAGGACCGATCGGCCCGAGCGGAAACCGGCGCCCTGGGGCGTGGCGGGGGAGAAGCGGATCAACTGACCGAGCGGCAGGAACGGGACGTCCTCCCGGACCCCGCGGAACGCGACCCGCCGCAGCCGCTCGTCCCCCTCCGTCGGTTCCTCGCCGCGCAGTACGGGCTCCGCTAGGTCCACGGCGGCGTAGTCCGCGAACCGCGGCACCGCGAAGTCCGCCAGTTCCCGCGAGGTGTGCTCGACATCGAGGCTGTCTCTTATACACATCTCTGAGCG
>KL568560.1:19932-22915 GCA_000715605.1 Streptomyces speibonae | reverse complement strand
CCCGCCCCTCCAGCGTCTGGAGCTCGGTGGTGTCCCGCAGGGTCACCACGGCGCCGGAGGGCCCGCCGTCGCGGTCGGTGGGCCGCTGGCTGACGGCGAGCAGCCGGCCCCGGGCGGCGAACACCTCGTCGGTGGCCCTGCGGCCCCGGGTGAGCAGTGCGGCCAGGTCGGGGCCGATGCCCGTGGCGGACACCGGGCGGCCCTCCGCGTCCGGGGGCAGGTCGAGCAGCCTGCGGGCCTCGTCGTTGGCGAGGACCAGCCGGCCGTCGCCGTCGAGGATCAGCACGCCCTCGCGGACCGCGTGCAGCACCGCGTCGTGGTGCTCGTACATCCGTGTCATCTCGGCCGGTTCCAGCCCGTGCGTCTGCTGCCGCAGCCGTCGGCTGACCAGGCCCGTCCCCAGCACGGACAGGCCGAGTGCGGCACCCGTGGCGCCGAGCAGCAGGGGAACCTGGCCGTTCGCGGTCTCGCTGACGCGTTCCAGGGTGATACCGGCGGAGACCAGCCCGACCACCCTCCCGTCGGGACCGGTGACCGGAACGACGGCCCGGGTGGACGGCCCCAGCGTGCCCGTGACGGTCTCCCGCACGGTGCCGCCCTCGGCCGCGGGGCCGATCGTGCCGATGTAGTGCCGGCCGATCTGCGCCGGATTGGGGTGGGTGTAGCGGATGCCCTCCGGCGTCATCACCACGATGAAGTCCACACCGGACGCCTCGCGCGCCGCCTCGGCGCGCGGTTGCAGCAGCGCGCTGGGGTCGTCGGCGGCCAGTGCCTGCCGGACGCCCGGCGCCTCGGAGAAGGTCCGCGCCACCGCGAGGGCCCGGTCGCGGGCCTCGCGCTCGGTGTCGGCGCGCGCCTGGAGCACGAGGGCCGCCGCCGCGGCGAGGGCGAGGAACAGCACGATCACCACTTGCAGGGCGAACACCTGGTGGGCGACGGGGCGCGCGGTCACCACCGGGCGGAGGCGGCCGAGGAAACCGGCCATGAGCCTTTTCTAGCACCGCCGCTCGGGACGGCGCGAACGCTTCCCCGAGGCGCGCCGGGGCGGGCCCGCACCCGGCGGACGCCCTCCTCGACGGCGTCGTCCGCGCCCGCGCGCTCAGCCGTACCGCTCGAGAAGGGCCTCGACGTACTCCTCCAGCCGGCCCGCCAGGACCCGGGGCGTCAGATCCGTGCGGCCCAGCTCCCGCCAGGGGCCGGCGAGCTTCTCCGCGTCGGGGGCGTAGCCCAGCGCGTCGAGCAGCCGCCAGTACAGGTGCGCGCCGGGGTCCTCGGCCGTACGCCCGCCCGCCGCGGCATAGCGGTCGGCGAAGGCCATCCCCTCGGCGGCCCCGTGCAGCAGGGCGAGGGCCGTGGCGCAGTGGGCCACGTCCAGGTCGGCCGGCCCCCAGGACGTCTCCACCCAGTCGACGACCCCGCTGATCCGCGGCCCCGTGCCGGCGCCTGCGCCCCCGCCGTCGTCACCGTCGGTGAAGAGCACGTTGCCGGGGTGGAAGTCCCGGTGCAGGAAGCACCCCCGGTGGTCCGGCGGCTCCCGGCGGATGACGTCGACGGCGCGCCGCCACAGCTCCGGCCGCCGGGTGTCGTCGGGCGGGCGCACCCGCTCCGGAGCGGTCCAGGCCTGGTACGTCCGGGGCCGGGTCCGCTCGGTGACCTTCACGCGGTGGACGGCCACCAACTGGCGGGCGAGCAGTCCGGCGCGCTCCCCGGCACCCTCGTCGTCCACCCGCACCGTCCCGGGCAGCAGGGACATCAGCAGGGAGGGGTGGTCGCAGTGCCGCGCCGTCGCGTCCACCGCGACCAGGCGCGCTGCGGGCACATCCGTGTCCCGCAGCAGGGACAGCACCGCCGCCTCACGGCCCAGCAGTCCCCCCGCGTGCCGCACGAAGAACGGCTTCACGAACGACCTCAGCGCCAGCGAACGCCGCCCCCCGGGCCCGCGGACGTCCAGTCGGCGCATCTCCGACGACCAGCCCCCGCGCAGTCGCACCACTCCCTCGACGCGCTCGCCCGCCGCCAACTGCTTCTCCACCCAGGCACGCGTGTTGATCAGCATGCGGGCAGACTAGCCAGCCCGCCGTCCGCCGCTGAGGGGGCGGCCGGAACAATGGTGTGAGCTGCGGGGTTCTCACTGAGGAATGCCGCAGGACACTCGGGAGAAGGGCGAGACGAGATGACGAGGACCGAGGAGAAGGCGCTGCTCGCGGGCGGCTGTTTCTGGGGCATGCAGGAGCTCATCCGCACGTTCCCGGGCGTACTGTCGACGCGCGTCGGGTACAGCGGCGGTGACGTGCCCAACGCCACCTACCGCAACCACGGCACGCACGCCGAGTCGATCGAGATCACCTACGACCCGGCCGTCACCGACTACCGCACGATCCTGGAGTACTTCTTCCAGATCCACGACCCGACCACGAAGAACCGGCAGGGCAACGACGTCGGCACGAGCTACCGCTCCGCGATCTTCTACTACGACGACGAGCAGAAGCGCGTCGCCGAGGACACGATCGCCGACGTCAACGCGTCGGGGCTGTGGCCGGGCGAAGTGGTGACCGAGGTCGAGCCGGCCGGTCCCTTCTGGGAGGCGGAACCGGAGCACCAGGACTACCTGCAGCGCTACCCGGACGGCTACACCTGCCACTTCGTCCGCCCCGGCTGGCGGCTGCCGAAGCGCGCGCAGGCCTGACCATCGCTCGGTCAGTGGGACCCGGGCCGGCGGGCGGCCGGCCCGGGGTCACCCGAACTGCCCGGGCCGGTAGTCGCCGGCGGGCTGCCGGTTGATGACGTTGATGCGGTTGTAGGCGTTGATCACGGCGATCAGCGAGATCAGGGCGACGAGCTGATCCTCGTCGTAGTGCCGGGCGGCGTTCGCCCAGGCCGCGTCGCCGACACCCCCGGCCGCGTCGGCGATCCGGGTCCCCTGCTCCGTCAGCTCCAGCGCCGCGCGCTCCGCCTCGGTGAAGACCGTGGCCTCGCGCCAGGC
>KL568560.1:16440-19750 GCA_000715605.1 Streptomyces speibonae | reverse complement strand
CTCTGCCTCGGTGAAGACCGTGGCCTCGCGCCAGGCGGCGACCAGCTGGAGGCGGACCGGGTTCTCTCCGGCGGCCGCGGCGTCCTTGGTGTGCATGTCGGTGCAGTAGGCGCAGCCGTTGATCTGGCTGGCACGGATCTTCACCAGTTCCTTGGTGGCGTGCGGCAGCCCGGAATCCGTCACCGCCCGGCCCGCCGCGTTGATGTGGCGCAGCACCTTGCCGGCGAGGGGGTTGCCGAAGAAGTCGACACGCGCGTCCATGAGGGTCTCCTTGGCCCGTTTCGCGGTTGCACCTCACTGACGGACCGGCCCGGTCCCGTGTGACCGCGGCGCGAGCGTGACCTGCGTCACGCCTCCGGGGCGGTGCGGTGCCACGCGTCGTCCGCCGGACGTCCCCGGCCGATAACCTGGCCCGGATGGACGGGGAGCGGAGCGCCGGTGAGTGAGCGTCGGGAACGCGACTGGACGGACATGACGCCGGGGGACTTCGACCGTGAGGCCCCGCTGTGCCTCAACGTGGGCACCGGCCCGGTCGTCGTCCCCGCCGAGCCGGACGAGTACGGCACCGAGCCGCTGTTCGGCGAGGAGACCCCCGCCCGACGCCCCGCCCCGCGCCGCGCCGTGCCCCGGACCGCCCCCGCCGAGCAGGGGCAGCTGTTCTGACCCTCCGTTCCGCACCCGCGCGCCGAATTCCCATGCCTTGACCCGCCGGTGGCGGGTACGCGGGCGGAGCGGTCGCATCCGGAGGGGAGCGCGAGGGAAGGGGAGTTCACTCCATCGGGCCGCGCCCGCTGCGAGGGCGTTGCCGCCATGAGACGTTGACGGTGCCCGGCGCCCTTTTCGTGCCCTTTGCTCCCTCGGGTCGCCCGCAGCCGGCAACTGAACGCACGGCCACCCCGTCCGTGGCCGGTCCGAAGCGGAGGAGTGTCACCCCCCATGAGCGAGGCCAACCCCGTCAAGCGGGCAGCCAAGAAGATCACGGAAAGCCTGCGGGGCGACGCCTCGGCCCCGGCCGACGGTATCCCGGGCCGTCCGGGCCCGCAGCCGCCCACCGTGGCCGAGCCGACCGAACCCCGTGAACCGCTGCCGCCCAAGCCGGACCAGAGCGGCCCGGCCGTCGTGTCGCCCACCGGGCAGCCCACCGGTGCCGACCAGGCGCGGATGGCGCAGTCCGGGAGCCACCTGACCAACGCCCAGGGCACCCGGCTGTACGACACCGACCACTCGCTCAAGGCCGGCCCGCGCGGCCCCGTACTGCTCCAGGACCACCATCTGCGCGAGAAGGTCATGCACTTCGACCACGAGCGCATCCCGGAGCGCGTGGTCCACGCCCGCGGCGCGGGCGCGCACGGGGTCTTCCGGAGCTACGGTACGGCGTCCTCCGTGACGAAGGCCGGGTTCCTCGCCCCGGACGTCGAGACACCGGTGTTCGTACGGTTCTCCACGGTGGTCGGCTCACGCGGCTCCGCCGACACCGTGCGCGACACCCGCGGCTTCGCGACGAAGTTCTACACCAGCGAGGGCGTCTTCGACCTGGTCGGCAACAACATCCCGGTCTTCTTCATCCAGGACGCCATCAAGTTCCCCGACGTCGTGCACGCCGCGAAGCCGCACCCGGACAGGGAGATCCCGCAGGCGCAGAGCGCCCACGACACCTTCTGGGACTTCGTCTCGCTGCACACCGAGGCGACCCACCACACGATCTTCTTCATGGGCGACCGCGGCATCCCCCGCTCCTACCGGATGATGGAGGGCTTCGGCGTCCACACCTTCCGCCTGGTGAACGCCGAGGGCGGCACGACCCTGGTGAAGTTCCACTGGAAGCCCAAGCTGGGCGTGCACTCCCTGGTGTGGGACGAGGCGCAGCTCATCAACGGCATGGACCCGGACTTCCACCGCCGGGACCTGGCCGACGCGATCGAGTCGGGTGCGTACCCGCAGTGGGAACTGGGTATCCAGACCTTCCCCGACACCCCGGAGCAGACCTTCGAGGGCATCGACCTGCTCGACCCGACGAACATCGTCCCCGAGGAGCTCGCGCCGGTGCAGCCGATCGGGCTGATGACCCTCGACCGGAACCCGTCCAACTTCTTCGCCGAGACCGAACAGGTCGCCTTCCACGTCGGCCACCTCGTGCCCGGCATCGACATCACCGACGACCCCCTGCTCGCGGGGCGGCTCTTCTCCTATCTGGACACCCAGATCACCCGCCTCGGCGGCCCCAACTTCCCGCAGCTGCCCATCAACCGCCCGCAGGCGCCGGTCAACGACATGCTGCGCGACGGCATGCACCAGACCGCCGTGCACCGGGGCGTGGCACCGTACCGGCCCAACTCCCTCGACGGCGGCTGCCCGTTCACGGCGGGCGCGGACACGGGCGCGTACATCGAGACACCGGTGGTCGTCCCGGAGGGACGGAAGGTGCGCGAGGCCCCGGAGTCGTTCGCGGACCACTTCAGCCAGCCCCGGCGCTTCTGGCTGAGCATGAGCCCGGTGGAGCGCGAGCACATCATCGGCGCCTACATCTTCGAACTGGGCAAGTGCTACGAGGAGGCCATCCGCGTACGCACCCTCCAGGTCCTGGCCAACATCGACCCCGAGCTGTGCGCCGGTGTCGCGGAAGGGCTCGGCCTGCCGGCACCGGAGCCCACGGTCGCGCTCGCCGACGTCGAACCCAGCCCGGCGCTCTCCCAGATCGGCGGTACCTGGCCGGTGGACGGCCGCGTCGTCGGCGTCCTCACCGCCCCGGACGGCGACCTCGACGCGGTGCACGCGGTACGCGACGCGGTGCTCGAGGCGGGCATGGTCCCGCTGATCGTCACACCGGTCGGCGGCACCCTCGGCACGGGCGCGGGTGCGCTGACGGCCCAGCGCAGCTACGTGACCGCGCGCTCCATCGAGTTCGACGCCGTCCTGTTGGCGGGCCCGCCCGCCGTGGGCGGCGACGCGTCCGGCGCGCGCGACGGCAAGGGCGCGCCCTCGCTGCCACGCCCCGCGACGGACCCGCGGGTGGACCAACTGCTGACGGAGGCCTTCCGTCACGGCAAGGCGATCGGCGCGTGGGCGGGCGGCGAGACGGCCCTCGAGGCGGCCGGCATCCCCACGGACGCCCCCGGCATCGTCGTCACCGACTCCGGCACGGCCACCCTCGACCGGATCCGCGAGCTCCTGGCCTCCCACCGAGTCTGGGACCGCTTCACCCCCGGAACGTGACGCCCGAGGCGCGGGAGCGGCACCCCGGAGCTCCGCCACTCCCGCGCTCCGCGGCTCCCGCGCTCCGCGGGCAGTCGTGCCGCTGGGGCGGCACGGG
>KL568560.1:13966-16208 GCA_000715605.1 Streptomyces speibonae | reverse complement strand
CGGCACGGGTGGGCGCGGCGGCACCCCGGAAGCGCCAAGCTGCGCAACCCACCCCCGGCCCGCACCCACACCGGGAGCCAAGCACCCGCGTGACCTGTACGGCACCGCATCGCACCCCGCCGTACAGTGAAAAGGAACCCCAGGTTCCGAAGAGCCACCACCCCCGACGCAGCCGGTCACCACATGCCCCACCACCCCCCATCCCCCGACGGCGGCGACCCCCAGGAGCCCCTCTTCGGCCTCGACGAGCTGACGCAGGACCCGCAGCCCGAGCCGACCTCGTTCCCCACCCCCTTCCGCGACTCCCTCCAGGCCCACCGCCTCCTCGCCATCCGCGAGATCCACGCCGAACCCGCCGCCGCCCTCTCCCCCCGCGGCCAACAGATCCGCGCCCGCTTCCCCGACGCCCGCCTCATCGAGGTCGACTCCCACTGGCGCATCCCCGACCTGCACGGCAACCAGGGCAGCGCCGACCGCTGGATGCGGATCAAGCGCGAGACCCTCGTCCTGGGCGTGAAGAAGACCCTCACCACCCGGCCCAACGGCCGCTCCGCCGACTGGATCGCCCCCGGCCCTTCCAACGGCTGCGCCATGTCCTGCGTGTACTGCTACGTCCCCCGGCGCAAGGGCTTCGCCAACCCGATCACCCTCTTCACCAACATCGACGCGATCATCGGCCACCTCGACCGCCACGTCGCCGCGCAGGGCCGCAAACCGGAACCCAACCAGTGCGACCCCGAGGCATGGGTGTACGACATCGGGGAGAACGGCGACTGCTCCGTGGACGCCCTCGTCTGCGACAACACCGCCGACCTGATCCGCGCCTTCCGTGACTGGCCCACGGCGAAGGCGTCGTTCGCCACCAAGTTCGTCAACCCCGACCTGCTGGCGCTCGACCCGCGCGGCCGCACCCGCGTCCGGTTCTCGGTGATGCCGCCCGAGGACTCCCGCCTGCTCGACCTGCGCACCAGCCCGGTCGACCGGCGGATCGGCGTCGCCGCCGACTTCCTCGACGCCGGGTACGAGGTGCACTTCAACCTCTCGCCCGTCGTCGTCCGCCCCGGCTGGCAGGACGCCTGGACCGAACTGCTGCGGCACATGGACGACGTCCTGCCGGAGCGCGTCAAGCGGCAGGCGTCGGCCGAGGTCATCATGCTCACCCACAACGCGGACCTGCACGAGGTCAACCTGCGCTGGCACCCGCGCGGTGAGGACGTACTGTGGCGGCCCGACGTCCAGGAGACCAAGCGTTCCCAGAACGGCGCCCTCAACCTCCGCTATCGCGCCGGAGTCAAGCGGCGCGCCCTCGAGGAGCTGCGCGGACTGCTCGCCCGTCACGCACCGTGGCTCAGTGTGCGGTACGCCTTCTGACGGATCGACAGAGACCGTCCCGCTTCGCCGCAGGTCACCCCCTGAGAGTGTGAATTAAGGGTAGGCTAACCTTGCCTCGTGATTCCTGGTGAAGAGGCTGCCCCGGGCCGACGCGGTCACGAACTGTCGGCCACCGATGTGACCGTCGCGTACGACGGCACCGACGTCGTGCACGACGCCGCGCTGACCCTGCGGCCCGGCGAAGTGACCGCCCTGGTCGGCCCGAACGGCAGCGGCAAGTCCACCCTGCTGCGCACCGTCGCCCGGTTGCAGCGGCCGCGGCACGCGACGCTCACCCTCGACGCCGGCACCGACGCACTGGCGCTCGGCCCCCGGGAGTTCTCCCGCCGCGTCGCCCTGCTGCTCCAGGGGCGCCCCACGCCCAGCGGGCTGAGCGTGCGGGACGTCGTCGAGTTCGGACGCTACCCGCACCGCGGCCGCTGGGGCGGCACGGACCCCGGCGGACGCGAGGCCGTCGACCGGGCGCTCGCCCTGACCGGCGTCACCGAACTCGCCGACCGCGGAGCCGAGCACCTCTCCGGCGGACAGCTCCAGCGCGTCTGGCTCGCCGGCTGCCTCGCCCAGGAGACCGGCGTCCTCCTCCTCGACGAACCCACCACCTACCTCGACCTGCGCTACCAGGTCGAACTCCTCGACCTCATGCGCGACCTGGCCGACGACCACGGCATCGCGGTCGGAGTCGTCCTGCACGACCTCGACCAGGCGGCGGCCGTCGCCGACCGCGTCGTGCTCCTGGCGGCGGGACGCGTCGTCGCCGAGGGGCCGCCCGACGACGTCCTCACACCAAAGCGGCTGACCGAGGTCTACGGCATCCGCATCGAGGTCGACACCGACCCTGTCTCTTATACAC
>KL568560.1:10944-13794 GCA_000715605.1 Streptomyces speibonae | reverse complement strand
GGCCGCCACCACACGCGAACCGAAAGGCTCAGCACACCCTCATGAGACGCCTCCCGCTCACCGCGCCCCTGGTCACCGCCGCCGCGCTCCTGCTGGCCGCCTGCGGCACCACCGAACCCGCCGCCGACGACGCCAAGGAGTCCGCCGAGGCGATCACCCTCACCGACGCCTCCGGCGCGAAGGTCGAACTCGACGGACCCGCCAAGAAGGTCGTCGGCACCGAGTGGAACGTCGTCGAGCAGCTGATCTCGCTCGGCGTCGACCCGGTCGGCGTGGCCGACGTCAAGGGCTACAAGACCTGGGACTCCGCCGTCCCGCTCAAGAACGAGCCCAAGGACATCGGCACCCGCGGCGAGCCCAGCATGGACACCATCGCCGCGCTCCAGCCCGACCTCATCGTCGCCACCACCGACCTCCAGCCGAACGCCGTCAAGCAGCTGCGCAAGGTCGCCCCCGTCCTCGAGGTGAAGTCCGCCGACGCCGCCGACCCGGTGGGCCGGATGCTGGCGAACCTCGACCTCATCGCCGAGGCCACCGGCACCACCGAGCGCGCGACCACCCTGAAGAAGGACTTCGACGCCACCCTCGCCGAGGGCAAGAAGGCCCTCGCCGACGCCGGTCTCGACGGCGCGGAGATCGCCTTCGCCGACGGCTACGTCAACGCCAACCAGGTCTCCGTCCGCCCCTACACCTCCGGCTCCCTCATCGGCGGCGTCAACGAGCGGCTCGGCCTGAAGAACGCCTGGAAGCTCGAGGGCGACGAGGCCTACGGTCTGGCGGCCACCGACGTCGAGGGGCTCACCGACCTCGGGGAGGTGCAGTTCGTCTACATCGGCAACGACGACGACGCGAGCAGCGACCCCTTCGGCAAGGAGCTCGCCGGCAACTCCGTGTGGAAGTCCCTGCCGTTCGTGAAGTCCGGTGACGTGCACCGGCTGGACGACGGCATCTGGATGTTCGGCGGCACCGGCTCGATGGAGGCGTACACCGACGCCCTCGTCGCCGCGCTGACGAAGTAGCGCGATGGCCTTCACCGCCACCCCTCCCACCGTCCGTCCGGCGACGGCGTCGTCCCGGACGGGCGCGGCCGCGGTGACGACCGCGCTCGTGCTCCTGGTCGCGGCCCTCGCCGTCGTCGACATCACCCAGGGCACGGCCGCGGTCGGCCCGGCCGAGGTCCTCAAGGCCCTCACCGGACGGGCCGACGCGGCCGACGCGTCCGTCGTCGTCGCCTCACGGCTGCCCCGGATGACCGCCGGACTCCTCGTCGGCGCGGCCCTCGGCATGGCCGGCACGGCCCTGCAGGCCGTCAGCCGCAACGTCCTGGCCTCCCCGGACACCCTCGCCGTCAATGCCGGCTCGTACCTCGCCCTCGCCGTCGCCGCCGTCACCGGGGTGTCGCTCCCGCTCCTGGCCTCCTCGGGCGTCGCCTTCGCCGGCGGACTCGCGGCGGCGGCCGTCGTCCTCGGCCTGTCGGGGCTCGGCGCGGGCACCGTACGCCTCGTGCTCGCCGGTACCGCGCTCGCCCTCGGACTCACCGCCGTCACCGAAGGACTGCTCCTGCTCTTCCCGCAGGAGACCGAGGGCCTCTACCAGTGGAACCAGGGCAGCATCGCCCAGAACGGCTTCGACGGCGTCCTCCAGATGGTGCCCGTCGCCGTCATCGGTGTCGCCGGTCTGCTGCTCATCGCCCGCCGCGTCGACACCCTCGCCCTCGGCGACGACGCCGCCCGCGGCATCGGCGTCCCGGTACGGGCCACCCGGGTCACGGCCGTGGTCCTGGCGACGCTGCTCTCCGCGGCCGCCGTCACCCTCGCCGGCCCGATCGGCTTCGTCGGCCTGTGCGCTCCGGCCCTCGTCCGCCCGCTCGCCCGCTGGTTCCGGGGCGTCACCCGGCTGCGCACGGGCGCGCCGCTCGCGGGCCTCGTCGGCGCCGCGCTGGTCCTCGGGGCGGACGTCCTGCTGCGGCTGTTCGTCGACTCCGACACCGCCGTCGCCGTCCCCACCGGTGTGGTCACCAGCCTCACCGGCGCGGTCTTCCTGGTCGTGATGGCGGCCCGGCTCCGCGACCCCGCCGGCGCCGCCGCGCCGGACAGGCTGCGCATCCGCAGCAGGGCCGCCTTCCTCGCCACGGTCACCGTGCTCGCCCTCGCCCTGGTCGGTATCACGGTCACCGCCGTCCTCCTGGGCGACGCCAAGCTGCTCCTGGGCGACGTGTTCAACTGGGCGCAGGGCAGGGCGGGCCGTACCGTCTCCTTCGTCCTCGACACCCGGACACCCCGGGTGTTCGCCGCCCTCCTCGCGGGCGCGGCGCTCGCGCTGGCCGGAACCCTGGTGCAGGCCGTCACCCGCAACCCGCTGGCCGAACCCGCCGTGCTGGGCGTCTCCGGCGGCGGCGCGCTCGGCGCGGTGATCCTGGTGACCACCGTCCCGGCCGCCGCCGCGTGGAGCGTGGCCACAGCCGCCTTCGCGGGCTCCGCGGTCACCGCCGTCGTGGTGTTCGGCCTCGCCGCGCGCGGGGGCTTCCAGCAGAACCGGCTGGTCCTCGTCGGCATCGGGGCCGCCACCGGCGCGACGGCGCTGATCAGCCTGCTGATCGTGCTGACCGACCCGTTCAACGCGACCAAGGCCCTCACCTGGCTGTCGGGATCCACCTACGGCCGGACCCTGCCCGACGTGCTGCCCCTCGCGGCGGTCCTCGCCGCCGGGGTCGCCGCGGCCGGCGTACGCCACAGGGAACTCGACCTGATCTCCCTGGACGAGGACACCCCCCGGCTGCTCGGACTCGACCCGGCGCGGGTCCGGCTGGGCTTCCTCGTCCTGAGCGTGCTGCTCACGGCCGCCGCCGTG
>KL568560.1:8411-10763 GCA_000715605.1 Streptomyces speibonae | reverse complement strand
CCCCCCGCCGTGTCGGCCGCGGGCACCATCGGTTTCGTCGGCCTGGTCGCGCCGCACGCGGCCCGCGCGCTGGTCGGGCGCCGGCACACCCGCGTCCTCCCGGTCGCCGTCCTCCTGGGCGCCGTCCTGGTGTGCACGGCGGACCTGCTGGGCCGCACCGTGATCGCTCCGGCCCAGCTGGGCGCGGGCCTGATGACGGCCGTGATCGGCACGCCGTACTTCCTGTACATACTGGTACGCAACCGCCGTTAGCGGGCGCGCAGTCGGGGTGTGTGGTCACCCGCCGAGGCCGCCGCACACCTCGGCGGCCAGCCGCTCGGCGTCGTCGAGCACGGCGCCGAGCGCCTCGGGAGAGGTGCCCACCGCGGAGAACAACGCCTGGGCCCGCTCGGCGAAGTCCGGGGGAGCGGCGGGGAGTTGCCCGGCGTCCCGCACGGCCCCTTCTCGTTGACCACCCAGCACCGGGCGTGGGCATGGAGCGCGTGCACCAGCAGCCCGACCGCGCGGAAGAGACAGCCGGTCACGTAGAAGGAGTCTCCCCGGGAGACTCCTTTGCGGGCACAGTCCAGGATGAACGGCGCCTCCCATCGCGCGTTGCCGATGAGCGCGGCACGCAACGGCTCCGGATAACACCGCGTCTGCTCCCGCAGGGCGTGCAACTCCCCGCCGGGATCGGCGAGGACCCGCCCCAGAGCCACCTCACCGGCGTAGGAGTGGGAGTACACCCCCAGGGGATGACCGGCCTGGGTACCGATCTCGAACCGCCCGCCCCGGCACTCCTGCCAGACGCGCCGCACCCGGTCCAGGTCCCGGTAGATCCAGTCGACATGATGCCCGTCGATGGTCAGCCACCCGCCGCCGTCCACCCACGGCCCCCACTCACCCGGCTCGGTCACCTCCACCGGCCCGCCGGTCAGCTCGGCCGCCAGTGTCCGCAGAGCCGCGGTGTCCAGCGGCGGACGGTAGTACAGGCCGAGGTCGTAGTCGGAATCGGGGCTGTGCGTGCCGCGCGCCCGGCTGCCCCCCAGGCACACGCCGGCGACGCCGCCGACCTCCACCAGCCGGTCCGCGATCTCCGCCAAGCGCTTCACGGGCCACAGTCTGCAACGGCGGCCCGCCGGCCGCGACCGATTACCCCCCGGTGCACGGTCCGTTCAGCCGAAGACCTTGACGGCCTGGTAGTACGTCCACGCCGTGCTGTTGCAGGCGGACTTCGTCGCGCCGCTGTAGCGGGCGCAGACGCGTTTGAGGTCCTCGTAGAAGGCGCTGTCCAGGCGAGCCTTGTTGGCGCCGAAGGTGCCCGCGTCCTTGTAGTTGCGGTAGCCGAAGTCGTGGCGGGCGCAGGCAGTGGAGAAGGGGAAGCCGAAGGGGTTGTCGGGGGAGGAGGAGCAGTAGTCGGTGGACCAGTCGAACGCGTAGGCGGCCCAGGCCGATTGGTTGGCCCGGGCCGCGGCCCAGAGGTTGTGGCTCGATGCGCTGGTCTGCGTCCAGCTCGACAGGACCTGGGACTTGTCGGCGGGAACCGCGTCGGCGGCGGTGGCGGTGCCCAGGACGGTGACGAGGGCCAGGGCCGGGGCGGCGAGTGCGGTGGCGATTCTCCGGTGCATCCCACACCTCCATGAGAACTGCGGCCCGACCGTCGGACCGCAGGTTCATGACAAATGCATGCCCATGGAAGAGGTAGGTTTACACCGCAACTACTTCGCTTTCGCCGGCCGTCACTCCACGAACCCGCTGATTGCGGGATGAAATCCTTTTCAGGGGCGCGGTAGGGTGGAGTCCCACACGGTGAAAGGTGCGTACGCAGGTGGTGACGATCCATGACGTGGCGCGAGCCGCGGGAGTATCCCCGGCCACGGTCTCGCGTGTCTTCAACGGCGGCAATGTCACACCGGCACGCGCCCAGTCCGTTCAGGAGGCGGCGGCCGCGCTCGGCTTCGCGCCCAACCGGGTCGCCCGCTCGCTGCGCAAGCAGCGGTCCAGTGTGATCGCCCTGATCATCCCGGACATCGAGAACCCGTTCTTCACCTCCCTCGCCCGCGGTGTCGAGGACGCCGCGCAGCGCACCAGCCTGTCGGTCGTGCTCTGCAACTCCGACGAGGACACCGACAAGGAGCGGCGCTACCTCGAGGTCGCCCTCGGTGAGCAGATGGCCGGCGTGATCGTCGCGGCGGCCTCCCGGGAGGAGACCGACCTCGGACCGCTCACCGCGCGCAAGGTCCCCGTGGTCGCGGTCGACCGGCGGCCCCGCGACGCCGAGGTGGACGCCGTCAGGGTGGACGACCGGCACGGCGGCGAGGTGGCCACACGCCATCTGCTCGACGCCGGCTACCGCAGGGTCGCCTGCATCAC
>KL568560.1:6647-8140 GCA_000715605.1 Streptomyces speibonae | reverse complement strand
TGACCATCGGTGTCCTGGACGCCCTCGGGGAGGTCGGACGCACCCCGCCGGACGTCGGCGTCCTGTCCTTCGGCGACGTCCCGTGGGCCTCCCTGGTCCGGCCGTCCCTGACCGCCGTGGAACTGCCCTCCTACGAACTCGGCCGCACCGCCGCCGAGCTGCTCCTCCAGCGCATGGAGGGCAATACCGCCGCCCCGCTCCAGACGGTGGTGCTGCGCACCACCCTCCAGATCCGGGAGAGCACGGCCGGCCCCGTCGGGGCCTGAGGGCCACGCCCCCCCACACACAAGCGAGCGCCGCCCCGGTACAGGACCGGGGCGGCGCTCGTCTCCGCCGGGACTACTTCAGCCCGGACGTCTTGACGGACTCCACGATCTGCCGCTGGAAGATGAAGAACAGGATCAGCATCGGGAGCGCGGCGATCGTCGCCGCCGCCAGGATGTAGTTCCAGTTGGAGCTGTACTGCGTCTGGAACGAGGCGATGCCGAGCTGGACCACCGTCAAATCCTGGTCGCTGGTGGCGACCAGCGGCCAGACGAAGGCGTTCCAGTTGGCCAGGAAGAAGAAGATCGCCAGCGCCGACAGGATCGGCCGGGAGACCGGCAGCACGATGTTCCAGTACACCCGCCAGTGACCGCAGCCGTCGATCACCGCGGCCTCCTCCAGCTCCTTCGGCAGCCCCAGGTAGAACTGGCGCAGCAGGAAGATGCCGAAGGCGTTGAAGATGGCCGGGATGATCAGACCGGCGTAGCTGTCCAGCATGCCCAGCTCGCGCACGACCAGGAACAGCGGGATCAGCACCACGGGCGCCGTGACCAGGAGGGTCGCGAAGATCGCACCGAACAGCTTGTCCCGGCCCGGGAAGCGGAGCCGGGCCAGCGCGTACGCGGCCATCGAGTGGAAGAACAGCGCCACCACGGTGATCACCGCGGAGACGAAGAAGCTGTTCCACAGGTAGCGGGCGAACGGCACCTCCGTGAAGACGTACACGAAGTTGTCGAAGGTGAAGTCCGTGGGGATCAGCTTGCCGTCGGTGACGGTGTCCCGCGTCTTGAAGGACGACGTGAGCATCCACAGCACGGGCAGGACGCTGATCAGCGTCACGACGACGGCGAGAACCGTCAGCCCGGTGCGTGAGGAGAACGGCCGGCGCCGGCCGCCCGCCCGCGTCGCCATGGTGTCACTCGCCATCGTCGAACCTCCCGCCCCGGGTGAACTTGAAGATGACCGCGGAGACGACGACCATGATCAGCACCAGGAACGAACCCATGGCCGACGCGTAGCCGTACTCACCGAAGCCGAAGGCCTGCTGGTAGATGTAGAAGATCGCCAGCGAGGTGCCGTTGGCGGGACCGCCGTTGGTCAGCACGAAGATCAGGTCCAGGCCCCCGGTGATGGCGGCGACCGTCGACATCAGCAGCACGAAGAAGCTGGTGGGACGGAGCAGCGGCCAGGTGATCGTGCGGAACGTGGTCCACGGTCCCGAGCCTGTC
>KL568560.1:4436-6435 GCA_000715605.1 Streptomyces speibonae | reverse complement strand
ACGGAGCAGCGGCCAGGTGATCGTGCGGAACGTGGTCCACGGTCCCGAGCCGTCGAGCTTCGCGGCCTCGTAGTACTCCTTGGGGATCTCCTGCAGACCCGCCAGGAAGATGATCATGTAGTAGCCCATCATCACCCACACCATGACGGCGATGACACAGCCGAGGGCGAGGGACGGGCTGCCGAGCCAGGACTCGCCGTCCAGACCGGCCACCCGCATGGCCCGGTTGACCGCGCCGGTCTGTTCGTCCAGCAGGAACTTCCACAGCACGCCGACCACCACGAGGCTGATCACGTACGGCATGAAGAGCACCGTGCGGTACACACCCATGCCGGGCAGCCTCTGCTTGACCAGCAGGCCCAGCGCCAGGCTCACGCAGAACAGCACCGGGACGAGGATCACCACGTACAGACCGGTGATCTTCATGGAGTCCCAGAAGAGCGGGTCGTTCATCATCCGCTCGTAGTTGCCGAGCCCGATCCACTCGTAGCTGCCGAAGCCGCTGACCTGGTAGAAGCTCAGGACGACGGACAGCACCATCGGGACGGCGACGAAGACCAGCAGCCCGAGCACGTCGGGGGCGAGGAACAGGCCGGCGGCCAGCCATTCGCGGTGCTTGCGGCTCATGCCCCGTCCCGGGGAGGCGGCGGGCTCCTTCGCCGGGGCCATGGCCGCGGACCGCCGGTCCTGTGCGGCGACGCTGCTCATATCAGGCTCGCCCCCTTGTAGCTCTTGGTGTAGGCGTCGATGGACCGCGCGGCCCGTTCCGTGGCGCCGTCGACGCCCTGACCGGCCAGCATGGTGCCCTGGATGGCGTCGGAGATGGCCTTGTAGACGACCGGGGGATAGCGCGGCTCCGCGCGGCCGCCCGGGAAGATCTCGTCCTTGAACTTCTTCATGGTCGCGGAGTCGTAGCCGCCCTTGGCGGCGCCCCGCTCCAGGGCCGAGGCGCGCGGCGCCACATCGGACTTGGCGCCGGTGCACCACTCGACCATGCGGTCGATGGAGTCGTCCTCCATGGAGCCGAGCGCCCAGACGCAGAACTCCGCGGCCGCCTCGGGATTGCGTCCCTGGGCGTTGGCGCAGAACGACCAGCCGCCGAGTGTGGTGACGTACTCGCCGCCGTCGGGGACGGGCAGCTTGAACACGCCGTACTCGTAGTCGGGCGCGAACGCCTTGAAGCTGGACACCTGCCAGATGCCCTGCTGCCACATGGCGACGTTGCCGGCCTTGAAGCCGCCGATCACGTCGCCGGCCGCGGGCAGGGTACGGGGCGTGATGCCGTGGCGCACCGCGTCCTGCCAGAACGCCAGGGCCTGCCGCGTCGCCTTGGAGTCGAAGGCGACGTTGCCCGACTCGTCCAGGACGTCGCCTCCGCCCTGCCACATCCAGGGGTACCAGGTGAAGTTCTGGTAGTAGCCGGGCTGGGTCTCGAAGACGAGGCCGGCCGTGGTCCTCGAGCGCAGCTTGTCGCCGATGTCGAGCATCTGGTCCCACGTGGCGGGAATGTCGGCCTCGGACAGGCCTGCCTTCTCCCAGATGCTCTTGGAGTAGAACATGGCCAGCGGCTCGATCTCCATCGGCAGGGCGTGGACCCGGCCGTCGACCTTGCGGCTGTCCAGGGCGGAGCCGTAGTCGTCGACGGCCGCCTGCTCCATGTACGGGGTGAGGTCCTCCAGGACGCCGCCGTTGTAGTAGCGCAGGAAGTCGCCGGGGGAGAGCAGGAAGATGTCGGGGCCCTCGCCGGTGGCGAAGGCGGACGGCAGCTTGAACCCGTTGAGATAGGTGGGCTGCGGCAGATACACGAGGTCGATCTGCTGTTGGTGGGTGGCGTTCCACCGGTCGACCATGTCGACGAACCACTTGGACTGCGCGTTGATCGCCGGGTCGGGCGAGCGCTGCGGCCCGTAGAAGTTCCAGAACTGGAGGTTGCCTCCCTTCGCCCGTGCGGTGCCGCAACCGGTGAGCAGCGCCGGGGCTGTCTCTTATACACATCTCT
>KL568560.1:3009-4225 GCA_000715605.1 Streptomyces speibonae | reverse complement strand
GCCCCCGCCATGGCGGTGAGGACGCGGCGGCGCGGGACGCCGGGGGACGTGGCCGGGTGCCCGGCTTCGTTGCCGTGCTGGAGCATGCGTGCGCTCCTGTCGGAGTGGGATGGGGCCGTGTGAGGAAGAGCGGAGCCTGGGGGGCGGACCGTGGGCGGTCCGGTCCTCGCGTGCGCGGGAGCGGACCGCCCTGCGGACGGAACCGCGGGGACCGGCGGGTGCCGCCGGTTGTCCGTGAGCGACGTGCCGTACGACGACGGTCAGTCGACTTCGAGGGTGAGCAGGTCCGGCGTGGCCGGGAGGGACGCCGAGCTCGGGGCGTCCAGGTAGAACAACGAGGTGCTGGCGATGTCGTCGCTGGTGTGCCGGTAGCGGTGCGGCAGGCCGTTGCCCTGGCCGGGACCGATGCCGAGGCTCTGCACGGTGACGCGGAGGTCCTCGGAGAAGCGGATCGGGTCCAGCACGTGCCAGCGGTACATCCCGAAGCGCTGCTGGCTGCTGTACAGCCCGTCGGGCCGCAGGATCTGGTTCAGGCCCAGGTACGGCGTCGTGTACGCGGTGTAACCCTGACCGGGCACGTCGAAGTTCCACGCGCCGCCGAAGTAGTCCTCGGTGCCGGTGCCGCAGATCGTCGGGTACGCGTCGTCGCCGTCGAGGAAGAACTTCAGCTCGCCCTCGCCCCACCAGCCCGGGCTGTTGACGCCCCAGGCCAGGTACGTGCCGACATAGCTGCCGGCGCCCGTGACGCCGTCGAGCAGCGTGTGCACCTCACCGAACGGCACCGGGTGGCTGCGCCGCCACTGGGCGTGGAAGTAGGACGCGTCGTCGCCGACCTCGTCCAGTTCGTAGTCCACCTGGTAGTAGAGCGTGACCTTCTCGGCGGTCAGGTTCTCCAGGGTGATGCGCGCCGCGCGGCGGAACGGCATGGGCCAGTAGGCGTTGAAGCCGCCGTTGGGGTTGGCGGCGACGGGCACGGACGACACCTGGCTGAAGGTGTTCCAGCCGTTGCAGAAGAAGTCGCCGAGCGGGACCTCGACGGCCGGGGTCTCCTCGCCCTCCCAGTACATCCGCAGCAGGGTGCCGCGCCACGCCCGGTGCGGGTCGGTGGTGCACCACAGGTGGCGGATGGTGCCGGGGCCGTCGATGTCCGCGAGCACCGCCGTCTCGCCGGCGGCGATGTCGATGCTGGGGGAGATCTTCCAGCCCGGCCCCAGCC
>KL568560.1:813-2798 GCA_000715605.1 Streptomyces speibonae | reverse complement strand
CCACCGCTCCGGTGCCCTCGGTGGCACGGCCGCCGCCGGACTTGGCGCCGGTGAAGTTCTCGGCGCTGATGGAACGGCTCACGGCACGCGTCCTGCGCGAGATGCCGTCGAGTCCAAAGGTCGTCATCGTGTCTTGCCTTCAGTGGGTGGGTTGCGGTGCGCCGGGCACCCTACAGATGGTGGCGCCGGACGAGGTGCCGTCGACGGTTCGCCGAGCACCTCTGAAATCCATTTCACCGAAACGTAGGGCGGGCCCCCAGGGGTGTCAAGAGGTGAGACGCGAGGCCGCTGCTCCGATCCCCCGTACGCCATTGACGTGCCGCTCTTTGACGTAGCTGGGACTTCCTCGCGCTCCCTTGACGCTGAAATCGATTTCTGGAAGGTTGCTGGTCATGGGCAACGCAGTCATCGGTGTGGACATCGGCACCTCGAGCAGCAAGGGCGTCCTCGTCGGCCTCGACGGCACGCTGATCCGTTCCGCCGTACGGGAGCACACCCCCGCCAGACCGGGACCCGGCCGCTTCGAGATGCACGCCTCGGTCTGGTGGGACGAGTTCACCGCACTGGCCCGGGAACTGACCGCCGCCGGTGACACCACCGTCGTCGCCGTCGGGGTCAGCGGCATGGGCCCCTGCGTCCTGCTGACCGACGAACACGACACACCGCTGCGCCCCGCGATCCTCTACGGCGTGGACACGCGCTCCGTCGCGCAGATCCGGCGCATCGAGGAGAAGCTCGGCGCCGAGGAGATCATCCGGCGCGGCGGCTCCGCCCTGACCACCCAGGCCGCCGGCCCCAAGATCGCCTGGGTCGCGGAGGAGGAACCCGAGCTGTACGGCCGGGCCCGCCGCCTCTACATGCCCAGCTCCTGGCTGGTCCGCAGGCTCACCGGGGCGTACGTCCTGGACCACCACTCGGCCAGCCAGTGCAGCCCGCTGTACGACACCCACGCGGGCGACTGGTACGCACCCTGGGTCGCCGAGGTGGCCCCGGGCATCGAGCTGCCGCCGCTGCGCTGGTCCGGCGAGGCGGCCGGCGTCCTCACGGCCGAGGCGGCCCGCGAGACCGGACTGCCCGCGGGCATCCCCGTCACCACCGGCACCATCGACGCCTGGGCGGAGGCACTGAGCGTCGGAGCACAGCACGCCGGTGACCTGATGCTCATGTATGGCACGACCATGTTTCTCATCCACACCGTGCCGCAGCCGCTGACCAGCGCCTCCCTGTGGGGCACGGTGGGCGCGCTGCCCGGCACCCGCAATCTGGCCGGCGGCATGGCCACGTCCGGGGCGGTCACCAACTGGCTGCGCGACTTGTTCGCTGACGCCGACCACGGCGAGCTCACGCGTCTTGCGGCGGAGTCCGGGCCCGGCGCCAACGGGCTGCTGATGCTCCCGTACTTCTCCGGCGAACGCACGCCCGTCATGGACCCCGACGCCCGGGGGGTGATCGCGGGACTGACCCTCTCCCACACCCGGGGGGACCTGTACCGGGCGGCGCTGGAGGCGACCGGGTTCGGTGTACGTCACAACATCGAGGTCATCGAGGCGGCGGGCGGTGACATCCGCCGGGTGGTCGCGGTGGGCGGCGGCACGCAGGGCTCGCTGTGGACGCAGATCGTCTCCGACATCACCGGGCGGCCGCAGGAACTCCGCGCCGTCACCATCGGGGCCAGCTACGGGGGTGCGCTGCTGGCGGCGCAGCTCGTCTCGACGGTGTCCGTCGACGAATGGAACCCGGTGCGGGAGACGGTGGCCCCTCGGACGTCGCATACGGGGCGGTACGACGAGCTGTACGCGCTGTACCGCCGGCTGTACCCGGACACGATGGCGACGGTGCATGCGCTGGCCTCGCTGCAGGAGCGGTGAGTGCGCTACGTGGGCGGTACGGGCCGGGGGTGTGCCGCACAGCCGGCCCCTCTGCCGGGTGCCCCACGTGGGTGCCGGCCGGGGGGGTCTGCGCAGCCCGGCGCCGGCGGGGTGCCG
>KL568560.1:0-588 GCA_000715605.1 Streptomyces speibonae | reverse complement strand
CCCGTGCCGCCCCAGCGGCACGACTGCCCGCGGATCGTGGGGGGTGCGTTGTCGCGGTCACCCGTGCCCACCAGCGGCCGCCCCGGTGGCACGACGATCGCGGACGGGGGCGGGTCGCCTGGGACATGGCGCGAACTGCTTGCGGCATTCGGAAAGTCGCCCGCAGCGGGGAGCCACTGCTCGCCGACCGCGGCGGATTGCTCGCGGTGTGGCGCGGACTGGCCGCGGAGGGCGGAAAGCCGTCTGCATCGGGGCGCCACTACCCCGGAGGGCGGAACCTCGCCCGCAAAGGGGGGGCTGTCGGCGCAGGGCGGGAAGCCGCCCGCGGTGGGAAGTCGCTATTGACGCAGGACGGAAGGTCGCCCTCGAGAGGGAGTCGCTGTCGGCGCAAGGCGGAAGGTCGCCCTTGGTGGGGAGCCGCGTCCGCGGATCGCGGAGAGCCGCCGACGGCGTGGAGGGGGCGGGGCGGGGGTGTTCGCCCGCAGTGGCCGGCGCGTCCGCGCCCCGCACCTCTCCGAGCGACGTGATCCGCGCCGGTCCGAGGACGGACACCCCCGGCCCGGCCCCGACCCACCCACCCCCCACCGG
>KL568559.1:30532-35054 GCA_000715605.1 Streptomyces speibonae | reverse complement strand
TAGAGGTCGATCACCTTCCGGGAGGCCTCCGCCGGGTGGAAGTCGGGGGTCAGATGGGACATGACCAGGTAACTCCCGGGCGCCAGCGCCTCCTTGAGCCGGTCCACCAGCTCGTACGCCCCGTCCTCGTCGCCGATGAAGTGCAGCAGCGCGATCAGGGACAGCGCGACCGGCCGCTCCAGGTCCAGTGTCTTGCGGGCCTGCTCGACGATCACGTCGGTGTCCCGCGCGTCCGCCTGTACGTAGTCGACGGCACCCTCCGGAGTGCCCCGCAGCAGCGCCTCGGCGTGCACGAGGACGATCGGGTCGTTGTCGCAGTACACCACCCGTGCGTCGGCGGCGACCTCCTGCGCCACCTGGTGCAGGTTCGGCTCCGTCGGTATGCCGGTGCCGACGTCGAGGAACTGGCGCACGCCCTGCCCCGCCAGCCACCGGGTGGCACGGTGCATGAACGCCCGGTTCATCCGCGCCATGACGGGGATGGCCGGCGCGAACGCCACGAGGCTGCGCCCCAGTTCCTCGTCCACCGGGTAGTTGTCCTTGCCGCCGAGGAACCAGTCGTACGTCCGCGCCGGATGCGGCTTGCTGGTGTCGATCCGCCCGGCGGCCGCCATGCGGGACTGCCCCTGCTCCACCCTGAACCCCTTTGTTACGTCCCCGAGTTACTCGTGTGTACCCCGGGACTCACGATAACCGTGCTCGTTCACCCCGCCTGGCGTTATCGCTGTTATCGCATCGACGATACCGTTGTTCATTATCGGTGGTATCGTTCTTCTGATTCCGTCGGTAACAAAGGGTGAGGGGAACAGCATGTCCGACCGTCTGCGGATCATCGGAGTGGAAGAGACCGTCGTCGTGCCCGCCGTCCTCGAGGCGTACCGGCGGGCCGGATCGCCGCAGATCTTCTCGCGGGGCTTCGGGGACGGCCCGGTCGCGACGAGCTTGCGCGACGTCGGTGAACGGCGGCTGGCGCACATGGACGACCAGGGGATCGACGTCGCCGTGCTGTCCCTGTCGACCCCGGGCGTGCAGGACCTGCCGGAGGCCGACGCCGTGGCGGTGGCGCGCGAGGCCAACGACCAACTCGCCGCGATCGTCGCCGCCCGGCCCGACCGCTTCCAGGCGTTCGCCGCGATTCCCACCCAGTCGCCCGCGGCGGCCGCGGCCGAACTGGAGCGCGCCGTGTGCGAGCTGGGCTTCCCGGGGGCCATGCTCTACGGCCGCACCGGAGACAAACTGGCCGACCACCCCGACCACGACGAGCTGTACGCGACGGCCGAGCGGCTGGCCGTACCGCTGCACTTCCACCCGCAGACACCGGCGCAGCCTGTCGTGGACGCCTACTACTCCGGCCTTCCCGGGCCCATGGGCCCCATCCTGGCCGGAGCCGGACTCGGCTGGTACTACGACCTCGGCGTCCAGTACCTGCGCATGATCTTCTCGGGGGTCTTCGACCGGTTCCCCGACCTTCAGGTGATCGCCGGGCACTGGGGCGAAATCGTGCTGTTCTACCTCGACCACACCGGCTTCTTCGCCGAGGCGGGCGGCCTGAGCCGGCCCCTGGCCGACTACTTCACGCACAACTTCTGGGTCGCCGGCAGCGGCACCAACAGCCCCCGCTACCTGCGCTGGACCGCCGAGGTGATGGGCACCGGCCGGATGCTGTACTCCACCGACTACCCTTTCACCTACGGCACCCGCCCCGGCGGCTTCCCCTACGTCGACACCAGTGACGGCGCCGCCCGCTCCTTCCTGGAGAACGCGCCGTTCACCGACGAGCAGAAGGCCGACATCGGCCATCGCAACTGGGAGCGCCTCACCTCCCGCGCCCGTCCCGGGTCCCGGGCGTGAGGTCTCAGATAGCGGACGATCGGGTGTACGTCTTGCCGTTCCGGTTTACACGGAGGTAACACTGGAAAGCTGGCCGCCCGGGGCAACCACCTTCCGGTCGGCCCCTGTCCTGCGCGCGGCAACGGCGCCGAGCGCCCTTCACCGGTCCCGTACCGGTGTCCGCCGCGCCAGAAAGGGTTCCCGTGACCTCACGACCCGACGCCCAGACCTCCCTCGACCTGCTGCGTGCCGAGATAGAACGCCGTAACCCGGCGGAACCCGAGTTCCACCAGGCCGCACGCGAGGTGCTGGACACCCTCGCCCCGGTGCTCGCGGCGCGCCCCGAGTACGCCGAGCCGGGGCTCGTCGCGCGGCTGGTCGAACCCGAGCGGCAGATCATGTTCCGGGTGCCCTGGCAGGACGACCAGGGCCGGGTCCACGTCAACCGGGGCTTCCGGATCGAATACAACAGCGCCCTCGGCCCGTACAAGGGCGGGCTGCGGTTCCACCCCTCGGTGAACCTCGGGATCATCAAGTTCCTCGGCTTCGAGCAGATCTTCAAGAACGCGCTCACCGGGCTCGGCATCGGCGGCGGCAAGGGCGGCAGCGACTTCGACCCGCAGGGCCGCAGCGACGCCGAGGTCATGCGCTTCTGCCAGTCCTTCATGACCGAGCTGTACCGGCACATCGGCGAGTACACCGACATCCCCGCCGGGGACATCGGGGTCGGCGCCCGTGAGATCGGCTACCTGTTCGGCCAGTACCGGCGGATCACCAACCGCTGGGAGGGCGGCGTGCTGACCGGCAAGAACGCCGGCTGGGGCGGCTCGCTGATCCGCCCCGAGGCGACCGGGTACGGCAACGTGCTGTTCGCCGAGGCCATGCTGCGCGCCCGCGGCGAGGACCTGGAGGGGCAGACCGCGGTCGTCTCCGGCTCCGGCAACGTGGCGATCTACACCATCCAGAAGCTGGCCGCCCTCGGCGCCAACCCGGTGACCTGCTCCGACTCCGGCGGCTACGTCGTCGACGAGAAGGGCATCGACCTGGAGCTGCTGCGCCAGATCAAGGAGGTCGAGCGCGGCCGGGTCAGCACCTACGCCGACCGCCGGGGCGGCTCCGCGCGGTTCGTGCCGGGCGGACGGGTGTGGGAGGTCCCCGCGGACGTCGCCCTGCCGTCGGCCACGCAGAACGAGCTGAACAAGGACGACGCCGCCACCCTGATCCGCAACGGCGTCAAGGCCGTCTCCGAGGGCGCGAACATGCCGACCACGCCCGAGGCCGTCGACCTGCTCCAGCAGGCCGGCGTCGCCTTCGGCCCCGGCAAGGCCGCCAACGCGGGCGGCGTCGCGGTCAGCGCGCTGGAGATGACGCAGAACGCCTCGCGCACCTCGTGGAAGGCCGACCAGGTCGAGCAGGAGCTGGCGCGCATCATGACCGACATCCACTCCACCTGCGCCGAGACCGCCGAGCGCTACGGCGCCCCCGGCGACTACGTGGCCGGCGCGAACATCGCGGGCTTCGAGCGGGTGGCGGACGCGATGCTGGCGCAGGGCGTCATCTGACGCGGGCGTGTCCCGTCCCGGCGTCCGGGGGTGACGCCGGGGGCGCCGTCGGCGCGGACCGCCGCGTCACGCCGTCACGGCGTGGGAATCCCGCCCGGTCGGGCCGGCCGCCCGAAGCGCGCGGGGACGCCCGGTGAGTACAGCACGCTCACCGGCGCGCCGGCCGGCTCGGGCAGACCGGCCGCGGTGACCAGGTCCTCCTCGCACTCCACCAGCTCCGCCCGGTGCAGCGGCCAGCGCGGATGCGCGTTGGGCAGGTACATCGACCGGCCGAAGAAGACGCCGTGCATGCCCCAGCGCGCGGTGAGGAAGTGCTCCAGCTCGGTCGGCTCCACGACCGGCTCGCCGCGGCGCACGGTGAGCCGGCCGCCCGCGCCGCGCGGCCCGGGCCACCGCCGGCAACTCGTGTAGCGGACGGTGCGGCCGTCGAGGTGCTCGACGCGCATCCGCGACCAGACGTACGGCATCCGGAAGGCCAGGCGCCCGACCGCCACCGGGATCAGCCGGGAGGCGTCCAGGGAGAGGAAGACCACCCCGCGCCGCCCGTGCGCGTCCACGGAGTACAGGCGCACGTTGGTCTCCGGGAAGTTCCCGAGATACGGCACCCCCGGGAGCCGCAGCCACCCCACCCGGTGCATGCGGAAGGCGACGAGACCGACGTACGTCACCCCGTCCAGCGTGTCGGGCACGGTGCCCGGCGGCAGCAGGCCGGCCACGTCGGCCGGGTCCACCGCCCAGTGCACGAACGTCAGCTCCAGCCAGGACTGGGTGAGCAGCGGGCGCGCTATCGGCGCCGGCGGGTCGGGTGTGATGGGCTCCGGGGGCAGCGGCAGCGGTGTCGACGGCACCGCGCCAGTATCACGGAGGGCCGGGGCGCCGGTACGGCCGTCCGGGTGAAGGTGGCGGACGCCACGATGTGCCCCGCATGGCCCTGGTGACCGCGCCGCCCGGCCGGGAAGGCTTGAGGCCATGCAGAAGTTCTCGCTCGACGCCCTGGCCCGCGAACACCTCCAGCGCTGTCTCTTATACACATCTCTGATGGCGCGTCGCCCTGTACGCGGGCGCGGCCGTCGCGCTGGCCGTGGGTCTCGCCCTGGCCCTGGCCCTGCCGGGCTGGGCCGCCGCGCTGA
>KL568559.1:25407-30418 GCA_000715605.1 Streptomyces speibonae | reverse complement strand
CCACGAACACACCCTGCGCCAGACGCTCCTCGCGCTGACCGCCGGCACGAGCCTGGCCGAGCACGAGAGCCCGGGCGAGGCGACCTTGCTGGTCCTGCGCGGCCGTGTCCGCCTGACCAGCGGCGACGCCGAATGGGAGGGCCGCAGCGGCGACCTCGTCGCCATCCCGCCGGCCCGTCACGGGCTGCTGGCGCTCGAGGACGCGGCGGTGGTGCTCACGGTCGCCAAACAGGGCTGATGCCGTCACCTTGTTTGACCGGGGCCATTCGCGGGGTAATCTCTCTCGCCCGATTGGCCAGGCCCCTGCCCGCTATGGCAGACTGTCGGAGTTGCTCGGTCGAGCGTTGATGCTGCGCGCCTCCCGCCGGGAGGACCGGAAGCGAGTCCCACAGTACTCGTCGTCCCACGCATTGCACCGCAAGGTGCAGGGGCGGACGTACGGGAATCTTCCGGGAAGCGTCGTGCGGCGCCGGCCAGGCACCCGGTGGGCCTTTCGCCCCCGGTCCGCGGTTCTGGTAGGGCCGTGTCAATCCCGCAGGGATGTTCGAACAAGGGACATTTGTGTCAGCGGGACTGCGACACGCCCGACCGCGTGGGTCGGAGCGGAGGGGATCCTGCCGGGTCCAGAGCGTAAAGAGAGACAGGACTACGAAGTAGCCATGGCGGGACAGAAGATCCGCATCCGGCTCAAGGCCTACGACCACGAGGTCATCGACTCCTCGGCGAAGAAGATCGTCGAGACGGTGACCCGCACTGGTGCGTCGGTCGCGGGCCCGGTGCCGCTGCCCACTGAGAAGAACGTGTACTGCGTCATCAAGTCGCCGCACAAGTACAAGGACTCGCGCGAGCACTTCGAGATGCGCACGCACAAGCGCCTGATCGACATCCTCGACCCGACCCCCAAGACCGTTGACTCTCTGATGCGACTCGACCTCCCGGCCGGTGTCGACATCGAGATCAAGCTCTGAGGCCGGTGATCTGAAGAGATGGCTAAGCAGATCAAGGGCATCCTGGGCGAGAAGCTCGGCATGACGCAGGTGTGGGACGAGAACAACCGTGTCGTCCCGGTCACCGTCGTCAAGGCCGGCCCCAACGTCGTCACCCAGGTCCGTACGAACGACGTCGACGGCTACGAGTCGGTCCAGCTCGCCTTCGGCGAGATCGACCCGCGCAAGGTGAACAAGCCCCTCAAGGGTCACTTCGCCAAGGCCGACGTCACCCCCCGTCGTCACCTCGTCGAGATCCGCACGGCGGACGCCTCCGAGTACACGCTGGGCCAGGAAGTCACCGCCGAGGTGTTCGAGGCCGGCGTGAAGGTCGACGTGACCGGCAAGAGCAAGGGCAAGGGCTTCGCCGGTGTCATGAAGCGCCACAACTTCCGTGGCCTCGGCGCCGGACACGGTACCCAGCGCAAGCACCGCTCGCCCGGCTCCATCGGTGGCTGCGCCACTCCGGGCCGTGTGTTCAAGGGCCTCCGCATGGCGGGCCGCATGGGCAACGAGCGGGTCACCACCCAGAACCTGACCGTCCACGCCGTTGACGCGGAGAAGGGTCTGCTGCTCATCAAGGGCGCGGTTCCCGGTCCGAACGGCGGCCTCGTCCTGGTCCGCACCGCGGCCAAGGGGGCCTGAGGTAACCGATGAGCACTGTTGACATCCTTTCGCCGGCGGGCGACAAGGCCGGTACCGTCGAGCTCCCCGCGGAGATCTTCGACGTCGAGAAGGTCAGCATCCCGCTGATCCACCAGGTCGTCGTCGCGCAGCTGGCCGCTGCCCGCCAGGGCACCCACAAGACCAAGTCCCGCGGTGAAGTCCGTGGCGGTGGCCGCAAGCCGTACCGCCAGAAGGGCACCGGCCGCGCCCGTCAGGGCTCGACCCGCGCCCCGCAGTTCGCCGGCGGTGGCGTCGTCCACGGCCCGCAGCCGCGCGACTACTCGCAGCGGACCCCCAAGAAGATGAAGGCCGCGGCCCTGCGCCACGCCCTCACCGACCGGGCCCGCCACAACCGCATCCACGTCGTCACCGGCGTGATCGAGGGTGAGACGCCCTCCACGAAGGCCGCCAGGACGCTGTTCGGCAAGATCTCGGAGCGCAAGAACCTGCTCCTGGTCGTCGACCGCGCCGACGAGGCCGCGTGGCTGTCCGCCCGCAACCTGCCCCAGGTCCACATCCTGGAGCCGGGCCAGCTGAACACGTACGACGTTCTCGTCTCGGACGACGTGGTCTTCACCAAGGCCGCTTTCGAGTCCTTCGTCGCCGGCCCGAACAAGGCCAACGACAACGAAGGGAGCGAGGTCTGATGGCTGCCCGTCACCCCTCGATCGCCTCGAAGGCCGCCAAGGCGGCCAAGGCCCGTCGCGTCGCCAAGGCGCGCCGTCACGAGGCCGAAGGCAAGAACACCGTCGTCACCCCGGCGAGCAAGGCGTACACGGACCCCCGTGACGTCCTGCTGAAGCCGGTCGTGTCGGAGAAGAGCTACGCGCTGATCGACGAGAACAAGTACACGTTCCTCGTCGACCCGAGCGCGAACAAGACCCAGATCAAGCAGGCCGTCCAGGCGGTCTTCGAGGTCAAGGTCACCGGGGTCAACACGATCAACCGTGTGGGCAAGCGCAAGCGGACCCGTACCGGCTTCGGCCAGCGTGCGGCGACCAAGCGCGCGATCGTGACCCTTGCCGAGGGCGACCGAATCGACATCTTCGGCGGTCCGACCGCGTAAGCGGTCGGGATCGTCCAGATTTCGGAATCACTTCCGAGGACTGAGAGACAATGGGTATCCGCAAGTACAAGCCGACGACTCCGGGCCGTCGTGGCTCCAGCGTCGCCGACTTCGTCGAGGTCACGCGGTCCACGCCGGAGAAGTCGCTGGTCCGCCCCCTGCACAGCAAGGGCGGCCGTAACAATTCCGGTCGTGTGACCGTCCGCCACCAGGGCGGTGGCCACAAGCGCGCCTACCGCGTGATCGACTTCCGTCGTCACGACAAGGACGGCGTGCCGGCGAAGGTCGCGCACATCGAGTACGACCCCAACCGCACCGCGCGCATCGCGCTCCTGCACTACGCGGACGGCGAGAAGCGCTACATCCTCGCGCCGCGTGACCTGAAGCAGGGCGACCGCGTGGAGAACGGTCCCGGGGCCGACATCAAGCCGGGCAACAACCTTGCCCTGCGCAACATCCCGGTCGGTACGACGCTGCACGCCATCGAGCTGCGTCCCGGCGGCGGCGCCAAGTTCGCCCGCTCCGCCGGCGCCTCGGTGCAGCTGCTCGCCAAGGAGGGCCAGATGGCCCACCTGCGCATGCCGTCCGGCGAGATCCGCCTGGTCGACGTCCGCTGCCGCGCCACTGTCGGCGAGGTCGGCAACGCCGAGCAGAGCAACATCAGCTGGGGCAAGGCGGGCCGCAAGCGGTGGCTGGGCGTGCGCCCGACCGTCCGCGGTGTCGTCATGAACCCGGTTGACCACCCGCACGGTGGTGGTGAGGGCCGCACTTCCGGTGGTCGCCACCCCGTGTCCCCGTGGGGCAAGAAGGAAGGCCGTACTCGTTCGCCCAAGAAGGCGTCGAACAAGTACATCGTCCGCCGCCGCAAGACGAACAAGAAGCGCTAAGGACGGGTTGAGATGCCTCGTAGCTTGAAGAAGGGACCCTTCGTCGACGACCACCTGATCAAGAAGGTGGACGCCCAGAACGAAGCCGGTACCAAGAACGTCATCAAGACCTGGTCCCGCCGCTCGATGATCGTCCCGGCGATGCTCGGCCACACGATCGCGGTGCACAACGGCAAGACCCACATCCCGGTGTTTGTCACCGAGTCGATGGTCGGCCACAAGCTCGGCGAGTTCTCGCCGACCCGCACCTTCCGGGGCCACGTCAAGGACGACCGGAAGTCGAAGCGCCGCTAGTCGGCGGGGTGCAATCGACCATGACAGACACTGAAGGGACAACCATGGAAGCCAGGGCCCAGGCGCGGTACATCCGCGTCACGCCCATGAAGGCCCGCCGCGTGGTGGACCTCATCCGTGGCATGGACGCCACGGAGGCTCAGGCGGTCCTGCGTTTCGCCCCGCAGGCCGCGAGCGTGCCGGTCGGCAAGGTGCTGGACAGCGCCATCGCCAACGCCGCGCACAACTACGACCACACCGATGTCGACAGCCTCTTCATCTCCGAGGCCTACGTCGACGAGGGCCCGACCCTGAAGCGGTTCCGTCCGCGCGCCCAGGGCCGTGCCTACCGGATCCGCAAGCGGACCAGCCACATCACCGTGGTCGTCAGCAGCAAGGAAGGAACCCGGTAATGGGCCAGAAGGTAAACCCGCACGGGTTCCGGCTCGGTGTCACCACCGACTTCAAGTCGCGGTGGTACGCCGACAAGCTGTACAAGGACTACGTCAAGGAAGACGTCGCCATCCGCCGGATGATGACGTCCGGCATGGAGCGCGCCGGCATCTCCAAGGTCGAGATCGAGCGCACCCGTGACCGCGTGCGGGTGGACATCCACACCGCTCGTCCGGGCATCGTCATCGGCCGCCGCGGCGCCGAGGCCGACCGCATCCGCGGTGACCTCGAGAAGCTCACGGGCAAGCAGGTCCAGCTGAACATCCTCGAGGTCAAGAACCCCGAGACGGATGCCCAGCTGGTGGCCCAGGCCGTCGCCGAGCAGCTCTCCTCCCGCGTCTCCTTCCGCCGCGCCATGCGCAAGAGCATGCAGTCGGCGATGAAGGCGGGCGCCAAGGGCATCAAGATCCAGTGCGGTGGCCGTCTCGGCGGCGCCGAGATGTCCCGCTCGGAGTTCTACCGCGAGGGCCGTGTGCCCCTGCACACGCTCCGCGCGAACGTGGACTACGGCTTCTTCGAGGCCAAGACGACCTTCGGCCGCATCGGTGTGAAGGTCTGGATCTACAAGGGCGACGTCAAGAACATCGCCGAGGTCCGCGCCGAGAACGCCGCTGCCCGCGCCGGCAACCGCCCGGCCCGTGGCGGTGCCGACCGCCCGGCCCGTGGTGGCCGCGGTGGCG